>NZ_JAOWDP010000065.1:0-281418 GCF_030334595.1 Citrobacter sp. Ce104
ACCAACGTTTTTAATAATGATCATTTATCGCTCAGGTGGCATGCTTCCGGCCTTTTGCAGGAAAGAAACTCATGCTTATTGGCTACGTGAGGGTGTCAACTAATGACCAGAACACTGCACTTCAGCGAAACGCGCTCGAGTGTGCAGGATGTGAGCTGATTTTCGAAGACAAGATCAGCGGTAAGGTGTCCGACAGACCAGGGTTAAAAAAGGTGCTCCGGACGCTATCGGAGGGCGATACGCTGGTGGTCTGGAAACTGGATCGGCTCGGGCGAAGCATGCGACATCTTGTTGTGTTAGTGGAGGAACTGCGGGAGAAAGGGGTTAACTTCCGGAGCCTGACGGATAGCATCGATACGAGTACGCCTATGGGGCGGTTCTTCTTTCATGTAATGGGCGCATTGGCTGAAATGGAAAGGGAGCTTATTGTCGAACGCACCCGTGCAGGTTTAGAAGCTGCGCGCGCGGAAGGTCGCATTGGTGGCCGTAGGCCAAAACTAACGGATGAACAGTGGGCGCAGGCAGGGAGATTAATTGCTGCGGGGGAAACGCGTCAGCGCGTGGCAATAATTTACGATGTAGGAGTGTCAACACTATACCGAAAATTTCCTGCAGGCAGGGGGTAGACATGATGCAGGCCGCCGGTAAAGATCGATGCTGGCAACCTGCACAACTTTACAGCCCAACCTGGCGAACTGTCGGGAACTCAGATACCAGCCACATATCGGCTTCTTCAAACATATCCTCCAGCATGCGGTTCAGCTTTTCCCGATCGCTTTTACTGGCATCGCTATTCAAGCCGTTTGCCTGCATCGGCTTCACCTTCACTTCGGCATCAGGGAAAATCTGGTGCACTCGCTTTGTCAGCTCAGCCAGGATGACCTCTCTGGCGCCAGTTAAACCTTCAACATTTCTCTTGTCGTATATCAATTCAACAAACATAACTGAATCTCCTACTTACTGTAATTGTATACAGTATTGTGCAGGGGGTGGCAGCCAGTCAAATTAAAAGTACAGAGTTTTGAGTACATTTTTTAGTACATATTTTGAATTCAATGGCGTAAAATTCAATTGAAATCAATTAATTGAAAAGTTATTCCCGTAATCGTGGAAGAGAAAACCAGGTTGCTGCTTGCCGTCATTCATTGTTCAGTTATGTCCGGGATCAATTTAGCGCTCGGCCAAGAATAC
This sequence comes from Citrobacter sp. Ce104, assembly GCF_030334595.1. Taxonomy (NCBI): domain Bacteria; kingdom Pseudomonadati; phylum Pseudomonadota; class Gammaproteobacteria; order Enterobacterales; family Enterobacteriaceae; genus Citrobacter; species Citrobacter sp. Ce104. The sequence goes on from NZ_JAOWDP010000065.1 coordinate 1,192, forward strand.
CAAAAAATAGCGAGGTAATCAGCAATGGCATTATCGATGCTGGATGGCGCACGCACTAAAATTGCGATGAATGCGGCTTTAATAGAATTGAATAATAAACTCTGTGCTATTAAAGGAAATTACTGGAATAAATTTCCTGAAATTGACGGGCTGGAAAATAATCTAATTGATAACCATTATTGTTATTTTTTCTGTCGGTTTGTTGTTTCTGGAAGTTTTAAAAGTCTTTTATAAACAATAGGTTTTTATAATCTTGAATTGACGACTTCATATTGTAATGAAATGTGAGTGAGGTTAAAAATTAATAATTTAAACGCCATATAATCATTGGATATATCTAATAACAGGAGGTTATATGAGCATTAGTCGGCGTAATTTTTTGCGAGGAGTGGGCATCGGTTGCTCAGCCTGCGCGATAGGGAGTTTCCCGCCAGGCGCACTGGCGCGAAATTCTCCACAGAGCATTAAGGGGAAAACATCCCTGACGCCAAGTTTGTGCGAAATGTGTTCTTTTCGCTGCCCAATTCAGGCGCAGGTAATTAATAATAAGACGGTTTTTATTCAGGGGAACCCTAATGCGCCTCAGCAGGGGACGCGGATCTGCGCTCGTGGTGGCAGCGGTGTTAGCCTGGTCAACGACCCACATCGTATTGTTAAACCCATGAAGCGCACAGGACCTCGCGGGAGCGGTGAATGGCAGGTCATTAGCTGGCAGCAGGCGTATAAAGAAATTGCTGAAAAAATGACGGCAATAAAGGCGCAGCATGGTCCGCAAGGGGTCGTATTCTCTTCCAAATCCGGTTCGCTTTCTGGTCATTTATTTCATCTGGCAACAGCATTTGGATCGCCAAACACCTTTACTCACGCGTCGACGTGTCCTGCCGGAAAAGCCATTGCCGCGAAAGTGATGATGGGCGGTGACTTAGCCATGGATATCGCCAATACCCGATATATGGTCTCTTTTGGCCATAACCTCTATGAAGGCATTGAAGTTGCCGATACGCATGAGCTAATGACCGCGCAGGAAAAGGGCGCCAAAATGGTCAGTTTCGATCCCCGTCTGTCCGTCTTCTCCAGCAAGGCGGATGAATGGCATGCGCTTAAACCGGGCGGCGACCTGCCGGTGTTAATGGCCATGTGTCACGTCATGATTAATGAAAATCTGTATGACGCAGACTTTGTGGCACGCTACACCACCGGGTTTGACCAACTGGCAGAAGCAGTACAAGAAACCACGCCGGAATGGGCGCAAAAGCAAGCGGATGTGCCTGCTGATGTTATTGTCCGGGTCACCCGCGAAATGGCCGCCTGTGCGCCTCATGCTATCGTCAGCCCAGGCCATCGCGCGACGTTTTCGCAAGAAGAAATTGATATGCGGCGTATGATTTTTACCCTCAATGCGCTGCTGGGTAATATTGAGCGTGAGGGTGGCTTGTACCAGAAAAAAGCCGCGGCAACCTACAACAAGCTGGCCGGAGAGAAGGTTGCTCCTGTGCTGGCAAAACCCGATGTCAAATTACCCAAACCAGCTGCACAGCGCATCGATCTGGTTGCCCCTCAGTTTAAGTACATTGCGGCGGGCGGTGGCGTGGTACAAAGCATTATCGACGCTGTGTTAAATCAGACGCCTTACCCGGTGAAGGGCTGGATTATGTCCCGTCACAATCCCTTCCAGACGGTAACCTGTCGGCCAGATCTGGTTAAAACCGTTGAACAGCTCGATCTGGTGGTCAGTTGCGATGTCTATTTAAGCGAAAGCGCGGCGTATGCCGATTATCTTTTGCCTGAATGTACTTACCTTGAGCGCGATGAAGAAGTCTCTGACATGTCGGGCCTGAATCCGGCCTATGCCCTGCGCCAACAGGTTGTTGAACCTATAGGCGATGCACGTCCGAGCTGGCAAATCTGGAAAGAACTGGCCGTGCAATTAGGTCTTGGGCAATTCTATCCCTGGCAGGATATGCAGACGCGACAACTGTTCCAGCTCAATGGCGATCATGCACTGTCCGCTGAACTGCGTCAGAAAGGATATCGTGAGTGGGGTGTTCCGCTGCTGCTGCGTGAACCTGAAGCGGTGCGTCAGTTTGTGGCGCGCTATCCGGGCGCTGTGGCGGTTGACGGCGACGGCACCTATGGCGAGCAACTGCGCTTTAAATCCCCGTCGGGAAAAATCGAACTCTACTCTGAGGCGCTGGAAACGCTTCTGCCTGGCTACGGCATTCCGCGCGCCCGCAATTTTGCCCTCAAAAGCGACAATGAACTCTATTTTATTCAGGGAAAAGTGGCGGTACATACCAATGGCGCGACGCAATATGTGCCACTGCTCAGTGAGCTGATGTGGGACAACGCGGTGTGGATCCACCCACAAACGGCCCGCGAAAAAGGGATTAAAAACGGCGATGAGATCTGGCTGGAAAATGCGACCGGCAAGGAAAAAGGCAAAGCGCTGGTCACTGCCGGAATTCGACCCGATACGCTGTTTGTTTATATGGGATTTGGCGCCAAGGCGGGAGCCAAAACAGCGGCGACGACGCACGGTATTCACTGCGGTAATTTGCTTCCGCATGTTACCAGTCCGGTTTCCGGTACGGTGGTACACACCGCTGGCGTTACGCTTAGTCGGGCATGAGAAAGGAGAACATCATGAATCAATCAACAAACCCTTATGTCATGCTGCATGACGAGAAACGCTGTATTGGCTGTCAGGCGTGTACAGTTGCCTGCAAGGTACTGAATGACGTGCCGGAAGGATATAGCCGCCTACAGGTGCAGATCCGTTCACCCGAACATGAACCCGAGGTGCTGTCCCATTTCCAGTTTGTTCGCGTTTCCTGTCAGCATTGTGAAGATGCGCCTTGCGTCAGCGTCTGTCCTACCGGCGCTTCATTTCGTGACGAAAATGGCATTGTGCAAGTGGATAAGTCTCGCTGTATTGGTTGCGACTACTGCGTTGCCGCTTGTCCGTTCCACGTACGCTACCTCAACCCGCAAACGGGGATTGCCGACAAATGTAACTTCTGCGCGGATACTCGCCTGGATAGTGGTCAGTCACCTGCCTGCGTTTCCGTTTGCCCGACGGATGCGCTGAAGTTTGGCCGTCGCGACGACCCGGAAATTCAGCATTGGATAAATCAAAAAGAGGTTTATCGCCAGCAGGATACGCGCAGCGGCCCGGTAAGTGTCTATCGGCGTAAAGAGATCCATCAGGAGGGAAACGTATGAATTCTATCTGGGGAGCAGAGCTTAGCTATGCGCCAGACTACTGGCCGCTGTGGCTCATTTATGCAGGCGTTGTTGTCGTGCTGATGATTGCGGGCCTGGTCACGCACGCGTTGTTGCGTCGGATGCTGGCGCCCAAAACGACAGCCGGAGAAGAGCATCGGGACTACCTCTATTCGCTGGCGGTCCGCCGCTGGCATTGGGGCAACGCGCTACTCTTTATCCTGCTACTGCTGAGTGGTTTGTTTGGCCACTTCTCAGTCGGACCGGTGGCATTGATGGTGCAAATCCATACCTGGTGCGGTTTTGCATTGTTGGCCTTCTGGATTGGCTTTGTGTTAATAAACGCAACCAGCGGCAACGGCTGCCATTATCGCGTGAAGTTGAACGGGTTGATATCACGCTGCCTGCTGCAAACGCGCTTCTATCTGTATGGCATCATGAAAGGCGAGCCGCACCCGTTTGCCGCAACGGCAGAGGACAAATTCAATCCGCTGCAACAGCTGGCCTATCTTGCCATCATGTACGCGCTGGTTCCGTTGCTGATCATCACGGGGTTGCTATGTCTTTACCCGCAGGTGATTGGGGCGGGGCCGGTGATGCTGGTGCTGCATATGGCGTTAGCGGTTGTGGGCTTACTGTTTATCTGCGCGCATATTTACCTGTGCACGCTGGGCGACACGCCGGGGCAAATTTTCCGCAGTATGATCGATGGCTATCACCGCCATCGCAGCCATCACGCAGAGACTGCGCCGCGTAAAGGGTAGTTCCGGACGAGGCTTGTCTCTGAAAATCTTTCCTGACAGCAAGAAAATGTGCCTTATGTCACATTTTCTTGCAATTTATCCATGTTTGTTCGACAGAACTTCCGTAAAAAGAACGGCTATTTCTCCCTTTTCTGAGGACATGCTGTTGAAACGCCGTTTGTTTATTGCCGCTTCACTATTCACGATGAGTTTTACGTCCGCCTGGGCGAATGATGCCGTAAGCTTCGCCCCACAACCTCCGGCGATCGCTGCCGGGGCGTGGGTATTAATGGATTACACCACGGGCCAAATTCTGACAGCCGGTAATGAACACCAGCAGCGCAATCCCGCCAGCCTGACTAAGCTGATGACCGGCTATGTTGTCGATCGCGCAATCGACAGCAACCGTATTAGTCCGACAGATATTGTCACCGTCGGGCGCGATGCGTGGGCGAAAGATAACCCGGTATTTGTCGGTTCATCCCTGATGTTCCTGAAAGAAGGGGATCGCGTTTCGGTACGCGACCTCAGCCGTGGATTAATCGTTGATTCAGGAAATGACGCTTGTGTGGCGCTGGCGGATTATATCGCCGGGGGACAACCGCAGTTTGTCGCGATGATGAATAACTATGCGCAAAAGCTGAACCTACAGGATACCCATTTTGAAACGGTACATGGCCTGGATGCGCCGGGTCAGCATAGCTCGGCGTACGACCTGGCCGTGCTGTCCCGCGCTATCATCCACGGGGAGCCGGATTTCTACCATATGTACAGTGAGAAAAGCCTGACCTGGAACGGCATCACGCAGCAAAACCGTAACGGCTTGTTATGGGATAAAACCATGAACGTTGATGGCCTGAAGACAGGGCACACGTCCGGCGCCGGGTTTAACCTGATTGCTTCCGCCGTTGACGGGCAGCGCCGCCTGATTGCGGTTGTGATGGGCGCGGAGAGTGCGAAAGGGCGCGAAGACCAGGCACGTAAACTGCTGCAGTGGGGGCAACACAACTTTGATACGGTGCAGGTTTTGCGTAGCGGTAAGCAGGTTGGTACTGAACGGATCTGGTATGGCGATAAAGAAAAAATCAGCCTCGGTACCGAGCAGGATTTCTGGATGGCCCTGCCTAAGGCGGAAGTCCCTAACATCAAAGCAAAATATGTCCTTGATAAGAAAGAACTGGTTGCGCCAATCGCCGCGCATCAACGTGTGGGGGAAATTGAACTCTACGATCGCGATAAGCTGGTGGCGCATTGGCCTCTGGTTACGCTGGAGTCCGTTGGCGAAGGCGGCGTCTTTTCGCGTCTGAGCGATTATTTCCACCACAAAGCGTAGTTTTCCCGATGCGCCAGGCTGGCAAGAGTGCGAATCTGCTCACATAATAATCACTGTTTCCTTGTGGCCGACATAGCTAAAAATTACACTGTATATAAATACAGTGTAACAGTGGAGGTTGTATGGAGTACGAGATAAAGCAGGTTGATAAACGCATGATTGCCGGTTTCCATATGGTTGGACCATGGGAACAAACGGTTAAACAGGGTTTTGAGCAGTTAATGAAGTGGGTCGACGGTAAACAGGTTGTGCCATTGGAATGGATAGCTGTTTATTACGACAATCCTGACGTGGTTCCAGCAGAAAAACTGCGCTGTGATACCGTGGTTTCTGTGCCTGAAGGTTTTGAAATACCGGAAAACAGCGAAGGGGTGATCCTCACCGAGCTGGCGGGTGGCGACTATGCTGTAGCCGTAGCGCGCGTTGAAAATCATGATTTTGCGACGCCGTGGTATCAGTTTTTTGAGCGCCTGATGCAGGATACGACTTATACGATAGCCGCTAAACCCTGCTTTGAAGTTTATATGAACAATGGCATGGAGGACGGCTACTGGGACATTGAAATGTATGTGCCGGTGCAACCGAAGTAACTGCTTAAGGTGTAAATCAGGATGATGTTTTCACCGTAAAACAGGTACAATTCGCTTCTTTGCTATTCCCTGACGGAGTGCATGAGTGCGTGCAGATAAGTCACTAAGTCCTTTTGAAATTCGTTTGTATCGTCATTATCGTGTGGTGCATGGTATTCGCATTGCGCTGGCGTTTCTTCTTACTTTTCTGTTGGTACGTCTGTTTAACATTCCTGAAGGTACATGGCCTCTGATCACGCTGGTGGTGATTATGGGGCCAATTTCTTTTTGGGGTAACGTTGTTCCCAGAGCGTTTGAGCGTATAGGCGGAACTATCCTGGGCTCAGTGCTTGGATTGATTGCCCTGCGTCTGGAACTCTTTTCGCTTCCGCTAATGCTGATATGGTGCGCGGTGGCGATGTTTCTCTGCGGCTGGCTGGCGTTGGGTAAAAGGCCCTATCAGGCGCTGTTGATTGGCATCACGCTTGCCGTGGTCGTGGGGGCGCCTGCCGGAGATATGAATACCGCGTTATGGCGCGGTGGCGATGTTATTCTGGGGTCGTTACTGGCGATGCTGTTTACCGGCATTTGGCCGCAGCGGGCATTTATACACTGGCGTATCCAACTGGCGCATTGCGTAACGGGGTACAATCGGGTTTATCAGGCCGCGCTATCCCCTAATCTGCTTGAGCAACCGCGGCTGGAGAAGCATTTACAACAGCTCTTAAGCGACGTTGTCAAAATGCGTGGGCTCATCGTTCCTGCCAGCAAAGAAACCCACATTCAAAAATCGATCTTTGAAGCTATTCAGACGGTTAATCGCAATCTGGTCTGCATGCTTGAGCTGCAAATCAATGCGCTTTGGGCCAGCCGCACCAGCCACTTTGTCATGCTGAATGCGCAAACTTTGCGTGAAAATCAGCTCATGACGCAGCAGGCGCTACTGACGATAACCCACGCTTTGTACGAAGGGAATCCGCAGCCGGTGCTAGCCAATACGGAAAAGCTCAATGACACCGTGGCGGAACTACGCCAGCTCATTGCAGAACAGAAAGGCGATAATGTCGCTGAAACGCCCATTCACGGCTACGTTTGGTTGAACATGGAAATGGCGCGGCAGTTGGAGTTACTCTCACATTTAATCTGTCGCGCGCTGCGCAAATAAAGAGCAGATGAGGGGATTGATTCTGCTGCTGCTTCGATTCAGCAAAGAATAGAGGTATGATACTGAAAAAGGCTAAAACCATTGGTAACTGCAATGGCTTACCCTCAATAATTCAGGTTTCAACCATGCATTGTCGATGCAGATGCAACTTGAAGTATGGCGGGCATGAAAGTAATGTTGACCCACTTTAGCCGTTGTTTTAACGAATCCGAATCTCACATTATCAGGGGTGTAAAAATGGAAACTACCAAGCCTTCTTTCCAGGACGTGCTGGAATTTGTTCGTCTGTTCCGTCGTAAAAACAAACTGCAACGTGAAATCCAGGACGTTGAGAAAAAGATCCGTGACAACCAGAAACGCGTTCTGCTGTTAGATAACCTGAGCGACTACATCAAGCCTGGAATGAGCGTGGAAGCGATTCAGGGCATTATTGCCAGCATGAAAAGCGATTATGAAGATCGTGTTGATGATTACATCATCAAAAATGCCGAGATCTCTAAAGAACGCCGCGATATCTCTAAGAAGCTGAAAGCGATGGGCGAAGTGAAAAACGCCGAAGCGAAAGCCGAGTAACGATTATATCTTTGTTCGGGTCGCTGCATTGCGGCGACCCTTATTGCAGTTCGACCCCACCAGTAACCATCCGCAACAAATGCTGTTCCGGCCAGTGGGCCGTTAGTTTTTTCTGCGCCAGCATCCATTTAATGTAATCCACATCATGTCGCTTTCTGTCCAGCATCAGCCCGACTACGCTGCCGCTGTGCGCGACGTTGACGCCGTATAAATCACATTCTTCTACCAGCGCTAACAGTGAATCAAAATCCGGTTTTGGTAACAGTAACTGGCTGGCGATCGCGCTAAGCGTAGCGGCTTCTCCCAGGCGGTAAGGATTTTGGCTGATACAGGCTTCCTGCACTTTTTCCCATGCCCGTTTTAATGCCGCTGCTCCCGCCTGCAAGCCGGAATGACGTGGAATACGGTGATAATCCGCGGTACGTAATGTTTCCGGACTTTCAAGAACCAGCAGATCGAGTTGAGGCTGAGTTTCACAGGCAATTTGCGTGGAGGCGTTGTTATGATCGAAAAGAGTAAGCTTCCGAAAAACGGTGCTGTCGGTCGGCTCCAGCGAAACACAAAGCTGCGCCAGTGCCGGTTCGTCCAGTTGATGGCCGAGGTAATGCGCCGTGGCGATCGCCGTGGCGGCAATATCCGCAGTGCTGCTGGCCATCCCTTTAGCGACGGGAATGGTTGACTGAACATCAATTCGGATATCCTGACTAAGATGCGCCGGGTACTGCCAGTGCTGTAATAACCTGTCTACCATTGCCCGGGAAAGTGGACGTTCGTCCGTTAGCGGTGAGCCTGAACTGACCTCAACGGTGCTATACCATTCGACCGGGCAGGAGACCAGTTTCTCACTGCCCAGAATCCAGCCCTGGATAAGTTCTCCGCACGATGCGGGACATTGCGCAACAGCCACGTCTTCACCTTTGTGTTCAGCAATCCTCGGCGCATAGTGTCATGGCGATCGCGCTATTACCATGATTTGCCGCAATTTGCGGTGTGGCAATATCAGGCGGGAATGCCCAATGTCACAGTTTCTGATATCGCTAAACGCATAACGTCCTGAGCTATCATTAACTCTTCATTGGTATTAATCACCGCCACTTTGACCACCGCATTTTCCGTCTGAATAAAGGTGGCGTTACGCTGATTTTTTTCTTCATCAACGGCCAGACCTAAGAAATTCAGGTTGTGACAAATTGCGGTGCGGGCCCGTGCTGAGTTCTCGCCAATTCCTCCGGTAAACACCAGCGCATCCAGGCCGCCCATCTGCATAATATAGCTGCCAATAGTGGCGCGAATCCGCTCGGCAAAAAGCGTCAACGCCAGTGCGGCCTGGTGATTGCCCGTATCTGCGGCATGTTCAACATCACGATAGTCGGGTGAAATACCAGAAACGCCGAGCAATCCAGATTCATTGTTGAGCAATTGGTTGAGCTGCTGGGGAGTTTTGCCTTCACGCAGGGCAATCCACGGCAAAATGGATGGATCAATATCGCCACTTCGCGTGCCCATCATTACGCCAGACTGCGGCGTAAAGCCCATTGATGTATTTACCGAATGCCCGCCTTTGATAGCACAGATGCTGCTGCCGTTGCCCAAATGACAACAAACAACGCGCAGGGCGCTGAGCGGCACGCCCAGTTTTTCAGCCAGCTTAGCGCTGACGTACTTGTGGCTGGTGCCATGAAAACCATAGCGACGAATACCCAACTCTGAATAGTAGCGCCAGGGCAGAGGATAGATGAAAGAGGGTTCATCAAGGGTCTGATGAAAAGCCGTGTCAAAAACCGCAACGGCCGGCGTATTTGGCAATAGCTGGCGAAATACCGCAATTCCCAACGCATTTACCGGGTTATGAAGCGGTGCCAGTTCTGCAAGGCGTTCGATTTCCGCCAGCGTTTCATCGGTTACCAGCGCGGAATCTTTAAAGGATTCTCCGCCGTGGGCGACGCGATGGCCAACGCCGTCAATCTCTTCCAGACTGCTGATAATATTGTGACTGAGCAGTTTTTCCAGCAGCAGCGTCACTGCTTCACGGTGATCGGCTACGGGCAAAGTCTCCTGCCATTTCTGCGCTGGTGCTTTTAGGGTGACATGCGCATCAGACATACCGATACGCTCAATCAGTCCCTGGCAAATCATTTCACCCTGTGGCATCGCCAGTAGCTGAAACTTAAGCGAGGAGCTGCCTGCATTAATGGCCATTATTTTGTGAGACATGAAGGTTCCTTTGCATTCAGAAAAGTGAACATCTCATCGACACCGGTATTCTCCAGCGCGCTGGTGACAAATACTTTTTGTGCGCCAGCCTGAACTAACCAACTCTCCACAAGAGAAATACGCTGCGGGTTAGCTAAATCGGCTTTGGTGACGAGACCGATAACGGGACGGTTCATGGGACCTGTAAAACCTGGAGAAAAAGGTGACCATGGCGCGTCAGCATTCAGAACCAGCGCGATAATGTCTGCTTCACAGGCGCTGACCAGCAGCGCGCTGTACAGGCAGCGGTTTTCGAGATATTCGCCCGGTGTGTCTATTGCCGTAGGAGACCAGACTATGGCCTGGGTCTTCTGATAGTGAAGCGCCTCTCCCCGCATGCACTGCGTGATCGACGTTTTACCGCACTGGCTGGGGCCAATTAGCATTATGCGTTTCATGCTTTACGTCCGGGTGATGGGGCAAGCGGTAAAACGCATCATTTCGCCCAGCGTTCGGGTTACTTGTTTCAGCGCGTACTCAACGGCGGAAACATCGCCAGTCAGTACCACCGCGCCGGTAAACCGGTCGAGAAAGCCAATCTCTACCGCCCCGGATTTCGTGGCGATATCACAGGCGATGATTGAGGCTTCGCTAGGGGTAATGGTCAGAATACCGATTGCGGAAACTGAATCTGGTAATCCCAGTTTCTTGAACAAATCTTTACCAGGATTGGCGATAAGATGCGCCAGCGTGACCTGCTTGCCTGGAACATATTCCTGAATCATTCGATCCGTGGTGGGTTGTCTTTCCATTATCCCTCCACCATTTGTCGCCACATGCTTTCATGCGGGCGAGGTATGACCGAGCGGTAAACCAGCAGGCCTTTTTCACCCGCACTTTCACTGGCAACCGTTACCGCGTTATTCACATCCGACACATCGCCGGCAACGACCATGTAGCACTTGCCGCCAATACCAAATGCCATATGGACGCGAACCAGCGTGACGTTAGAGGCTTTAACCGCCCGGTCGGCGGCGCAGATGCAGGCAGCAACGCTCCATGTTTCGACAATGCCAACTGCCTGACGCTTATCCACGCTGTTTAGTCCGCTGATTGCGGGAAGTACGCTGGCATGAATGTTGGGGAGTACCAAACTGTCAACGAGCATATCGCCAGCCAGAGATGTTCCAGTGGCTATCGCCTGTTGTACGGCACCTACGTCACCACCGAGCATGAGCAGAAATTTTCCCGGGCAGATGGTCTTGCTGACCAGTAAATTCACATTCGCGCTTTTTAACATGGCATCGCCAGCTTCCATTCCTTTGGCAATGCTGGTGAGTTCTAAAATCCCTATAGCCTGAGACATGATTAACCTCTAATTACCGTGATGGATTGCTCAGTGATTTCGCTGACAATACCGTCAATACTGGCGTGAACAGGCGCGCCTAATGCACCGGACGGCACATCGGCAACGCATTGACCGCGAACAACGCGTTCACCTTGCTGTACACATGGGGTGGCGCTGGCGCCAATATGCTGGCGTAGCAACAGCGTCGTTTTATCGGTGGAATAATCAGTCTCAGCCAGTGGCGCGTCGTGATACCAGTCGCTAAGACCCAGTTTGGTGATAAGGCGTTTAACCGGGATCAGCCGGTACTTCGCCATTTCATCCTCAGGATTTAGCGGCCCTTCATATCGATGGTTGAGAGCCCGCAGCTCGCGTTTAAGCATGCGGTTGATTCGCATCGGTGATATCCCAACCGGACAGGCTACGCTTTCACACACATTGCATTCTGAACAGGTCAGGGCTGTGAGCAGCAGTTGCGGCGTGGCCGCCTGCTGATAATTCACCGCACGAACCAACAGGTGCGGGGATAATTCATGGCCGATCAAATGCCTTGGGCACAAATCCGTACACAAACGGCACTGCTCGCAAACGGTTTTTGCTACAGAAAGCACAGTGCGTTCATCCTGCATCCGCCGCTGAATCAACGCATGAGACTTAGGCAAAACCAGCAGGCCTCCGGTGGTCTTGCTGACTGGGGTATCCAGTGAAGTAATCAGGCCGCCCATCATCGGACCACCGTTGATAAAGCCGGGATCGTCAACGGTTGCGCCGCCGGCCAACGCCAGAACATCACGTAAAGACATTCCGATAGGGACAGTGAGGGTGATTGGTTTGGCGACTGCGCCGTTAACGGTCAGGGTACGACGCGTAACGGCGTACTGTTGCTCAACTGCTCTCGCGATGTTGAGCACGGTCTGGACGTTATTGACTACTACGCCGACGCTAACAGGCAACGCGGCAGGCGGAACTCTCCGACCTGTTGCCATCCAGATGGTCAGAACCTCATCACCTGCCGGGTAGACATCAGGCAAAATATGTAAGCGGATCCCGGCAGGCAGAAGGGGCGTTAACGCCTTGATCGCTTTTTGGTATTTCTCTTTGAGCGCAATAATTCCGGCACTGGCTCCGGTAGCCGTCATGGCATATTGAACGCCGCGGATAAGTCGCTCAGCCTGGACGGCCATTAACTGCTGGTCAACTTTCAGCATTGGCTCACATTCCGCCGCATTGACCAGAAATGTATCGACCTGCGCCTGTAATTTTACGTGAGCAGGAAAGCCCGCGCCTCCTGCCCCGACAACACCCGCTGCGCGAACGCGTTCGCGAATTGTCTGCGCATCATAAAGCGTGGACTCTGCCGTCATGGCTGTCTTCATAATAATTCCTCAAGCAGTTCCTGCATGGCACTGGCGTCGGCAACACGCGGATTGGTTTGCAGGGTGACGTCAGCCAGCGCGGCCTGAACCATCGACGGTATACGTTGTGACCAGGCTTGCTTTCCGTCTTTAAGCGCGTCAACAAAAGAAGGTAACGCACACTGTTTTTTGAGTAGCTCGATATGACGAATAAGCGCATTCAATGCCGCTGTATCGTTCGCGCTATCCGGGCATAAGTGACAGGCTTTAGCGAAACGGGCATAGCGCTTAGCAGCCCGCGGATCGCGGGCATTAAAATGAATGACATGGGTCAGCAGCAGCGCATTGGCAAGTCCGTGCGGCAGATGAAACTGACCGCCCAACTGATGGGCAATCGCATGATTGATCCCCAGTCCAGCCTGACTGAATGCCATTCCCGCGAGCGTTGAGGCGTTGTGCATTTTCCCTCTGGTTGCCAGGCATTCGCCTTTACTGACGGCGACAGGCAGGTACTGGAAGACGATTTGTGCCGCTTTTTCAGCCAGCGCGTCAGTGAAGTCGCTGGCTTTTGTGGACACGTAAGCCTCCAGCGCATGCGTTAACACGTCCATGCCGGTATTTGCGGTTATGGCTGGCGGAACGCTGACGACCAGCGTCGGATCAAGGATGGCCATGTCCGGATAAAGCGCATTATTGAATAATGGATATTTAATGCCTTTATCCGGATCGCTAATCACGCAGGCGCTGGTGACTTCCGAGCCTGTGCCGCTGGTGGTAGGGATAGCGACACAGGTTTCAATTTCAATACCGAACTGTCGGCTGAACCAGACGATGGCTTTTGCAGCGTCCAGAGCTGAGCCGCCACCAAAACCAATGACGACATCTGGTCGCAGGGACTGCATTTGCGCAATCCCATGTACTACCGTGTTAATGGTAGGATCGGGAGTAATGTCGCTGAAAATGCTGATGCGGTTATCCGCTGGCAGAGCGTCGCGCAGCTTTTCAATCAGGGGGGAGCGCGCGAGAAAACCATCGCAGATAATCCAGATATGCTTATTCGTGAAGCGCTTGAGCACATCCAGACTTCCCTGGCCGCTGTACAATCGAGTTTGCAGTGAAAAGCTTTTCATAACGGCCCCATTAGCGAATAGAAAAACCGTTTGTCAGCACGCAACGACGAGAGCGTGCGAAAGTGCGCGCAGATGTTGTTCCCTCGCCAGTTGGCGTCGCAATGGTGAAAGTAGTAAAGCCTTCACCACCCACGCCAATCCCGGCGTAAGAGGGGCCATTTTTCACAAAGATGGAGGTCTGAAGCGTGCGCGCGGCAAGGTTCAAACGTGACACATTCTGCGAATGCATAATGGCGGTGTGATGCAATCCCTCTTCAACCTTGAGGGCCAACGTTAACGCGCTGTCAAAATCGCTCACCGTGACGACGGGGAGCATTGGCATCAGTTGCTCGCTGGTCACCCACGGGTCGTCAGCCTTGACGATGCCTATCAGTAATCGAGGCGCTTTTGCCGGAACCGGTATTCCTGCTGCTTCCAGTAAGATTGCCGGGCTTTTACCCACCAGTTTTTTATTGGCCACGCCTTCTGGCAGACAGGCTGCGCGCAGTTTGTCTACCTCTTCGTTATTGAGTAGCATCGCGCCAAAAGACTGCATTTGTTGAACCAGTCGTTCAGCAACAGCATCAACAACAATCAGGCTCTTCTCAGCAATGCAGGGGAGGTTGTAATCAAAGGATGCGCCATTGATGATATCTTCCGCCGCCTTAACCAGGTCGGCCGTTTCATCAACAATGCAGGGCGGATTCCCTGCGCCTGCGCCAATGACTTTCTTCCCGCTTTTCATGCCCATAGCAACAATGCCAGGGCCACCGGTAATCGCCAGAACTGCGATTTTAGGGTGCGCCATCATCTGCTGGGTAGCCTCAAAGGTGGGTTCTGTGACCGTGACGACAAGATTGCGAATCCCGCAGCAACGGAAAGCAATATCTTCAATCATGGCAATCAGCTTCAGTGAGACTGCTTTAGCACCCGGATGCGGGCTAAAATAAACGCTATTTCCCGCAGCCAGCATACTGATGCTGTTGTTAATAATGGTTTCCGTCGGGTTGGTGCTTGGGGCGACGGAGCCAATTACGCCAAATGGAGAATACTCAAATAACACCATGCCGCCGTCGCCGGTTAGCGCCGTGGTGGTGAGATCTTCGATACCCGGGGTGTTGTCCAGCGCGGCTTTATTTTTAAGGAACTTATCCTCTTTGTTGCCCATTCCCGTTTCGGCAGCGCTCTCAGCGGCCAGTGAAGCAAGATGAGGCGTCAGTTCTTCGCGCAGGGCGTTTATGATGGCGCTGCGGGTTTTCAATGGACATTGCTGGTAACGCAGAAAAGCCTGATGAGCGGCATCGATCGCTTCGCCAACGGACGGAAAAATTCCGTTATTCTTAACGTCTGTTTTTGCCGGGGCGAGTTGTTCACTCAAAATGTTACGAATAAGGGTTTCAAGTTCTGAAGTATTCATTGATGTGTTCTCACGTTAATCGCCGCAATGGCCGTTTCTGCAATGTCCATATCCTGCTCAACGCTTCCCCCGCTGATGCCAAGACCCCCAAGGAGTAAACCCTCACGCCATAAAGCGTACCCGCCACCAAAGGTGACGACTTTTCCCTGCATATGGCTTTCCAGACCGTAAAGCGCGGCGCCTGGTTGTACCTCTGATGTCAACTCATGCGTGGCGGTTTTCATCGCCACGGCAGTCCAGGCTTTCTTCGGCGCCAGTTCGCTACTGACGAGTAATGCGTCAGGCATGCGCCAGGCCACCGTTTGGGTCCCGTTCGCATCGACAATGCTGATGACGACCGGAACCTGGAGTTCTTCTGCTCTCATTACCGCAGCGCAAGTGAGTTGGTGGAGTTCCTGAAAAGACAGAGACATAGCCGGCTCCCTCGTGGCTGAAGTACGGATGGCGGCAAGATAGCGCTCCGCCACCTTCTGAATAATGTCGTTTTGATGGGCGTCATGATCTTCTGCACGTGCAAGCGCATATAAACAGTCGGACAGGCGATTGATATAACGCATCAGCACGTGTCTGACGGCGATCTCGGTGGAGAGCTCGACCAGTCGCCTCTCTGCGCGACGAGCCAGCGTGCGGGCAAAATGCAGACGGCTGGCGGCTTCACTGCGGCCAGGTAAGATAAAGCTGCGCAGGGGAGGTACCCTGCCCATTGCGGTATCGATGGCGGCTTCCAGTGCTGCAATTTCTTCCGAGCTGATATAACGCTGCTCTGGCGTTGGTTCTTCGCTTTCGCTTGCCAGCTCGGCGCTGAACCAAAAAAGCTGCAGTTGAATGTTTTCAAGTAACTGGCGGTGCTGCGGGTTTTTCGCCGCGCAAACGCACAGGCTAAGCGCCGCATTAAGTTCATCCAGCGTACCGTAAGCCTCGACGCGCGGGTGCGTTTTGCTCACGCGTTGCCCGGTAAAAAGGGCCGTTGTGCCAGCATCGCCGGTGCGGGTATAAATCGCCATAGTTCCTCCTAACGAGAAAGCGTGTCGACAATGCCGACGATAGCCAAGTCGATGGCCTCATTAGGGCCAGAAAAAACGTGTCTGGCGCTGGAGCCGCTGCTGAGCAATACCAGTTCGCCGGTACCCGCGCCGACGGAATCAACGGCGACTTCATCTCCGCTTAGCGGGGATGCGGGAAGCTCTCCGTCAGCACTCACCCGACGTACCAGCAGCAGTTTCTTCCCCACCAGCGATGGAGATTTTTGCGTGGAAACCACAACGCCTGTAACCCGTGCCAGATGCATAGTTCACTCCTGCTTAATTAATTGAACATTTCGCGTACTGACCGCTTCCTGAGCCAGAGCCGTCACGACACATCGGCGGCGTAGCACCAGTACGCCACCTTTCAATTGGGCAACGTCGGCATAGCTGAGAAGTTTGTCAGGATGCAAAAAAATGATTCGCCCCAGCTCGTCACTGAACTCCAGCGGCAGACGCGCGAGTTTTTTCACGGGGATCGCGGGTAACAATCGATGATGTAGTGAAATTTTCACGCGGACTCCGCATGCCAGCGCCTCGTGAATGGTTACCACCGGCGCATTGGCTGAGCAATCCTCGGCAATTTGCTGCAACAATGGCAGGTCGACCTGCAGGAGGTGGATCGCCGAGTACTGGCAGCATACTTTCCGTGAATCGAGTTCCCGTAACTGCGCGACGCTAAGAGTGAGCGTGCTTTCCGCGCGTTTTTTTAATCGGGAAACAACCTCCTCGATAATGCGTTGCAGCAGTTCGTTGTTCATCGTGGGCTCACCAGTGTGGCAAATGCCTGCGGATTATCAGCACCTGCAGCATTGGCTTCGTCTGTATCGATATGCATCTCAAGGCGCATATCCGGCGAAACGCGTACGGCGACGTTATCGAAAATCAGTCGACGTTCATCGCCATTAATGGCGACCGAGACTTTATCGCCATGGGATACGCGCAGGATCAGGGCATCGAGAGGCGACATATGGATATGCCGTTGGGCGACAATTACCCCGGATGCTAAGTTCAGCTCAGCAAATGGGCTGACGAGGCGAACGCCAGGCGTGCCCTTGATATTGCCTGACATCCGCAACGGAGCAGCAATTCCCAGCGTGCGGGCGTCGGTACGGGAAATCTCGACCTGACTGGTGCTACGCAGTGGGCCGAGTAAACGCACATTTTTTAACTGGCCTTTTGGCCCCACCAGCGTGACGGTTTGCTCTGCTGCATATTGTCCGGGCTGCAGCAGCTCTTTTTTCTCACTAATAGGGTGATTGGGAAACAAGCGACCGTAATCTTCAGCGCACAGATGAATATGACGATTAGAGATCCCCAGCGGAATCGGGCGCTCGCGCATTTCATCCAGAACTTTAGCGACCGTTGTTTCCAGTTGCTGTTTATCCATTACGCTTCACCTCGTTTGCCAGAGTGCAGACAAAGAGTGCGCGGCTCGCCCTTTTGACGAGGGCAGGCAGGATCAAGACACAGATTGCAGCTAATCAGCTCTGCATCTTGCGGCGCTTCAGGTGCTGCCGGGTCTACAAGCATCTCTTCATGCGCTATGGCTGGTGTGGGTTCGGGTGTAGGTTCCGACTCCTGGGTAACGCTATGTGACAGGATACCGTCCCCTGGTCTGGATATGACTTTGTGGGCCACCAGTCCGTCACGTTGTTCAGCAAAACTGACACCGGTGGAAATGGCCGCCTGAACGGAGGCCACATCCCCGATTATCTTGATCACCGTCCAGCCTGAGCCGTTGGTTTTTTCGAGGCCCACCAGCGTGATGGAGGCGGCTTTCGCCATGACGTCCGCGCAACTGATGGCTAATGCCAGACCACTAACTTCAAGTAATCCCAGTGATTGCTTCACGCTGTGCTCCTTGGTTTTAACGCTTATGCGGATTTAGGTAAAATGGCTTCAACGTCGCTGTGCGGACGCGGGATAACGTGGCAGGATTTCACCTCACCAACGGCGCTTGCCGCTGCGCTTCCGGCATCTACGGCAGCTTTTACCGCGCCGACATCGCCGCGAACCATAACGGTGATCAGGCCTGAGCCGATTTTTTCGTAACCAACCAACTGCACGTTTGCGGATTTCACCATGGCATCAGCGGCTTCAATAGCGCCGACAAGCCCTTTTGTTTCAACCAGTCCCAGTGCGTTATTCATACTGCTTTTCTCCTGTGGGTTATGAGTGGCATTCCCGGAACGGAATGCCTTTAACCAGCCGCGCAGCGTTATTACCAATACTGCGACGAGCGTGGTTATCTTGTTGATACGTCAGCGTAAAAAGTGGCGCTGATGTGGGTAAGTTTTTGTAGTGCACGACCAGTTTTTCGCGACTGCAGCCAATGCCAACCAGCAATGGCGATTGGCAGGCAGCCAGCCATGCGTTGTGGATAACGTCAGTTGATTGGCTCTCCTGGATGACAAAGGGGATCCCTTCTTCTTCAATACCCAGCAGCACGTCACTCCAGACGTCAGCGCAGCCAGCAGTGGTGAAGATCACAATGGCGGGCGTGGTGAGATTACTTTCCATGAGCGAACGCCTTGTACCAGGAGAGAATCAGCCCGGTCGCAACCGCATTGCGTGGACCTTCGGTGCCACGAATGTTGCCGCGCCCGGCAACCAGGCGATAATGTGCCAGCGCATCGGTGACCAGCTGTGGAACTTCGAAGTCCAGCGATGAGCCGCCAACCAGTACCACAAAGGGAATATCCCGAATGTTCCCGGTCGGACTCACCTGACGTAGCGCTCTGAGCGCATTGGTAACGAAAACGCGTTCTTTCGCACTGCGGCGGATGGCCCGTACTTTCTCCAGCGCCAGTTCGCCTGGCAGTGGCACCAGTTCATCGGGTTTTACTACACACACGCGGGCAAAAACCGTTGGTGGGAGAGGCGTGGGGAAGAACTGGACGCTGCCATCTTCGTGGCGAAGATGGAATAAGCTTTCGACTTTTGCCAGCGGATACTTTTTGATCTCTTCAGCGAGATAACGGTCATCCAGCCCCAGTTCACGGGCAATGATCATCGTGACCATATCGCCCGCGCCCGCCAGGTGTGTGGCAATAATTTCGCCTTTCGGGTTGATGATGGAGGCGTCAGTCGATCCCGCGCCGAGATCCAGAATGGCCAGCGGGCGCGTCGTGCCTGGGGTGGTTAAGGCTCCCAGAATGGCCGCTTCGGCTTCGGCGCCGCCAACCTGGACGTCAATGTTGAGCTTTTGCGTGATTTCCTGAGCAATCATCGCCATTTGCAGGCGGTCTGATTTCACCATGGAGGCAATGCCGACGGCCTGTTCAAGGGAGAACTCTCCGGCCAGGCCACCTGTCACGCTGACGGGAACCGAGGTATCGACCGCCAGCAGATCCTGAATAAAAATTTCGTGGCTGGGTTTGTTGGTTAATTCAGCCATTGTCTGGCGCACATGCTCCAGCATGCCGCCAATATTGGTGCCAGCCTCTCCGATGACGTTATCCAGTTTCAGGCATTCACCAACCGCTTTCATAATCGCTTCAGCGCCAGCTGCAACGTCGACACGTACAGTACGACCTTGCGACTGTAGCTCCAGATTTCCGGCGGGAATAGCTCGTGCTTTCACATCGCCTGACGGTGTTTTCACCACCACGGCAGAGCGGTTGCCGATCAGCGCCCGCGCCATCGGGACAATGTTTTTAGTCTCCTCGGCATTGAGGCCAAAGACGGTTGCAATCCCGTAGGGGTTAGAAAGCGTTTCAATAACCTTTCCTGGGACCGCGACCTCAATGGCAGCCAGCATACCCAGAGGGATGCGGTCGATATGAAGGACTTCATCGACGATGGGCAGAGGCTGAGTCAGACGATTACTAACCAGAACGCCATCGTCCTGCTGCAAAATAACGCCAGTCAACTGATATCCGGCACGGACGGAAGCATTAATCATCGTGGCGACATCGGCGAAATCAAATGCCGATGACACCACCAGAATGTAGGGCGTATCCGCCGGGCGACTGAGCAGGTCTTCCGGCGTAATCGTGATGCCTACGCCTAACCCGACGCCGCCCGGCGTTTTGGGGTTATGGCCGATCATGGTGGATTCAGTGATGATGGTTTCGGTTATCGTTTCCATCGCCACGTCGCCAATGACCGGGGTGGCTTCGTTAATACGGATGAGCGAAATATCGCTGACATTGATACCGGCGTTTTTTGCCGCCAGCGTAAGCGCCTCCTGGATGCCAAACACATTACGTAATGTGCCCTTAATCCCGGTGGTTTCTGCCAGGGCGCTGCCGGTGATGCTCAGCGCGCCAGACTCATCCAGGGTTGCCAGAGCAACTTCCGTTGATGAGTTGCCTATGTCAATGCCAGCTATATATCGCATGATCCTGTCCCTGAGTTAGTCGTCGCCTTTGAGTTTTTTACGCTCAACGTACAGCGCTGCCGCTTCACGAACGAAAGCTGCACAGATCTTGGCCTGATAACGATTTTCGAGATCGTCGGCGATGGCCATCAGCTCATCTTTCGTTGAGCGGTACGGGCGCAGCGCGTTGTAGATCTCAAGAATGCGATCGTCAGGAACAGCAGTTAGCTCAGCGGCGCGCTCGAAGTTCATCGCCAGCCTGTCACGTCCGGCATCTTTGGCTATTTCTGCCTGCAGGCGCAGCGTTTCAGGGGTGATGCGCATGTCCTGCGCCGTCACCTTGTTGCTCAGAACATTTTCAAGCGTGAAATCATCCAGAGTTTTGTTGGTTGCGGTTTTTACCCACTCAGGATGTTTATTCGCGAGAGGGTAATCCGTGACTTTCGCGGTATGTGTTGATGAGCTCGTCGCAGCAGGCGTTACGGACTCGCCTTGCAGGCTGTTCATCCGGCTCAGCACATCCCGAACCATCGATTCAATTGCATCGGTATTCATGGAGTTATCCTTTATTAAAGCGCCACGCGCAGTTCCTGCGGGTTTTTGCCCGTCACGACGTATTTAGTCTCTTTTATGTGCAGAATGGCCGATTTCGCCTGGTACTTAGGACGAGCCATCTGATCATTCAGAGTAGGGACGGGCTGCGGAGATTCACGCTTGGCATAACGCGCGGCGTTTTTACCGATCTGGCGATAGGTTTCCAGCGTCAGAAGCGGTGCCTGAGGGAACAGCTCCAGGTTTGAAAGCGGCGGTAACCCCTGCTGGTGGATAACCGTGGTGCCTTTTGACTGGATGCCGATAGAGATCCCGGAACCGCTCAGACGGTTACCCTCAACGGCGACAAACGCCACATCGGAGGATTTAAAGCAGCGTATAACACGCGCTTTAATACCTTCTTCTTCAATACCGGCAATCACTTCTCGCAAGATATTCTTATGCGGGATCCCTACGATATTGACGGTTTGCGACAGTCCAAACGCCGGACCTACGGCAATTATCACTTCGTCCTGCTGCTGGCCTTGTTTGGCTTCGCCAATCTCGGTCAGAAAACTGTCTCCTTGTACCGCAGCAGCCTGTGGTGCGCTAGCCGTTGTCGATGCGCGGAATGAGACAGGTTTGTCGCTGGTTTGCATTTCAGACAGTACGTCTTCAATTATCTGGCGCAGCAGCTTTTCATTGATTTCCATTTTTCACCCCTTAGCCAAGTTCGTTGGGATCAAGTGCGCCAGGGATGTTTTTGATCTCTTCCCAGCGTTCGCCTTGCAGGCGATAACCTGTTGCCGGACCGGCATAGTCGTTGACGTCATTTACTGCGGATAGCACCTGTCCGTCGCCAACGATAATGGCGGAGGTATGCAGATAATCCCCGGTTAACTTGGCTTTCTGGATGTTGAGCATGTCCTGAGCGACATCGGTAAACCCGCCCTGAGCAAGGGCTTTCACCACTTCCAGACCGTTACGGTTTTTATTGATGATCTCTTGCGCAAACTTGATGTCTTCAACGATGTTTCGTTCAGGCATATCTTTCGAACCGTGGGCGTAGGTCGCAGCTTCCACTTCTTCATCAGTGATTGGCGGTAATCCCATTCCAGCAAAGACGGCCTGTAGTGCGCGCGCCGCTTTATTACGAATGGCGATAACGTCTTCTTCACGAACCGGACGCAGACCCCCATCTACCTTGAGGTCACGCTGGAGAACGTTGTAGTCGTCAAAATCTTCGGCATCCTCGTTCGAACCCGCAAACATGTTGTCGTAGTTCGGTACCGCGGAATAACCGGAAGAGATGAAGTCAGTACCCGGCAGGAACTGCATCAACAGGCGGGCAGTACGACGCATATCCGAGTGGGTAAAGGTTTGGTCGTTGCTGGAAGCACATTCCAGATCCAGAGAAGAGCAGATCAGGTTTTCAGCAAGCACAGCACGAATGCCTGATGGCACCGCGGAAGGCACGCCGATGCAGCTTACTGAACCATTTTGTAAACCCTGTACGCCAGCGGCTTTGGTGATGTAAATACAGCGGGCTTCCAGATAAAGCATCGATTTGCCTTCGGCGTAACCCATCTGAACTTCTGAGCCTGAGCCGGAGGTAAAGCGCATCTTCAGGCCACGTGAGGCGTAGGAAGAGGCGAGGAAGCCTTTCGACCATGGTGTATCGTCGCCGTCGGTAAAGACGGGTTCAGTACCATAGACGGAGATGGTTTCCGCGTAGCAGGTGTGGCCTAGCATGCCGAGTTTAAGTTCGGTTGCTTCTTCCAGCGAGCACTGGGTTAATACGCCAGGGCGTCCAACCTGTGAGCCGACTAACAGCGCAATGGCGTTAAATGGCGCATAACGCGCAACGGCAACGGTTGTTTCCTGTTCGTCAAACCCGCGCCATGCGCCTTCAGCAGCATCAGCGGCAATCTGCACCGGGTTATCTTTAACGTTAGTAACGTGCGCCTGTTGAGATGGTGTACGACGCGCACGCATTTTCTGCATGGCCATCATCATCTCAACGACGTTCATATGGGACACCACTTCGACAATTTTTGCCGGCGTCATTGCGGTGGTCAGCGGCACAATGTCTTTGCGCTTCACGTTAGGGTCGCAAAGCATATTGGCAAGTTTTACCGAGTCCATCGCCATGACTTCTTCAGCGCGTGCCAGGTTAATGCCATAGCGGGCAATAAAATGGTCAATTAAGTCAAATTCACTGGCGGATTTACCGTCCAGTTCAGTGACTGTACCGTTGACGATTTTAATTGACGGCTTGGGGTCGTTCGGGCTTTCCATCGCAATGAAGCCTTCTTCGATCCACTCCTTAACGAAGCCATCCTGATTCACAGGGCGCTTCGCCAGTGCTTCAAATCTTTTCGATCTCATGAATCAGCCTCACTGATATCAGATGTAGGACGGACGATCGTTTTTCGGCTCTGAGCCGAGGGTCCCTAGAACGGTTTTACCGATTTCACGGGCGGAAATAACGGCCTGACGAACAGCGCCGGAATCACCTGAAATGACCAGGATGGCTTCGTTACTGAAGCTGGTTCCATGGGCTGGGGAGCTGTAGGCCACAACTTCCACATTGGCGGATTTCAGCGCGGTATCAGCCATCAGGACACCAACGGATGCTGGCGCGCCGACGATAACGCCACAGGCACGGCCAATCGGTGCGCCAAAGGCTTTTTCAAGTGCGTAGCTGGCGCGTGCGGTGTACTGCATTTCGATGTGACCGGCTTCGTTGGCATAAACATCGCCAAAGGTGCGATCCAGCTCCTTCAGCGCAACCTCAATGCCGCGTTTCACGTCGGAAACATCGTTGCCGCCGAGAATAATCAGCGAACCGTGACCTGCGCCGCCTTTGGTATCACGTGGTAACTCAATACTGACGACTTCAGTATTTGTTGCTTTTACCGCTTCATCGGCGGCCATGATGTGAGGACCCGCACCAGTGCGTGCGCCGAGGATGCCAATGGAGCGATACCGTTTTTCAAGTTTCATCGCGTCCAGGAGGGCACTGTCTACGTTGGCGATTACCAGACCGACGGTGTCGCCAATCGCAGTACCGACAAACTCCGTTAAACTGCAGCTTTTCTCTGCCATAGCCGTTTCTCGTGTTGGAGGATTATTTTCAGGGATAGCCTGCTGTTCCGGCGTTGCCACACGAGCAATCACCTGCGCCATGATCTGTTCAACCAGCTCATTGCTGCTCATTAGCTAATTCCCTTCGGTAAGATTTTTTCTACATCGGTATGAGGGCGTGGGATGACGTGTACGGCTTTCACTTCTCCCACGTTACGGGCTGCGGCGGCACCTGCATCTGTTGCTGCTTTGACTGCACCGACATCGCCGCGGACAATAACTGTTACCAGCCCCGAACCAATTTTTTCGTAGCCGACCAGCATTACATTGGCTGACTTCACCATTGCATCTGCGGCCTCTATGGCTGCAGTCAAGCCTTTGGTTTCTACCATTCCTAACGCTTCTTGTTGCATAAAGACCTCGCCTGGGTTGTCCCGATTTTCATGACTATAAAAAGAAGCGAGGAAAAAGAATGGCTGAGTTGAAAGTAAGAGTGAAAAAATAGTGAGGATACGGTGATATAAAATTGCTGTGTTTTATTATATGTTGTTGTTTTGTATTGTTATTTTAATTTTTTATGATGTGATTATTTGGTTATGTCAATTCCATATTTACACTTTTCTGAGTGACAGTTTAAATATCATTTGCTATGCGGAAAAATGAAATTGTGATGATGGTTTGAAAACGGAATTCTGCTATTAGCAATATTTTATTATTTTGAAAATGTGCTTTTAATAGGGTGAGTCCTCGTTTTATCACCTGTTTTAATAAAGGTGATAGCAAGAATTTGCTATCGCAGCACGATTTTAAAAATCATACCACTCGCAGATTGCCAACAATTTGCCGACATGCCTTTTTATAGTAAGCCTTGAAGTATTCTACTTGCCAGCAAGGAGTCCGCTGGTAAAGACACGAACTCTGCTTAGAAGGTGTCACAATGAACGATTCACTAAAAGCACAATGCATTGCTGAGTTTTTGGGTACCGGGCTGTTTTTATTTTTTGGTATTGGATGCCTGAGTGCCCTGAAAGTCGCGGGTGCCAGCCTGGGATTGTGGGAAATCTGCATCATATGGGGACTGGGGATCTCGCTTGCAGTCTATCTGACTGCCGGGATATCTGGCGCGCATCTCAACCCTGCTATCACTATTGCTCTGTGGCTGTTTGCCTGTTTTCCGGGGCGTAAAGTTTTACCTTACTCCGTGGCACAGGTTGCGGGTGCCTTCGGTGGCGCACTGCTGGGTTATTTGCTCTACGGCAGTCTGTTTACCGAGTATGAATCGGCCCACCAGATGGTGCGCGGTAGTCTGGAAAGCCTGCAACTTGCCAGCATTTTTAGTACGTATCCTGCAGCGGCGCTCAGCGTATGGCAGGCCGCGTTAGTCGAAGTGGTGATTACCTCCATTCTTATGGGAATGATCATGGCGCTGACTGATGATGGTAACGGTGTTCCTAAAGGTCCGTTGGCGCCATTGCTGATTGGTATTCTGGTCGCTGTTATCGGCGCATCCACCGGTCCGCTTACCGGATTTGCAATGAATCCGGCGCGTGATTTTGGTCCTAAATTGTTTGCCTGGATGGCCGGATGGGGAGATGTTGCGATGACAGGTGGACGTGATATTCCTTATTTTATCGTGCCGATTGTCGCCCCTATCATCGGTGCTTGCGCGGGCGCAGCAATTTATCGTTATTTTATTGGCAAAAATTTACCGTGTAATACGTGTAAGCTGGAGGAAAATGAGAGCTAGCTTCACAGAAGAAGTTTATTTTTGAAAGGTAAAAACTGTTTTCGTGATCCGGTTTCCTGAACCGCTGAAAAAGTCTCCCAACAATGGGAGACTTTTGTTATGTTCAATGATGACTTTCATCATTGCTCAGGATGGCAGGATGAAAATGAATGTGAATAATATGTTTTGTTTATAACAATAAATTAACTGAGAGGTTTTATCATGATTTCTGCGAGTGCCCTGAACTCAGAACTCATTAATAAAATCGCACAGGATTTTGCGCAGGCCACCAGTCTGGCCGTTGTGGTTGTCAATATTCACGGTGATGAAATTTCTGAGCTTTTTAATTTCACCCCATTTTGCCAGCTGATGCGCCAGCATCCGCAGCACAGTACCCGCTGTCGTATGAGCGATCGCTGTGGGGGACTGGAAGCTTCGAAATCCGATCAACCCTGCATCTATCGCTGTCACGCCGGGCTTACCGATTTCTCAATTCCGCTGGTCATTGCGGGACACCTGGTAGGGTTTGTGCTTTGTGGACAAGTCCGCTTAAGTAATGATGTCGGTCTGGTTGATATTCTGAATGTAGATGATCGCTGGCAAGCGGATCCCGAGCTGGTCAGTGAATTTCGTAATGTACCGGAGATGGACTATTCGCGAGTCATCGCTTCTGCGGATCTTCTCAAACTCATTGTAGAAAATTGTCTTAAGAAACAACTTAATTTTGTTGTTATCAAGGATAATCCGCAGCAGTCAGAGCCGGTTCGTGCGAACCGCAGTACCAACCCTCACGACAGTAAAATGAAAAAAGCTCTGCGCTATATTGATGCGCATTTATCAGACGAATTGCGTCTGGAGGATGTTGCCTCTCATGTTTTCCTGAGTCCTTACTATTTCAGTAAATTGTTCAAAAAATATCAGGGTATCGGTTTTAACGCATGGGTAAACCAGCAGAGAATGGCCAGTGCCAAAGAGTTGCTTTGTCACAGTGACTGGAGTATTGCCAGCATTGCGCGTAATTTGGGCTTCTCGCAAACCAGTTATTTTTGCAAAGTTTTCCGTCAAACGTATCAGGTTACGCCGCAGGCATTTCGCCAGCAAATTAATGTCATTTCACGTAGTGAATCCGCCTAAATAGCAATATTTTGCTATTGCCGATTTTTGATATAGGGCGCTATGTCAGTCATTATAAAATGAAAAGTAACGACACCAGTCAATAAATTGTCATAGCGCAACAAATTAATGGTATCAGAGGGATAAACTGCACCAGTTTTTATTTTTGTGATGAGATACAGTGTCTGTGTGAATGACTTTCTTTATTCTTTACTGACGCTTTCATTCAAAGTTTGAACATATGAATAAGTGGGTTTAGGCCAGATAATTGGCTGAATGAACCCGGAAAGATATTAAATTGAATTATTGTCATGAGGTTGTGAATTTACCTCATAACAGAGAGCTTAATTAACCAGGCTCTTGAACTGACAGGTTTGCCACATTTGTGGTAGGGAAGGGGGTGAGAATCCCCCGCAGCCCCCGCTGCTGTGATGCTGACGACCCCGTATGGACCACTGATCGCAAGATTGGGAAGGACGGGTGAGGATGACGCTAAGCCAGAAGACCTGCCTGTCAGTGACTACCAACAACTTCGGTGGGAAGTGGGTGGTTCAGATGCATACAGTCGAGAGACTGGGTATCTCTACACCCCTACCACCCTGAACAGGATCAGGGTATGGCGGCCAATTTTCACGCATTTGTTCTTGCAGGTACCGGAAGCGGCTGTGGTAAAACCACGGTGACGCTGGGCTTGTTGAGCTTGTTGAAAAAACGCGGTTTACGCGTCCAGCCTTGCAAAGTGGGTCCTGATTACCTTGATACCGGCTGGCATACAGCGGTATGCGGTACTGCTTCGCGCAATCTTGATAGCTTCATGCTTCCCGTCCCCACGTTGAACGCTCTATTCTGCGAGCAAATGCAACATGCGGAAATCGCGGTGATTGAAGGTGTTATGGGGCTGTATGACGGTTATGGCACCGACCCAAATTACTGCAGCACCGCCGCGATGGCCAAACAGTTAGGCTGCCCGGTTATCTTACTGGTTGATGGCAAAGCCGTTTCCACCTCGATCGCCGCGACGGTAATGGGATTTCAACATTTTGATCCAACCTTGAACATCGCCGGCGTCATTGTTAACCGGGTCAACAGCGAATCGCATTACCAGCTCCTGAAAGTGGCGATTGAGCG
Source organism: Citrobacter sp. Ce104 (assembly GCF_030334595.1). Classification (NCBI taxonomy): domain Bacteria; kingdom Pseudomonadati; phylum Pseudomonadota; class Gammaproteobacteria; order Enterobacterales; family Enterobacteriaceae; genus Citrobacter; species Citrobacter sp. Ce104. The sequence goes on from NZ_JAOWDP010000065.1 coordinate 29,150, forward strand.
TTACTGCGATGTCCCCGTATTGGGTTATGTTCCCCGAATGGAAGGCGTTGCGCTTCCTGAACGGCATCTGGGTTTGGTTACCGCACGCGAGTCGGTTATTAACCAGCAGCCGTGGCAGGAGTTTGCCGCGACGCTGGAGCAAACTCTTGATATCGATGCGCTGCTGAAATTAAGCCAGTTAACCAACCTTCCCACTGGTGAATGGCCAGCGCTGCCTGCCGCAGACGCCGGAGCAGGGCTAACGCTTGCCATCGCCGATGACGAAGCGTTCAACTTCTACTACCCGGATAACATCACGCTCCTTGCGCGCGCAGGGCTTAAGATTGTTCGTTTTAGCCCGTTGCACGACACCAGCTTACCCGATTGTCAGATGGTCTGGTTAGGTGGCGGATATCCTGAGTTACATGCTGCGACGCTGGCTCGCAATGTTTCGATGCTTAGCCAACTGCGGGCAGCGCATCAGCGGGGTGTCGCGATTTATGCCGAGTGCGGGGGATTGATGTATCTCGGCAGTTCGCTGGAGGATAGCCACGGCGATACCTGGCTGATGGCGGATATCATTCCCGGTCACAGCAAAATGGGGAAACGTCTGACCCGATTTGGCTACTGTGAAGCGCAGGCCACACAGCAAACATTGTTAGCCGCAGAAGGCGAAGTGCTGCGCGGACATGAATTCCACTACTCCGATTTTACCCCTGAAACGCCAGCGGTGATGAACTGTCGCAAAGTGCGCGATGGCAAAACGCTGCAAGCCTGGTCTGGCGGCTGGCAGGTCGGAAACACCTTCGCCAGCTATCTACACGTTCATTTTGCTCAACGTCCGCAGATGCTCAACCATTGGCTGGCAGCCGCGAGGAGTGCGCTATGACGATCCTCGCGTGGTGTGTTGCCTGGCTGCTTGATTATATCATCGGCGATCCGCAGAACTGGCCACATCCGGTGCGCTGGATTGGCAATCTGGTTTCTGCGGTGCAGCGAGTTGTTCGGCGTTACTGCCATAGCGACCGCGCGCTACGTATCGGCGGCGCGGTGATGTGGATTGTGGTGGTCGGTCTGACCTGGATAGTGTCCTGGGGAGTGCTGGCGCTGGCGCAATCTATTCATCCCTGGCTTGGTTGGGTGGTGGAGGTTTGGATGATCTTTACCGTGCTGGCCGGGCGCTGTCTGGCAAACGCGGCGCAGGATGTCGAACGTCCGCTACGTGCCGGTAATCTTGCCGCAAGTCGTGAAAAATTGTCATGGATTGTGGGACGCGATACCTCGCAATTACAACCTCAGCAGATCAATCGCGGCGTAGTAGAAACCGTGGCTGAAAACACTGTCGACGGCATCATCGCGCCGCTGTTTTTCCTCTTTCTCGGCGGTGCGCCTCTGGCGATGGCCTACAAAGCGGTAAACACCCTTGACTCCATGGTGGGCTACAAACATGAGAAATACCGCGCTATCGGTATGGTCAGCGCCCGCCTGGACGATGTCGCAAATTATATCCCTGCGAGGCTGAGCTGGCTGCTGCTGGGCGCAGCGGCATTTTTATGCCGCCAGGATGGCGCGCGTGCGTTGCAGATTGGCTGGCGCGATCGCTACAACCACAGCAGCCCAAACTGTGCGTGGTCGGAAGCATCCGTTGCCGGCGCATTAGGAATTCGGCTGGGTGGTCCAAATGACTACTTTGGCGAGCGCGTTGAGAAACCGTGGATCGGTGATGCACAACGTGACATTTCGGTAGACGACATTTCCCATACGATTCGATTGATGTGGGTGGCATCGACGCTGGCACTGGCGCTGTTTATTGCGCTGCGATGCCTGCTGGTCGGTGTAGCCTGAGGACAACACAATGCAATATATCCAGCAACCCCAGGCGATTGAGGCCAAAAGTTTCGACATTATTGGCGAGATCATCCGTGAAACCCGCCCGGACTATCAGTTTGCCAGTCCGTTACATGAAGCCATTATCAAGCGGGTCATTCACACGACGGCGGATTTCGACTGGCTGGACATTCTGTGGTTTTCCAGTGATGTGCTGGAGCAGTTTTGCGCGGCGCTTAACCGTTCGAGCGTGATTTATACCGACACCACGATGGCGCTTTCTGGGATCAATAAAACGCTGTTGGCAAAATTCGGCGGTGAATGCCGCTGCTACATCAGCGACCCGCGCGTCGTACGTACGGCAAAAGAGCAGGGTATTACCCGGTCCATGGCGGCCGTCGACATTGCGGTGAAGGAAGAAGGGGAAAAGCTGTTTGTCTTTGGCAACGCGCCGACAGCGCTGTTCCGCCTGCTAGAGCATGATGTAGCCGTCAGCGGTGTGGTTGGTGTACCGGTCGGGTTCGTTGGTGCAGAAGAGTCGAAAGATGCCCTGACCCAAAGCAATTTGCCCGCCATTGCAGCGCTAGGTCGCAAAGGGGGAAGTAATGTCGCTGCCGCTATCGTCAACGCCATGCTTTATCACATGCAGGGGGCGCGATGAGCGAGGCCTTCGATACGCCGGTTTGGCACAACGGTAAAGCGTTGCGTAAGGGATATACCACGGGATCGTGCGCGACGGCGGCTGCAAAAGTGGCAGCGCTGATGGTACTGCGCCAACACCTGATCCATCAGGTTTCCATTGTCACGCCTTCCGGTGTGACGCTGTGCCTGAACGTGGAGTCGCCGCATATCGAAGGACAGCAGGCGATAGCGGCCATCCGCAAAGACGGTGGCGATGATGTGGACGCCACCCACGGCATGCTGATTTTTGCCCGCGTGACGTTAAATGATAGTAAAGAGATAACCCTTCAGGGCGGGGAAGGCGTTGGCACGGTAACCCGCAAAGGGATCGGCCTGCCGGTGGGGAGTTCGGCGATTAACCGCACACCTCGCCAGACCATTGAGTCTGCGGTACGTGAGGCGATTGGGCCGAATCGTGGAGCGCAGATTGAAATCTTCGCGCCGGAAGGTGAAGAGCGGGCGCAAAAAACCTACAACTCCCGCCTTGGTATTCTGGGCGGCATTTCGATTATCGGCACTACGGGGATCGTCACGCCGATGTCGGAAGAGAGCTGGAAACGTTCACTGTCGCTGGAGCTGGAAATTAAGCGAGCGGCGGGGCTGGAGCGTGTCGTACTGGTGCCTGGAAACCACGGCGAGCGTTTTGTGCGCGAACAGATGGGGATCGACACTCAGGTGGTGGTCACCATGAGCAACTTTGTTGGCTACATGATTGAAGAAGCCGTACGTCTTGGATTCCGGCAAATCGTACTGGTGGGACATCCAGGCAAGCTCGTCAAAATTGCGGCGGGGATCTTCCATACCCACAGCCATATTGCCGATGCCCGCATGGAAACGCTGGTGGCCCACCTCGCATTACTTGGCGCGCCGCTGGAACTGCTGACGCTGGTCAGCGACTGCGATACCACCGAGGCGGCGATGGAACACATCGAAGCATACGGTTTTCAGCACATTTATAACCATCTGGCTAAGCGCATCTGTATGCGCGTCCTGCAAACGCTGCGCTTTACCAAAAATCCCCCGACCTGCGACGCTATCATGTTTTCTTTTGATAATCAGGTGCTTGGCAGTAATCGCCCGGTCGCAGAAATTGCTGAGGAAATGCAATGTTAACCGTTGTAGGGATGGGGCCCGCCGGTTTGCATTTAATGACGCCTGCGGCGCGTGAAGCGGTCGCAGAGGCTGATGTTCTGGTCGGTGGAAAGCGGCATTTGCAGCAATTCCCGGATTTTACCGGTGAACAGTTTGCTCTTGGCGCCAATATCCCGGAACTCCTGAATTGGATCAGCGCGCACCAGGAACAACACATTGTGGTGCTGGCGTCTGGCGATCCGCTGTTTTACGGCATCGGGACGCGCATGGTGGGCCATTTCGGTATTGAAAATGTACGCATTATTCCCGGCATTAGCGCGGTGCAGTACCTGTGCGCTCAGTCCGGCATTGATATGAACGATATGTGGCTGACCAGCAGCCATGGTCGTAGCGTCTGTTTTGATGAACTGGCGCGACATAACAAGGTGGCGATGGTGACAGATACGCTGTGTGGCCCACGGGAAATTGCACAACAGCTTATCGCACGAGGCAAGGGACATCGCTGGATGGTGATTGGCGAAAACCTGGCGATGGAAAACGAACGGATCCATTTCCTGCCTGTGAGTGAAGTTAACGCCGACTATGACATGAATGCAGTGGTGATCCTCGATGAAAGATGAGCTGTTTCTACGTGGAGAGAAAGTGCCGATGACCAAAGAAGCGGTACGCGCACTTGCCCTCTCAAAACTTGAATTACACCGCGCCAGTCACCTGATTGATATTGGTGCCGGAACTGGCAGCGTGTCGATAGAAGCCGCTTTGCAATATCCTGGATTGCGCGTGACGGCAATCGAGCGTAACCCGGCTGCGCTCAGATTGCTGGATGAAAACCGCCAGCATTTTGCCTGTGCAAACATCGACATTTTTCCTGGCGTTGCGCCAATGACCATCGCGGAAAAAGCCGATGCCATTTTTATGGGCGGCAGCGGCGGCCATTTGACCGAACTGATTGACTGGTCAATGCGTCAATTACATCCCGCCGGGCGGCTGGTGATGACGTTCATCCTCCAGGAAAACCTCAACACCGCGCTGGCGCATCTGGACCATCTTGGCGTACAGGGAGTGGATTGCCTGCAGTTACAGGTTTCCTCGCTTGCCACGCTTGGCAGTGGTCACTATTTCAAACCGAATAACCCCGTATTTGTTATCGCCTGTCAGAAGGAAGGAAACCATGTCTGAGATTTTTGATCCCCGTAGCGTGTGGTTTGTTGGCGCAGGTCCTGGCGATCGCGAGCTGATTACCCTCAAAGGTTACCGGTTGCTACAGCAGGCGCAGGTTGTTATCTACGCCGGATCGCTGATTAACACGGAACTACTGGAATATTGCCCTGCTGGCGCTGAATGTCACGACAGCGCTGAACTGCATCTGGAACAGATCCTCGACCTGATGGAAGCCGGAGTGAAAGCGGGTAAGACCGTTGTCCGCCTGCAAACCGGCGATGTTTCGCTGTACGGTTCCGTGCGCGAGCAGGGCGAGGAGTTGACCAAACGCGGGATCGACTGGCAGGTGGTGCCTGGCGTTAGCGCATTCCTTGGCGCGGCGGCGGAGCTGGGCGTTGAGTATACAGTGCCTGAGGTTTCGCAGAGCCTGATCATTACTCGCCTTGAAGGACGCACGCCGGTACCGGAACGTGAACAGTTGGAGTCTTTTGCCAGTCACCAGACATCTATGGCGATTTATCTGTCCGTCCAGCGTATTCATCGGGTAGCGGAGCGTTTGATTGAAGGCGGTTATCCGGCGACCACGCCAGTGGCGGTGATCTACAAGGCCACCTGGCCAGAAAGCCAGACCGTGCGCGGTACCCTGGCGGATATTGGCGACAAGGTTCGCGATGCGGGCATCCGTAAAACGGCCCTTATTCTGGTCGGTAATTTCCTGGGCTCGGAGTATCACTACTCCAAACTCTATGCGGCGGACTTTAGCCATGAATACCGTAAAGCCTGAATCTATTGCGCTTTTTTGCCTGACCCCCGGCGGCGTTGTGCTGGCGAAACGTCTGGCGGCCATGCTGCCGGTCACCTGTTTTACCAGTGAAAAGCTGCTGGAAGAGGGGTTTGTTCCTTTCGAAAACGGCTTTGCGAATACCGCCCGCGAAGCGTTTGCGAATTACTCGGCGCTGATTTTTATCGGGGCGACCGGCATTGCGGTCCGCGTGTTGGCCCCACTGGTCAACGACAAATTTTGCGATCCGGCTGTGGTGGTCATTGATGAACGTGCCCAGCATGTCATCAGCCTGCTCTCCGGTCACGCAGGGGGCGCGAATGCGCTGGCGCGTTATCTGGCGGGCATGTTGGGCGCAGACCCGGTTATCACTACGGCGACGGATGTGAACGATATGGCGGCACTGGATACGCTGGCATTTCAACTGAATGCCCGGATGAGTGATTTCCGTTCGGCGGTCAAGATCGTTAATCAGATGCTGGTCAGCAATAAGCGAGTTGGACTGTGGTGGGATGACGAACTGGCGCAGGATGTCAGCCATTGCGACCGGCGCGGTTTTATCACGGTCACCGATCTCAACCAGCTACCTGAACTGGATGCGCTGGTGTGTATCACCTTACGCACCAATTTACCCGATCTGCCTGTTCCGCACTGGAAGCTGGTGCCGCAGCGTGTGGTGGCCGGAATTGGTTGTCGTCGTGACACGCCGTTCCCACTTCTGGCCGCGCTGCTTGCCAGGCAACTCGAAGCCCAGCAGCTCGACCCGCTGGCGCTAAAAGCGATTGGCAGTATCACGCTGAAAAAAGATGAACAGGGACTTATCCAACTGGCTTCGTGCTGTCGCGTTCCTTTCGAAACCTTTACTGCTGACGCCCTGCGTGAGCATGAGCACCGTTTTCCGGCCTCATCGTTTGTGCGCAAAACGGTGGGTACAGGAAGCGTTTCTGGTCCTGCAGCCTGGCTGTTGAGCCACGGAAAACTGTTAGGCGAGACCCTGCGAGAACAGGGCGTCACTATCACTTTGGGAGTTTCACACTGATGTTAAGCGTAATTGGAATTGGCCCTGGCTCGCAGGCAATGATGACCATGGAAGCCGTTGAAGCATTGCAGGCAGCGGAAATCATCGTTGGCTATAAAACCTACACCCATCTGGTAAAAGCGTTCACTGGCGACAAGCAGGTGATCAAAACCGGGATGTGCAAAGAGATTGAACGCTGCCAGGCGGCTATCGAACTGGCGCAGGCGGGTCACAATGTGGCGCTGATCAGCAGCGGAGACGCGGGGATTTACGGTATGGCTGGGCTGGTGCTCGAACTGGTCAGCAAGCAAAAGCTGGACGTTGAGGTCAGGTTAATCCCTGGCATGACCGCCAGTATTGCCGCCGCCTCTTTGCTTGGCGCGCCGCTGATGCACGACTTCTGCCACATCAGCTTAAGCGATCTGTTAACGCCGTGGCCGGTCATCGAAAAACGTATCGTTGCCGCCGGCGAAGCAGACTTTGTTATCTGTTTCTACAACCCGCGCAGTCGGGGACGCGAAGGTCATCTGGCGCGTGCATTTGAACTGCTGTCTGCCAGCAAAAGCGCGCAAACGCCGGTCGGTATTGTGAAGTCAGCTGGACGTAAAAAGCAGGAAAAATGGCTGACCACTCTTGGCGAAATGGACTTTGAGCCGGTTGATATGACCAGTCTTGTGATCGTTGGCAACAAAACCACCTATGTTCAGGACGGCCTGATGATCACGCCAAGAGGTTATGTGCTGTGAATTATGGTGATGTGCTGGTCATGGGCGGTACCAGCGATGCGCGCATGCTGTGCCAGCAACTGGATGCGGCAAACGTGGCTTACACCCTGTCGGTTGCAACCCCAACGGGGAAACAGCTGGCGGGAGATATCAAAGGCCAGGTGCGCTGCGGACGTCTGGAACGTGAACAAATGATTGCCTGGTTGCAGGAAAATCAGACGCGCTGGGTGATTGACGCCTCGCATCCGTATGCCGAGGTGGTGAGCCGCAACATCATGAGCGCTTGCGAAGCCGCGGGCGTATTGCTGAGCCGCTATCAGCGTCCTGAGCAGTTGAGCGGTTTAACCCACCCGCAGTTGTATACCGTACAGAGTATTCAGCAAGCATGCGAGGTGGCTCGACGCTTCGGCGATCGCGTGCTGCTGACGACCGGCAGTAAAGATCTGGCTATCTGGCGCGAAGGGTTGCCTGAAAAAACGCTGCTGGCACGCGTGCTGCCTGTACCTGAGGTCATTCAGCAATGCGCGGATCTTGGGTTTGGTGTCGGTGAAATATTCGCATTGTGCGGGCCGTTTAGCGCCGAGTTCAACGCCGCGTTTTATCGCCAGTGTCAGGCTGATGTGGTGATCACCAAAGCATCAGGCGCGGAAGGTGGCTATCAGGAAAAAGTTCAACCCTGTCTGGATGCCGGTATCCCCTGCATCGTGATTACACGTCCGGCACCGTTGGTGACGGGAGATGAGTTACTGGAAAGTCAGGCCGCCTTTGGGGCGCGTTTAACGCGCTGGCTGGCCGCTGCTTAAGGAGTTAGAGATGAAAAAGGCGCTTCTGGTGGTCAGCTTTGGCACCAGCTACCACGACACCTGTGAGAAAAATATTGTGGCCTGTGAGCGCGATCTCGCAGCCAGTTGCCCTGACCGCGACCTGTTCCGGGCGTTTACCTCCGGGATGATAATCCGCAAGCTCAAGCAGCGTGACGGCATTGAAATCGACACGCCGCTGCAGGCGCTGCAAAAACTGGCGGAGCAGGGATATCAGGATGTGGCTATTCAGTCGTTGCATATTATCAACGGCGACGAATACGAAAAAATTGTCCGCGAAGTGCAAAGTATGCGCCCGCTTTTTTCTCGCCTGACGCTGGGTGTACCGCTGCTGAGCAGTCATGAAGATTACGCCCAACTGATGCTGGCGCTGCAACAGCAAATGCCGGCGCTTGGCGAAAATGAAAAAGTGGTCTTTATGGGACACGGCGCCAGTCATCATGCCTTTGCCGCCTATGCCTGCCTCGATCACATGATGACGGCGCAGCGTTATCCGGCGCGGGTTGGGGCGGTGGAAAGCTATCCGGAAGTCGATGTGCTGATTGAAAGTTTGTCCCAGGAAGGAGTGACGGCGGTACATCTGATGCCGCTGATGCTAGTTGCTGGCGATCATGCCATCAATGACATGGCCTCCGACGAAGACGACTCGTGGAAAACATTGTTTAACGCGGCTGGGATACCGGCAACGCCGTGGCTCAGTGGCTTGGGTGAGAATCCAGCGGTGCGTGCGATGTTTGTGGCGCATTTACAACAGGCGCTTAATGTTGCGCTGGAGGAAGCGGCATGAGCGGAAAACTGTACGCATTAAGCACCGGGCCAGGTGCTTCCGATCTTATTACCGTGCGGGCCGCACGCACGCTGGGCACGCTGGACATTCTCTATGCGCCTGCCGGGCGGAAAGGTGGCGACAGCCTGGCGTTGTCGATCGTGCGGGAGTATATCGGCGAGCAGACCGAAGTTCGCTGCTGCCATTTTCCTATGAGTGCCGACAGCGCTGAAAAAGAGGCCGTATGGGATGACGTTGCTGCCGCGTTAGTACAGGAAGTTGAAGCCGGTAAGCAGGTGGGCTTTATCACTCTCGGCGACGCCATGCTGTTCAGCACCTGGGTCTTTTTACTCCAGCGTATAGGCTGTCCTGATTGGTTAGAAATTGTCCCGGGCGTGACCTCTTTCGCTGCGATTGCCGCGCGTTCCAAAACGCCGCTCGCCATGGAGCAACAGTCTCTGGCAGTGGTCTCCTGTACCGCGCCGGAAGCGGAAATCCAGCAGGCATTAAAGCAACATGACAGTCTGGTGCTGATGAAAGTATACGGTCGTTTTGCGCGCATCAAAGCACTGCTGCGACAAGAGGGATTGTTAGATTGCGCATTGATGATGTCTGAAGCCACGCTGCCGGGTGAGCAGTGCTGGCGTCATCTCGATGAGGTGAGCGACGATCAGCCGCTGCCTTATTTCTCGACCATTCTGGTCAATAAACAGTGGGAGTATGCACAATGAAGCTTGAACAACAGCTAAAACAGCTGTCTTTCAGCGGGTTGGCTGCGGCGCTATTACTGATGATTGTTCCTGAACAAGCGTTCGCCATGCACATAATGGAAGGTTTCTTGCCGCCGATGTGGGCGCTGGCCTGGTGGCTGCTATTTTTGCCCTGTCTGTGGTACGGGCTGGTGCGTCTGCGCCAAATCGTACAGGAAGATAGTCACCAAAAAGTGTTACTGGCTTTGTGCGGCGCGTTTATTTTTGTGCTGTCGGCGCTGAAAATTCCTTCCGTTACCGGAAGTTGTTCACACCCTACCGGCGTAGGTCTGGCGGTTATCCTGTTTGGACCGGGCGTGGTGGCAATCCTTGGGGCAATTGTTCTGCTGTTCCAGGCACTGCTGCTGGCGCACGGTGGTTTGACGACGCTCGGCGCTAACGGTATGTCGATGGCGGTGATCGGCCCGGTTGTGGGCTACATGGTGTGGAAAATGGCCTGCCGTGCGGGGCTGCGTCGTGATGTCTGCGTCTTCCTGTGCGCGATGCTGGCGGATCTCGTCACTTATTTCGTGACCTCGGTGCAACTGGGCGTTGCGTTCCCGGATCCGTCCGCTGGCGCTACCGGCTCAATCATCAAGTTCATGGGAATTTTCTGCCTGACGCAGATCCCTATTGCGATTGCGGAAGGTCTGCTCACCGTAATGATTTATGACCAGTTAACCAAACGGCAGTTGATTACCGCTCAAGGACATTAACGATGAAAAAGACGCTGATTTTGTTAGTGATGGTTGTCGCGCTGGTGATCCTGCCGTTCTTTATCAACCACGGTGGAGAGTACGGCGGTTCAGACGGTGAGGCGGAGAGTCAGATTCAGGCAATTGCTCCCCATTATGAACCGTGGTTCCAGCCGTTGTATGAACCCGCAAGCGGCGAGATTGAAAGCCTGCTGTTTACGCTTCAGGGATCGCTGGGCGCAGCCGTGATTTTCTACATTCTGGGTTATACCAAGGGCAGGCAACGTCGTGATGACCGGGCTTGACAGGCTTAGCTATCAAAGCCGCTGGTTTCATGTCTCACCGGTGCGGAAATTTCTGCTCTGGCTGATGATGATGATTCTGGCATTTACTCTGCCCCCGTTGGGGCAGGGTATTGAGCTATTATTGATTGCCGCGCTGAGCTGCTGGCTGCTGCGCATTTCCTTCTGGCGCTGGTGTCGCTGGATGGCTTTGCCATTTGGTTTTCTGACAGTTGGCGTGGTGACTATTCTGTTTAGTTTTAGCCGCGATCCACAGACGTTGCTGGCCAGTATTCCTGTAGGAAGCTATTGGTTAGGCGTGAGTGGGCCAGGGCTGGTCACCGCTAATGAAACCTTCTGGCGCAGCCTGGCTGCGCTGGCGGCAACGTTCTGGCTGGTACTGAATCTACCGTTTCCGCAATTAATTATCTTACTTAAACGCGGGCGCGTTCCTCGCCTGTTGACTGAGCAGATCCTGTTAACCTGGCGCTTTATTTTTATCCTGTTAGACGAGGCGCTGGCTATACATCGCGCACAAACGCTGCGTTTTGGTTATCGTAGCTTGCCGTTGGGCTATCGCTCGCTGGCGATGTTGGTGGGACTGCTGTTTACCCGCGTGTTGATCCGCTACCAGCAAATGACCACCACACTGGATATCAAACTGTATCAGGGTGATTTTCACCTGTAAGGATAAGTATGCTTGCCACCTCAGCGCTTTGGTTTCGCTATCAGGATGACCCCATCCTCAAAGGGCTAACGCTGGACTTTTCTACGCATGCCGTCACCGGGCTGGTCGGTGCCAATGGCTGCGGGAAATCTACGCTATTTATGAACCTGAGTGGCTTACTGCGCCCGCAGCAAGGCACAGTGATGTGGCAAGGCAAACCGCTGGATTACAGCAAACGCGGCTTGCTGGCGCTGCGTCAGCAGGTGGCAACCGTCTTTCAGGACCCCGATCAGCAAATCTTTTATACCGATATCGACAGCGACATTGCCTTCAGCCTGCGCAACCTTGGCGTGGATGAGGCTGAAATCTCCCGTCGGGTGGACGATGCGCTCACGCTGGTCGACGCCCAGCATTTCCGCCATCAGCCTATTCAGTGTTTAAGCCACGGGCAAAAAAAACGTGTGGCGATTGCAGGGGCATTGGTGTTGCAGGCGCAGTATTTGCTATTGGATGAACCTACTGCAGGCCTTGACCCTTCAGGTCGCATGCAGATGATTGAGATAATCAAACGCATCGTAGCACAAGGAAATCACGTGGTTATCTCCAGCCATGATATCGATCTTATCTATGAGGTCAGCGATGCAGTTTACGTTTTGCGCCGGGGCGAAGTGCTAACGCATGGCACGCCGGGTGACGTTTTCGCCCAGACGGAACTGATTGAACAAGCGGGACTAACTCAGCCCTGGCTGGTGAAGCTGCATACTGAGCTGGGCTTCCCGCTGTGTAAAACAGAGGCTGAATTTTTTAGTTGTATGCGAGAGAACGCACTGAAGGAGGCGTCATGACGCAGGCAATAATGTTGCAGGGAACGGCATCTGATGTGGGTAAGAGCGTGTTGGTCGCCGGGCTGTGTCGAATTTTTTATCAGGATGGGCTGCGTACCGCACCGTTCAAATCGCAGAATATGGCGCTGAACTCTGGTATTACGCCAGAGGGCAAAGAGATGGGCCGCGCGCAAATCTTTCAGGCTGAGGCTGCCGGCATTACGCCAGATGTGCGTATGAATCCGGTGCTGCTTAAGCCAACCAGCGATCGTAAAGCGCAGGTCGTGCTGATGGGCAAAGTGGCGACCGATATGGACGCGGTGAGTTACCACGAGTACAAACCGCGTCTGCGGGATCAAATCCTGTCAGTTTACAACAGCCTGGCGCAGGAGTTCGATGTACTGGTGCTGGAAGGCGCGGGAAGTCCGGCTGAGATTAACCTGCGCGATCGCGATATCGTCAATATGGGCATGGCTGAAATGGCGCAATGTCCTGTCATTCTGGTGGCAGATATCGATCGCGGCGGGGTGTTTGCCTCCATTTATGGCACGCTGGCGCTGTTGCACGATCACGAACGCGCGCGGGTCAAAGGGGTGATCATCAATAAGTTTCGCGGTGATGTGACGCTGCTGCACTCCGGTATTGAGCAAATTGAAGCGCTGACCGACGTTCCGGTACTGGGCGTCATGCCCTGGCTGGATGTTGATCTGGAAGATGAAGATGGCGTTGCGCTGCAAAAGGGCAAATATTTGCGCACAGACAAACGCGACATCGACATCGCGGTGGTTCAAATACCGCACATTTCTAACTTTACGGATTTCAATGCGCTTGCCGCACAACCGGATGTGCGCGTGCGCTATGTTCGCCAGCCAGAAGAGCTGGCGGGGGCCGATCTGGTGATTCTGCCCGGCAGCAAAAATACGCTGGGCGATCTGGTGTGGCTGCGTGAAAGCGGCATGGCGCACGGCGTCGTGCAATTGCATCGTAATAACGTACCGGTGGTGGGGATTTGCGGCGGTTACCAAATGCTCGGCGATACCATCATTGATGACGTGGAGTCAGGACTCGGTACGCTGCCGGGGCTGGGCTTGCTCAATACCGTAACCCATTTTGCCCAGCATAAAACCACCACCCTGGTTGAAGGGCAAATGTCCTCCTCGCTGCCCGACTGGCTGGCAGGCACGGCGGGGTTATCCGTTCGCGGTTATGAAATCCACATGGGCGAAACGACGTTAACTGAAGAATGCCGGTCGGTGATGACGCTGCGAAAAGACGGCGGCAATGTGGCTGACGGCGCGGTCACTCCGGATGGTCTGGCGTTCGGCACCTACCTTCACGGTCTGTTCGACAGCGATGAATTTACCCGTGCGCTGGTGAATGGCCTGCGAAAGCGTAAAGGATTAGCCCCGCTGGATTCCACCTTCCATTACGCGCAATATAAATCGCAGCAGTTTGATCTGCTGGCGGATGCGATGCGGCAACACATCGATATTGAGAAAATTTATACCATCATGCAGCAACACCGGGAGCCAGTATGATTATTCTGGTTACGGGCGGCGCACGAAGCGGCAAGAGTCGGCATGCGGAGGCGCTGATCGCTGATTCTCCAAACGTTTTGTATATCGCAACTTCGCAGATTTTTGATGAGGAGATGGCTGCGCGAATTCAGCATCATCGCGATGGACGCCCTGCGCACTGGCGTACAGCCGAGCGCTGGCAACATCTGGATGAACTGATAACGGCAACGAACAATCCGCAAGAAGCCATTCTACTGGAGTGCATTACCACGATGGTGACTAATCTGCTGTTTGCGCTGGGCGGTGACAGTGACCCGGATAGCTGGGATTACGCGGCGATGGAGCAGTCCATCGACGACGAAATCCGTTCGCTGATTGCTGCCTGTCAGCGCTGTCCGGCAAAGGTGGTGCTGGTCACCAACGAAGTGGGAATGGGGATTGTTCCGGAAAATCGTCTGGCACGGCATTTTCGCGATATTGCAGGACGCGTGAACCAGCGACTGGCGGCGGCAGCTGATGAGGTCTGGCTGGTGGTATCAGGAATTGGAGTCAAAATTAAATGAGTAAGTTGTTCTGGGCAATGCTCTCTTTTATCAGTCGCTTGCCCGTTCCTGCACGCTGGTCGCAAGGACTGGATTTCGAGCACTATTCGCGCGGTATTGTGATGTTCCCCTTGATTGGCGTGGTGCTGGGAGGCCTGACGGGGCTGGTCTTTATGGCGCTACAGCCCTGGTGCGGAGTGCCATTGGCGGCTCTGTTTGCCGTCCTTACCCTGGCGTTATTGACCGGGGGATTTCATCTCGACGGGCTGGCGGATACCTGTGATGGCATTTTTTCTGCCCGTCGACGTGAGCGGATGCTGGAAATCATGCGTGACAGCCGTCTGGGAACCCACGGCGGACTGGCGTTAATTTTCGTGTTGCTGGCGAAAGTGCTGGTGGTGAGCGAACTGGCTTTGCGTGGCACACCGATGCTGGCGGCGCTTGCTGCAGCGTGTGTCGCCGGACGGGGTACCGCTGTTTTGCTGATGTATCGACATCGTTACGCCCGCGAAGAAGGGCTGGGTAATGTCTTTATTGGTAAAGTCACCGGGCGTCAAACCTGCGTCACGTTGGGATTCGCGGCGATCCTGGCTGCCGTGCTTCTTCCCGGCATGCGCGGCGTTGCAGCGCTGGTTGTTACGATAGTGGCGATTTTTATTCTTGGGCAGTTATTAAAACGCACGTTGGGTGGGCAGACCGGCGATACGCTGGGCGCAGCCATTGAACTTGGCGAGTTGATTTTCCTGCTGGCTCTGCTCTGAGTCAGCCAACATACTGGAACCCTTATGCAGACTTTAACCTCTTTACTCCGCGCAATCCCAACACCTGATAGTGCTGCGATGCGGCGTGCACAACAGCATATCGACGGCTTGCTTAAACCGCCGGGAAGCCTTGGGCGGCTCGAATCGCTCGCCGTGCAACTGGCCGGTATGCCTGGCCTGAAAGGCACCCCGCATGTGAACGGCAAAGCGATGCTGGTGATGTGTGCCGATCACGGCGTGTGGGATGAAGGGGTTGCTGTTTCGCCTAAAATCGTCACGGCTATTCAGGCCGCGAATATGACGCGCGGGACAACCGGCGTTTGTGTGCTGGCCGCGCAAGCGGGGGCAAAGGTACATGTGATTGATGTCGGTATTGATGCCGAACCTATTCCTGGCGTGGTGAACATGCGCGTGGCGCGCGGCTGCGGCAATATTGCCCAAGGCCCGGCAATGAGCCGTTCGCAGGCCGAAGAACTGCTGCTGGAAGTTATTCGTTATACTCATGAGTTGGCCAAAGACGGTGTAACGCTGTTTGGCGTTGGTGAACTTGGTATGGCAAATACGACACCTGCAGCAGCAATCGTCAGCGTGCTGACCGGCAGCGATGCTGAGGATGTGGTAGGTATCGGCGCTAACCTGCCGCTTTCCCGAGTAGGCAATAAAGTTGAGGTTGTGCGGCGAGCTATTGCCGTCAACCAACCGGATCGTAATGACGGTATCGATGTGCTGGCTAAGGTTGGCGGGTTTGATCTTGTCGGTATGGCGGGGGTGATGCTGGGGGCGGCCTCCTGTGGCCTGCCTGTGGTGCTGGACGGTTTTCTCTCTTACTCTGCTGCGTTGGCGGCCAGCCAGATTGCGCCGCAGATTAAACCTTACCTGATCCCATCACACTTCTCCGCTGAGAAGGGCGCTCGCACTGCGCTGGCCCATCTTGAATTGGATCCGTACCTCAACATGGGGATGCGTTTGGGCGAAGGTAGCGGGGCCGCGCTGGCGATGCCGATTATTGAAGCGGCCTGTGCAATGTACTCCAACATGGGGCAGCTCGCCGCCAGTAACATTGTGCTTCCGGATGGTAAGGAAGCGTAGTTACGTGAGCCCTGAACCCCGCGGGATGGCGGGGTTTTTTATGCACATTTTAGACGTAACCCACTAAAACAGATAATAAAAGCTATAATTAACGGATGTCTGCTGCGACGAAGGAAAGGAAAAAGATGCGTCGTGTGAAACTGCTTTGTTCACTCATTATGCTGCTCGCATGTCAGGGCGCGCAGGCGGTGAGCTATCCGCTGCCGCCAGAAGGAAGTCGCCTGGTGGGAAGCCCTTTGACTATTACGGTCCCTTCAGGAAACACTCAGCCGCTCGAAGCCTTTG
Organism: Citrobacter sp. Ce104; assembly: GCF_030334595.1. Classification (NCBI taxonomy): domain Bacteria; kingdom Pseudomonadati; phylum Pseudomonadota; class Gammaproteobacteria; order Enterobacterales; family Enterobacteriaceae; genus Citrobacter; species Citrobacter sp. Ce104. The sequence continues at coordinate 45,411 of NZ_JAOWDP010000065.1, forward strand.
CCGCGCAGTACGGGCAGGGGTTGAGCAACATGCTTGAAGCCAATCCCGGCGTAGATGTTTTTCTGCCACAGTCTGGCTCAACGCTGGTTGTGCCTCAGCAACTGATTTTACCGGATACCGTGCGCGAGGGGATCGTCATTAACGTCGCAGAAATGCGCCTTTACTATTATCCCGCTGGCAGTAATACGGTTGAAGTTTTACCCATTGGCATTGGTCAGGCGGGAAGAGAAACGCCGCGTAACTGGGTGACGGCGGTCGAGCGTAAGCAGGAAGCGCCGAGCTGGACGCCGACGCCGAATACCCGCCGTGAATACGCCGCACGCGGGGAATCCTTGCCTGCGTTTGTGCCCGCTGGACCAGATAACCCGATGGGGCTGTATGCGATTTATATCGGCAGGCTTTATGCCATACATGGCACAAATGCGAATTTTGGCATTGGTCTGCGGGTCAGCCAGGGTTGTATCCGTTTGCGTAATGATGACATTAAATATCTGTTTGATACCGTACCGGTTGGGACGCGTGTGCAACTGATAGACCGACCGGTGAAATACAGCGTAGAGCCCGACGGTAGTCGTTGGGTGGAAGTGCATGAACCCCTGTCACGAAACCGTTCGGAATATGAGTCTGACAGACAGGTTCCCTTGCCAGTCACTCCCGCGTTGCGCACTTTCATCAGCGGGAATGACGTGGATGTGAGTCGCGGAAATCAGGCGCTGGAAAGACGCTCCGGCATGCCGGTGAACATCAGTCTGGTTCAGACGCACTATTAATTATCACGGCGACCCGATTACCTTTAGCCAGGGTGGGTCGCTGTTTTAATTTGATACTGCCCCATTTTTACCACGCCAATATGGTCAGCCATCAGCTGCGCTTCGTGTTCGCTGTGGGTAACCAGCAGTGCCGTTTGCCCGGCGGCGCGTAAAATATCCCGTACCTCGTTGCCAAGACGCTCACGCGTACGCTTATCCAGGCTGGAGAAAGGCTCATCGAGCAGCAGGATTTCCGGATGCGGGGCCAACGCGCGCGCAAGCGCGATACGCTGCTGCTGCCCGCCGGAAAGTTCATGCGGATAACGGCTGGCATGGCTGTGCAACTCCACCATTTTTAACAGCTCCGCCACCCGAACCTGCTGCTCCTCGCGTGGCATACGTCGTAATCCAAAGGCCACGTTTTGCTGCGCGGTCAGGTGGGGGAACAGCGCATATTCCTGAAAGACCATGCCGACATGACGTTTCTCCGGCGGCAGATGAATCCCGGGACCGGCAACGCGGCGCTGTGACACATAGATCTCTCCGCTTCGCAGCCGTTCAAATCCGGCAACTGCGCGTAGCACCGTAGTTTTTCCACAGCCTGAAGCGCCCAGCAGACAGGCGATTTCTCCTTTACGTACCGACATTGAAAATCCGCTCAGTACCGATTGCTGGCTGTTACCGTAGGCAACGTGCACATCCTGGAGTCGTAATGCATTTTCTGACATTGTTGCTCTCTTAACCACGGCGAGTCATCTGATGACGCACCAACAAAATAACCGGTAGCGTGCCAGCTAAAACAATCATTAGCGCGGCGATAGCGCCTTCTTCATAGGTTCCACGGGCAGCTTCCGCATACAGCAACGTTGCCAGCGTTTCGAAGTTTACCGGGCGCAAAAGCAATGTGGTTGGCAGTTCTTTCATGGCATCGGCAAAAACCAGCAGGGCGCTACTCACTAACGCCGGGCGCAGCAATGGGAAATGAACCCGTGCAAATGTGCCCGCACCATTCTCACCCAGCAGACGTGAAGCCTGTTCCAGCGCCGGCGGGATGCGCCCCAGGCCGGAGTCCAGCGCGCCGATAGCAATCGCCTGGAAACGCATGGCACAACAAATTACCAGCAGGATCCCTGCAGACATCAGCGGCAGGCCGCGAACATCCAGTAAATCAGCCAGCCAGCGGTCGACAGCCATGGCGGGGGTTAAAAAACCAATCGCCAGAATGGTGCCGGGAACCGCATAGCCTAAAGACGCCAGACGCATTACACCGCGACGAAATCCCGGCATCGCGTTATCTGCGGCGCTGTGGCGCGCGCTCCAGGCAACCAGCATACTGACACACACCACCACCAGCGTGGTTCCCGCCGCCAGTGATAGCGTATTTTGTAATGCTGACAGTAACGAGGAGGATATTGGGTTCTCATCGCCTATGCGTTTGGCGCTTTCCCAAATTAAAAACAGGACCGGGGCCAGAAAACCCAGCACAACCGGCAGTGAAATAACGCCACCGAGCAGCCAGCCACGCCAGCCCTGCACGCGCGTGGGTTGAATTTCCCGCAGGCTGCGGCTGCTGAAGCCCTGTTTTCTGCGGCCATAAAATTCCAGCGTCAGAATAAAAAATATAAACATCAGCATCATGCAGGCGATTTGCGCCGCGGCAGATAAATCAGAACGCGAGATCCACGTGGTGTACACGGTAACCGTTAAGGTCTGTACCCCGAGGAATTCTGACGCGCCAATATCGTTGAGCGTTTCCAGCAGTGCCAGACTGATCCCAACGGCCAGTGCCGGACGAGCCATGGGGAGAGCGACGCGAAAAAAGGCTCCTGTTGCGCTGCATCCCAGCGTACGCGCAGCTTCCAGTAAATGGGCCGGCTGGCTGATAAACATAGCGCGGGTTGTCAGGTAGACGTAAGGATAAAGCACTAATCCGAGCAGAATTATTGCGCCGGAAAGAGAACGTAAATCTGGCAGGCGGAATTGTCGCGGGCTGTCAAATCCCAGTAAGAAACGGATAAAGGTTTGCAGGGGACCTATCGGATGCAACAGATCGAGCCACGCAAAGGCGACGATGTAGGTCGGCATCGCCAGCGGCAACAGCAGCGCCCAACTGAGAATTTTTCGCCCAGGGAAATCCCATGCCGTCACCGCCCATGCGCTGCCTACGCCAATGACACCGACCATTACAGCGACACCTGCGAGCAACAGCACGGTGTTTTTTAGCGCAGATGGCAGTACATATGTCATGAGATTATCCCAGTGGGATAAATCGGCCTGGGTGGCCTGCCAGATCAGCGCAACGACAGGGGTCAGGACGCCAAGTGCGACGCACAGCGCGCCAAGATGCAACGGCGTTAATAATGACTGCGGCCCGGAAACCAGGCCGCGTAACGTCGGAAACTGCAGAGGTTTATTGATCGAATCCAACTTTATCTACCAGCAGGCTAGCTTGTTTACGATACTTCACGATTTCGGTTAGCGGCGTTTTATCTACATCGATTTCACCGATTGTGGCGCTGATAACCGGGTCAAGCGTTACGCCTTTCAGTACCGGATATTCGAAGTTCGCTTTCGCGTACTGCTGCTGGGCAGGCGCCGAAACCAGATATTCCATCAGCTTAACGGCATCGGCTTTATTCGGCGCATAGCGGGCAACGGCTGCACCGCTGATGTTGACGTGCGTACCGCCATTTTCAAAGGTGGGTTTAACGACTTTTATGGCATCGCCCCACTGACGCGCATCGCTGCCTTCTTTGGCGTTCTTCATATGACCGACGTAATAGGAGTTAGCCAGACCAATATCACAAATTCCGCCGAGGATATCGCGGGCAACATCGCGGTCGCCGCCGGTGGCTTTACGTGCCAGGTTAGCCTTCACGCCGCGCAGCCATTCTTCGGTTTTGGCTTCGCCATGATGGGCAATCATCGCGGCGATCAGCGCCGTGTTGTACGGGTGCTGGCCGGAGCGAATACAGACTTTTCCTTTGTATTCAGGGCTGGCGAGCTGTTCGTAATGCCAGTTATCGATTGGCAGCGACTTCTCGGCATACAGCACGCGAGCGCGCATAGAAAGCGCAAACCACTGATTATCCGCACCGCGCAGATTCGCAGGAATGGCGGCTTTCAGTACTTCTGACTCTACCGGCTGGGTTACACCGGCTTCAACTAAATCGATGAGATTACCGGCATCGACGGTCATCAGCAGGTCGGCAGGCGAGTTTTTGCCTTCAGCCTTAACACGCTCAAGCATACCGTCTTTGATATAGACCGTACTCACTTTGATGCCGCTGGTTTTAGTCCAGCTGTCAAGTAAAGGCTGGATCAGACCCGGTTCGCGGGTGGTATAAAGCGTTAACGTTTCCTGAGCGAAAGCAGGCAGGCTGACAGAGAAGACGAGGGCAGAGGCAAGCGTGATACGGCGCAATCCGGTGCGAGGCAGAGCATTCATCGTTTTTATCCCAGAGTAATTGGAACATACAGTGAACCGAGCAAGGCTCGTTCTTTTGGCTCGCGTACAATAAATGATAATCACTAGCACTTACAATAAGTGCAAAGTTTAAACGATTTACATTTACACAACTTTAATCAACGATGTGATGCAACGGCGGATGGGGCGTTATGGCAAGCCGGGCGCTCTCTTACAGGCATTTTTTTAACAGACATAAAAAGCAAAAAGCCTGCTTAGTTTCCTAAGCAGGCTTCTTAAATTTGGCTCCTCTGACTGGACTCGAACCAGTGACATACGGATTAACAGTCCGCCGTTCTACCGACTGAACTACAGAGGAATCGTGTGAACGAGGCGCATATTACTGACCTCGCCATGAGGTGTCAACAGTAAAATTAGCGCGTCATTTCAATTGGTTAATTAATCTTCAAATTCAGTGTTAATGCGCATTTGGTGAGCGATAATCGTCGTCTCCCCGGGTATCGCGTAACCGTTCCATGGGGTTCTGGCGATAAAACTGGATGAAACGCTGCCATAAGGCAGGAAAACGCGGAGCAAATAATTCAGGCGCGCTGAAAAAATACTCGGATAACACGGCAAAGCATTCTGCAGGATCGGTCGCTGCGTAGGCATCTATACTGCAGGCCGTTTCTCCAACCAGATCGATCTCATCCTGAATATTGTTCATTGCGGCATGCAGGTCATGTTCCCAACCGGCGATATCGCGCAGGGGGATTGCCGGAACACCGCTGGCACGATCGCCATTACGCATATCAAGCTTGTGTGCCACTTCATGGATGATCAGATTAAAGCCGGAGGCGTCAAAGGAATCTTGAATATCAAGCCAGTTGAGGATTATTGGGCCTTGTTGCCAGCTCTGTCCGGACTGTACAACGCGTTGGTTATGCACCAGCCCAATATCGTCTTCCCATTCATCGTCTACGACAAACGGGGCAGGGTAGATGAGAACTTCATGAAACCCGTCGAGCCACTCAATCCCCAGTTCCAGAACAGGTAAGCAAAACAGCAGAGCAATGCGCGCACTTTTTAGCGGGTCCAGCTCAAATCCCTGAAGAGCGACCATTCTTTTTTGCTGTAAAAAGCGTTCTGCCAGGGCGACAAGTCTGGCTTGTTCTTGCTCGGTGAGATTAACCAAAAGGGGAATAGCCATGGCGTCGTCCCACGGCCAGTCGTCACTCCGGGTTGTTTCTTGTTCTTTCCAGGGCCACTTAATCATCGTTTTGCTCGCAAACTCGTCACTTGAACGAAATTGACGGAACTGGGTCTGTTAAAATGCCAAATTACCTGGCATCATGGCAACCGCCAAAACGGAGAGATGCCAGAGCGGCTGAATGGACCGGTCTCGAAAACCGGAGTAGGGGTAACTCTACCGGGGGTTCAAATCCCCCTCTCTCCGCCACTATTCAAGCACTTGCACGCCTTGCTTTCAACGACAGTTCTCACGGATGTTTTTTTCTTTGAGTATCCTCACAAGTTTATCGTTGTCATGCCCGTGCGGTAAAAAAATACGTTTCATATAAATAAAAAGCCCGCTTCATATGAAGCGGGCTTGCGCGTTTGTGCATCAATTAGAACTGATAGACTAAACCAACGGCAACGATGTCGTCTGTCGCGATACCGTTATCAGAGTAGAAGCTGTCGTCTTCATCCAGCAGGTTGATTTTATAATCAACATAGGTGGACATGTTTTTGTTGAAGTAGTAAGTCATACCCACATCAACATATTTGACCAGATCTTTGTCGGTGTAGCGGTAATTGCCATTGCTGTCGCGATCCCAGCCGCCTAAATCAACACCTTTAGACATCAGGAAAGAAACCGCAGGACGCAGGCCAAAGTCAAACTGGTATTGAGCAGTGACTTCAAAGTTTTGCGTTTTGTTGGCGATACCGCCTTTCGCAACATCTTCCCCTGCAGCATTCTTATAAGAGCCGCTGCCGTATGCTGTCATGTTACGGGTTTCTGCGTACATAGCAGCCAGATACACGTTGTTAGCGTCATATTTCGCGCCAATAGTCCAGGCATCCGCTGTTTCGCCACCAGCATATTTATCGGTATAGCTACGATCGCCGCGGCCAGCTGCAACTTGCTCGTTAGTACGATCGGAACTGGAGTACGCCGCACCCAGGCTTAAACCGAAGTCGAAGTCATAGGAGGTAGACATACCGAAGCCGTCGCCGTTTTCTTTCGCCAGTTTACGGTTAGTGCTGTTACCGGAACCTTCCTGACCTAAGCTGCTACCTTCGTTATTACCCTGATACTGCAGGGCGAAGTTCAGACCATCAACCTGACCAAAGAAGCCTTTATTGCGATAGGTGGCAACGCCGTTAGCACGACCGGTCATGTACACGTCGGTCTGGGTGTAAGTATCGCCACCAAATTCTGGCAGCATGTCGGTCCAGGCTTCTACGTCATAGACGACGCCATAGTTACGACCGTAATCGAAGGTGCCGTTCTCACCAAATCCTAAGCCAGCGAAAGCCAGACGAGTCCAGGAATCGCCTTTATCACCTTCGGTGCCGTTGGCCTGAATGTTATATTCCCACTGACCATAACCAGTCAGCATATCATTGATCTGCGTTTCGCCTTTGAAACCCAGACGTGCATAGGACATGTCGCCATCGCTGCCTGCATCGTCAGAGAAATAACGCAGACCATCGACTTTACCGTACAGATCCAGTTTATTGCCGTTCTTATTATAAATTTCAGCCGCATTAGCTGCGCCTGCAGCTAATAAAGCAGGGAGAAGCAGTGCCAGTACTTTTCTTTTCATTATGTATTTCCTTTATATAATAATTAAAATGAATATGTAACACTATTTGAAAGACTACATTCGGATACTATCTATGAAGTTCATTTAATTTAAAATATAACATGTAACAAATGTATTTAAGATATTTCAAAATATGTCACCAGCGCATTATCATCATTAATATTGTATGTTTATCATGTTTTTATTTTTATGATAAATGCTTTGTTATCATTGAGTTATGTTTTATATTTATTTTATTGTTAAATATATATTATTGATGTTCGTTATTTATTTTGCTGTCATATTTATAATTTATCTGCTCGTCTTGACTAATGCTGATTATATATTCGCAGAAAATATGATTATTATAAAATAATATATAGTGGTGATATGCAGGGTTGGCGGTAGTCTGATATGAGAATTGTTGCTAAGGTGGTTTTCTTTCTGCGAAGAGTGAGAGTATGGAACGACATGACTGGCAGTCGAAATTTGAAGCCTGGTTGCGTGAAAATCATTCAGGGCACGACGCTGCTCACGACATCTTTCATTTTCGGCGTGTGTGGAAGACGGCTCAAAAGCTGAGCACGGATGCGACCGTAGACTGGCTGGTGGTGCTGACGGCATGCTACTTCCATGATCTCGTCAGTTTGCCGAAGAATCATCCCGATCGTCATCGTTCATCGGTAATGGCAGCCCAGGAAACACGTCGCGTTTTGATGCACGATTTCCCTGATTTTCCACACCAACGATTACCTGCCGTGTGCCATGCCATTGAGGCGCACAGTTTCAGCGCCAAAATTGTACCAGAAACCCTTGAGGCCAAAATTGTGCAGGATGCTGACCGGCTTGAGGCGCTGGGGGCGATTGGTTTAGCGCGTGTATTTGCCGTGTCCGGGGCGTTAGGCGTGGCGCTGTTTGATGCGGAAGATCCGTTTGCCAGGCAGCGTAGTCTTGATGATAAACAGTACGCGCTCGATCACTTCCAGACCAAACTGTTAATGCTGCCGCTAACGATGCAAACCGCGCAAGGCCGGCATTTGGCGCAACATAATGCTGACTTCTTATTGACGTACATGGCGAAACTGAGTGCGGAGTTAAAAGGAGAATATGAAATGCTGGATCTTGACGCGATTCAACCCCTTATAGCGCGTTAGTTGCCAGTACAGCCGCAACGTCAACCGCGCTATTTTATGTTAATCTGTCGGTTATCCATTTCGGCCGGTTAAATGTATGCAGGATAATTTTTCAGTAGCAGGCTCCATGAACCCGATGACAGATGATAACGACGCCACCGCACAGGTGATTTTGGCGAAGTTGCTTGAAATTTATGACGTGAAAACGCTGGTTGCTCATCTGAATGGTGTTGGCGAGAACCGCTGGAGTCCGGCCATCTTTAAGCGAGTTGTCGCCAATGAGACATGGCATCGTCTCAGCGATGGCGAGCTGGCTCATCTGAAAGCCTTGCTGCCGACGCCGCCTGCGCATCATCCACATTATGCTTTTCGCTTTATCGATCTTTTTGCCGGTATTGGCGGCATTCGTCGCGGCTTTGAGGCGATTGGCGGGCAGTGCGTGTTCACCAGTGAGTGGAACAAGCATGCGGTGCGTACCTACAAAGCGAATCACTACTGCGATCCTCACCAGCACCATTTTAATGAAGATATTCGCGATATCACCCTCAGTCATCATGATGGGGTGAGCGACCAGCAGGCGGCAGAACATATTCGCCAGCATGTTCCTCAGCATGATGTGCTGTTGGCGGGGTTTCCTTGTCAGCCATTCTCACTGGCCGGCGTATCAAAGAAAAACGCGTTAGGTCGTGCTCATGGCTTCGCCTGCGACACGCAGGGCACACTTTTTTTTGACGTGGTGCGCATCATCAATGCGCGTCGGCCAGCAATATTTGTGCTCGAAAACGTCAAAAACCTGAAGAGCCACGATCAGGGAAAAACTTTCCGCATCATTATGCAAACGCTGGACGAGCTGGGTTATGACGTGGCGGATGCAGACGATAACGGACCGGACGATCCGAAAATTATCGACGGGCAACATTTCTTGCCTCAGCATCGCGAACGTATTGTGCTCGTCGGCTTTCGCCGCGATCTAAATCTGAAATCAGACTTCACGCTGCGCGATATTATCTCCCGCTATCCTCAGCGGCGCACTACGCTGGCGGAGCTGCTTGAGCCGACCGTTGATGCAAAATATGTGTTGACGCCGGTGCTGTGGAAATATCTGTATCGCTATGCGAAAAAGCATCAGGCGCGGGGGAATGGGTTTGGCTATGGCATGGTGTATCCCGGCAATCCCGATTGCGTAACGCGTACATTATCGGCGCGTTACTATAAAGATGGGGCGGAGATCTTGATCGACCGCGGCTGGGATCTGGCGCTGGGTGAAAAGGATTTTGATGATCCGCACAATCAGCGACACCGTCCTCGCAGGTTGACGCCCAGAGAGTGCGCGCGTCTGATGGGGTTCGAATCACCTCAGGGTTATCAGTTCAGGATCCCGGTGTCGGACACGCAGGCATATCGTCAGTTTGGTAACTCGGTGGTCGTCCCGGCGTTTGCGGCGGTCGCCAGGCTGCTGGAGCCAAAAATCAAACAGGCGGTCGCTATTCGCGAGAAAGAGAACCTGCGTGGCAGACGTTCACGATAAGGCAACGCGCAGTAAAAATATGCGGGCGATAGCCACCCGCGATACTGCCATTGAAAAACGCCTTGCCAGCTTGCTGACAGAGCAGGGGGTAACGTTTCGCGTGCAGGATGCGACGTTACCCGGTCGCCCCGATTTCGTGGTCGATGATTATCGTTGTGTGATTTTTACCCACGGTTGTTTCTGGCATCATCACCACTGCTATCTATTTAAAGTCCCCGCAACACGAACGGAATTCTGGCTGGAAAAAATTGGCAAAAATGTCCAGCGTGACGCGCGGGACGGTGAAATGTTGCAGGCGCTGGGCTGGCGTGTACTGATTGTCTGGGAGTGCGCCCTGCGTGGGCGCGAAAAGCTGGGGGATGACGCGTTATCCGAACGTGTTATCGAGTGGATCTGCGGTGGTGGCGCCAGCGCGCAGATCGACACTCTCGGTATTCATTTACTGTAACGTCTTTTCCGACGGGGTCACAACGGCGTCCGCTTTAGCGGGAAATAAGTATTTACCGAGCGTGACCAGTACTACCGCAAATACAATCACGCCAAGCGCCAGCCATTCGATGGGCGCCAGGCTTTCTCCTCCCAGACCGGTACCTAACAATACGGCGACAACCGGGTTCACGTAGGCATAGCTGGTGGCTAATGCCGGACTGACGTTGCGGATCAGGTACATATACGCGTTAATGGCAATAATAGAACCAAACAGGGCCAGATAGGCGACCGCCATAAAGCCTGAAAATGTTGGCATAGTGGTCAACTTTTCCCCGGAAAGCAACGAGGCGCACATCAGCACAATACCGGCGGCTAACATTTCAATGGCCCCGGCCATCATGCCAACGGGCAGCGTTATGCGTGAACCGTACACCGATCCAAATGCCCAGCTCATTGAACCTATCAGGATTAAAACAGCGCCCCACGGATTACCACTCAAATTACCTCCGCTGTTCAGCATGATGATCCCAGCGAGTCCAATTGCGATCCCCATCCACTCCAGCTTGCGCGTTTTAATGCCAAAAAAGTGGCTAAAGCACAGCGTAAACAGCGGCACGGTGGCGACCACTACGGCGGCAATACCGGAAGGCACGTTTTGATGCTCAGCGACAGTCACCAGTCCGTTACCTACAGCCAGCAGCAGGATACCAATTAACGCGGCATTCAAAAGCTGACGCAGAGGCGGCAGCTTATGTCCGCGAATAAATAAGAATGCGGTTAACAAAATTCCCGCAGAGAGAAAACGAACGCCAGCCATCATCAACGGCGGCCAGCTTTCAACGCCAATGCGAATAACGAAGTACGTGGAACCCCAAATGATGTACAGCGCGAAAAGCGCACTGAAAAGCGGTAGCAATTGCCTGAAACGCATAATCCCTCACGGTGGAAATAAAAAGGTGCAACATAGTAAACGTTAAAACTATCTTGCTGGCGAGATTTATAATTACCTGCCGATGTTAAAAATTTGTTGACCAGAAAGGTCAGTTTCAGCATTGCGTGTTTTACTTCATACTTATGACTGCAAAAAAATAATATTGAGGGTAAAAATTTTGGCAGGAAGTAGCTTATTGACCTTACTCGATGATATCGCCACGCTGCTGGATGATATCTCCGTCATGGGAAAACTGGCCGCGAAAAAAACCGCGGGCGTACTGGGAGATGACCTGTCGCTTAACGCGCAGCAGGTGTCGGGCGTGCGGGCGAATCGCGAACTCCCGGTGGTCTGGAGCGTGGCGAAGGGATCGTTTGTTAACAAAGTTATCCTTGTGCCGTTGGCGCTATTGATAAGCGCCTTCATTCCCTGGGCGATTACCCCCTTATTAATGGTAGGCGGGGCGTTTCTCTGTTTTGAAGGTGTGGAAAAAGTTCTCCATACCCTGGAAGCGCGTAAACACAAAGAAACTCCGGAAGAACGTCAGCAGCGTCTGACATCTTTGGCGGCGCAGGATCCGCTCACCTTTGAGAAGGATAAAATCAAAGGGGCGATACGTACCGACTTTATTTTATCTGCTGAGATTGTCGCGATTACGCTGGGGATCGTAGCGGATGCGCCATTGTTGAATCAGGTATTGGTGTTATCGGGCATCGCGTTAGTGGTGACCGTGGGGGTCTATGGTCTGGTCGGGATTATCGTTAAGCTCGATGATATTGGGTACTGGCTGGCAGAAAAACGTAGCGCGTTTGCCCAGTCGCTGGGTAAAGGATTGCTGATCGTTGCCCCCTGGTTGATGAAAACACTTTCTGTGGTCGGCACGCTGGCGATGTTTTTGGTCGGCGGCGGAATTGTGGTGCATGGAATATCACCATTGCATCATGCGATTGAACATTTTTCCCAACAGCAAAGTGCATTGATTGCGCTGATGCTTCCAACCCTGCTGAATCTGGTGCTTGGTTTTATCATTGGCGGGATAGTCGTGCTGCTGGTGAACGCTGTTGCCAGACTGCGCGGAGTTTCGCACTAAATGTCGCAGGGTTGATTACGCAAAACGCCTCTTTGTCGTCTAAGGTGTAAAGGTTTCTCTTGATACAGGAGGCAGGTATGGTCTTTTCTGTCAGTGAGGAAGTCACCTCAAAAGAGGGTGGCCCACGCATGATCGTTACCGGATATGCCAGCGGAATGGTGGAGTGTCGCTGGTACGACGGCTTTGGCGTCAAACGGGAAGCATTCCGTGAAGATGAACTGGTGCCGGGCGAGCGCAGATCGCTGTGCCAGGATCCCTGAACATCTGGCTTGCGCGTAACCGGGCGATCTCTCAACCATTAGTTATATTTATCATTTTAGTGAGAATTATTTACTTGTCAGGCAAAAAAATTGCAGATAAGGTTTGTTTCACATCAGATTTCCTGGTGTAACGAATTTTCAAGTGCTTCTTGCATAAGCAAGTTTGATCCCGACCCGATAAGGGCCGGGATTTTTTTCGCCCTCAGTCAGCGGTTGATTTCCGACACGCTAAAATCATGGATATCAAGCTCGAATGCGTCGGCCAGTTCATGCCATGTATGGTAATCACGCCCGTCGACGCTGACGCGTTCCGGGTCATCCTGGCTGCGATGAATTTCACTCTCGCAGATTTCGTTGATTGCCTTCAGCAGCGCGTCCACATCGACGCTGACTTCACGCTTGGCCGTATCGCTGTACTCTTTCGCGGTTTTCATCCTCATACCTCTCAACCGTTAAGGATACCGGGGGAGCGTATCCGGACATCAGATACGCACAACTTAAGTATAGACCGTCGATAAAACCCGCAATCGCACGAGCCAGGCGCTGCCAGAAAAAGGAAATTGTTCTACACTGGCACAAAGCCACAGGAGGAAAACTATGAAGGTGAATGATCGGGTCACAGTCAAAACGGACGGCGGTCCTCGTCGACCGGGCGTGGTACTGGCTATTGAAGAGTTTAGTGAAGGCACTATGTACCTGGTTTCGCTGGAAGACTACCCGCTCGGTATCTGGTTCTTTAATGAGTCAGGTCATCAGGATGGTATCTTTGTGGAAAAAGTGGAGTAAACCCGTTCTGCAGTGATTCTGACTGGTGGATCCGCCACCAGTCAGAACGTCTTAGCGCATATTCACAAAGATACCATTGGTGACATTATCCGTGAGTCGAACAACGTGATAGATAACTTGCTTATTATGCGTCTTTATCTTTCGTTTTATATTCCCCTTATGGGATGACACGGTCTTGGCCTTGATATTCATTTGGTCGGATATCTGTATTGTTCCCTGACCCTCCATCCACATGCGCAGCATGCTGGACTCGGTACGGCTTAATGACAGTGTCGGCAGATTAACATCAATGACAATATCCACTTCCTTTTTCAGAATATCGCCAAGAAGTGTATCCAATGAATCTGGTTTAATCGACTTAGAACTAATCAATAAATTTTTTCTTACTAATAGATATTCATCAAAATGTACGTTGGCAATTGCCATAAACACAATAAATAATGTACCGGGATGTTGATTAATGATTTGCTTTATTTGCTGGCTATTAGCAGGATCGTGGATAAAGCAGTCCTCATTAATAAACACCACAGCGGGCTGTTGAGAGACACAGGCGAGACTGAGTTCATCAACGTTGGAAATGTTGTTGATTTCCCTTTTTTTCACCCCCCGACTTACCAGATATCCGGTCAACCCTAGCCGGGTGTAACTGCATAAATCCATAATAATCGTTGACATGGCATACCCTCACTCAATGCGTAACGATAATTCCCCTTACCTGATTATTTCATCACAACTAAACGGAATAATAACGACCCAAGATGACGCTTTCGCTGTTTTTCAGGCGAAATTACTATCCCGTAAAGTTGCGTATAATTTGCCAGGAAACATCTTAAAGTAAAGTAAATGTTGCGTTATGTGAGTGAGGCAAAAACAAATAAACCGCGACAGAGATATCCTGGTGGATGTTGTCACTTTTTAAATTTAGGACAATCCTTAGTAAAACAGGATAAAAAATAAGGGTTATTATTTTCCGGGCATTTCGCTGACAATATCAGCCAATAAATTAAAAATTTCGCTGAATAATCGTTCGCAGAATGGCGCAATTAATGGCATCAGCGCCGCCATTAATGAAATACCCACGGTGAGGGTGAGTGGAAAGCCGATGACGAAAATCGACAACTGGGGGGCCATACGATTTAACAAACCGAGTGCGAGGTTCAGTGTGAGTAGCAGCGTCATTATCGGCAGGGCCAGCATTAGACCGTTGAGGAAAATCAGGCTACCCGCCCGCGCCAGCGCGAGAAACGCATTGCTGTTCACCGGATTGCCGCCGATTGGCAAGGTATGAAAGGTATCCACCAGCAGTGAAATAAGCCATAAATGACCGTTAAACGTAAGGAACAACAGCATGGCGAGCATGTCGATCAGGCGTGCCAGCACCGGCATGTTCAGACGGCTACCGGGGTCGAAGAAGGTTGCGAAGGAGAGGCCCATTTGGAGGCCGATCAATTCCCCGGCGGTTCGTACTGCCGCAAATGCAAACTGCATGGTGAAGCCTATGGCGATGCCGATCAGGATTTGTTGCATTGCCTGCCATAGCGCGCCAACAGAAAAGATGGGGACGTCTACGGGGGGAATCGATGGGGCGATAACGACAGTTATCATTAATCCAAGCCCCAGTTTTACCCGTTTGGGGATGGCGCGCTCGCTGAGAATAGGGGCCGTTGAGATGAGCGCCAGTATGCGCAGCAAAGGCCAGAAGTAAAGGTTTAGCCAGTGGAGCCATTCAACGCTGGTCACCTGCAGCATAATGTCATCTACCCGATGATATAGGGGATATTGCTGAACAGCGTACGTACGTAGTCGAGCAGCAGGTTAAGCATCCACGGTCCGGCAACAATGATGGCAATAAACACCGCGACAATTTTGGGAATGAAGGACAGCGTCATTTCGTTAATCTGGGTCGCCGCCTGCAAAATACTGATGATAAGACCTGTGACGAGGGCGACCAACAGCAAAGGCGCGGCAAGGGCCAGGGCGACCTTCATCGCCTCTGTGCCCATCATCATGACCGATTCAGGAGTCATTTCGCGCCTCTAACTGTAAAAGCTTTGTGCCAGCGAGCCGACAAGCAGCTGCCAACCGTCTACCAACACAAACAGCATCAGCTTGAACGGCAGCGCGATCGTGGCCGGGGGGACCATCATCATCCCGAGCGCCATCAGCACGCTGGCGATGACCAGGTCGATAATCAGAAACGGAATAAAAATAGTAAAACCTATCTGGAATGCCGTTTTCAGCTCGCTGGTGACATAGGCCGGAAGCAAAATTCGCATCGGTACGGCTTCTGGTCCTTGCAGTGGGCCGCTGTTTGCCAGACGAGCGAACAGCGCCAGATCCGCTTCACGGGTTTGGCGCAGCATAAACTCGCGCAGCGGCTGTGCGCCTTTCTCCATGGCTTCCTGCATGGAGATCTTCTCTTCACTGAACGGTTGATACGCGTCGACGTAAATTTTGTCGATTACTGGCGACATGATGAAAAAGGTCAAAAATAGCGCCAGCCCCAGTAGCACCTGGTTCGGCGGTGCAGAAGGTGTTCCCAGCGCATTTCGTAACAGGCCGAAAACGATGATGATGCGGGTGAAGCTGGTCATCATCAATAAAATGGCGGGCAGGAATGTCAGCGAGGTGATAAACACCAGCGTTTGCACTGGCAAAGACCAGCTTTGTCCGCCGCCTGGCAACGGCTGGCTTACCAGTCCCGGAAGCTGAGCGAGGGCAACAGGGCTGAAAAGCCATAAGCCTGCCAGCGTGATGGATAACAAACGGCGCATCAGGATCTCCCAGGACGCTTGAGCAAACTCTTCATCATGGCCTGGAAATCCGCAGGGGAGGCCGGTTTTTCTTCTGCCTCGGCAGGCGCCGCGGGCAGGGTGTGCAATACGTTAATTTGCGAGGCCGTGACGCCCAGCACCAGGCGCGCATCTTCAACCTCAACAATCACCACGCGCTCACGTGGACCCAGTGAGGTGCTCGCAGTAACTTTCAGTCCGCGCGTACCAGCGCTTTTGGGGGCAAACCCCAGACGCTTAATGACCCAGGCCGCAGCCAGGATCAATACGATGATCCCAAACAGCGCGCCGCTTACCTGTACCAGCGGTGAGCCGGGTACGGCGGCTGGCTGAGAAACTGTCGCCTGGGTATTCATGCTTAACGGCTCAGACGGCGCATGCGTTCTGATGGGGTAATAATGTCGGTGATACGAACGCCGTATTTATCTGCGACCACCACCACTTCACCCTGGGCAATCAGGTAACCGTTGATCAGGATATCCAGCGGCTCGCCAGCCAGACCATCCAATGCGACGACCGAACCCTGCGTCAGACGCAGCAGTTCTTTGATGGTCATGCGGGTACGGCCCAATTCGACGGTCAGTTTGACCGGAATGTCCATGATCAGATCGATGTCCTGCAAAGCACCGCTGACGTCGCCGCCGCCTAACTGCTGGAATACCGCATCGGCCGCACTTTTGGTGGGCGTGGTTTTTTGCTCGTTTAACGCGTCAGCCCACAGATCGTCCAATGCGCCAGTGTTCTCATCGGACGGATTATTCATATCACTCATTTGGGCTGTTCCTCATTCAGCGAATTCAAAATCGGGTTTATCAGATGTTCTACGCGTAACGCATACTGACCGTTTACGGTGCCATACTGGCTGGTCAGTACAGGCACGCCGTCCACATGAGCAATAATGCGGTCGGGTTTTTCAATCGGCAGTACATCGCCGGGTTTCAGTTTTAAAATCTGGGATAGCCGCAGCGGAATGTCGGCAAAGTTTGCCACCAGCTCCAGCTCAGAATGCTGAACCTGACGCACCAGATTATTGCGCCAGTTCTGATCTTCATTACGCGAGTTTTCCAGCGGCGGGTTCACCAGCAGCTCACGCAACGGTTCAATCATGCTGAATGGCAGACAGATGTTAAATTCACCGGTCAGGTTGCCAATTTCAACGTGGAACGGAGTATTCACCACGATGTCGTTAGGAGAGGTGGTGATATTGGTAAATTTCACCTGCATCTCGGAACGAACGTATTCCACTTCCAGCGGATTGATGGCCTTCCACGCGTCGCTGTAGCTTTCCAGCGCCAGCTTCAGCATGCGGTTGATAACGCGCTGTTCGGTATGGGTAAATTCCCGACCTTCAACTTTCGTCGGGAAGCGTCCATCACCGCCGAACAGGTTATCAACGGCGATAAATACCAGACTCGGTGAGAACACCACCAGACCCGTACCGCGCAGCGGCTTCAGGTGGATTAAGTTCAGGTTGGTCGGAACCGGTAAGTTACGCGCAAACTCGTGGTATGGCTGGATACGGATCGCACCCACGGTAATATCCGGGCTACGGCGCAACAGGTTAAATAATCCCATACGGAACTGGCGCGCGAAGCGTTCGTTAATAATCTCCAGCGCCTGTAAACGCTCACGTACTACGCGGCGCTGGGTGTTGGGATCGTAAGGACGAATATCGCTTTCTTTTGCGATACCGGAAATGGGTTCGTCTTTAGTTTCGCTATCGCCGTTAAGCAATGCGTCGATTTCAGCCTGAGAAAGAATACTGTCGCCCATGTCTTTACCGCAGAATAAAAGCTGTATAAAGAACGTCGGTGACAACCTGTTTGGGTTGACCAACAACGAGCGGAGTCGCGAGCGTCTCTTTGATGGCGGTAATCAACTGTTGCTTACCTTCTTCGGTGGCGAGCGTAGCCGCGTTCTGGCGGGAAAACAGCAGCAGCAAGCGGCTGCGTACTTCCGGCAGATATTCGTTAAGACGTGAACGCGTCGCCTCGTCTTTCATACGCAGTGTGATACCGATATACAGTACACGGTCCGCATCACCCAGATTGACGGTAAAGGTATCCAGCGCGAAGAATACCGGGGCTGGCGGTGGAGCCGGTTCCGCTTTGACGCTGGCGGACGGCTGCTGCTGCATGCGCCAGTAGCTATAACCCGCAGTTGCGCAGGCGGCGAGGGTAATTAATACCAGCAGAGGGATCCAAATAGCGCGTTTACTTTTTTTGTTAATCGCGGAGTCAGTCATCAGATACGGGCTTCCTGTTTCGGTACAGCTTATGGGCTGATTATCCCGTGTCCTGTCCACGACAAAGCGTGGAAAAGACGCGGATAATCATGCTACCTCTGGCGTTAGGCGAAGATGTCTACTGCTCCATCACCGCGTGCTGCGGCTTGCAGTGAGGCTGGCGTAGCCAGTACGGCGTCATCTTCAGCGGCAAAAATGTCTTGTCCCTGAGCGCGACCCGTCTGCTGTTGCTGCCCGGAAGACTGCTGATTGCCGGCAAAGCTTTCACTACTGATACTGCTTTGCCCAAGCTGGATCCCGCTTTCAGCCAACTGCGTACGCAGCATCGGTAACGCGGCTTCCAGCGCAGCACGTACGTGACTGTGTGGCGATACCATTTGCAGCTGCGCGAGGTTGTCATCCAGCTTGAGGGAAATATGCACCTGGCCGAGATCCTGTGGATGCAGGCGCAGTTCTGCGCTTTGCTGACCCTGACGCGTAAACAGCGTGACGTGCTGGCTCAGAGATTGCTGCCATTCGTGGCTACCCAATGGGGCGCTGAGTACGGGGGCGGCGGTCGGTAACGGCTGAGCATGGGGTTGCGGGCTACTTAACGGCGCCGCCGTCACGCCAACGCTGGTTGGCGAAGGGGAACTGTCAATTTCCGCTCTGGTCGTCGCTGCTGCCGCCAACGGGGTTAGCGTCGGATTGTTTGTCTGATCCAGGCTGCTGCCAGGATTGGCAATATCCGCTTTGCCTTTTTTGGCATCACCGGGCAGCAATTCGCCCGCGTTATCGGCGATAGCGCCGTGTACCGTGCCGCGTGACAACGCCGAAAGTGCGGCATCAACTGGGGCTGGCGCGCTGCTGACGGCAGGCGTAGCCAGTGGTTGTCCTGGCAGCATGGCGAACAACGCGCTCAGGTTGGCGAGATCGTCATCGCTGAGCGTGGTGGTTTTTTCATCCTGCTGAGCGACTTTGCCCAGTGTTGTCAGGGCATTAGCTTTCAAGGAGGGCGTGAGGGCTGACAACAGTTGCTGAGCGTCTGTCATGTCGGCAAGAGACGCATCGGTTTGCATCTCTTTTTGCGCCAGCAGCTCGGATAACTTGAGCGACGGGGTTGGATCGCCATTTTTTTGCAGCAACCCTTTTTGCAGTTTGCTACCGGCCGCCTGTAAGTCGGCAAGCGACAGCGGGGCGTCTTTACCCTGCGCGTCGCCCGCACCTAATGCGCCAGCCAGCAGCGCTAAAAAATCCTCGGCTGAATCTACCGCTTTGCCAGACTGAAGACCTGCGGCTACGTCGGTGTCGGTGGTAATCAGTTGGGGTAAAGTAATCATTCGGGTTTCCTCATAGCTGCGCGCTGAGCAAATTCATCCATTTTTTTCTGATCCAGGCGGTTTTCAGCCAGCAATGCCGCCGAGGTTTGTCTGTCCTGCAGAGTCTGCCATGCCTGTAAACGTTGTTTTTTATCACGCCAACTGTTCAAAGCCTGGTCCACTTTCTGCGTCCATTGATTGAGCTGTTGGCGATGTTGCTCAATGGCTTTTTCCAGCGTCTGAATAAATTGCTGGTAATTGATCCAGCGATTGCTGGTAATCCCCTGACCCATGTCAGTGTTAAGATTGTTGCGATACTCATGCTGATAATCGATCAGCATCTTCAACTGCTCTTCCGCCTGCTGACAGCCACGACGCATCTCTCCCAATAAGACAGCGGCGTCATCTACCTCTTTTTCAGCCAGGTCTTTCAATGTTGCTAATGCACCATGTTGTGCCATGACCTATGCTCTCCTGCTTAATCACACACCAGGGAAAATCAGTTCTAAAGCTTGCAGAGAATCTTCCCAGTCAGCCCGTTCAAAGATGCCTTGCTGTAAGAACGCTTCCAGTTGCGGCCATAAGGCGATGGCTTTATCCAGCATGGGATCGCTGCCTTTGGCATACGCCCCCACGCTAACCAGATCGCGGTTGCGCTGGAAGCTGGATAGCAACTGTTTAAAGTTACGCACCCGCGCATAGTGTTGTTCACTAATGAGCGCGGTCATAGCGCGGCTGATCGAGGCTTCAATATCGATGGCCGGATAGTGACCCGCCTCAGCCAGATGACGTGACAGCACAATGTGGCCGTCCAGAATCGCGCGCGCGGAATCCGCAATGGGGTCCTGCTGGTCGTCACCTTCGGTCAGTACCGTATAAAACGCGGTAACTGAACCGCCGCCGTGAATACCGTTCCCGGCACGTTCAACCAGCGCCGGTAATTTGGCGAATACTGAAGGGGGATAACCTTTGGTTGCCGGCGGCTCGCCGATCGCCAGGGCTATCTCACGTTGCGCCATCGCGTAGCGGGTGAGGGAGTCCATAATCAGCAATACGTGCTGTCCACGATCGCGGAAATCTTCAGCAATACGCGTAGCATAGGCCGCGCCTTGCATACGTAATAGCGGCGAGACATCTGCCGGAGCGGCAATCACCACCGAGCGTGCGCGACCGTCGGCTCCGAGGATATTTTCAATGAAATCTTTAACTTCACGGCCACGTTCGCCAATCAGGCCCACGACGATAACATCGGCCTGGGTATAGCGCGCCATCATGCCGAGCAGAACGCTCTTACCAACGCCGGAGCCTGCGAAAAGTCCCATACGCTGGCCGCGACCAACGGTTAACAACGCGTTGATGGGACGTACGCCGGTATCCAGTACGTGTTCAATCGCGGTACGTTGGAGCGGGTTAAACGGCGGCGTAATCAACGCCCCGGTTTCGGTGGTATCCGGGGCCGGCAGTCCGTCGAGCGGTTTGCCGCTACCGTCAAGCACCCGTCCGAGCAGTGCAGGGCCAAGCGGTAATTGCTTGCCGCTTTGCAGACCTTCGCCAGCAATGTTCTTTGCGTACACGCGCGCGCCAGGCAAAACGCCTTCGACCTCTTCGAGCGGCATCAGAAACAGACGCTGACCGTTAAAGCCCACAACTTCACTTTCGACTTCCTGGGTTTCGTTGCCGTCCTGGCGCTCAATAACACAGGTGGCGCCTAGCGGCAACTGTAATCCCGTGGCCTCCAGCACCAGTCCGGTGGCACGGGTCAGTCGACCGTAACGGCGCACCGCAGGCAGTAGCGACATTTTCTCTTCGAAGTTGTCCAGTGTATTGAGCCAGCGAGTCAGGCGAGTGGTCATTACACGACTCCCGGCGCTGCCAGACGGCAGAGTTCTTGCCAACGCGTGGCGACGCTGGCATCCAGATCGCCTTCGTCGGCTGAGACTTTACAACCGCCGTGATGCAGCGTCGGATCGCCGCGCAACCGCCAGCCGTGCAGGCTGAGGGTCGCACCGAGCATCTCCTCCACACGCTGGAGATCGTCCGGATGCACACGCAATTGCGGTTTACCGCTAAACAACGGCTCCTGCTGCAACAGCTGTTGGATTTGCTTAATCAACGCCGCGTTATCCACGATTGGCGTCTGACCAATCACCTGACGCGCGGCTTCCAGCGCCATTTGCATCAGGCGTGAGGCGATAACGCTGTCCAGTGCGTCCAGCGTATTCTGAAATTCGCTCACCAACTGCTGCATGCGGGCATGAATCGGCGCATGCTGAGCGCGCGCCTGGCTCTGACCTTGCTCCAGTCCCTGGTTCAGACCTTCCTGATAACCTTGTTCGTGGCCCTTTTGTCGACCTTCCGCCAGGCCCGCGTTATAGCCTTGCTCATGGGCTTGCATTTGCAACTGTGCGAGCTGCTGCTCAAGCTGTTGCTCTGCAGAGAGTTCCGGCTCGTCGGACTCTTCTGACAGCGGCGTTTCGCTGTGGTCGGCCAGTATGAACTCCGCCATTGGTGGGGCGAGATCGTCCGGGGTCCAGACTTTCCATGGCAGTTCGTTAGACATAGGTATCCTCGCCGCTGCCTATCACCATCTCGCCGGTTTCCGCCAGACGACGCACAATAAGCAGAATGGCTTTCTGTTCGTTTTCCACTTGCGACAAACGCACCGGACCGCGGTTGGCGAGGTCGTCGCGCAGAATATCGGCAGCACGTTGCGACATGTTGCGCAGGAACTTCTCGCGCAGCGGCTGTTCGGCACCTTTCAGGGCAATCAGCAGCGATTCGGAATCCACTTCCTGCAGCAGGCGCTGGATGCTGCGATCGTCGACGTCCACCAGGTTTTCGAACAGGAACATCTCGTCGATAATTTTCTGTGCCAGTTCGCCGTCGAATTCGCGTACGGCGGTAATAACGGCTTCTTCCTGCTGGGTTTTCATCAGGTTGATAATTTCTGCCGCCGTTCTCACGCCGCCCATTTTGCTGCGCTTGAGGTTCTGGCCATCGAGCAGACCGTTGAGTACCTCGGTCAGTTCTGCCAGCGCGGCAGGCTGTACGCCACCGAATGTGGCGATACGCAGCATGACGTCATGACGTAAACGTTCGTCAAACAGCGCCAGAATATCGGCAGCCTGACCTCGTTTGAGGTGCACCAGAATGGTGGCGATAATCTGCGGATGCTCGTCGCGGATAAGGTCGGCGGCGCTTTGCGGCTCCATAAAGTTGAGCGTTTCAATGCCGCTGGTGGTATCGCGGGTTTCCAGAATATCTTCCAGCAGGCTGGAGGCACGTTCCTCGCCAAGCGCTTTCACCAGCACGGAGCGTAGATATTCGTTGGCGTTGATATTCAGTGCGGCAAACTGTTCTGCTTCTTGCTCAAACTCGGCCAGCACTTCCGTCAACTGTTTGTTGGAGATCTGGCGTACGTTCGCCATCGCTGTACTGAGCGCCTGAACTTCGCGCGTGGAAAGGTGCTTAAACACCTCCGCCGCGCGATCTTCGCCAATGGTCATCAGCAGGATGACGCTTTTATCGGTACCGGTAAGGGCATTACTCATGATCGTTACTCATCCACTGGCGAATGACCAGCGCCACGACGCGCGGATCGTTATCTGACATTTCACGAATACGCTGACTCATGACTTCTGCACCCAGACGCTGATTAGTTCGACGCTGCTGGGTTTGTTCGTCTTTGCTAAGTCGAACTTCAACCGCTTCTTCGGTTTCCTGACGGATACGCGTTTTCTCTTGAACGGCTTTTGCTTCTTCGCTGCGACGAACCAACTGCGGGCGAACAGCTTTTCGCCACAGGATCCAGGCGACTAACAGAACCAGTAACCAACGACCTGCGGACATTAACTGATCAATAAAGGACTGCTGTTTCCAGAACGGTAGCTCGCCAATGGAATCGTCGGTCGCCGTGAAGGGAGAGTTCACCACGTTCAGGGTATCGCCACGCTTGTCGGAGAAGCCCATCGCTTCGCGGGTCAGATCCTCAATCTGTTTCATCTGCTCGGCGGTTAACGGCAACGGTTTGCCGTCTGGCAAGGTTTTATAGTTGACGACTACTGCCACCGAGAGACGCTGTACATCGCCAACGTTCATTTTGGTGTGGCGAATGGTACGGTCGACTTCATAGTTGCTGGTTTCATTGCGCTGCGTACTGCGCGGGCCGGCATTATTGCTGTTATTCGCCGTTTGCGGGTTTTGCGTATTTTGCGCGTTTTGCTGATTAGCTGGTGGGGTGGCGATTGGCGCGGTATTTGCCGGAGCAGGCTGATTAGACAATGCGCCCGGGACGCCGCCTGGCGCTCCGCTACCAACCTGTTCGCTGACGTTCAACTGACGTGAACGCAGCACGGCCTGGGACTCATCACCGTTTGGACGATACTGCTCTTCGGTTTGCTCTTTGTTGGCAAAATCCAGCTGTGCGGTGACCTGAGCGTGTACATTACCGTTGCCGACAATCGGCGACAGGATCGATTCGATACGACGCTGAACGCGGCCCTCAACATCGCTGGCGTATTTCAGTTGCGCATCGTTAAGATCGCGGCTGCTGGTGTTCGACTGAGTTAACAGGTGACCCGCCTGGTCGACCAGCGTAACGTTGCCCGGAGGTAAGCCTGCAACAGCGCTGGAGACCAAATGCGTGACCGCGCTGATTTGACCTTCATCGAGGGCGCGGCCCGGCTCGAGATTGACGGTGACGGAGGCTGAAGGCGCTTTTTGTTCACGCACAAACAGCGACGGTTTCGGCATTGCCAGATGCACGCGGGCGCGTTTTACCGGTCCCAGCGTTTCAATGGTACGGGCTAATTCACCTTCCAGCGCACGCTGGTAGTTGACCTGCTCGCTAAACTGGCTGATACCAAACTTTTCCTGATCCAGCAGTTCAAAGCCCACCGCACCGCCTTTCGGCAGGCCTTGTTGCGCCAGACGTAAGCGCAGTTCATGGACTTTATCGGCAGGAACTTCAATGGCGCCGCTTCCCTCAGTAAAACGGTAGGGAACGTTCATCTGCGTCAGTTGGGTGACAATCGCGCCACCATCCTGATCGGAAAGATTGCTGAACAGCGTGCGGTAGTCAGGCGCTTTGGCCCACAGGACCATCGCCACGATGATAGCGACGGCAGCGGCTCCCGCCACAATCAGAGGAATTCTGGGATTCGCGCGCAGGCGGTTTAACCACTCGAGAGGTTTAAGCTGGGTTGCAGTCGATGCTGTCGCACTCATCTCGCACCTCGTGGCTTATCGTGGACGGCGTTTTTTGCAAAGTGGAACAAGACTCACTCCCGGGTCAGCAAACTCGAAAAATTGACGGTCTCATTATTTGCGGTTTCGAATTTTTCTATGCGTTAAAAACCGTGGTTTTTTATCGTTATTTAACGCCTTTATCTTATTGACTAACTGGTAATCTCAACTACGTAAAAAATCATCCAGGGGATCAGAATGTCGGCAATACAGGGGATTGAAGGGGTCATCAGCCAGCTACAGACCACGGCGATGTCAGCAAAAATGCAGGATTTGCAGCCACAACCGACCGTGAGTTTTGCCGGTCAACTGCATGCAGCGTTAGACAGGATCAGCGATGTGCAAACCGCATCCCGTGTGCAGGCTGAGAAATTTACCCTCGGTGA
This sequence comes from Citrobacter sp. Ce104, assembly GCF_030334595.1. Lineage (NCBI taxonomy): Bacteria > Pseudomonadati > Pseudomonadota > Gammaproteobacteria > Enterobacterales > Enterobacteriaceae > Citrobacter > Citrobacter sp. Ce104. The sequence goes on from NZ_JAOWDP010000065.1 coordinate 70,498, forward strand.
ACCGGGTATTGCGCTGAATGATGTGATGACCGATATGCAAAAAGCGTCGGTATCGATGCAGATGGGTATTCAGGTGCGTAACAAACTGGTGTCGGCGTATCAGGAAGTGATGTCGATGCAGGTGTAGGGACTGCGTGCAGAGAATGTTTGCCGGATAAGCGCAGCGCCATCCGGCAACGAGTTATTTCTGAATCAAATAGCGGATCGTTGGGCCATCCTGCTGAATATCCAGCACCGTATAACCGTGATTACGCGCATCCAGTGGAATATTGTTGATTGACTGCGGGCAATCGCTCACCACTTCCAGAATTTCACCTTTCTTCAATTGCGGCATCGCTTCCAGCGTGGCTACAGCCGGGTACGGGCACGGTTCGCCGACCATATCGAGGCGATAATCAGGCACGATATTTTTCATACAGACTCCTTGGCAGGCGTCAGCCCTGCGCGACGGAAGAAACGTTTTTCCCAGCCAATAATCAGCATCAGCGCGGCAAATAACAGCAGATAGGTCACCAGCAGACCACCGAGCGGGCCGAAGGTGTTGAGCAGATTCACTTTGTCCCAGTTGGTGGCAAGCGCGGGAGCAAAATCATCCCAGTAGTAAGCCAGAATGGTCGAGCCAATTACGTTGCCCAGACCAACCCACCAGTAATGTACCTGACCTTCAACGGCGCGGTACATCCAGCCGGTTTCACACCCGCCCGCTAAAACAATACCGAAGCCGAAAAGCAAGCCGCCGATCACCGCATTTGGACCCGCCCACATGATTTTAGGCTCAACGCCCAGTTGCACGTAGCTAAAGATACCGATGGCGCTGACCGCCATCCCGAAGATGATCGCTTTTGCCATATGGGTACGACCGGAAATCCACAGGTCGCGGAAGGCGGAGGTGAAGCAGATCTGCGCCCGTTCAATCAGCAGACCAAACCCAACGCCAAACAGCATCGCCAGACCGAGCTTGGGTTTATCCATTGCGGTGAGTAGCGCCCAGCCGATCATGGCGATAAACACCAGCATGCCGAGGCGAAAACGGCGACGGGCCTGGTCCGGTTTTTGCGTCAACGGTGAAGCGGCGGAGACTTTCTGCATTTTGACCGGAATACGGAACATCGGCAGCAGGGTAAAGCGTGCGCCAAACCACGAGCCAATAGCCGTTGCCAGCGCGAAAAACCAGGCGTGTAGCGAGAACTGCGGAATGCCGGTGAAGAATGCGGCCAGGTTACAGCCCATTGCCAGTCGGGCACCGAAACCGGCGATCATCCCGCCGACTATCGCCTGCATAATGCGCACCCGACTGCGCGGCATGCGTAATTTGACGTTGTTTGCCCACAGCGCGGCAGCAAAACAGCCACCGAACATACCGAGGATCATCATCCCGTCAATGCGGGTCAGGGGCGAGCCTTCGAGATGGATCAGTTTGTAGTAACCCCACTCTTCGGCATGCACGCCAAAAAGTTGCAGGATTTGACCACCCCAGCGAGTGAATTCGCCGGTCACGGCCCAGAAGGTTCCCGTAATGCCGAAATAATAAGTAGAGAGAATACCCGCTGCGATGACCGCAGGGGCGGGGGCCCAAAATTTAATTAACCAGGCCTGTTTGAAGTGTTGCCATGACATGCGTTTTGCCTCTGAACTCAGAAGGTATGTAACAAGAAGTGTGGATACTACACCGATCAGAATTTTTGACTATGAGTAATAAGAGGTAATACCGTCTGGATCAATCTTTCTCAACGCAGCCGAAAGGCTGGCGGCATCAGGCCTTTAATGCCACAATCCCATTTTCTTCGCATGCAGGATGAATGATGAAAAAATTAGCAATCGTTGGTGTATTTCTGGCGCTTACCGGATGCGCCGAAGTAGAAAATTATAACGACGTGGTGAAAACGCCAGCGCCAGCCGGTCTGGAAGGATACTGGCAGTCAAAAGGTCCGCAACGCAGCCTGGTCAGCCCGGAAGCGATTGCCAGCCTGGTGGTAACAAAAGAGGGCGATACGCTGGATTGTCGCCAGTGGCAGCGGGTCATTGCCCTGCCGGGGAAACTGACGATGATTTCAGGCGATCTCACCAACGTGACGGTGAAACGCGAGCTGTATGAGATTGAGCGGGAAGGCAATACGCTGGAATATGACGGTATGACGCTGCAGCGGGTCGACCGCCCGACGCAGGAATGTGCTGACGCGTTAAAGAAAACGCCGCTGGCCACGCCACTGCCATAAGTTATACGCCCCGGTAGCCAACGGCCACCGGGGTTAAGTTTTACAACACGTCCTCAATTACCCACACGCTGACGCTACCGCCGTTACAGAAAAACGTTGCTTCACCGTTTTCATCGGTGACCACGCTTTCTTCGCGATTTCCCAGATAATCACGCCAGGTTTTATTGCCATAATTCGCGCCGAGATTGATGGTCTTTTCGCCATCATCGCCGTTAGACAGGACCACCACACAGCCGGGATCTTCATCCGTTCCGCTGCGGCTAAAAGCGATACAGTTAGGATGATCGAAAAAGAGCGTCTGTACCCCGTGCGCGAAGCGTTGGCGCGCGAGGATCAGTTCATCAAGCTGCTCGATGATCGGCATGTCGATAGGATAGGTTTCGCCATCTCCGCCAGTGTCTTCGTAATGCGCTCCGTAGAGGTCAGGATAAAACACCGACGGCACGCCGTTTTCTCGTAACAGGATCAACGCATAGGCCAGCGGCTTAAACCACGGCTCGACAGGGGCTTCGAGCGCCTGTAAGGGCTGAGTGTCGTGGTTGGCTACCAGAGTTACGGCATGAAAGGGATCGGCCTCCACTAACGTGTCGGTGAAAATCTGGCTCATGTCGTAATCACGACCCTGACGGGAGGCCTCGTGGAATTTCATCTGCAAAGGGGCATCGAACAACATGGTTTTCCCCTCCACCTGATTAATGTAGGTTTGTAGCTTATCGACCTCGTGGGACCAGTATTCCGCGACGATAAACAGGGGCCTGGGAGCGACTTCCTGTACGTGCTCGATCCACTCTTTATAAAACCATGCCGGAATATGTTTCACGGCATCTAAGCGAAAACCGTCGCACTGGGTTTGCTCCATCACCCAGCGAGCCCAGTATTTGATCTCCTCGGTAACCGCGTGATTACGGAAATCGATGTTCTCTCCCATCAGATAATCAAAATTACCCAACTCATCATCAACCTGATCGTTCCAGCCTTCCCCGGTGTAGTCGTTAACGATTTTAAAAATGCCGTCTTCGGTTGGATTTTCGATATGGTCAATGCCGCTGAAACATTTAAAGTCCCAAATGAATTGCGAGTACTGGCCTGCGCGGGCAGGGAAGGTGTAACGCGTCCAGCCTTCGCATTCGACTACCTCATCATCTATTTGCGTGCGATCGTCGGCGTTAACCCGCTGAACGCGGATATTCTCTTTCTCATCCGCGCCCATTTTGTGGTTGACCACCACGTCGAGCAGTACGGCAATATCATTGTGTTTTAGCGCGTCTATCGCCGCCAGCAGCTGGTTTTTATCGCCGTATTTGGTGGCGACGGTTCCCTTTTGGTCGAATTCGCCCAGATCAAACAGATCGTAGGAGTCGTAGCCAACGGAGTAGCCGCCGGATGCGCCTTTATAGGCGGGAGGTAACCACACCATATTGATGCCGATGTCATTGAGTCCGCCTGCGCGTTCGGCAAGTTCGGGCCAGAGTTGACCGCCCTCAGGGTAATACCAGTGAAAATACTGCAATAACGTGGGATTTTTCATCTTCCGTGCTCCAGAAGTCGTTTGGCCGACCTCTGGAGTATGGAAGATAATTCAGACGAGACGGGAAATTATTGTGGGGCAGTGGGGGCGTCGGGGACTAACAGCATGCCGGAAAGACGACCATAGGCGTTATTCAGCGTCTTTTGGCGCGTCGACTGACCGATGAGATTGCTGAGTTCATCCAGGCGCTGCTGCAACAATGTTTTGAGCAGTTGTTCGTTATCCAGCGTCTGTTTAATGTACCCGGCCACTAAGTCCTGAATACTTCGCGTAATGCCTGGTGGAGTTTGCTCTTCCATGACCACTTCAATACTTTGCAGATAGGTAACTTCCTGTTCCAGTAAAAGGTCCCACTCACCACGCTGCGCCAGTTCCAGCAGCGAGTGACTGAGTAGCGCGATGCGCTGCCAACGGTTGATAAACTCCACGGCTGAGGTCATTAACGAGACTCCTGGGACGACGCGTTCGGTGAGATCTGTTTCCAGGCATCCGCAATGTTGCCGAGTAACCCTTCGACTTCTTCAATGGCTTGACAATCATTATTCAGATTAGCGTGCAGTAAGCGGCGAACCATATAGTCATACAATGAAGAGAGATGGGTGGCGAGTTCTCCCCCTTTTTCGTGGTCCAGGCCGGCTTTCAGGCCATTATCAATAATATTGATGGCTTTACTTAACGCTTCACCTTTGGCGACGATATCACCCTGCTGCATAAACAGGCGAGCGCGCACCAGGGCGCTGTTCGCACCATCAAACAACATTTCAATCAGCTGATGTGGATTGGCGCTCATTACGGCGCTTTCCACGCTGACCTGTGCATAGGCTTTGGTACCGCTCGCGGTATACATGCTTACCTCGTGTTATCAGGAATTATTCATCGCTGAAAATTGTTGGCCCAGATAGGTACTGGTGCTGTTCAGCTTACTCATCATGGAATCCAGTTGGGTAAACTGAGCTTTATAACGAGCAACGACTTCATCAATACTGTTGCTGACAGTCAGATACTGTTTAGTCAGCAGCTTCAGGTTGGCGTTAATATTGTCTTGCGCATTATCGATAATGCCGTCATCGGCCAGATAGCTTTTTACTTCGGTGGCAATCTTAGTGGTAATACCGGTCTCTTTGCCGTCACCCACCAACAGTTCACGGGTCGCTGCCGTGTTATCTTTCAGTGCCTTAGCCAGTTTTTCTTCATCAATTTTTAACTTGCCAGTGCCGCCATCCTGAGTAATGCCAATCTCAGACATGGTTTTAAACGGGGACTCGCTGCCGCTGTTAGCAAATGGCGCACGAATGCCGTTTTGAATGGTACGGAGAACACTGTCGCCCAGTAACGCGCCGTTATCGGCGCTGGCCGCTTCACCCGGTTCAACTTCTTTATATTTCGTCAGCGTGCCAAAGGTATCCACCAGTGAGTTATAGGCTTCTACCCAGGCCTTGATCGCCGTGGTGGCTTTTTCATCACTTTTTGTTACCGTGATAGACGCATCTTTTACTTCTTTGGTCAGCTGGAGCGTGATGCCCTGCGGAGCGTCAGTTACAGTATTGCTTTGACGTTCAATATCAATGCCGTTGACCGTCAATTGCGCATTTTGCGCCCCGACCAGCTGTTTCATTTTCCCGCTGCCGGCTTTGCTGTCATAGGACAGTAAATCGCTCAGTTTTGCGTCGTTGGACACCGAGATGGTCATTTCACTTTCAGTGCCGCTTTCTGCGGTTAACACCAACTGGTAGTCGTCTTCTTTAACCTTCACCAGACTTGCGGAAATACCGCTGTCGGCATCATTTATGGCATCGCGAATATCTTCCAGTGAGGTTTCGCCTTTGCCTAATTTGATTTCCAGTGGCTCTTTACGGCCCGGTTGCGAAATCGTAATCGTACGTTCATCGACGCTGGTATCGCCCAACTGTTCTTTAGTCGAGGTAATTTTCGCCGTAGTCGATAATGACTGTGCCTGCGCCAGTTGAGTGACGCTGACGGTGTATTTCCCTGGAGCAGCGCCCGCGGTGGTGCTGACTTTTAAATCTTCTGTGCTGCTGGTAGCAGTGGTGCTTTTAAACAGATCGGCATTGTTCAGTGCGGTATTCGCAGTCTGAAATTTTTCTAATGCACTTTTTAGCGTGCCATACGCGGTCAGACGCGAGGTGTTAGCGCTCTGCTGCTGGGTAATTGGCGTTAAACGCTTTTTCTCAGCAGTGGTTAAGTTTGTCAGCAATGTATCCAGCGGTAAGTTCGAACCAACGCCCAGTGATGTAAATGAAGGCATGCCTAATTCCTTGTGATTGCAAACAGTAGTTAACCGCTTTATCGGCAATCTGCGCGCAAAGTTTAATAATAGTTTTGCAAAAATAATGCGCGGAATAGTGGTGCATATAGAGGGTATTTCAGCGGCTAAGAAAAAAAACGACGGAAAGTAAAAATTTTCTAAAGTTCGAAATTAAGGTGCCGATACAAGGGTTACGGTGAGAAACCGTGGGCAACAGCCCAATAACATCAAGTTGTAATTGATAAGGAAAAGATCATGGCACAAGTCATCAATACAAACAGCCTGTCGCTGTTGACCCAGAATAACCTGAACAAATCTCAGTCTTCCCTGAGCTCCGCTATCGAGCGTCTGTCCTCTGGTCTGCGTATCAACAGCGCGAAAGATGATGCTGCTGGTCAGGCGATTGCTAACCGCTTCACCTCTAACATCAAAGGTCTGACTCAGGCGTCCCGTAACGCCAACGATGGTATCTCCATCGCGCAGACCACTGAAGGTTCTCTGTCTGAAATCAACAACAACCTGCAGCGTGTTCGTGAGCTGGCGGTTCAGTCCTCTACTGGTACCAACTCCCAGTCTGACCTCGACTCTATCCAGGCTGAAATCACTCAGCGTCTGAACGAAATCGACCGCGTATCCGGTCAGACCCAGTTCAACGGCGTGAAAGTGCTGGCGAAAGACAACACCCTGACCATCCAGGTCGGTGCCAACGATGGCGAAACCATCGATATCAACCTGAAAGAAATCAACTCCAAAACTCTGGGTCTGGACAGCCTGAGCGTTCAGGATGCTTATAAGACTGTTGCAACAGCGGTGCCGGGTGATGGTACTTATGCTGATGGTGCGGATACCTTTGCGGCAATTAGCGCTGCTGATATTGATACCGCTGTCGGCGGTACTGGTGCTACAGGTGCAGCAACTGTAGAGTTCAAGGACGGTAACTACTACGTTAACGTAACTGGCGCTTCTACCGGTAATGGCCTGTATAAAGCTACAGTTGCTGGTACTGCCGTTACTATTGGTGCAAAAGAAACCACGCTGACCAAAGCTGATACTACTACTGTTACTAAGAATCAGGTTGAAAATAATAAGCCTGTTACTACTACAGCCGCTGCTGCATTGGCTGGCGCTGGTGTTACCGGTGCAACTGCTGCCAACACCACCCTGGTTAAAATGTCTTTTGAAGACAAAAACGGCAAAGCTATTGATGGCGGGTATGCACTGGAAAACAACGGCAAATACTACGCTGCTGACTACGATGCAAAAACCGGTACAATCACGGCTAAAACTGTTGATTACACTGATGACAAAGGCGTGGGCCAGAAAGCCGCTGTCCAATTCGGTGGCGTGAACGGCAAAACTGAAGTGGCAACTGTTGCTGGCAAACAGTACCTGGCCTCCAGTGTGAAAGGTCATGATTTCAAATCAGGTGCAGCGCTGAATGAAGTCGCTACTGCGAAAACTGAAGGCCCACTGGCGAAAATCGACGCGGCGCTGGCTCAGGTTGCTGACCTGCGTTCTGACCTGGGTGCGGTACAGAACCGTTTCAACTCTACCATCACCAACCTGGGTAACACCGTAAACAACCTGTCTGAAGCACGTAGCCGTATCGAAGATGCTGACTACGCGACCGAAGTGTCCAACATGTCTCGTGCAAACATTCTGCAACAGGCAGGTACTTCTGTACTGGCACAGGCTAACCAGACCACGCAGAACGTTCTGTCTCTGCTGCGTTAATTTACGCTTACTGCGCAAACCCCGCTCCGGCGGGGTTTTTTATAATTAGCTTTACCCGTAACCCCTAAATAACCCCCCATTTCACCCACTATTCACCCGATTAAAACCCCTGCAGAAACGGATAATCATGCCGATAACTCATTTAACGCAGGGCTGTTTATCGTGAATTCACTGTATACCGCTGAAGGTGTAATGGATAAACACTCGCTGTGGCAGCGTTATGTACCGTTGGTGCGTCACGAAGCATTGCGCCTTCAGGTGCGTTTGCCGGCGAGCGTAGAACTGGATGACCTGCTACAAGCGGGCGGCATCGGGTTATTGAATGCAGTTGACCGATATGACGCTTTGCAAGGAACGGCATTTACCACTTACGCAGTGCAGCGTATTCGTGGAGCGATGCTGGACGAACTACGTAGCCGGGACTGGGTACCGCGTAGCGTTCGGCGCAATGCTCGCGAAGTGGCACAGGCGATGGGACAACTGGAGCAGGAATTAGGGCGTAACGCGACGGAAACCGAAGTGGCGGAGCGTCTGGCTATTCCTGTGCAAGAGTATCGTCAGATGTTGCTTGATACCAATAACAGCCAGCTCTTCTCTTATGACGAGTGGCGGGAAGAGCATGGCGATAGTATTGAGCTGGTGACGGAAGAACATCAGCAGGAAAACCCGTTACAACAGCTACTTGAGGGTAACCTCCGCCAGCGCGTGATGGACGCGATCGAGGCGTTGCCGGAGCGCGAAAAGCTGGTGTTAACGCTGTACTACCAGGAAGAGCTGAATCTGAAAGAGATTGGCGCGGTACTGGAAGTCGGGGAATCACGGGTCAGCCAGTTGCACAGTCAGGCCATCAAACGTCTACGCACCAAGCTGGGTAAGCTATAGGGGTACATTATTACCCCTGAACAATGCCGCATTACGAATTGACTACCAGGAGTTCTCATGACGGTGCAGCAATCAAAAAGACGGCCTCTAAGCCGCTACCTCAAAGATTTCAAACACAGCCAGACGCATTGCGCCCATTGCTTTAAGCTGCTCGACCGGATCACGTTGGTTCGCCGCGGGCAAATTGTGAATAAAATCGCCATCGCCCGACTGGACACTTTGCTGAATGAAGCTGAGTGGGAACAGGAAAAAAAAGAGTGGGTGGCACTATGTCGTTTTTGCGGTGATTTGCACTGCAAAGAGCAGAGCGACTTTTTTGACATTATTGGCTTCAAACAATTTTTATTCGAGCAGACAGAAATGAGCCACGGCACGGTACGCGAATACGTTGTCCGCCTGCGCCGCCTCGGAAATCATCTGACCGAACAAAATATCTCTCACGACCTGCTGCAGGAAGGGTTCCTCGACGAAAACCTTGCCCCGTGGCTGCCGGAAACCAGCACCAACAATTACCGCATCGCCTTGCGTAAGTATGAGCAGTTCAAAGCCCATACCCATATGGGACATATGCAGAAATCCTCCTGGACAGCCAGTTCTGATATATATTAAAAACGAATAAGGTGTAACAGAGTGATGTTTGTGGATCACGACAAGCGCTCTACACTACGCTCATATACACGTCATCCTTCAAGTTGCTTCTGTGTTGGTTGCGCTCATTCACCCCAGTCACTTACTTTAGTAAGCTCCTGGGGACTTACTCGCTTGCCGCCTTGATGCAACTAGAATGATTTTGTGTATAAATAGCAGTCACTAATGACAATATTCGGGGTAACTATGAAATTAGCACTTCTGGGACGTCAGGCTCTGATGGGTGTAATGGCTGTTGCACTTGTCGCCGGAATGAGCGTAAAGACTTATGCGGATGAAGGTCTGTTAAATAAAGTTAAAGAGCGCGGCACGCTGCTGGTGGGCCTGGAAGGGACCTATCCCCCGTTTAGTTTTCAGGGCGATGACGGCAAGCTGACCGGTTTTGAAGTGGAATTTGCCGAGGAGCTGGCTAAACATCTGGGTGTGAAAGCCTCGCTCAAGCCGACCAAATGGGACGGTATGCTGGCCTCTCTTGATTCCAAACGCATTGACGTGGTCATCAACCAGGTGACCATCTCTGACGAACGGAAGAAAAAATACGATTTCTCTACCCCGTATACTGTGTCTGGTATTCAGGCGCTGGTGAAGAAAGGCAATGAAGGCGTTATTAAGACTGCCGCCGATCTGAAAGGTAAAAAAGTCGGCGTTGGTCTGGGTACCAACTATGAAGAGTGGCTGCGTCAGAACGTGCAGGGCGTGGATATTCGTACCTATGATGATGATCCGACCAAATACCAGGATCTGCGCGTAGGCCGTATCGATGCCATTCTGGTTGACCGCCTGGCCGCACTGGACCTGGTGAAAAAAACCAAGGATACGCTGGCCGTTACCGGTGAAGCATTCTCCCGCCAGGAGTCCGGCGTGGCGCTGCGCAAAGGCAATGAAGATCTGCTGAAAGCGGTTGATGCTGCCATTGCCGAAATGCAAAAAGACGGTACGCTGAAAGCGCTGTCTGAAAAATGGTTTGGAGCGGATGTGACGAAATAATCGTCATCCGATGAAAAAAGGCGCCTTTAACAGCGCCTTTTTTTATTTCATTGCGCCTGAACGTGCATAATAAAAAGAACATCACAACAACGAATACCGGAGGCTGTATGCCGCTGCATAACTTAACGCGCTTTCCACGTCTGGAATTTATTGGCGCGCCAACACCGCTCGAATATCTTCCACGTTTCTCTGACTACCTCGGGCGCGATATTTTCATCAAACGCGATGACGTCACGCCGATGGCCATGGGCGGCAATAAGCTGCGTAAGCTGGAATTTCTCGCCGCAGACGCGCTGCGTGAAGGCGCTGATACGCTGATAACCGCCGGTGCGATTCAGTCTAACCACGTTCGCCAGACGGCGGCGGTAGCGGCTAAGCTCGGTCTGCACTGTGTGGCGCTGCTGGAAAATCCGATTGGCACCACTGCGGAAAACTATCTCACCAATGGCAACCGTCTGCTGCTGGATCTGTTTAATACGCAAATTGAAATGTGCGATGCGCTGACCGATCCGAATGCACAACTGCAGGAGTTGGCGACGCGTATTGAAGCGCAAGGGTTCCGCCCGTATGTGATCCCGGTTGGGGGCTCTAACGCGCTGGGCGCACTGGGTTATGTGGAAAGTGCGCTGGAAATAGCCCAACAGTGTGAAGGCGCTGTCGCGCTCTCTTCCGTAGTGGTTGCCTCGGGCAGTGCGGGAACGCATGCCGGACTGGCCGTCGGTCTGGAACAATTGATGCCAGACGTCGAACTTATCGGCGTGACTGTCTCGCGCAGCGTGGCGGATCAAAAACCCAAAGTTGTTACGCTGCAGCAGGATATTGCCCGAGAACTGGAACTGACGGCCTCCGCGGATATCCTGCTATGGGACGATTATTTTGCGCCGGGCTACGGTACGCCAAACGAAGAGGGCATGGAGGCGGTAAAACTGCTGGCACGGCTGGAAGGTATCTTGTTGGATCCGGTGTATACCGGCAAGGCGATGGCAGGTCTGATTGACGGCATCAGCCAGAAACGCTTCAAAGATGAAGGGCCAATTCTCTTTATTCATACTGGTGGGGCGCCTGCGCTGTTTGCCTACCACCCTCACGTGTAACGACCAGGTAGAAAAACGCTAATGCATGAAAGTATCCAACTGGTGATTGATTCTCTGCCGTACCTGCTCAAAGGTGCGGTTTTTACGCTGCAACTGAGTATCGGCGGGATGTTCTTTGGCCTCGTGCTGGGGTTTATCCTGGCGCTGATGCGTCTGTCGCCGCTGTTGCCTGTGCGCTGGCTGGCGCGCTTTTATATCTCAATCTTTCGCGGAACGCCGTTGATTGCCCAACTGTTCATGATCTATTACGGTCTGCCGCAGTTTGGTATTGAGCTGGATCCCATCCCGGCGGCGATGATTGGCTTGTCGCTTAATACAGCAGCCTACGCTGCGGAAACCCTGCGTGCGGCAATCTCTTCCATCGACAAAGGGCAGTGGGAGGCGGGCGCCAGTATTGGCATGACGAGATGGCAAACCATGCGCCGGGCGATCCTGCCGCAGGCCGCGCGGGTTGCGCTCCCGCCGCTGAGCAACAGCTTTATCAGCCTGGTGAAGGACACCTCTCTGGCTGCCACTATTCAGGTACCGGAACTGTTCCGCCAGGCGCAGCTGATTACCTCGCGTACTCTGGAAGTGTTCACAATGTATCTGGCGGCCTCGTTGATTTACTGGGTGATGGCGACGGTGCTTTCCGCACTGCAAAACTATTTTGAAGAACAACTGAACCGCCAGGAGAGAGAGCCGAAATGAGTGCTATCGAAGTCAGAAACCTGGTCAAAAAATTCCATGGGCAAACGGTGTTACATGGGATCGATCTCGACGTTAAACCCGGTGAGGTCGTGGCGATTATCGGGCCGAGCGGTTCCGGCAAAACCACGCTGTTGCGTAGCATTAATTTGCTGGAGCAACCGGAGGCGGGCACCATTAAAGTGGGTGAGATTACCATTGATACCGCACGTTCGTTAACTCAGCAAAAAGGCCTGATTCGTCAGTTGCGCCAGCACGTGGGGTTTGTGTTTCAGAACTTTAATTTGTTCCCACATCGTACGGTGCTGGAAAACATTATTGAAGGCCCGGTGATTGTTAAAGGCGAGCCGAAAGCCGAAGCGACAGCACGTGCGCGCGAACTGCTGGCGAAGGTTGGCCTGGCAGGTAAAGAAACCAGCTATCCGCGGCGCTTGTCCGGTGGGCAGCAGCAGCGCGTGGCTATTGCCCGGGCGCTGGCGATGCGACCCGAGGTTATTCTTTTTGATGAGCCGACTTCTGCGCTCGATCCTGAACTGGTTGGCGAGGTACTTAATACCATCCGTCAACTGGCGCAGGAAAAACGCACCATGGTGATTGTGACGCATGAAATGAGCTTTGCCCGCGATGTGGCCGACCGGGCGATATTTATGGATCAAGGCAGGATCGTGGAGCAGGGCCCCGCTAAATCCCTGTTCACGCATCCGCAACAGCCACGAACCCGTCAGTTTCTTGAAAAGTTTCTGATGCAATAAATTGTGCACACAGTACTCACCGATAATGTTTTTGGGTGAGTACTGCTCGCATAACTATTTATAAATATTGCTTTATTATCAACCCCCGATTCTGTTACTTCCTCTCGCCATTGAGTAACGCTCAAGTAATTGTTCCTTTGTCCGATAATTTGCATATATAAAATACATTTATGTGTTAGCTTGTTTCATATGTTTGGATGATTATCAATCTCAGGGGCAATACCACTTAGTATGCAGGATCATGATTTCTTCACCTGGCGACGGAGCATGCTGTTACGCTTTCAGGAAATGGCGACGGCAGAGGATGTCTATAATGAATTACAGCAACAGACGCAGCACTTAGAGTTCGATTTTTACGCGCTCTGTGTTCGTCATCCCGTACCTTTTACCCGGCCCAAAACATCACTTCACACGACGTATCCCAAAGCCTGGGTGGCGCATTATCAGTCCGAGAATTATTTCGCGATTGATCCGGTGCTGAAGCCTGAAAACTTCAGTCAGGGGCATTTACCCTGGAACGACACCTTATTTCGCGATGCGCAGCCCCTGTGGGATGCCGCGCGCAATCATGGTTTACGTAAAGGGATGACGCAATGCTTAATGTTACCTAATCGAGCGTTGGGATTTTTATCGGTGTCACGTGCAAGTATCCGCAATAGTCGCTTTGCGAATGATGAAGTGGAGCTCAGGATGCAGCTTTTGGTGCGGGAAAGTTTATCCGTTCTGACGCGACTGGAAGATGACATGGTCATGGCGCCAGAGATGCGCTTTAGCAAGCGGGAAAAAGAAATATTGAAATGGACCGCTGAGGGCAAAACATCTTCAGAAATAGCAATAATTCTCTCGATTTCTGAAAATACTGTTAACTTTCACCAGAAGAATATGCAAAAGAAATTCAATGCGCCAAACAAAACGCAGATTGCCTGTTACGCCGCTGCGACCGGGCTTATCTGAATAAATTATCGTTCTGAGTGTCAGACGCAGAACCGGCTGATAGCGATGCTTTCAGCCGGTTTCTTATTACTGGCGGTAGGCCTGTTTAATTTGCTTAACAGTGCTGGAAAATACCGCAGCCTGTGATTGATCTTCAATCTGTGCGATCTGTTTTTCCATTTTAAGAATCACGCGTCCTGCATCAGCTTGACCCATTGCCTGCAGCATCAGCGTTAACATGGCTTTCAGGCAGGTGACTTCATTGGCCAGTTCCTGGTTATTCTCAGCAGTGGAAAAGTCAGGCGTACTCATTTATTTTCCTCGTTATGTTTCAATGAAAAAGTGCGATGTGAAATCTTAAGGCGGCGGAGTATACCATAAGCGAGGCTAAAAATATCAGCGGTTGTTTTTTGCGCAAACAAAAGTGGGTGACATTAAAATAAACAACATGTTGCACTGCATATATTTTCTCCACTTGATGTTTATTTCGAGTATTTTCTTCGTTAATTATTGTTACAACTTTAACTGCCTGGTTCGCATTCAGCGAAGGAATATGATTTTTTTGTCACTATTATGAAACAGCTATGCAGATATAACTGTGGCCGAAGGTTGCCAGTACTGAATGTTTCCACCCGTCGTACAATCTAATTTCCAAAAACGAGAGCAAAATCGAAAGTCGGGCGTTTTTTACATTTCAAAGTTGAGATAAAACCCGTTAACATAGGACCGATTAACTATCGGTAGCGTTATCCCTATTCTGGAGATATTCCTTTGATCAACGTTTTTCTTGTTGATGACCACGAACTGGTGCGCGCAGGGATACGACGCATTCTTGAAGATATAAAAGGCATTAAAGTTGTCGGTGAGGCGTGCTGCGGTGAAGATGCGGTAAAATGGTGTCGCTCAAATTTCGTTGACGTCGTGCTGATGGACATGAATATGCCCGGTATTGGTGGCCTTGAGGCAACGCGTAAAATTGCGCGTTCAACGGCTGACATTAAAGTGATCATGCTGACGGTCCATACCGAAAACCCGTTGCCTGCAAAAGTCATGCAGGCAGGAGCTGCGGGCTATCTCAGTAAAGGGGCTGCGCCCCAGGAAGTTGTGAGTGCGATTCGTTCGGTTTTTTCCGGCCAACGATATATTGCCTCCGATATCGCTCAGCAAATGGCGCTCAGCCAGATTGAGCCTGAGAAAACGGAAACCCCGTTTGCCAGTTTGTCTGAACGTGAGTTGCAGATTATGCTGATGATCACCAAAGGTCAGAAGGTCAATGAGATCTCAGAACAGCTGAATCTTAGTCCTAAAACGGTGAACAGCTATCGCTATCGAATGTTCAGTAAATTAAACATTCACGGCGATGTTGAGCTGACTCATCTGGCAATTCGCCATGGCCTGTGTAATGCGGAGACATTAACAAGCCAGTGACCGATCAGTTTGATGCCAAAGCGTTCCTGAAAACCGTGACCAGTCAGCCCGGCGTGTATCGTATGTATGATATCGCCGGGACGGTCATCTACGTCGGGAAAGCGAAAGACCTGAAAAAAAGGCTTTCCAGCTACTTCCGTAGCAACCTCGCGTCGCGTAAGACCGAAGCGCTGGTCGCGCAAATACAGCAGATTGATGTCACGGTAACGCACACCGAAACCGAAGCGTTACTGCTTGAGCACAACTACATCAAGCTGTATCAGCCGCGCTATAACGTTTTGCTGCGCGATGATAAATCCTATCCTTTTATTTTCCTTAGCGGCGATACCCATCCTCGCCTGGCGATGCATCGTGGGGCTAAGCATGCCAAAGGCGAGTACTTTGGACCGTTCCCTAACGGTTATGCTGTACGTGAGACGCTGGCGCTGCTGCAGAAAATCTTCCCTATTCGTCAGTGCGAAAACAGTGTTTATCGCAATCGCTCGCGTCCTTGTCTGCAATATCAGATTGGTCGCTGCCTCGGTCCGTGTGTCGCGGGTCTGGTGAGTGAAGAAGAGTATGCGCAGCAGGTTGATTACGTTCGGCTGTTCCTGTCCGGGAAAGACGATCAGGTATTAACGCAACTGATCGCCCGGATGGAAAAGGCCAGCCAAAATCTCGAATTTGAAGAGGCTGCCCGCATTCGTGATCAAATTCAGGCCGTACGCCGCGTGACTGAAAAACAGTTTGTCTCAAATACCGGAGACGATCTGGACGTCATCGGCGTGGCGTTTGACGCTGGCATGGCCTGTGTGCACGTTCTGTTCATTCGCCAGGGGAAAGTGTTAGGCAGTCGCAGCTATTTCCCGAAAGTACCGAGTGGAACAGAACTCGGCGAGGTCGTCGAAACCTTTGTCGGACAGTTCTATTTGCAGGGAAGCCAGATGCGCACCTTCCCCGGTGAGATCCTGCTCGATTTTAATCTTAGCGATAAAACCCTGCTGGCGGATTCTTTGTCTGAGCTGGCCGGGCGGAAGGTTAACGTTCAGACGAAACCGCGAGGCGATCGCGCTCGTTATCTGAAGCTGGCGCGAACCAACGCGGCGGTGGCGTTAACCACGAAGCTTTCCCAGCAGTCGACCATTACCCAACGTCTGACGGCGCTGGCATCGGTACTTAAGCTACCGGCAGTAAAACGCATGGAATGTTTTGATATCAGCCACACGATGGGCGAGCAGACGGTAGCCTCATGCGTGGTATTCGATGCCAATGGCCCGCTGCGTGCAGAATATCGCCGCTATAACATCACCGGCATTACGCCGGGTGACGATTATGCTGCCATGAATCAGGTTCTGCGTCGGCGTTACGGTAAGGCGATTGAAGAAAGTAAGATTCCGGACGTCATATTGATCGACGGCGGTAAGGGTCAGTTAGGGCAGGCGAAAGCCGTTTTTGCTGAGCTGGATGTTCCCTGGGACAAACAGCACCCACTCTTGCTAGGGGTGGCAAAAGGGGCCGATCGTAAAGCAGGACTGGAAACGCTGTTCTTTGAGCCGGAAGGTGAGGGCTTTAGCCTGCCGCCTGATTCGCCTGCATTGCACGTTATCCAGCATATCCGCGATGAATCTCACGATCATGCGATTAGCGGGCACCGTAAAAAACGGGCGAAGGTGAAAAGTACCAGTACGCTTGAGACCATTGAAGGCGTTGGTCCAAAGCGTCGGCAGATGTTGTTGAAATATATGGGCGGTTTGCAAGGTCTTCGTAACGCGAGTATCGAAGAAATTGCAAAAGTGCCGGGTATTTCGCAAGCTCTGGCAGAAAAGATCTTCTACTCGTTGAAACATTAGGCCCTCTGTAGCAACATAGGGGTAATTTCACTGACAACAGATAGTTATCCGTCATATGCAATTTAATATCCCTACGTTGCTCACGCTGTTTCGCGTCATCCTGATCCCATTCTTTGTATTGGCTTTTTATCTGCCATTCACCTGGGCTCCCTTCGTTTGTGCGCTGATCTTCTGTATTGCGGCGGTCACCGACTGGTTTGACGGTTTTCTGGCACGTCGCTGGAACCAAAGCACCCGTTTTGGTGCCTTCCTCGATCCGGTTGCTGATAAAGTGCTGGTGGCTATCGCGATGGTGTTGGTGACCGAACACTATCACAGCTGGTGGGTGACGCTGCCTGCCGCCACGATGATTGCGCGTGAAATAATTATCTCTGCGCTGCGTGAATGGATGGCCGAGCTGGGTAAACGCAGCAGTGTGGCTGTGTCCTGGATCGGTAAAGTGAAAACCACTTCGCAAATGGCCGCGCTCGCATGGTTGCTGTGGCGTCCAAATATCTGGGTAGAGTACGCCGGGATCGCACTTTTCTTCGTCGCCGCGATACTGACTTTGTGGTCAATGTTCCAGTATTTGAGCGCTGCATGGGGAGATTTGCTTGAACAGTGATCGTTTCGGCGCAAATTTCAGCAAACGATCGTCAGTGGTGAAAAATATCGTTGACTCATTGCGTCAGGTAAGTAGAATGCAACGCATCGAACGGCAGCACTGATTGCCAGACGATAACAAAATCAAGTGATTAACAAACTTACTTGGTGATGCGGGAATAGCTCAGTTGGTAGAGCACGACCTTGCCAAGGTCGGGGTCGCGAGTTCGAGTCTCGTTTCCCGCTCCAAATTAAAGACATCGGCAATAGCGGATGTCGGCTGTAAAGCCAGAAGATTTCGGCGCGTTAGCAAAGCGGTTATGTAGCGGATTGCAAATCCGTCTAGTCCGGTTCGACTCCGGAACGCGCCTCCAATTTCTTCCCGAGCCCGGATGGTGGAATCGGTAGACACAAGGGATTTAAAATCCCTCGGCGTTCGCGCTGTGTGGGTTCAAGTCCCACTCCGGGTACCATGGGAAAGAACAGAATAATCAAAGCAATAAGCAGTGTCGTGAAACCACCTACGGGTGGTTTTTTTGTTTTTGTACTCAATGTTCACCATTGTTTCGCCATTCAGCTTCGCCATAAAAAGAGGGCATTACTGCCCCCCAACGACCGGAACAACAGATATTTTGCGGTTATATCTTGCTGTCTGCGAAGCATTTTTGTGGCCTGATATTTCTTGTTTCTCATGCAGCGTTCCTTCCAGATCAGATATCCCCTTAGCTTTCAGATCATGGAACGTGAAGTTAAATTCGAGCTCAGGAAATTTTTCAGCGGCTAACTTTTTCGCTTTCATCCACTGAGCATTAAATGCATCTCGGGTGTAACGAGAACCTGACTGCTGGTGGAGCACGTACAGGCTCACCATGCCGTTGTTTAACGGAAGGGACTCTGCCAGGGTGATCGCATTCGATAGGCGCACAGTCCAAGCCTTAATCTGGCTCACGGCCGTCTTGCTTTGCTGAATTAGAATACCTTCATCAAGTATCTGACTCTTTTTTAGATCAAGAATGTCACCCTGACGTGCGCAACATAAATAGGCTAACTCCATGGCAATCTTCACCGGTACTGACGAAACGCTAAATAGTGCTTCATATTCTTTGTCCGTGACGTAACGGGTGCGTGCCTGTTCCTTAAATTGCTTCACACCTTGGCATGGATTCATCTTCACTTTGCCACGTTCATATGCCCACCTAAACACCCTCGACATAAACGCTTTCTCTCGGTTTGCCTGAACTCTGCTCTTAACACCTCGCTTATCCATATATTTTCTGATGTGCTCTGGCTTGATGTTATCCGGCTTCATTTTCCCGAAGACAACATTTACCTTTGAACCGTATTTTCTGTAGTCTTTGCGTGTTTCAGTTGCTAACTCGTGGAAATCGCCGGAATTAAAGAACTCTTCACAAAGTGCGTTGAAGTTCGAACCAACCTTTAAATCGTTTATGAAGTTTTCGTAAGCTGCCCATACCTGCGATTTTGTTAGATCAGGATTGCACAACCTGACGGTACGACCATCTGTTGTACGAAATTCATAAGCAGATTTTCCCCGACGAACGCGGGGAGGCATCCAGTTATCATCGGGGTTTTTGCGAGCTCTAGACATTACATATCCTTAAAGTTTGGTTCTTCTTCTTCTGGATTACTCACTATCAACTTAAGGCCAACCGGGTTTGATACATGATCCCATGTTGTTCCTGGTCTGCCGTCCTTACGTGGGATAAAAAATACCCCACTATCCCTCAGAGCTTTACACTGGAGGGAAGGGCGACGATAACCAGTTAATTGATAGAGGTCATCTGGGGTAAGAAAACGTTGGATTTGTCCGCTCATACATAGTTCTCCACTTAAACCGGCTGCACCCGGTTACTTCATTCTGTAAGCACACGATGAACACCCGTGACGGGTTCCATCGTTGCAATTGCGACATAATGGACTTTCTTTCGAACCCTTCCCATTTAGCTGATGAAGTATCTCTACTGGCACCATTACCGGCATTGGTATACGAATCACCATGCTTTTGAGTTCAGCAATTTCGTTTGCCTGTTCGAACACTCTCGCCTTACAGTATTCAGCTTCAGATCTCCACCATGCCACATCCGATTTAAGGCGACGCAAGCGCCGCTGTTTAAGTTTGCTGGGCATGAATATTCACCTTGATAGCGAACACCTTAACCGGTTCTGGCCCGAAGTGAGGATGAGTAATCACCTTGATTTCGTAGCCGTCATACGGGATATCGATACGCCTACTCATATCATCACGCTTTGGGTATCCGCGGGTGATAATAAGGCGATCAAATCGTCGCGGTAGCTTTTGGTTGTGACCATGCGATAGCCTGCGACACCAGTATTTATTCACCAGGCGATACTCTTCCGTCTTCTCGCCTGACTTCATCTGATCGAAGTATTCACCGTTAACTGCGAGTTGAAGGTTAGCCATGTTTCACCTCCTGCTGAGGTTCTGCTGGCAGTGGCATCCAGTGAGTTGGTTTGCAATAAACGCCACCACCATTAGGAAGCGATGCAAACCTAAACCATCCCTCTGTTTCATGTCGTTCCATGTAGCCAACCATCTGCTCTTTCTTATCAGCGCAGTAACCTGCACATCAACATCGCGTTCCGGCATCCGCTCGCTTACCGGAATCCAACCATCCGGAGTTACCGGAGAGTTGCCAGCCTGAAGCATGGCGGCGCGGAAGGCGTCTTCGTTATCGCCAAATATAGCTGCTTCCAGCACATCGATAGCCTGCGAAGGCGAATGAGTGTATTTATCAAATGACAGCCCTTTGATGCGCTGAGCAAGTTTGAATAATCGCTTTTCCTGTGCGTGATACAACTCGCTCAGGTGACGATATTAATCCGGCACTACCGGCGCTGGCGGGGCGGTGTAGAGTGGAGCGATATTTCTTTCAAGGTCGGTTATTACGCTCCAGACCGGAATGGATTCAACTCCACGCTTAGCCATATCGCGATAACTGTCCGCGTAGGCCAGTACAGGGTTTCGTTGTGACGCAGCGCCAAATACAGCAATAGCCCCATCAATCACCTTCACAGCATCAGCCATTGCGTATCCGAGATTACCGCCGTCGCTTTGTGCTGCTGCTTTGCTGAGTATTTCGCGTATCTGGTGCAGGCGCTCGAGTGATACAGGACCTTGCGCCGGGTGGTTGTTAGTTGTCATGCTGACGCTCCTTCTTGATATTTTTCAAACCAGAACACAACCGGCTTTTCGACAACTTCAACCAGGCCAAATCGTTCAGCAGTGCGGAAGTTGACGCTATATGCGCGAGCACGTTCTGCCTGCCGCGTAATTTCTTCCCGGAATAAGTCCACGCTGAATGTGGCTTTAAACAGGTTGCACGGTGCGCAAGCCGGGAAAAGATTTTCGATAGCATCATTCTCAGGTCGCCAAAATTCCCCGGTTGCAACAGCACGCCGGGTTCCATTGGACTGACGTTCGCCAAATTCCCACTTCCGCAATGCAGCCTCAACATGGTCAGCATGCCAGCCTTTCTCTGGTAGTTCGCATCCACAATAAGCACAGCGACCGCCAAACTTCATGCGTAGCTCTGCGCGTTGTTTTTTCGTCAGCGCCATCTCACTCCCCCTTCACGCCAATGCCGGCGGCGGCAATCGCAGCCTGATATTTGAAATGTGCCTCCGTTCGGTCGCAATCATCTGGCAGGTATGGCAGCGTCACCTCACGCGCCTCCAGTTCGGCTATGCGCTGTCGTAATGCTTTGATATCGCGATCAGCATTAGCCAGTAACCGATTTTCAAAGTTATGCTCTGCTATGCGCTTCTCTGCGGCTTCCAGCTTCTGGCACAGCTCGCAGTTAACCTCCTGGAACTTCAGACGCAAACGCCCTGACTCTTCCAGCTCATCCAGCAGCGCCAGCACCGTGGCAGGGTTGGCAGCGGCGATGAACTCTCCGTTCCGGTCCGTCTGATCCCGGGTGAAGTCTCCACTATCGACATAAACGATTGAGCCCTGGTCTTCGACCAGCGAGTCAACGTTATATTCAATGCTCGTGTTTCCCGGGTAGTATTCCCAGCGTCCCGGCGTCGCTTTCTCTGCCGCTTCACGCAGCGCCTGTTTGTTGAGTGCTGTCATTGGGGTCTCCATCCTTCGCATGAGTAGTCGCGGCAACCATCAAAATCATATGGGTTGTACTGCCAACTGATTTTTCCGCAGTGCGGGCAATTCCAGCGAACCTTTCCGCTTCGCGCCTTTTTCCTGCGGTTTTGTTTTTTCAACCATTCAGGCATAACCAGCCCTGCCGCATGCACCATGGTGCGGCGATTAAATTCATTGATGCTGAATGTGCGGCGCTTAGCCTTGTCAGCCAAGGCAAAAGGAATCCAGACAATTCCAGGCTCCGCTTTGTTAGCGGAAACAAAAATGAATGCCTTACTGAAGTCATCTGTTGGAAGTCCGCCATGTTGCAGCCAGTACACATCGTTGCCGTTCCAGCTTCCTTTTTTGTAGGCCACGTAGGACTCGCATCCGGGTTCAATAACACTATCAGCAGGAATGTACTGGCAGTCGACATGCCAGGTAGCCAAGGAATCAACGCTGTCTGCGCAAACTGGCTGATCAATCTCTCTACCTAAATCCCAGCTGTGTTGTGCCTCTTCGCGGGTATACACGTGAGCGCGGTCGATGTTTGAGCTATACCCGTTGCCGTTGTGGCAGTGGAATGACGCGTTGCTCCCGACAGTTTCTCGTGTACACAGCATGTAGAATCGGTTGCTCATAGCGCGGCTCCTTTGCGAAGTTGGGCGGCAAACTCATCAACCGCATCCGATAGCGAACGGTAATAAGCTTTAGCCTCGACAAATACGGAATTTTCCTCACCGCAAAACTTCAAGAATCCTTCCACACCCTGCGCTCGCACTTCAGCCAGGAAAGCGTCTGTCGCTGGGGTTTTGACATCGCACATGAACTCAAGCGCATCGTTCCCATCAAGATTGCAGAACTCCCATGCAGACGAATAGAATTCAATACCAGGCCAGGTTGCGAGCTTATTCATTTTGTCATTCAGCGTTACATTCTCCGCCGCCAGCTCCCTGCACTTGCTCTCGGCGTTAGCGAGCTGTACTGCCATGTCTGTGAGTTTTGCCCGCAATCCATCCTCACAATTATGTGAACCGCTCATACCGCGCCGCCATGAAAAACCGCAGTCGCAATAAAAAACATTATTTTTTTCGGTAATCATGATGTTTCTCCATGACGCTGAGCGGCGATAGCTTTGTGCTCGTCGATAATTTCTACGACTTCTGCATGTACCAATCCTTCGAGAGCGATAACACCTGTGTCGCTTATACCCACCAGACTGATCAGCTCTACAAGGCGACGCGCTTTCTTAATGCTAATTTCGGGCGCTATAACGCTGCGGGTGACTTTTTTCTTGCCTTTGGCAGCAGCAGAAGCTTTATCCTTCTGGAGAACCTCACCGGCCTTTTCGCCGAACTCTTTTACGCGGTCAACTGCCACATCTACGGACACGGCCCCGGATTTAACTTCATTCTGAACGTCGTGGTTAGCAGTGCTGAGAAGCAGGAGTTTTTCTACTGTCGGTAAAGACTTGTTGACCAGCTTTGCAATCTCGCTGGTGGTCTGGTTGAAAGCGTTATGAAGTTCCTGAATAACAGCAGCCTGTTCAATATCGGAAAGGGGAAGTTGGTTATTACTGGTCATGATGCGAGCCAGACGCTGCACATCGTTACCGTTAAACGGCATGATATGAATGCGGTCTACTGGCTTACCTGCTTCAGCACAACGTGCGTAGCAACGACGGCGGCGGTGGCCTTCAACAACCCACACACCGCCTTCATCACGTGCGATAACCTCCAGCGGAGGAACGGTGCCACCGTTCATCAGATAGTTAAACAGATCGTCATCTGCCTGGCGGGTGCGTTCGTCGTCTTCACGCTTGTTGAAACCTTGACGCACGTGGATATGGTCAAGGCTGATAAACATCCCGGTATCGGTGCGCTTGATGGTCCCGTCACGGGACATCTGTTTGAATGAGTTAGCGGCCATCACTTAGCCCTTTCATTCATCACAACATTTGTTACCGGAGTTAAATCACGCAGTTCGCGCTGGGCTTCCAGAAGGTGCATGTTGCTGCGTGTTTTTGTGTGTCTTTCAACAATGCGATCGCATTCTTTTGCCCAGCAGATAACATCGTCGCGTAAAACGGTGTTCTCGATGGCAAGAGCTTTACGCTGCTCCATTGACTCGCACAGCGCGACACCCTGAACATCGTAGCGGTTCGCCAGTTCATTCATCAGCCATTGGGAAGCAGCTGGCAGGAGAGGGGCCGCTTTACGGGCAGCATCGATCAGTTGCTCTCTGGTCATACGTGGTTGTAACTCAGTGACGTTCTGTGTGGTCGTCATGGTTAGTTTCTCCGTGTTATATGCGCCCTGCACGGCGCTGAATTTTGGTTGCACGAATCCCTCGCCAAAAGGCGAATAAAAGTTTTAGGTTCGTTTCAGTAAATGCCCCATCAAGAGGCACTTAGTGAAACGGGCGACTGCAATCGCCGCTTAGTTTCTCCACTCAATTGAAAGCGCGTTCCGCTGGTTTTGGATTTAACGAACTGGCACTTAATGACAAGTGACAGAACGCGCTTTCAGTTGAGTAAAAAGGGCGGTACCAGGGACTTCAAAGGTTGGTACTGGTACCGCCAAGACTCCACACAGCTTTCTTACTTCCTGGTACCACGCTGGCTACGTGATTTGGTTTGTGGTGGCTGGCGCTGATCTCCAGCTCAGTGGCTCGGTGTTTCAATATCGTAACCGCCCGTTCCATCCGCGTTCGATCAGTCCCTATGCTCGCTTAGAACGTTTCGCCTGCTTATCTTTTCTCAACCGTTTGACGGTCAGCCCCGTCATTCACCACAACTGGAAGCGCACTCCACCTGTTTCACACCTGTCACCCATAACTGGTAAGTAAAGGAGTGCGCTTTCATGTTGTGTTCGTGGGGTCTACTTCCCTCCTGTCACGGTTCTTTCCCCGCGTCCGTCGCTCATTTCCGACTGTCAGCTTGCTTGATATGGCTCATTGGCTAAGCCTCTACATAATCAGTAGTAGTCACCGTTCCAGCTTCAGGGATTGGACATACCTCCGTCTCTCCGGCTGTCACCCTTGGCGTTTCATCCAGTTGCAGGCAGTAGCCACTTACCAGACGGACGTCACTCGAACTTCGTGTTGCGGGTTACACCTGTACTACGCGTCGAGTCCGCGCCCTGCAGTTAGCCTCTCATGCAGGGAAAGCTGTGTTAATGGCAGTAGGTTGCCAGCCGAGCAGCTAAGACACATTGAAGAGAGCACTAAATGATGCTTCTAAACAGCTATCGGTTGGGCATCACGTCCGCGTTGCGGGTCGATGTGCTTATTCACAGATAATGCTCTCATCGTTGTGTGCCGGTCTTTCCCGGCTGTCAGTTCTTTATTGCCATTTGAACTCATCGGCCTAACAAGTTTTTACGGCCTGTCATGTTTGCATAGTTGCCGCCGCTGTTCTCGGTGCTGGTACCGCCACTGTCCAGGACATTTATAAGGACCGTCTCCAAGTGGTAACTCTTCCAGTCCCGGTAAGAATCCTGCGAGATGCTTACCGGGACTGACTGAAACACCTGTCTCCTTGTAATTAACAATGTATCACTGCGGTGCATAATGAGTATCACCAATAGTGATTAATTGGTCAACACCTCTAGTGATAAAATTATCACTAAAAGTGTTAACTCCATGATTATTAAGGTGAAAAAAGGTGCAAAAAAAAGGAGCCGATTGGCTCCTTATTCGAAGATATTTTCAGGCCATTGGGCCTTAACAACCTTACCTATTATCCTGCAATGTTCATTACATTCAATTGCTTGGTATCGTGGGCTTGGATTGAGTGGTTCAAGCCACGGCCTTCCATCCTCACGAACAAATCTCTTAAATGTCACTTCTGAATCGTTAAAAATACCAGCAACGCAAAAATCACCAGCCTCAACATCCTGTTCTGGATCTATGAGGATTAGCATACCCTCAGGAAAGCTTGGCTTTACACCAGGTGGTGCGGTCATTGAGTGTCCAGAAACTTCAAGCCAAAAAGCTGAATCACTGGCTTTAACTGTAGTGGAAACCCATTCCTTTGCATCTCGCTCAGTGTAAGAGCTTACAGGACAGAAGGAACCAGCCTGAACTTCGGTTAGTAGTGGGTATTCATAAACTGAAGAATGGTTTTTTCCGTTTGCGATAGCTTCAAACATTGCTGATATTTCAGCTGCAAGCGATGGGCTGAAGTCGTCAACTTTCACACCCAGAATTTTAGCGAACTGAGCTGCATGAGTTGCATTAATTGCGTTGGTCCCATTAAGCAGTTGTGCAACGCCACTCTGACCCATACCCATCTGTTCAGCCAGCGTCTCCTGAGAGAGCCCAAGAGATTTCTTCTTGGACTCAAAAATGGCTTTAAGCCTACTGGCGTCAGCCAATTGTTCGGCGGTCAAAGGTTTCTTTTTCATTCTCATAATTTATCACCGCACGGCATATTTACCAATCACCGCTAGTGTTGACAATATTATCACTAACAGTGATACTCCTTGTGTGCATCCACGAGGAAATCTAATGAAAATTATTCCGCTATCTGAATATGTTTTGGAAAACGGCCAGGCCAAAACAGCTGAGGCTCTTGGGGTTTACCAAAGCGCCATCAGTAAAGCTCTGAAGCGCAACCGAAGAGTGAACATCCTGGTTAAGGAAGACGGGAAAATCGAGGCTGAAGAAGTTCGACCTTTTCCAAATAAATATAAACCCGCTGATCCAGACGTTGCAGTAACACCGTAACTGATGATCACGCACTTAGTAACTACCAAAGGAAAAACAAGATGGTAGAGCAAACCCTGAAAGAAGTGGTGAAAGCGATGTGTAAAGCGTATCCCGGAGGCCGTCAGGCTATGGCTGGTGCGTTGGGCATGTCAGAAACCCAATTCAACAACAACCTTTACGAGAAAAACGGTTGCCGTTTCTTTGAAGTCACCGAGTTGGAAGCGATGGAGGACATTTCCAATACGTCATTCGTTGCTGACTACTTTGCCAAGCGTCGCGGCGCACTGTTGGTGGACGTACCAAGCCTGGAAGATCTTGACCGTGTTGACTTGTTCAGCCGTGCAATGCGTACAGCAGCTGCAAGAGGTCAGGTTGATCAGATTATCCAGAAGGCGCTTGAGGATGGAGTGATTGAAAAGCATGAAGCAGAAGAGATTCTGGAACATCACCGCCGTCATCTGGCAGCGCGTGAAGAAGAAATCCGCGCGATTGTGGCCTTATTCAGCCGCCGTCAAAAGAAGTGACGCCAGCGAGTGTGCAGCTCCTGGCGTCGTGGCGTGTCGTATTCAGTGGAGAAACTAACGCATGAACAGTGTAACAACACAGTACCGCAGGTCGCAACTTATTGCTCGACCTATGCCGGGTGGAAAAGGTCCGGCGCAGTTCGTGTATGGGGTAATGGTATCCGGATGCTTTGAGCCTGTCTGCTACCAGTTTGCCGATTGGGTTGTAGGTGATTTCAACGGTCAGGCGGAGAAGGTCGAATGCGAGCACTCAACAGACGGTTCAAAGACAGCTACGGCGTCCCAGTCAGGGTTATCCGGTGGGAGCCAGAAACTCAACGGGTTATATACCTGCGCGACGGATACGAGCATGAGTGCTTCAGTCCTCTCGAACAGTTTCAGCGTAAATTCAGGGAAATAGAGGGTCCTAATGAGCCTGTTAATGACATCACGGCCAATAGTAATAAATCCTGACCTTGCATACAGCATTGGCCTGAATGAGGCGATTGCTTTGCAGCAGATTAATTACTGGCTGCAAGAAACCAAATCAGGCATGGAAAGTGATGGTGTTCGCTGGATTTACAACACGACAGAACAGTGGCTGGAGCAGTTCCCGTTCTGGTCTGAGTCAACCCTGAAGCGTACCTTCACCCGCCTGAAGACACTCGGCGTGCTCAAAATTGAGCAACTGAACAAGTCTCAACGCGACATGACCAACTTCTACACGATCAACTATGAAAGCGAGCTTTTAGATGAAGTCAAAGTGACAGAATCGAAGAGGTCAAAATGCACTGTTCCATCAGGTCAAAATGACACGATGGAAGAGGCCAAAGTGACACACTCCATCAGGTCAAAACGAACCGCTGTCATCGGGTCAAAATGCACTGATGATCCTACAGAGAATACAACAGAGAGTACTACAGAGAATAAAACCCCTTCTTGTCCGGAAGCTTCGCAACCGGACGCTTTGGTTAATCCAAATGATTTTCTGTCTCGTCATCCAACAGCTGTGGTTTTCAGTGCGGCAAAACGTCAATGGGGAACTCAGGAAGATTTAACCTGCGCAGAATGGATCTGGGGAAAGATTATCCGACTTTACGAGCAAGCCGCTGAGTCTGACGGTGAACTGGTTCGCCCTAAAGAACCTAACTGGGTTTCCTGGGCTAACGAGGTTCGTCTGATGTGCACTCAAGATAATCGCAATCACCGCCAGATCTGCGAACTGTACGGTCGTGTAAATCGCGATCCCTTCTGGTGCAAAAACATTCTCAGTCCTTCGAAGCTGCGTGAAAAATGGGATGAGTTGTCTCTGAAGTTATCAGCGTCAGCGAGCAAACATGAGGTTCGAGAGGACCCAATGTTTAAATCCAAATACGAGTGCGATACACGCATTCCTGAAGGATTCAGGGGGTAGCTATGAGCATTCTGAAAACGGTCCAGATGTTTATTGCCATGAATCCCGGCTCAACGACCAGGGACATCATCGAAGGTCTGACCCAATACAGCCAGGACCAACTTCAACTCACTGTTTGCCGACTTTATGGTTCAGAACTGGCAACACGTAAACGTGATGGCCGTCAATTCCGTTACTACGCGGAACCGCCAGCAGATTGCCACTTCGAGGTGTTTGAACCAACTCCTGAAGTCAGCGCCCTGATGGAAACGGCGAAAGGCCTGGAGTCGAAAGGTCTTTTTCACCGTGCCGCGACGATTTACATGGAGGCGTTCAGCGCATCAGCCATTGAATCAGAGAGAGCGGCAATACTGGCAGAACGTCAGCGCTGCCTTGGCCTGGCTAAACCAGCAGTTATTACCGAAGACGGATGCTATCTGGCTGGTCGATTTTCGGGAGGCCGTTAATGAACTATTCACTGATTTACGCCGATCCGCCGTGGGAATACGGGAACACCATCAGCAATGGTGCAGCGGAAAACCATTACGGCACGATGAAACTCATCGACATAAAACGTCTGCCCGTCTGGGAGCTGGCTGCGGAAGATTCCGTTCTGGCCATGTGGTTCACCGGTACACATACCCGTGAGGCGATCGAACTGGCTGAAGCATGGGGGTTTAAGGTTCGGACCATGAAGGGGTTCACCTGGGTGAAGTTCAACTCTCTGGCTGAGCAGCACATCAACAAAGCGCTTCAGGCTGGTGGAGTAGAGGACTTTTACGACTTCCTCGACCTGTTGAACGCTCAGACCCGAATGAATGGTGGTAACCATACCCGCGCCAATACCGAGGATCTGCTAATTGCCACCAGAGGGAAAGGTCTTGAGCGTCAGGACGCGAGCGTAAAGCAGGTTATTTACAGCCCACTCGGCGAACACAGCCAGAAGCCAGTAGAAGCGCGTTACCGTCTGGAGCAATTATACGGCGATGTGTCACGCATTGAGTTGTTCAGCCGCTGCGCGGCACCCGGATGGCATCACTGGGGAAATCAGGCAGAAAACCCTGATGTAATCATGTCTCCTGGTTACGTTGGTAAACCTGGTTCGCTGCTGGAGGTTGCTTATGCAGGACGTTGAAGCACGTAATGCGCTTCGTAACATCGCCAGAAGATGCAACGAGGAAATAACTGCTAAACGCAAGGCTAACCCTGGCATGAATTGTGACGAAATAGCTAGGCCAATTTTTAACGGTGCCATGGGGATGGTTAAGCAACTTGGCTTTACGCCATCTCATTTGTATATCGAAGTCGGGATTCTGAACAAGCGGATTAAGGAGCGCTGAAGTGAACAAACTTACCGTGAGACAAAGTGAAGTACTTGGTTCGATCGTGAACTATCAGCGCCGGTTCGGATTCCCTCCAACGATATGTGAACTGGCTGGGCTGATTGGTTGCTCATCACCGAACGCTGCAGCGGAGCATGTGAAGGCCATAGCGAAGAAGGGATATATCTCAGTTGCGCCTGGAGTTTCCAGAGGGATTACCGTTATTTCAGCAAACGATGAGGTAGATGCGATATCGATCATCAAGTCACTCATTAATGGTGATAGTGATTCAAGAGAACGCGCCTTGTCATGGCTGGAAGCGAGAGGTGTTCAGCAATGAAATTAACGTTGCCATTCCCGCCAACAGTTAACACCTATTACCGGTTCCCTGACCGTGGAGCGTTAAAGGGTAAGCATCTGATCAGTGAGATGGGTAGGAAGTTCAAGAAGAACGTTTATGCCTCTGTTGTGCAGCAGTACGGCGGTATACCGAAACCAGTTAACGTCAACGTTGAGGTAAACATAGTTCTTTTCCCGCCAGATAACAGACGGCGGGATCTGGACAACTACAACAAAGCGCTGTTCGACGCACTGACGAATGCCAGAGTCTGGGAAGACGACAGTCAGGTTAAACGGATGGCTATCGAGTGGGGACCGGTAGCAAAGCCCGGAAGAGTAGAAATCAATATTAATCACTATAAATAACTGATCAAACATACAGCTCACAATGCAAGCGCATATATCAGGCAGTAAAATACAGAAACACGCGTAGTGGGGTGCAGCCCGCTTCGCATTTCAAAAGTGGAGACAGAACATGCAGCAGATGAGCATAACCGTAATGTGTCCTACCCACCATGCCGCAACAACGGGGCAGCAGATCACCATGTCCAGCCGTGAGATTGCGAAACTGGTTGATTCCCGACACAGCAATGTCTGCGTAACGATAGAGCGCCTCATGAATTCCGGTGTGATTGGTGGGTATGCTGCATTGCAGTACACCCATCCCCAGAACGGGCAGACATACCATCACTACGAAGTGAACAAACGAGACAGCTATGTGATCGTTGCTCAATTATCGCCGGAGTTTACCGCCCGACTTGTTGACCGCTGGCAGGAACTGGAGAGCAACGGCGGAATAATTGTTCCCCGGTCACTTCCTGAGGCCCTGCGCCTTGCTGCTGATCTGGCAGAACAGAAGCAGCGCCTGAGTGAAGAACTGGCAGTTGCAGCACCGAAGGCCGAGTTCGTTGATCGTTATGTTACGGCTACTGGCTCAATGACTTTTCGACAGGTCGCCAAGCTGCTTAACGCCAAAGAGCCGGAGTTTGCGATGTTCCTGATTGAGAACGGCATCATGTACCGGCTTAACCGTGTTCTCACGCCAAAGAGCAAGCATATCGAAGCAGGGCGCTTTGAGGTGAAGACGGGCACGACAAACCAGACAAATTACGCGTTCAATCAGTCCCGCTTCACCGCCAAGGGTGTTCGCTGGATTGGCGGCCTGTGGGCAGAGCATATTGCTAAGGGGCAAGTAGCGTGAGGGCATTACTGACACCTGAAGTGGCACCGATGACCGGGGTAGTAATATTTCGCCCAGGCAGTGAACTGATGCATCTGTTCAGACGTGGGCGTGTTCTTATCGAGCCACAGGCAGAGTCAATGGCTGAGTTACCGTCTGGCATGCTGCCGGAGACTGCTCAGGAGCTTCAGAACGATCCGTTGATGCGTGCTGTCTTCGAAAATCAGAAGGTCATACATCGTGCTGGTGGACTCAATTCACTGGATGCTTGGCTCGAAAGAAAACTGGAATGTCAGTACCCACACAGCGAGTGGCACGATCGCAACTACACCATCACCCGGCATGCACCTGGCTCAATCCGCACGTGCTGGGGCTGTGACTTAAAAATTCGTGATCAGTTCACTGAAGGTCTGGCGGGTATAGCACGTGAAAACCTGGTATCCTGGCTACTGAAGGTCGTAAACGGCCAATTAGGTTTCAGTGAGGACCACGTTCTTACGCTGCCGGAGTTTTGCTGGTGGATGGTCAGGAACGACCTGGCTGATGAGATACCTGAAGCCTTAGCCCATAAAGCCCTTCGTCTGAAGGACGATACTTACCAGTCGGTAACACGTGAAAGCGATATTGTTCCGACATTACCTGCTCAAAAGCTGGTACAGGAGAAAGCGAAAAAGATAGTGGCGATGAAGGTAGATCCGGATACGCCGGAATCCTTCATGCTTAAACCCAAGCGTCGTCGCTGGGTGAATGAGAAATACACGAGATGGGTTAAGGCCCAGCCGTGTGTCTGCTGTAACAAGCAAGCTGACGACCCCCACCACCTGATTGGCCACGGGCAGGGTGGAATGGGTACAAAGGCACACGACCTGTTTGTGATTCCTCTGTGCAGAGAGCATCACGACGAGTTGCATGCTGATCCTGTGGCATTTGAAGCGAAACACGGTGACCAACTGGTCCTCGTGTTTCGGGTTATAGATCGTGCGCTGGCAATCGGCGTGCTTGCATGAACAGTGGAGATAACATGCGCGATATTCAGATGGTGTTAGAGCGATGGGGCGGTTGGGCATCAAGCGATAATTCAGGTGTGGATTACTCCCCGATCGCGGCAGGATTCAAGGGACTTTTACCGCAGACAAGCAAAACCCGATTGTCATGTACAGATGATGATGCGCTTATCATTGAAGGTTGCCTAGCACGGCTGAAAAGCCGAAAGCCATATGAGCATTCACTTCTTGTAGCTCACTACCTGTACGGTATCTCGAAGCGGAAGATAGCTAAAGCGCGAAAGAAGGATGAGAAACTGATACGCATCGAGATACAGATGGCCGAGGGGTTTATTGATGGCTGCCTCTCGATGCTAGAAATTCGTTTAGAGATAGACCCGGAAGTCAAAGATTGATGCTTGAAGCCCGATTACTCGGGCTTTTTCTCCACGTCTCGAACATAGAGAATTACTGCTGATTTAATGTCACCATCGACGTGTTTTGCGTTAATACTCAGATGAACAGGTTTTCTTTCCCATTCAGCTCGCTGCAACGCTTCTTTATTTCCGGATTCATCAAGGAATACATCCTGAACTACGCAGGTTAGGCGTTGGTCGGTATCGACACGGCGAACCTTAACTTTGAAGCTCTCTGGATCAGTGTTATTAACTTCTTCAATCCGGTAAATACCATCGATTCTCATTTCTGATGAGCGTCTACGAGCATTGGTAACTAACTCTTTCGCCATTTCAGAGTCAATAGTAACGCCATCAATTTGGGCGCTATCTGAACGCACAAAGGATTTAACCATCTGGGTTTTAGCGTCATACGACATACGGTCCATGTTATCGAGAAGCGGCTTTTCCGCAACCATTTCAGAAATGACCCGCAGGCGTTTAGTTTCTTGCTCGCTCATGATCTGCATAGTCCGGAGATGTTCTTTCTCTCCATCCTTAGCAATTTCTGCAAGGCGAGTATCTTTGCGGTTGTCCAAGAACCGTTTAAATACTGTTACTCCGCCCCAGATGACTGCTGCGCCGAGAACAGTAAACATGATCTCAGTTGCGTTCATTTTACCAACAAGTTCCTGTGTGAGTTTGGTTAAAAAACCATCAATGTTAATTTCTACTATTGAAGAACCTTGTTCTACCGTAACTTCAATTTCCAGGGCGTCAAGTTCTTCTTTGGTCAGTTTGCGGACGTCAGGGACACCGTACTTGGCAAGGGCATATGATTTGTTGATTTGAGCCTGCATTTCAACAAAACCCTTCATAACTGAAGGTGTAAGGGATCTGTTAAATTTCTCACCGGTTAATTTGATGGTAAGGTTTGGCCATCCATTGAAACTTAAGCTGTCAGGTAAACCATAACCATCAAGATAGCTTTCAAGCAAATCGAAGGCTTGCTGCTCAGATTCAATGTCCACATGAATCTCATCAAACTTATCCAAAAGTATGTCCTCATTCTAAGCCAACTGTCACCGTGAGGTTTGGCAACGCCTGCTTTTCTTTTAGTTTTTAGCTGTGTAGCAAGAAAATAATGGAAAAACAGATAAAAAGCACTAACGCGGTCCGCATTTTGTGGATTATTGTGTTAAGAGTGGTCACTTAGACACGTACTTAACATCATTTAAAAACCTCGCCGCAGCGGGGTTTTGTCGTATTCAGGGCTGCCAATTGGTGGCCCTTTTTATTTCCCCTCGTTCTGAGAGGACTCACAGCAATAAGAGGGGGCTTAATGTCCGATCCTGTTTCTGGCACTACGGTCGCGGCTGGTGGCCTGATGGGAGCCAGCGTATTTGGTCTCGCAACCGGTATTGATTATGGCGTGGTATTTGGCGCATTCGCTGGTGCAGTATTTTATGTAGCGACAGCGGCAAATATCACACGAGTACGATTGGTTGCTTACTTCATGACGTCATTCATTGTTGGCGTTCTTGCTGCTGGCCTGGTTGGTTCAAAGTTGTCACAAGCTACCGGGTACAGTGACAGACCATTAGACGCACTTGGTGCTGTTGTAGTGGCGGCGATGACAATCAAAGTGCTCACATTTTTCAACAGTCAGGATTTGGGAAGCCTGTTCAGTATTCTTTCGCGATTCCGTGGAGGAGGGGCCAGCAATGGTAACAAGTGATCCGTCAGCGATGGTGAATGCAGGTATTTGTGCAGTCATCGTCCTTGTCCTGATGTTCTACCAGCGTGAAGGGGCAAGACATCGTCCCGCTATATCATTGCTGGCGTACTTCGTTGTGCTGGTTTATGCCAGCGTTCCATTCCGATATCTGTTCGGCCTCTACCAGGAGTCACACTGGATGGTGGTCATCGTAAACCTTCTTATTTGCGCTGCCGTCTTATGGGCTCGTGGGAACGTGGCGCGTCTCGTTGATACGCTGAGGCATTAATGAACCAATCACAATTTCAACAGGCGGCTGGTGTAAGCGTCGGGTTAGCTACGCGCTGGTTTCCGCACATTGACGCGGCAATGAAAGAGTTCGGCATTGTTAAGCCTGAAGACCAGGCAATGTTTATTGCTCAGTCAGGACATGAATCAGCGGGATTCTCTGCGCTGGTGGAGAGCTTCAACTACACCCCAGCCGCTCTGCTGACCACCTTTGGACGCCGTATCACGAACTATCAGGCATATATGCTTGGGCGTGACAAAGAAAAAGGGCAGGCAGCAAATCAGCCAGCCATTGCAAATCTGGTGTACAGCAATCGACTCGGTAACAAAGCATCAGGCGATGGGTGGAAATATCGTGGCCGTGGCCTGATTCAGATTACCGGTCTTGATAATTACCGCCGCTGCGGAACGGGATTAAAACTGGATTTAGTCAGTAATCCTGAGTTGCTGGAAAAGGATATCAACGCAGCACGATCAGCAGCATGGTTCTACGCCACCAGCGGATGCCTGAGCTACTCCGGCGATCTGGTTCGCATCACTCAGATCATCAATGGTGGACAGAACGGCATTAACGACCGCCGTGCACGTTACGCCAAAGCAAAAACTGCACTGGTATGAGGTCGCAATGGGACTTGAAATGATTATCGGCCTGGCTGTTGCTGTGCTGGCTGCAATTGCAGGTGCTTTTGGTCTGGGTAAATCACGCGGTACTAACATCGCTGAGACAAAAGCGGACCAGCAACGCACTGAAGAACGAGCAGCAGCTACTGAAGCCGTTGCAGAACGCCGGGTAGAAACAACAAAAGGAGCCAGGGATGTACAGCAGACTGTTAATCATCTTCCTGATGACGATGTTGACCGTGAGTTGCGCGAAAACTTTACCCGCAAAACCTGAAGTAACGGACACGGCCTGTGACTGGGTGAACATCATTTACCTCACCGAGCACGATATTGCTGTGCTGGATAAGCAAACGAAGCGGGACATATTGGCGCATAACAAATCAGTGCAGGCTAACTGCAGGAAGGAGTCAGGGCGTGAACGTAGAGAACCTAAGTAACGCGCATTACATCTACAACGAGATGAAAGAGCTACAGCGACAGAAAGGTATACTGGAAAGTGGTGCTGGGCTTGGTGTGACAATCCAGTCTGCCTATCAAGATAATGCCTTTCTAGAGGCTATACGTCCGCATGCAGTAGCTGAACTTGATCGCCGTATTGAGGAAAAGAAAGCCTCGCTGGTTAAGTTGGGGCTCTCTTTCTCTTAAGATATCAGGCATTACAACAGTCTAAAGAGAGATTATTTAAGAAACGCCTTTTCCGCATCATGAAGGTAGTTTTGATAAAAAACACATCCGTGCTCAGCTATGGTTATTGGACTTTTAGAGTCAACAGATTCTCCTAAATGTTGGGCTGGTGGATTATAAGTTACCCCTCTATTATGACAAGGCACAGCCTCTATAGAACTGGGGTAAACATTTAGTTTCATTGGTCCTCCTGGAATTAAAGTAGCATTGCCATGGGCGTCTATAGTCAAAGATTCAATACTTACCATACCGCCAGGAGTGACAGGGTTAATAGTGAAACCGCCAGACACTAATTTTGATGTATCAGCAATTCCATGATGCGCAGAGTTTCTGGCCTGTTTGAGATAAATTAGCAAAGCATCTGTTGAACGAAGATGATTTGTTTTAGATGAAAATGATGGATATTTTTTGTGAAGTTCCGCCGCAACTTTTATTCTATTGAAAACATTCTCTATTCGACTTAAAAAATCACTCCAGGCTTCATCATATTCATCATAAGACTGTGCAGACTTCATGCGATCAATGCATCGCCACGCTCTATTCAGTTCTTTTTTAGCTGGATTTAGATCCATTTTACCCACCATTTTTTTTACATTTATGAACTTAAAATAGCGCCTCTTAGATGTCCACTCAATGGAGAAATTATGCAGGTCACTATCGACGGTGTCCCGCATGCACCCGTTGTCACGACTTTATCGTAGATCGGCATTGCTCTATAGACGCACAACCGTCTCCGGACGGTTTTTTATTGCCATCAACACGGGCATTACAGCAGGCATTCACTGAGTGCCTGCGATAATGCATGACTCCTGGAGGTTACCGATGAATAACGCTGTTGAAATTGGTGAAAAGGGTGTAACGGTTCACCTTGCTGGTGGTGGTCGTGTTGTTGTTGGTAATTGGGGTAACGGCACCAGTACAGCGGCAAATCCACTACCACCTCTTACACCAGACGAAGAAAAATATGGACGCGGTCTTTGCCTGCTGCCTACTGGTTGGGAGGAGCTTAGTGTTGGTGAACACTGGCAAAACCACTTAAGCGATTCCTTGCGTCAATTGTGGCCATCGTTCAACAGGGAACAGAAAATGGCTATAGCCTACACCATCAGTGAGCTGTCAGATGAGCTGACCAACATCTCATACGAACACTCCTGGTAGTACCACCGAAGCGCATCGCACGCGCATATCGAAGAGAGTCTTTCAGTAGTGAGTCTGGGTGATGCCGTTAGGTTGCGTTTACCTCTCGGGCGGCATTGCCGTGCGACAGGCTCACGTCTAAAAGGAAACGCACATGAAGTATCAGCTCGCAAAATTGTATCGCGGTGATCGTTTCTTCGGGTATGGAATAGCAGTAGGTGGCTTGCTTATTGATGGTCAGGTTTCAACGGTGGTAGAAACTGCGCCAAACGAAATGCCGAAAGTAATTGCGACATTTAATCTCAGCAATGAACATTCCGAAAAACAACCACGAATTGATTTAGATAATCCCAGCGCTTCTACCGAACTTAACGTTGTAATCCATCCAGATAAGCCATTAACCATCGAGCAGGCAGACGAACTACGAGATTTAGTAAAAGACTTTGTTGCCAAACATAATCTCTCTGATGGTGGTTTATGGAAGTATTAATAAACGGGGTACGTTTTATATCAGAAGGCGATAATAAAGTACGTATTGGGATAGCAATCACAACCCATAATCGTCATGAAGTGCTTAAGCGTGCCATTGAGCAGCACATGAAGCATCTTCCATCTGGTGCGCTGGTGGTTGTGATAGACGATGGATCAAGTCCTGCTGCAATAGTTCCTGATGGGGTTAAGTTGGTACGCCATGAGCAATCACGCGGCATTGTAGCTTCCAAGAACGCCAGCCTGACAGCGCTGGTGGACGCAGGGTGTGAGCATCTTTTCCTGTGGGATGATGATGCATGGCCAATAGCTGATAATTGGCATCTACCCTACATCGAGTCACTAGAGCCCCATCTGGCTTATCAGTTTCTTGACCTCGCTGGCCCACGAAAGATTAACGATATGACTGTCCTGTACAGGGATGATAAGCATATCGCTTACACAGGGCAGCGCGGTGTAATGCTGTATTACCACCGCAGCGCCATTGATAAGGTTGGCGGCTTTGATCCGGTATACGGTCGTGGCATGTACGAACATCCCGATCTGGCGCTTCGTATTCACAACGCAGGCTTATCGACATGGGCCTTCGCTGATGTGGTTGGCTCTGAAAAGCTGATTCACTCAATGGACGAGTATGAAGAAGGCGCCCGTTCAATTCCACGGCCTGAGCGTGAAGCGTTAGCAAAAGCTAATGCTGTTATTTATAGCGAACGACGCGATAACGGGTACACCGCATACGTTCCGTTCAGGAAACAGCGCAATGTGGTGATTACGGCATTGCTGACTAGCCAGAATGATCCACAACGTCAGAGAAGGATGAAAGCATCTGCTGAGTTTGTTCAGGGATGGGCATCGTCTGTTCGTGGTGCTGATGCAGTGGTACTAGCCGACGAACTGGAAACAGCACCGAGAGGAGCAAGCATCGTACGGGTGCCAACTCTCTCGATGAGTCCTTACTTTGCACGCTGGCTCTATACCTATCAGTACTTACGTGCCAATCCTGATATTACCAACGTCTGGTGTACTGATGGTACCGATGTTGAGATGCTTAGAGAGCCATGGGCAGAAATGCAGCCGGGTAAAATATATGTTGGGTCTGAGCATAAAACGTATTCCGATGGATGGATGAAGGCCAATCACCATGGAAAAGCATATAGCGACTTCATCGAGCAGCATCGTGATGAACCGCTGTTGAATGCAGGTCTGTTAGGTGGAAGTAGAACAGATGTGATGGAGTTTGCTCACCTTATCATCCGTCAGCACTACCTGATTGAAAGCCACCGATTCTGGAAGATGGAGACTGCACCCGCCACGCTGGTGGATATGGGCGCTTTTGGAATGGCTGCAAAGTCATTCGGTAATAGAATCGTTACCGGCCCTCTGGTGCATACCATCTTTAAAACGGACGGTTTCGGTAAGGAGTTAGCGTGGTGGAAACACAAGTGAAGTTTGCAGTTATCGGACACCATTCCCGATATAAGCAGGTATCGCGTCTTGCTGAACTTCTCGGTGATGTACTGCTGATTGATAGCGGAGACCATGGCGCAAACTGGAATCATCGCCGCGCGCTTGAATGGGCATCATGGCAGGATTGCCGGGTAGTAATTATCGAAGATGACGCGTTGCCCGTTTCAGATTTCGTTGAGCGGGTTAGTGAATGGCTTAACCGCTTCCCGGAAACGCTGGTTAGTTTTTACCTGGGCACAGGCCGCCCACCTCAATATCAAATGCAAATAGCCGAACGGCTGATAGTTGCTGATAAGACTCGGGCAGACTTCATCATGTTGCCGCGACTGATACACGGGGTTTGCTATAGCGTACCGCATCAGCATATTGATCGCGTGTTGTCTCGATGGGACAGCGGCAAGCCTGCCGATTATGCCGTTGGTGATGCCTATGGCGGCGCTGTGGTTTATCCGTGTTACTCGCTGGTGGACCATGCTGACGGCGAACCGGTGGAGCGTCACCCTGATTCATCGCCACGAACAGAACGCCGCCGGGCGTGGAGGTTAGCCTGATGCCTGCGTTAATACCGAGAGCATGTCGCAAGCGTGGCTGCCCTTGCACAACCACAGACCGCTCAGGCTATTGTCCCAAGCACTTTAACGAAGGCTGGCAGCAGCATCAGCGAGGACAGAGTAGGCATCAGCGAGGTTATGGCAGCAAGTGGGACAGGCTGCGCCAAATAGTTCTCGACAGAGATAAACACCTTTGTCAGGAATGCCTGCGAAATGGAAGGTATACGCCCGCTGAGACGGTGGACCACATCACCGCCAAAGCAAATGGGGGGACCGATGACCTGTCCAACCTCGAAAGCCTCTGCAAGCCTTGCCACAGAGCGAAGACAGCGGTCGAAAGGTTAAAATGACATCGATTCTCATTTGAGTCGACCGAGGTGGAGGGTGGGTTGAAAGTTCAGGAACGACGCGCCAAAGGACCGCCGCCTAACCTCTTTTCACATCGCCGCAGGTTAGAAAACTTTTTTATGGGGTCCCCCATTCGATGATTAATAGGAGTTTTCGATTATGTCTGGACCACCGAAAACCCCGACACATCTACGTTTGGTGAGGGGTAACCCATCAAAACGACCGATCAATGAAAACGAACCAAAGCCTGCTGCTGGGGTACCCCCAACACCGAAGCATTTCGACAAGCAGGGGAAATACTGGTTCAAGCGTATGGCCGAAGAGCTCGATGCGCTTGGCGTCATGTCGCAGCTGGACGCGAGAGCACTTGAGCTACTAGTTGAGGTATACACCGAGTACCGGCATCACTGCGATACGCTGGAGAGAGAAGGCTACACCTACGCCGTATATAGCGACGAAGATCCAGACGAAGGCAAAGAGCGAGAAATACGCATGATCAAGGCTCACCCGGCCGCCATCATGAAAGCTGACGCCTGGAAACGTCTTCGCGCCATGCTCGGTGAGTTTGGCATGACGCCAGCCAGCCGCTCTAAGGTGAATGCAAAAGGTCCTGACGTGGTTGACCCGCTGACCGAGTTTATGAAAGCGAGGGATTAATGGCTAAGGTTGCAGAAGGCATCCGCTACGCCGAGAGGGTAGTGGCGGGGGAAATTATTGCCTGTGAGTATGTGCGCCTTGCCTGTCAGCGTTTTCTTGACGATCTGGCAAACGGCGAAGAGCGTGGAATTTTCTTCAGTGAGCCGCGCGCGCAGCACATTCTGAATTTCTATAATTTTGTGCCTCACGTAAAAGGCGCGCTGGCAGGCCAGCCTATTGAGCTGATGGACTGGCATGTTTTCATACTGATTAATATTTTTGGTTTTGTTATCCCGCTGGTTAATGAGGAAACAGGGGAAACCGTCCTGCGTAATGACGGCAGCGGTCGTCCAGTAATGGTTCGGCGCTTCCGTAC
The DNA here is from genome assembly GCF_030334595.1 of Citrobacter sp. Ce104. Classification (NCBI taxonomy): domain Bacteria; kingdom Pseudomonadati; phylum Pseudomonadota; class Gammaproteobacteria; order Enterobacterales; family Enterobacteriaceae; genus Citrobacter; species Citrobacter sp. Ce104. The sequence goes on from NZ_JAOWDP010000065.1 coordinate 111,323, forward strand.
GGCTGATGTTGAGGTGGCCCGTAAAAATGCCAAATCAACACTGTGCTCTGGCGTGGGGTTATATATGGCTGGTGCCGACGGCGAGGGCGGGGCGGAGGTTTATTCCGCTGCAACCACCCGTGACCAGGCGCGAATTGTTTTTGAAGACGCGAAGAATATGGTCAAGAAGGCAAAAGCCACTCTTGGGCGGATCTTCGAATTCAACAAGCTCGCTATCTACCAGGAGCAAACGGCCTCCAAGTTTGAGCCATTATCATCAGATGCGAACAACCTCGACGGCCTGAACATTCACTGCGCCATCGTTGACGAGCTGCATGCTCACAAAACCCGCGACGTATGGGACGTTCTGGAGACGGCAACCGGCGCGCGTCTGCAATCTCTGCTTTTTGGTATCACTACCGCTGGCTTCAACAAAGAAGGCATCTGCTACGAACTGCGTGATTACGCCATCAAGGTGCTGCGCGGGCTGGTAAAAGACGATACGTTTTTTGCCATCATCTACACGTTAGACGAAGGTGACGATCCCTTTGATGAAAAAGTCTGGCAGAAGGCGAATCCGGGGCTGGGTATCTGTAAGCGTTGGGATGACCTGCGCCGCCTGGCTAAAAAGGCGAAAGAACAGGTTTCCGCCAGGATTAACTTTTTCACCAAGCACATGAATATCTGGGTTACTGCTGAGTCTGCCTGGATGGACATGATGAAATGGGAGAAATGCGAGTTTATCGCCCCGCAGCACGAGCTTAAAACCTATCCCTCCTGGGTGGGCGTTGACCTTTCAAACAAAATTGATATCTGTGCGGCCGCTAAAGTCTGGCGCGCTCCGGATGGTCATGTCCATGCAGATTTTAAATTCTGGCTGCCGGAGGGACGCCTTGAGAAATGTTCACGCCAGATGGCAGAGCTCTATCGTAAGTGGGCCGAGATGGACAAGCTGATCCTTACCGACGGGGATGTAATCGACCATGCTCAGATTAAGGAAGAGCTGCAGGTATGGGTTGCTGGCGAGAGTCTGAAAGAAATTGGTTTCGATCCCTGGAGTGCTACGCAGTTCAGCCTTGCGCTGGCAGAAGAAGGGTTGCCGTTGGTGGAGGTGCCGCAGACGGTTCGCAATTTCTCTGAAGCGATGAAGGAGGTCGAAGCACTGGTATATGGTGGCCGCTTCCATCACAGCGATCACCCGGTAATGAACTGGATGATGTCCAACATAACCGTCAAACCTGACCGGAACGAGAACATTTTCCCGAACAAGTCCACACCAGAGGCCAAGATTGATGGCCCAGCGGCATTGTTCACAGCAATGAGCCGCGTTCTGGTTAACGGTGGCAACGACCAGCAAGATCTTTCCGGATTCTTCAATAATCCCATCATGGTAGGTTTCTGATGAAAAAAAACAAACAGCCAGGCAGGGTGAAAAGCGCTCTGCTTAACTGGCTCGGTGTGCCTATCAGCCTCACTACCGGCACGTTCTGGGAGGAATGGTTTGGTACCAGCAGCAGCGGAAAGGTGGTAACGGCCGATAAAGCCATCCAGCTATCGGCTGTGTGGGCATGCGTAAGGCTGTTAAGCGAGTCTATTTCAACCCTTCCGCTGAAAATATACATTCGACAGCCTGACGGTTCACGAAAAGCAGCAACCGATCACCCGGCCTATTCGATACTGTGCCGCCGTCCCAATTCAGAAATGACGCCATCACGCTTTATGTTGATGGTGGTCGCCAGTATCTGCCTGCGCGGGAACGCCTTCATTGAGAAGAAATTTATCGCAAATCGCCTGGTTTCGCTGGTGCCTTTGCTGCCGCAGAACATGGTGGTTAAACGTCTCACTTCCGGGGCGCTGGAATACAAATACACTGAAAACGGTAGCGAGCGCGTCATTTCCGTCAAAAACATCATGCACATTCGCGGGTTCGGTCTGGACGGTGTTTGCGGCATGATGCCGATGAAAACCGGACGGGATGTGATCGGTTCAGCAATGGCGGTTGAGGAGTCTGCTGCGAAGATATTTGAACAGGGGCTTCAGAGTTCAGGTTTTCTCTCCGCTGATAATGCGCTGAGTGACGAACAACGTGAAAGACTTCGCAGCTACATGGCTGCATTTACCGGTTCAAAAAACGCCGGGAAAATTATGGTACTTGAAGGCGGATTGAAGTATCAGGGCGTTACCATGAATCCGGAAGACGCCCAGATGCTGGAAAGCCGCTCTTTCAGTATTGAGGAAATCTGCCGCTGGTTTCGTGTACCTCCTTTCATGGTTGGCCACACCACGAAACAAAGCAGCTGGGCATCCAGCCTTGAGGGTATGAACCTGCAGTTCCTGACTCATACTCTTCGACCGCTGCTGGTGAATATTGAGCAGGAAATTGGCCGGTGCTTACTCGACAGCGATGACGAAGTGTTTGCAGAATTCTCTGTTGAAGGTCTACTGCGAGCCGATAGTGCTGGTCGCGCGGCATACTATACCAGCGCGCTTCAGAATGGCTGGATGTCCCGTAATGACGTTCGTCGTCTTGAGAACATGCCGCCAATTGAAGGGGGCAATATTTACACCGTTCAGCTCAACCTGACGCAACTGAAAAATCTCGAAAGCAGCAACCCTGCTGTTCAGGCACTGGCCCTGCGAGAGCTGCATAACCACGTATTCCCCGATATTTCCTTTGAACAATCTCCGCTGAAACAGGCCGCTTAGGAGCACTTTCCTGATGAGCAAAAAACAACTACCGGTAGCACCGGCGGGTCGCCCCTGCGCGCGCGTCACCTGTGAAACATTACCGTCCGCACTGGACCGCTGGGACGGCGGGATCAAAGCGGCGGCCACCGACGATAACAGCATTTCTGTTTTTGATGTTATCGGGCAGGACTACTGGGGCGAAGGGGTAACAGCTAAACGTATTGCCGGTGCGCTTCGGGCTATGAACGGCGCCAACGTCACGGTGAATATCAACTCACCGGGCGGCGACATGTTCGAAGGTCTGGCTATTTATAACCTGCTCCGCGAATACGAAGGCCGTGTAACGGTGAAGGTGCTGGGCATTGCCGCCAGCGCCGCCTCGATAATTGCGATGGCCGGGGATGATATTCAGATTGGCCGCGGTGCCTTCCTGATGATCCACAACTGCTGGGTATACGCGATGGGAAACCGCCATGATTTTGCAGAACTGGCACAGTCACTGGAACCCTTCGATACCGCTATGGCTGACATCTACGCGGCGCGCTCCGGCCTTGATATGGCCGCTGTGCAGAAGCTGATGGACGCGGAAAGCTATATCTGTGGCAGTGATGCTGTTGCGAAGGGACTGGCAGACAGCTTGCTTTCTGCTGATGCGGTTAGCGACGGCGACGAATCGCCAGCAGCCGCGCTTCGCAAACTTGATGCATTGCTGGCCAAGACCAACACCCCGCGTTCTGAGCGCAGAAAACTCATTAAATCCTTATCCGGTGGCATGCCTGGCGCTGTCACCACCAACGACGGTACGCCGGGCGCTGCCGAAGACATCAAACCTGAAACCATCAATTCACTTGAAAGCGCCCTGGCGGCGTTAGTCAAATAAGGACCATTTATGTCTGAAGTAAACGATATTCTGAAAAAAGTCACGGCCAGCATTGAAGAGGCAACCGGCAAGTTCAACGCGAAAGCAGAAGAAGCAGTGAAGGAGGCGCAGAAGTCCGGCAAGTTGTCAGAAGAAACAAAGGCAGCCGTCGATAAAATGGCTTCTGAGTTCAACGCCCTGCGCGAAGCAGAAAAAACGCTGAAGGCAGCGATGGGCGAACTGGAGCAACATGTCGCCCAGATGCCGCTGGCAAACGCGAAGCATGTTGTGGAATCAATCGGTCAGCAGGTGATCTCTGCTGAAGCTCTGAAAACCTTTGCCTCCGGCGTGGAAGGTGGCAAACGTATCAGTATCCCGGTTAAGGCCGCACTGACTTCTGCGGATGTGCCTGATGGCGTTATCGAACCCCAGCGAATTCCGGGCATCGATACGGCACCGAAGCAGCGCCTGTTCATCCGCGATCTGATTGCGCCTGGTCGCACTTCCTCTCCTGCTATTTTCTGGGTGCAACAGACTGGCTTTACCAACAACGCGAAAGTGGTTCCTGAAAATACACAGAAACCATACAGCGATATTGAGTTTACGCCGAAAATCACGGGCGTTAGCACCATCGCTCACCTGTTCAAAGCCTCAAAGCAGATCCTGGATGACTTCGCACAACTGCAGTCAACCGTTGATGCCGAAATGCGCTACGGACTGAAGTACGCGGAAGAGCAGGAAATTCTCTTCGGTGACGGTACCGGTGTACATCTGCATGGCATTGTTCCTCAGGCGTCAGCGTTTAACCCAGCGTTTACTGTTGAACAGCAGAGCGGTATTGACGATCTGCGTCTGGCAATGCTGCAGGCGCAACTGGCGCGCTTCCCTGCATCCGGTCACGTTCTTCACTTCATTGACTGGGCGCGGATCGAACTGACAAAAGACAGCCTGGGCCGCTACATCCTGGCTAACCCTGCAGCGCTGACTGGGCCGACGCTGTGGGGCCTGCCGGTTGTTGCCACTGAAGTGGCAGCCTTCCAGGGTAAATTTTTGACTGGTGCTTTCAACGCTGGCGCGCAAATCTTCGACCGCGAAGATGCGAATGTCGTTATCTCCACGGAGAACGCCGACGATTTCGAGAAAAACATGATCACCATCCGTTGCGAGGAACGTCTGGCGCTGGCCGTCAAACGCCCTGAAGCGTTCGTGTATGGCTCCTTCAGCACCGGCGCAGGTAGCTGATAAACACTGCGGCCTGCGGGCCGCTTTTTTTAGGTCAGAAAAATGCTTGATCAAAATGTGGTGAAACAGCACTGCCGCATTGATACCGACTTTACCGGTGATGATGCTTTGTTGACTTTATACACTGGCGCGGCGGCGCATTACGTTCAGACATGGACGCGGAGAACGCTCTATGAAAAAGAAGACAGCCCTGGTTACGTAGACGACCCTGCCCCGATTCTACTGAATGATGATGTTAAAGCGGCCATGTTACTGCTGATAGGTCACTGGTATGCCAACAGAGAATCAGTGGTCGTTGGTCAGACCGTTGCAGAGGTTCCGTTTGCAGTTGAAGCCTTGCTGCAGCCATACCGAATTTACGGGGTGTAAATATGGCCTGTTCCGGGTGCGCGCAGAGGCGCGAATGGATAAAAAAGTGGGCGAAAATAGCTTATGAACGAGCAACTGGTAAAGGAACTAATAGCGGCGCTGCGGGAACAAACCGCAGCTCAGAGAGAACAGACGGAAGCGATAAGCCGCCTGGCTGAATCAAACGCAGCTCTGTGTGATGTCATTATCCAGTCACTGGCCGAAGATGAAGAAATTGATACTACTTCATTAGGTGATGAGCGACCCGTTTACTTGAGTCAAAAACCCAGGGGGTGATATGCAAGCCGGGAAATTGCGTCACAGGGTTACCCTGCAGGTGCCGGTAAAAGAACAGAACCCTACAACGGGAGCCGTAATTAATACCTGGCGCGATGTCGCAACTATCTGGGCCGAAATATCCCCCTTGTCAGCACGGGAGTTTATAGCGGCCCAGGCATCACAGGGCGAAATAACAACGCGCATAACGATTCGTTACCGTGCAGGTATTACCCGAAAGCACCGTATTCTCTTTCGTGGCTCAGTATACAACGTTGAGGGCGTGCTCCCGGACCCGAAAAGTGGTCGTGAATATCTGACGCTTCCTTGTTCTGAGGGGGTAAACGATGGCTGATAGTGTTGAAGTAAACCTTACAGGCCTCGAATCACTGCTTGGAAAAATGGAGGCTGTTTCCGACGTTACCCGAAATAAAGCCGGGCGTTCTGCGCTGCGTAAGGCTGCGAATATAATCAGGGATCGCGCCAGAAGTAACGCAGCCAGAGTTGATGATCCCCTCACCAAAGAGGTGATATATAAAAATATTGTCGCCAGCTTCAGCAGCAAACAATTCCGCAGGACGGGTGATCTGGCATTTCGTGTTGGGGTAATGGGCGGCGCCAGTCAGTATGCAAACACAAAGGCTAACGTCAGGAAAGGCAGGGCTGGGAAAACGTTCAAAACACTGGGCGATAAAAGCAATCCTGGCGGCGATACCTGGTACTGGCGTTTTCTCGAATTTGGAACCGAGCATGCCGCCGCAAAGCCTGTACTGCGACCAGCGATGAATGGTGTTGATACCGCAGTAATCAGCGTTTTCGCTGAAGAAATGGAAAAAGCTATCGATCGCGCAGTTAGGCGTGCCGACAAAAAAGGAACGACAGCATGATTGCTCCAGTTTTTTCCGTCTGTTCGACAGACCCGAAAGTAAAAGAGCTACTTGGTGCCAACCCGGTCAGGCTTTATCCGTTTGGCATGCATGATGATGACCTTGTGTATCCCTACGCGGTCTGGCAGAACGTGGGCGGTGAACCTGAAAATTACCTGAGTCAGAACCCTGACATCGACCGTTATTCCATTCAGGTGGATGTCTATGGCGACACCGATGAAGATGCTCTTGCTGTGGCGAGAGCATTGCGCGATGTCATTCAGCGTAAAGCTTACATTACCCGCTGGGATGCACAGGGCAGAGACTCTGCAACCCTCAAATACCGATATTCCTTTGACGTTGACTGGCTGGTCAACCGATAGCTCAAACCACTCACATCACACCGGCTATAAGCCGGTTTTTTTATATCCGGAGATGACTATGTCAGTAGTGACTCAAGGCACTCAACTTTTTGTGCTCGCGAATGGTGTCGTGAGCGAAATCGAATGTATTACGGCATTTTCACCAGGCGGCAGCCCTGCAGATCAGATTGATGATACGTGCCTCAGTGAACGCAACACCCGAAAATATAAAAAGGGTCTGCGTACACCGGGGCAGGCGACGGCCACGCTTAACGCTGATCCACAGAATGCCAGCCATCTGATGCTCAGTAATATGGCTGAATCAAATGATCAGAGTGATGTGACATTTGCGATCGGATGGTCCGATGGTGAGTCTAAACCAACAACGGGGAGTTCCCCTGATGCTGTTGATGGACTTATTCTACCTTCAGATCGTACCTGGTACGTGTTCAAAGGTTATGTTTCCGACTTCCCGTTTGACTTCCAGGGTAATACCGTCGTGCAGACGTCTGCTACCATCCAGCGCTCTGGCCAGGGGGCATGGATTCCTAAAGAACAGCCAGGCAGTTAATTAAACGCGGGGATCATACCCCGCCTCATTGATGTTTATACCGGAAAACGACATGAAACTGACTCTTGATACGCTGAAAAAAACAGGTGCTTTTACTGGCCGTCCTGTTGAGAAAGAAATTAAATGGAAAGGTGCTGACGGGGAAGAACATATTGCCACAACTTATGTTCGCCCTCTGGGTTATCACACTGCCACGTCTGACGTTCTCGCCGGTCTTGGCAAGATTGATGGCGTTGCTGGTCGTATTGCAGCATCAATCTGTGATGAAGACGGGCATCAGGTGTTTACCGTTGCTGATGTGACCGGCGAGGCTGATCCGGAACGTGGCGCACTGGATGGCAATCTTACAGTGGCTTTGCTGGTGGCTATTCAGGAAGTTAACGATCTGGGAAAGACGGACTCAGCGCAGAAGACGAAATCTGGTGCGAACTAGTCCTTAACGGGATTGGTGGACGTACCATTTCAGAAGCTCAGGAATGCCTTAGCTTCCTTGAGTTCCAGCAGTGGGTTCAGTATCGTCAAAAGTACGGAAGCCTGAACCCTATGATGCGAACTGAATGGGGCGCAGCATTGATTTCTTCTGTGCTGGCTAATGTTAATCGCGGTACAAACACACCGGCATTCAGCATTGCTGATTTCGCCCCTCACATTGCAGCGGTAGAGCGCGTAGCCGCTAACGAACCAATCAGCCTGCAGGAAGCGATGAGGACGTGGAATTGAAAAGTAGAATTTATTAGAAACGCTTTCCTTGCTACCCTATCTAAAAACAAGGAGATCAAGGAATGGCTTTAATTAAATGCAAAGAGTGTGGAGAACAGGTATCTGATAAGGCCGCATCATGTCCAAAGTGCGGAGCTCCCATAGCAAAAAAAAACAAAGGTCCATCGGGATGTATGATGGTGTTTTTTATTTTTGTAGGGGTTCTTATCCTTCTTTTGTTTATTGGCAAAGTAAGCAATAAAAAAGAAGCACCTAGCCAAACAGTGGGTAGCACTCAGGTAAGCACTGATAAGTTGAAAAATGATGTCGTAAAAGAAGTAGAGGTAAAAAAAGAACCAGTTACAGTTATTAACTGGCATAACCAACCCACGAAAGATAGCGTTACTGGTGAGGTTGGGGAGATTTTTTATAATACATCGAAAAATCATGTTAATTTCCCATTCCCATACAACGTTGATGGTGGATCTGTACTCAACTTGGTTTTCCGCAAAAGAAAACAAGGTACTGATGCCTATGTCGTGATATCTAAAGGGCAGATTGTATGTGGTTACTCAGATTGCTCAATAAGAACGAAGGGCGATAACGGAAAGGTAAAAACCTGGACTGCAAGTAGTGAGGCGTCTGGAAGGTCAGATATGATTTTTCTTGATAACCCACAGTCTTTCGAAAAATATATCAAGAGCAATAAAAAAATCACTATTGGAGTGACATTTTATCAATCTGGCGAACAGGGGTTCGATTTTGATGTTTCAGATTATCCAGAGCAAGCAAAGAAAAAATAAAAGTAATATTTACACTATTTAATAAGTATTAAAATGCCTCGCTTTGCGGGGCTTTTTTTTACCTGGAGGACAGCGTGGCAAGTAAATCATTAGGTACATTAACGATAGACTTAATTGCCAAAGTTGGCGGCTTTGTTGGCGGCCTAAGCCAGGCTGAAAGGGCATCGCAGAAATGGCGAAAACAGGTTCAAGAGGATGCAAAATCTGTAGCTGTTGCATTCACAGGGGCAGCAACTGCAGCAAGCGCCGCTGCTATTGGCGTAGGTGTGGCTGGATACAACCTGTTAAAAAACACCTCCAGGCAAATTACTGAGTCTGACCGTTGGGCTAAGTCGCTCAACATGTCTACTCAATCATTACTTGCTTGGCAGTATGCTGCAGAAAAAGCAGGTGTTTCAGGCGATCAAATGGCTGATATTTTTAAAGATATCGGAGATAAAATTGGTGACTCGGTACTGAATAAATCAGGTGAGGCTGTAGATGCATTGGATGCACTCGGTTTATCAGCTAAAAAATTATCGAGTGAATCGCCGGATAAGCAACTTTTAGCCATAAGTGATGCGCTAAGCAAGATTAAAACAAACGCTGAAAAGACTACTATTCTTGAAAGCTTGGGTAACGATCTCTCTAAGTTGCTTCCTTTGCTTGATCAGGGCGGTGATAAATTACAAAAATATATTAAGGCTGCGAAAGAATTTGGCGTAGCACCAGATGATACCGATATAGAAAGTCTCGTAAAAGTTAATTCAATCTTTGAGGATATGGAAAACCAAGTTAAAGGGGTTAAGATTGAATTATCAGCTGGATTAGCAAAGGTTGACCTTTCTAACCTGCAGAAATCAATTAGCGATATGGGTGATGTATTTAAAGACCCTGAAGTTATCAAAGGTATCACCAACCTTGTTAGTGGCGTGGTCGACCTCGCTACCTGGCTTGTTAAGGTTGGAGCGGAAGCAGGAAAACTCATCGATCTTTACAAAGGGGGACAGGCAGTAGGGGAGAATGCATCTATAGAGGAAATTGATCGTCGCATAAGAAACCTTGATGCAGATTTAAATGACGAAGGTTTTCTTGCAGATTTCAACAGATTAGGAATGGATGTGGAAGGGAAACGGGCTGAACGATCAGAGCTTGAACGCCGCCGAGCAATCCTTAAAGCAGGAAATAACCTACCTCTATATCCAGCAACCATAGGTAATTATTCTTCATCTAAAACAGATTATGGTCTTGACGCAGGAGAATCAAACGGGAAATTAAAAACTGATACTTCAGCAAAAAAACTTGAATCAGCTTTTAAATCAATGGAGACAAGTTACCTCCGCCAGATTGCTCTCATCGACACCACTGGAAAGAAAAGCGCAGAGGTTACTGAACAGCAAAAACTACAATTTGATATCGCAGACGGCAAGCTAACTGGACTTAATGAAACACAGAAGCAACGCCTTGAACAACTGGCTACAGAGGTTGATCGCCTAAATTCCGTAAAAAGGGCGAACGAGGAAAATCTAAAACTGGCTGAATACGTTTCGAACCTTCAACGTGAAAATGCGAATTCAGCGGCTTCTCTTGATGCAGATGTCATTGGCGCAGGACTTGGTGATAAATCCCGCGAAAGGATGCGTGAGCAACTCAGTATTGAACGAGAATTTCTGGAGAAGCGAGAGGATTTGCAACGACGCTATCAGAGCGGAGATATTCGTAGCCAGGAGGATTATGACCGCTATAACCAGGAACTGGACAAAGCGCTTGCTGAGCGGCTCGATAAATACCGTTCTCATTATGACCAACTGGATGAGTTACAGGGAAACTGGCTGGCAGGGGCTCAGAATGGTCTGGCTAACTGGGTAGATACTTCCAGCGATTATTACACTCAGGTGTCAGATTTAGTCGGTAACACCCTTGATGGCCTGGTGGATAACATGGCTGATGCCCTTAGTGGTAATAAAGCTGACTGGGCCAGTTGGGCGAACAGTGTGTTGAATGAGCTGCAGAAAGTCTTGCTCAGGGCAATTATGGTCAACACGCTTAAATCTGCTGGTGACAGCGGTTGGTTTGGTTCACTGGGTGGGATGTTTGGTAGTTCAGTGGCTGGCGCAGCATCCGCTGGCGGGGCAACACCGTCCGGGGCTTACACAGGTGCAGCATCTCAATTGAAATTCGCCAAGGGTGGTGTAATGGATTCGCCTGATCTTAGTCGTTTCCGTAATGGTGTAGTGAATAGCCCGACGATGTTTGCATTTGCAAAAGGTGCAGGCCTGATGGGAGAGGCTGGCCCTGAAGCGATTATGCCCCTGACGCGTACTGCTGACGGTAACCTCGGTGTTCGTATGGTGGATGACACGGTTTCTTCTGTTGGCGGCGGTGGGGCTCAGCTCCAGCAAACCATTCAGCAACATTTTTCTATTTCCGGTAACGGAGACGCCGCACTGAAGCAGGCTATGCAGGAAGCAGCGCGACAGGGCGCGAATGACGGTGCGAAACAGGCCAGGCAGGATATTTTGAATGATTTTTCAAATCGCGGCCAGGCGCGGCGCTTACTTGGTGTGTAATGCATTATTAATATTCATTAAGCCGAAAGGCGGGAGACAGTTATGACTTTAGAGCAACGAGTTGAGGCTCTTGAGCTTAATGTAAAAGAACTGGAAAGCCGGGTAAGCAATAAAGATGAGCAACTTTCCCGACTTGAACAAATTCTACGAAATCGAATTGATGAGTTTAGTGCCTATATTGATACTACTGCTCTAAGCGCTCGTGAAACTTCGCGATAGCTACCTTTTCGAGTTCCTCAATGGTTGATTTTCTGATATCCAGTTCACCTGGATCAAAAGAAATTTGTACAAATCCTACTGGCGTATTAAGACCAACCGTTACATTGCAATTTCCTGGCCTGTCCGGGTCTGATTGCCAGTCAATATCTCTGATAGATGTGATGGAAAATTTTCCCATTAGTAATTTCCTTATCCAGAGGTAATCAGCCGTCCCTCCTTAATCTGAGTGCGTCAGTGTCCCACCACTGACGGGCTGAGTAACAACCATAACCAGGTATGTAAATCAGTAACATCCTGACAAATGATCAGTAGCGCCGCCGTGCGCAGAATAATGCAGGAGAATCTATGGCTGTACTCGAATGGCCGGAAGATATCTGTCCCGCGTCGCTTAGCTGGCGACCAGAGAGTAATACCAAAACCTTCCGTTCCCCCTTCAATGGGGCATCGCAGACAGCACGCTTCCCCGGTACCCGCTGGGTATGTTCCCTGACTTTTAATAACCTGACGGATGAAAAATCCAGGCGCATTGATGCTCTGGTGGCTTCGCTTGACGGTGAGTATGGCAGGGTAAAAGTCCGTGACTGGGGCAGAAGTGGCAGAGCGCCTGCTGGTGCGCCCGTTGTTGATGGGGCAGATCAGACGGGAGTTCAGCTTCAGAGTAAGGGCTGGACACCGGGAACAGTGGTTCTCAGACAGGGAGATTACTTTACTGTTAATGACGAGCTGAAGATGGTCACAGTTGATGTGACGAGTACTGCGAACGGTACCGCAATGATTGCATTTGCGCCTATGTTGCGTGGTTCGCCACCTGCCAATGCTGCCATTGAAGTTGCGAAACCCTACGGTATTTTCAAACTGAAAGATAACCAGCAGGGTGCCGGTAACCGCGTTCCGGGTGTTTTTACCAGTTACACGCTGGAGCTTGAGGAGGCATTTTAATGCTGTATTCCCCTTTTTCTGATTCGATGGTGGACTGGTTATCCCGCGACAGGGTGACGGTTGCGATCGCCGCTAATATTCAGTTTGAATCCGGTACCGTCTATGTGCATTCCGGTACCGGGACACTGGTTCTCGGCGGCTATGTCTATTACGGCATGGGGCGCATGGGTTCTGTTGATGATGCCAGTGAAACCAGCACGACAAGCCCCACGCAGGTCAAAATGACCCTTTCTGGCCTGGATATGGCCCTCTTTGCCACCACGCTGAATGAGCGATGCGTGGGCAGAAATGCCGAAATCTATCTTGTGGCCATGGATGATAACGGTGTTGTCCAGGTTGCCGATCTCCTGTTTAAAGGGCGGGTATCCAGTACGGGGGCGACCGCTGGCGGGACGAACGCCCTGCAGTACACCATCAGTAATATTTTTGAAGACTGGCAGCGTCCTTTCCCCGATCGTTATACCGATGAATCGCAGCAGGCTGCTTATCCCGGCGACCGCATATTCCGGTATGTGGCGCAGATGTCTGAACGTTCTATTTACTGGGGCAGTAAAAAAGATGCGCCAGGATTTACCTATAAGTGAGGAAGCATGAAGCATCCGGACTGGCATAACAGATTAATCACCGTAATAAGGGCCGCTGAAAAGCGGCCTTTTTTATGGGGCAGTCATGACTGCTGTCTGTTCGCGGCGGACTGCGCTCAGGCCATGTGCGGCGAGGATTTTGCGGCAGACTGGCGCGGAACCTACGACAGCGAGCATGGGGCTAAAAAGGCGATATTGCGCGGTGGCGGTTCGCTTGAAAAGGTGCTGGCCCGTTATCTCAATGAGGTGCCGGTGAAACTGGCGCAACGCGGGGATATTGCCGTTGTTGAAAATGCCGGGGCGCGATGCGCCGGGGTAGTGTATTCCGGCGTTGTGTGGGTACCTGGCGAAACTGGTCTTGTCAGTCTGCGGGTTAAACCGCTGAGTGTCTGGAGGGTGCGTTAATGCCTGCTGCTGTTCCTATTGTTGCCACCATTGCCGCAGGTGTGGCGGCGGCAAATGAAATGTATGCCATCGCGATGGTTATTACCGTTGCCGCACAGATTGCCACTCAGGCGCTGACCAAGACCCCGTCGCTGAATTCCTACCGTGATACGTCTGAACGCAAACAGGTTCTGCGCGCTGCGGCCAGTGCCAAAACCGTTGTGTATGGTCGCTCCACATCAGCAGGCACTCTGTTCTTTTCCGAAGAACAGGCTGGCGAACAGGATGATGGCGAAATGCTGCATCTGGCCATTGCCCTGGCAGGACATCCGTTATCCGGTGTACAGACTGTCTGGCTGGGTGATGAGCCTATCAGTAGCTATCCTGAGCATGCCTTTTTCGAGCTGCACACCAACCGTCAGACGGCGGACCCCTACATGCTGGAAAACTGCCCGTCATGGAAAGAAGACATGATCGGTAAAGGACTCACCTGGCTGCGTGTATCCCTTAAATTCAATGCTGAAAAATTCCCGGCAGGCATCCCTAACATCAAGGTCGAAAAACAGGGGCGGGCTATTTATGACCCCCGCACCGGGTTGACGGGTTACAGCAATAACGCTGCGCTGGTTATCCTGGACTATTACCGCAATTACCTGAAAGTTCCCGACACCGATATTCTCTGGGATCAGTTTAAGGAAGCGGCGAATATCTGTGATGAGGATGTGATTACTGGCGGTAATACCGTTGAGAAGCGCTATACCATCAACGGTGAGTTCGATCTCAGTGAAAACAAGGTCAGTATTCTGGAAGGGATGCTGGCAGCATGCGCCGGGGATGTAACGTATACCGCTGGAAAACATGGCCTTCTGGTCGGGGCTTATTATGGCCCCGCGACAGAGGTGATCACTGAGAGCCAACTGGCCGGTGATATTGAAATCATGCCGGAAGTCTCTCAGGCGGAACGCGTTAACACCATCAAGGGGACGTTTGTTGATCCGCAGCAGGGTTATACCGAAGCGGATTTCCCTTCTGTGTCTGTCAGTGATTGGGTGACGGAAGACGGCGTGGAAATATCGCAGGATATGAAGCTGCGATTTGTGACCTCTGAATTTCAGGCCCAGCGTCTGGCAGACGTGAAGTTAAAGCGCACCCGCATCGCCAGAACCATGAACGTTACGTTGAACCTGAGCGGATACCGTTACCGCCCTGGAATGTACGTGAAGGTGAATTTCCCGTCTATCGGTATCGTTAATGTTGAAATGCGTGTAACTGACTGGAAGTTCGGCGTTCAGAATGGCGTACAGCTGACACTGAAGCAGGAAACAGCAGATGTCTGGGGTGATGCTGTTGGTAAACCGATCGAGCGACCTCCGTTCACTCAGTTGCCATCCGGAGGAGTGGCGCAGCCGCAGAATCTGAAATACACCGTGGAGGAAATCGGTCAGGTCGTACAGGGCATTTTGTCCTGGCAGAATATCGGGCAGGTGGTCTACAACAAAGTGATCATTCGTCGCAATGGTCAAATGGTGATGTCCGTCCAGGTTCCGGGAACGTTCACGCGTCTTACCGGGTTACCAAAAAATACCTACACAGCCCACGTTATTGCCGTAAACCAGATGGGGGCAGAATCGCCAGAAGGGTATCTGGAATTCAGTATTGAAGCCCCGCCAGCACCTTCCCATGTTGATATAGAGCAGGGCTTCTTTGCCGTCACGCTGATCCCGCGTCTGGCGGCAATTACCAGTGTTTCCACACAGTTTGATTTCTGGACGTCAGGAGAAACGAAGCTGCCTGATGCCTCAACAGCCACCGTGGAAGCGAATGCCAGCCGTGAAGGGATGGGAACCACCTGGACCAGCAATCAGCTACAGGTTGGGCATACCTATTACTGGTATATCAGGACAGTTAACGCCTTTGGTGCATCCGGTTTTGTCGAAGTACCGGCGCTGTGCTCTATGGACACTGGCAGTCTCACAGACCTCATTGATGATGCGGTTCAGAAATCAGATGCGTTCCAGAATGTTAAGGCCGGTGTCGATACGAACCTGGAAGGCATTATGGAAAATGCGCTGGCAAATCATGGAACCGTGGAACACCAGTGGGCTCAGTATGGGGAGGTCCGGGCTGATATATTGGTGGTTAAAACAACCGTCGCGACAGCCGAGCAGGGTCTTGCTGACTTATCCACTTATGTTCAGGCTCAAATAGGACCTGATGGCAGTCTGACCTCTGCGGTAAACCAGAAAATGACTGCTGTGGTGAACAGCGACGGAACAGCCAAAGCCTCCTACACGCTTAACATGGGCATCGTGAGAAACGGTGTTAAATACAACACTGGTTTCGGTATGTCTATCGAGCCTGATGGAAACAGCTATAAATCCACGGTTGTCTTTGCCGCAGATCAGTTCGGCATTTATTCCGGTAATAACCCAGGTAACTGGCAGGCTGCATTCTTTGTCTATAACGGGCAGGTATTTATTCGCAGTGTGCTCATCCAGGAAGCGTCCATTGATTTCGGTAAAATTACGGACTCGCTTCAATCCTCAAATTTCATACCCGGCGTAAGGGGGTGGAATTTACCCAAGAATGCCAGCCCTGAATTCCACGGAAGACTGTATGCCGACAGCGGTGAATTTGCATTCAACGGTGTTAATAACGTTGTCAAAATTGATGGTAATGGGGTGACAGTTAATCTGCCTGGTGGTGGGCGGATCGTCCTCGGGAGGTGGTCATAATGCCGGAAGGGATTTTAATCGACTACAACGATGGTCGCCCGGTAATGGCGATTACTGCGGGGCTCCGTGCTCCGTCCTTATGCGGTGAGTTAAGCATTAATAACAGGGTTCCTTCCGCAGCACGGATAATCAACTTTGACATCCAGAGTACACCGGGTTCACAGGTAATATTCATACCAAACAGCGTGATTGATTATAACGATGTCACGTTCATCCCACAGTTTTATTATGTGACTGAATTCGGACTAAATAATCAGAATTCAGCATATATAAAATACGCAACCATTAATGGGACCAGTGGAAACCGGCTTACCAGCTTCTCAGGAACTGTTATGGAGGTTATGCCAGCCAGTGCGGGTAGTGTGGGTATCCTCGTTGAAAACTCCACCGACTTTACAGCTATACCTGACAACGCAAGACTGATGACGGCGCAATATGTCGGACGTGTAACTGTAGATGGCTATTTGCCACTTCCCGTCATGGGGATACCTTTCGGACGGTGGGATAATGCTGGGGTATCAGTGGCATTCGACGGAGCAGGGCTGGTGTGCCGGAATATTCAGTATGACGGCAGGGATGATTTGGAGGGGAAGGTCGATATTGACCTTGTTATTTTTAATAACACGGCACCAATAGCGGGGCCAGGAATAACGATGACCAACAGCGCAGGGCAGGTAACGTTTTCCACTCAAAAGCGCCCATTTGTTTACCAGAACAGTATTTATCTGTCCCAGATATTTCAGGATACAGGGCAAGGTTTTTTCCCGATTATACGCAGCGGTATCGGAAGCCGTTTTATCGGGGGATACAACAATGTCAGATACAACGGAATTGTAATGTCTGATGGTCGCGTCAGAAGTGAACGGAATGCCGTATTTGGAAATTATGCCTCCACTGCAGGTGACTTCTCTTTCTATCGTGATGTGACTACGCCACTTCCCATACTTCCAAATATGTACTGAGGAAACCCCATGTCAGCAGGAACCTTAACCCTTAACAATAACTCAGCCTCGGTTGCCGGAACTGACACCACTTTCACCACTGAGTTAGCTGCAGGTGATTTTATTGTGGTTGTCGTGGGTGGTGTGCCTTACACACTTCCTGTACTGGAAGTTAACAGCAATACACGCCTGACGCTTGTCAGTAATTACACCGGGCCGCGAGCGACTGGGGCTGCCTGGTCTGCCGTTCCCCGCGTGGCGCTGAATATGGTTACCGCAGCGCTGGTGACCCAGAGTGCAGAGGCTCTTCGGGGCCTGAACTACGACAAACAGAACTGGCAGCAGGTATTCAGCGGCACCGGAACCATCACCGTCAGGCTGCCAGACGGCACTACCTTCACCGGACCGTCATGGAAATACCTTGCCGATAATATGGCCACAAAAGTTGACGGCGCGGTGCCATTAAATCAGGGAGGCACAGGATCATCGTCTCCATTTGGTAGTGTTGCTGGTTCATTTTGTCAGGGTAATGATGCCAGACTGAACAGTATTGATAAAAAGAGTGGGGGAACGATAAACGGAAACGCCACGATAGGCGGGTGGATCCGGACAGTGATGACAGCACCAGGAGCTCCGGCAGATGGTGGAAACTACAGTGGCTGGAATACCTCAAGCGGCGCGTCTGAGTACATCAACCAGCGTGGAGAAGGTGCGGGTGGGCATCGATTTACCGTGGTGAATAAAGACCTCAGCCTGGCCGCTGCATTCTCCATGTCTGCAAATGGCAATGCCTATGCCGCCAATGGCTCATGGGTCAGTGCCACATCCAGCAGGAAAACCAAAGATCAGATTAAGGAAATAGACAATCCGCGGGAGAAAATGCGGCGTATTCAGGCGGCGACCTGGGTTTATAAGTCCAGGGACATGTCGGGGAGATTTGGTATAGGGGTTATTGCAGATGAACTATATGAGGTATTCCCTGAGGCCAGAATAACCGTTGGAGATGTTGAACTGGATGACGGAAGCATAGTTAAAGATGCGTTGTCAGTACAGGCCGGTGACAGTGGGGTAACTGTCGCCCTCCATCATGCGACAATTCTGTCTTTGATGGATGAAAACGAAGAGCAGCAGAAAGAAATCAATCAGTTGAAAGAAGACATGGTGGCGCTGAAGAAAATTGTTGAACAACTCGCCGCCAGATAATTCTGCTCTGGACCATCAAAGTGCAATGTCATAAAGCGAAATAACAGGTGGGAACTGCCGCAACCATACTATACGCAAGAGTATGGCTTATGGCTGCGGCGAACGTTCGATAGTGCGAGTATTGAATGATTGCCAGTCACGGCGGATTGTACTTAAGCAATATGACGGTTCAAGGCGTTTAATCTGAAACCAGCCACATATCAGACTCTTCAAACATTTCCTGAACAGTACGGCTTATCTGTTCTTTCTCATGCTTGCTGGCGTCAGTGTTGATCGCCGGCAGTGTCATCATCGGTTTAACCCGAACATCAGTATCGGGGAAGATCCGGTGAACCCTCTTAGTTAACTCGACCAGAATGATATCTTTTGCACCGGGCAGACCATCAAAATTCCTTTTGTCATAAACGAGTTCCACGAACATTGCTTATAACCCCTTTACTGGATGGATATACAGTATTTATACTGTGTTTTTATCCGGTATTCAAGAGAGGGCATAAACATGGGCTTTCCTTCACCTGCGGCAGATTATGTTGAAACACGAATCTCCCTCGATCAGCAGCTTATCAGCCAGCCATCAGCGACTTATTTTATGCGGGCATCACGTTCACATTTCAGGGAAGGGATAATCCAGGGGGCGCTGCTTGTTGTTGATGCGTCACTTTCTCCCTGTGATGGCTCGCTGCTGATATGCGCGATAGACGGAGAATTCAGGATCAAGCGATATCGGACTCATCCTCAGCCCCACCTGGTTAATCTGGAGAACGGGAGAAGGGAGGCGCTGCCAGCAGATGATGACGGTTACAGTTCTGCGCCCGCTATATTCGGGGTGATCACGTACATCATTAATGATGCCAGGAACGCGGAGTTTGATGACTGCCCGGTGATGTGAATAGCTTAAATTGTGCGAGGATTTTAACCTCATTTACCCGACACGTTGGGACGATGTTGAGAGCAAAAAATGTTTCACCATTGTACCTTCTTGATGGTTATAAGCTATTGATTAAGTTGATCTTAAAATCATGTGATATTGGCGAAAAAATAACGTAACTTATTGATAGTGCTTGATAACACGCGTGATTTAAAATCCCTCGGCGTTCGCGCTGTGTGGGTTCAAGTCCCACTCCGGGTACCATGGGAAAGAACAGAATAATCAAAGCAATAAGCAGTGTCGTGAAACCACCTACGGGTGGTTTTTTTGTGCCTGTTTTTTACGAACCACCGTTACCTTGCGTCAAGTCATCCGCCAGATACGTAAATTGTCCTCTACACACTCACTATTGCCAGTCATTCTATCGACGAATCGGTGCGTTAAACATAAAGCTCCCTCGGGCAGGGTTGTTAATAAACCCATCGCGGGCGGGATTATAGTTGTGGTCCTGGAAACTATTCATCAGGATGGGATCGCCAAAGCCATCCTGTATCGCCAAATGTCTGTGGATTCGGTTTCGTGCCCTGAGCGTGAAAGCGAAATCATCCGTTCCGCCAATGATGATGACGCCATTACCGGCTCGGAGTGCCGCGCTTAACTCTTGCTCTCTGACGGCCTGGTTTTGTAACGCGCTGGCTGTGGCAGACGATGACGCCAGCAGCAGTAATATGAGAACGGTGCATGAAAATACCGATGGCAGTTTCATGATTAATACCTGTTAAATGTATGGCTATTAAAGTATAGCTTTATGGTGTCATCTCAACTGAAAAGAAAACCAACTTTAAACCTGCTGCTCATACTGATTCAGAGGGGCCGGGAGAGTAGTGCCGCGCAGTTAAGAACTATAATAAAAACAGTCGACAGGTGATGGCTTCTGTTTACAGACAGTACAGATACAGGGGGCGGTCATGCGTGTCTCATTTTTTCCGCTAGTTGCGTTCACCGCTTTGCTCGTTTTTAGCTGCACAGTATGCCCGGCGGAAAAGAGAGGGGCATTTTTGCCGGATGTTGGGACCGCGGATCCTATTGCGTTTGCACAGCAGTCATTTAATAACATGGCCTCTTATCAGGTGATGATGCGATCCTCATCTGCACAGGGTGAGAATAAAATCATTCGCTACAGCTATCAGAAACCCGGCTATGTACGAATGGATTTTACCCAGCCGCATTCAGGCGCGGTGCTTATCTTTAATCCTGTCAGCGGTAAAGTGACGTTATGGCCATTGGGTGTGGGTACGTTGCCCATTTTGCACCTGTCGCCAACCAATTCATTGATCCAGGATGAGCGCGGTCATCGGGTGGATCGCTCTGATATCGGCGTGTTGTTGGGCAATATTCGCTATCTGCAACGTGGGGGAACAACGACGGTTGTCGCTAAGGAGCGCCTTGCGGGGCGGGAGACGACGCTCGTATCCGTGGTTGGACAGGGAAGACTGGCCGTTGATGGCGTTCACCGTTACGACGTCTGGCTGGATAACTACCACGGACTCCCTGCCAAAGTGATCAGCTATGCCCCAGATGGGCAGCGATTAGAAACCGTTCTTCTGGAAGCGATGGTTATCAACATCCATTTTCCCACTCATTTCTTTACGCCTTGAGGGAGCCTGTATTGTGGCTGAGTATCAGTTTTCCACCGTCTGGCGGGTTGAGGCCTCAATCCAGGAGGTATGGGATATTTTTTCCCATCCGGACCAGTGGCCGGAATGGTGGGGAAGTCTGGAACGCATCGTTGAGCTAAAGAAAGGCGATCTACAGGGGATTGGGGCGCTGCATCGTTATACCTGGAAAGGGGCGCTTCCTTATCGCTTAACCTTTGACATCAACGTATTGAACATTCTGCCTTGCTCTCTGCTTGAAGGACAAGCCAGTGGCGCGGTGGAAGGGCGAGGCGTGTGGTCTTTTTCTGCAAGTGGTGCAGAAACTATCGTCAGATATGACTGGAATGTGCGTACCACGATCCGCTGGATGAATTATCTTGCCCCGCTGGCAGCACCTGTATTTCGCTGGAATCACAATACGGTCATGCGCGAGGGGGCAAGAGGGTTAGCGCGCAAACTGGCTACGCATGTGTATATATACTGAACTCGTTCCCACTGCTGTACTTTTTTGCCTGTAAATGGCTTAATAGCGACCTTGTAGTATCTCATTTCATTCACAGTTAACAGGTCTGTTATTGATGAATAACCTCCATCGACTCGCCTTATTATGCCAGCCTCTGTCTGCTGTGATGATCGCATGCGGCTTCCCATTTAGCCGTAGCTCAACTCTTACAACATGGACAGACAGCAATGCAACGTCGACAGTTTCTCAAAAATAGCGTTCTCCTTTCCGCCGCCGGTTTAGTCGGTCCTGCCGTCATTAGTCAGACGGTCCGTGCCGCTGAGCCATCCGTTGCGCCAGTCGCTCGTCGACGTTTTGTCTTATCTCAAACGTATAAACTCAATCCTCCTAAGGGATCGAGCGGCGTAGTGAAACTGTGGATCCCGCTGCCGGTAGATACCGCATTTCAACAAATGACGGCGCTTGCCTTTAGCGGAAACTTTAAGCAAGCATACGTCACCACCAATAATACCTATGGTGCGAAAACGCTGTTTGCCACCTGGCCTGACTCGCAGGGCGAATTGTTGATTAACGTTGATATCGACATTGAAACCGCCGACTGGGAACCTCTGAAGCAGGATGCGCTGAAAACCTGGCAGGCACCCGAGCAGATTATTTACCCGCTGGATGTAAAACCGTATCTGTTGCCAACAGCACATACCCCAGTTGATGGGCTTGTTCTGGAAACTGCGCGTAAAATCACCGGTAATGAGCAGGATCCGCTGAAAAAAGCGCGCCTGATTTACGAATGGGTCAGCAGCCATATGGAGCGCGATAACGACGTCATTGGCTGCGGCACGGGGGATGTGGCGGAGATCTTAAAAAGCGGTAAGCTCAAAGGAAAATGCACCGACATGAGCTCCGTTTTTGTGGCTCTGGCGCGGGCCAGCGGTATTCCGGCGCGCGAACTGTTTGGCATCCGTCTGGGCAAAGCCAATAAACTCGAACGTTACTCGAAAAGCGCTTTTGGCAAAGCAGACGGTGCAGGCGTCGCCGATGTGAGCGGTGGACAACATTGCCGAGCCGAATTCTATCTTGCTGGTTACGGTTGGTTACCGTGCGATCCCGCTGACGTGACCAAAATGCGTCTGGCAGAGAAAAAATCGCATCAGGACGCCGATGTCCAGGCGGTAAACACTTACCTGTTTGGTAACTGGGAAATGAACTGGGTTGGATTCAACTACGGGCGTGATTTCGAGTTGTATCCGGCAACGGAGCAGGGAGCCATGAACAACTTTGGCTATCCTTACGCTGAAGTCGATGGCGACCCGATCAATTTCTATGATCCTAAAGCGTTCTCCTACAGCTATGTCGCCACAGAACAACGCTAAAGGGGCGGGACTCACCCTGTTGACGGCCGCTGCGGCTGCCGTCACCGCGGGCTTGTGCTGTATTGGACCGCTGCTCTACCTGCTGTTTGGTATTTCTGCGGCAAGCTTTGCTGTTTTCACCCGGTTTGAGTTTTTGCGAATGCCTTTGATGCTGCTGTCCCTGGGCTTATTGCTGCGGGTCTTCTGGCGGCTCTATTTTTCCAAACGGTTGTGGTGCTCCGGATGGCTAACGCTGAAGCAGGCGCGCATTCTCTACTGGTGCGCACTGGCGTTGATTTTGCCAGTGTTATTTTACCCAACGCTCGTCGCCTGGTTTTATGAGGTATTTGAATGAAGATCTTCACGTTAGTTGTATGTTTGCTGCTGCCGGTGTGGGCTCAGGCGACCAATCAAAAAGTGGTGCTGGATATACAAAATATGACCTGCTCGCTATGCGTTATTTCAGTCAATCAGGCGCTGCGTGAAACCGACGGCGTGATAAAAGCAAAATCCTCCCTAAAAACCCGGCAGGCAGAAGCGATCGTGCCAGAAGGTTTCCCAACCGATACTTTACTAAATGCTGTAGCGAAAACAGGCTATACCGCAACGCTCAACCGCATTGAGCAACAGTAAACCACCTGCGGGTGGTTTTATTGTGTTTTCCCGGTATGATGCCCGGCGGCTTAGTGTTCTCTTTTGTGCGTTAACTACCGGAATTCCCCTCGTTTCCTGTTAACCTGAACAGGCGGCAACTGATGCCGCATATGCCCATTTGTATCTGTTATCCCTCCAGCCATGTAGGATGATCACAGGCAAGATTTTTTGACTAAGGAAAAGCGTTATGAAAACGGGACCATTAAACGAGAGCGAACTGGAATGGCTGGATGATGTATTGACTAAGTACAATACGGACAAGGCTATTCTGGATGTATCAGAACTGGATGGTTTACTGACGGCGGTGCTGAGTTCTCCGTATGAAATTGAACCGGAGCAGTGGCTGGTCGCTATTTGGGGCGGCGCGCAGTATGTTCCTCGCTGGTCCTCCGAAAAAGAAATGACGCGTTTCATGAACCTGGCGTTTCAACATATGGCGGATACGGCCGACCGTCTGGATGAATATCCTGAGCAGTTTGAGCCGCTGTTTGGTTTACGTGAAATTGACGAACATGAACTGACCATCGTTGAAGAGTGGTGCTTCGGCTATATGCGCGGCGTTGCTTTGTCAGACTGGTCCGCGTTACCAGACACGTTAAAACCTGCGCTTGAGGCTATTGCGCTGCACGGTACGGAAGAGAACTTTGCGGTGGTTGAGAAGCTGACGCCAGAAGCGTTTGAAGAGAGCGTGGATGCCATTCGCCTGGCGGCGTTGGATTTGCATGCTTACTGGATGGCGCATCCCCAGGAAACGCCGGTCAAGATACCGGTAAAAGTGGATGCCAAAGTAGGGCGTAATGACCCTTGTCCGTGTGGTAGCGGCAAGAAATATAAGCAGTGCTGTTTGCATTAACAGAAAGGGGCGAAAGCCCCTTTTGTTTTAACCCACTTCCGGTAGTAGTCCTGCAGCAATAGAAAACTGTACTGCTATCACCACAATGCCGCACAAAAATACCAGCGCCAGCGCCGGAGCTCCGCCCGCCACACGGTAGGTAGCCTGCGGATTTTGTTTTCTGCTCTGCCAGACCAGCATCGAGGGAATGAGCAGCGCCAGCACCGCCAGGGCAACGCCTGCATACCCCAGCGCCATGACGAAACCACGCGGATAGAACAGTGCAAATGCCAGCGGTGGCAGGAAGGTCACCACGCCAGTTTGTACTCTTCCCGCAGCGGTATTACGGCGTTGGAAGAGGTCGGCCAGGTAGTCAAATAATCCCAGCGCCACGCCGAGGAAAGAGGTCGCCAAAGCGAGGTCGGCAAACAGATGCACCGCCAGCTCGACGTGCGGCGAAGCCACGACTTCACGCAATGCCTGCAATAAACCGTTTAAGCCAGCGTGGTTGGCTAACAGCCCCATGAACGTGGACGAGTTAATACTGCCAAGCGTGGCCAGTTGCCAGAAGATATAAGCGACCAGTGGAATGGCGCTACCGGTGATAAACACCCAACGCAGTTTACGGATGTTGCCATTCATATAGCTGACGATACTGGGGACGCTACCGTGAAAACCGAACGAAGTGAAGATAACCGGGATTGCGGACAATGCCAGTCCCTGCTGAAGCGGTAGCGTAAGCAGGTTTACTTTATGGATATGCGGCATCAACAGAGCCAGCATCGCCACCAGGAAGATTATCTTGGCGCTGAACAACAAACGGTTGAACAGATCGACCAGCGAGGTTCCTACGCAAACCACACCACCGGCAACAAAGGTGAACAGCAGCACGCCTGTTGTCGGTGATAGAGTTGTTCCGGTCCAGTCGCTGATGCTGGAAGCCAGCAATTCACCCGCGCCACTGATATACGCCGCCGTCAGCGCGTACATTAAAAACATCATGCTAAAACCCGTTACCCATTGTCCGTAACGACCAAGATAACGTTTTGCCAGCGTACCCAGCCCGGTATCAGCCGGTACGTGTTGATACACTTCAAGCAGCAACAGCGCGGTGTAGCACATCAACGCCCAAAGACTCACTAACAACACCAGCGTGACGCTAAACCCCACGCCTGCCGCAGCCAGCGGCATTGCCAACATACCGGCACCAATCGTGGTTCCCGCCACGATAAAAATACTACCCAGGGTTCTGTTTTTCACGCTTTCCTCTGTCCCAGAGATAATCAACGGTTATATCTGCGGCGCAGGTTAAGGCAAAACGCTATTTTCGTCAAATCACCGTTACAATGTATGTACATTAATCTTTACGATACTTCGCGCCTTAAGATGTATGACAAATGACATTTATCTGCGACTAAACCTGCGTTAGCGCAAAGCAGCGCCGTGCGGTTCACATTAGGCTACGGACTTTATTGAGGAGGTAGTATGGAATCTATTCACGGTCACGAAGTGCTCAACATGATGATTGAATCTGGCGAGCAGTATTCGAATGCCAGCCTTGAGGCGGCGATTACGGCACGGTTTGGCGAGCAGGCGCGTTTTCACACCTGTTCTGCTGCGGATATGACGGCAGCCGAGCTGGTGGCGTTTTTAGCGGCGAAGGGAAAGTTTATTGCACAAGAAGACGGCTTCTCTACGCACGAAAGCAAGATCTGCCGTCACTAATTGTCACGGGTAATGATGGCGGGTTGCCTTCATTACCCAGAGACATTAATTCTGTGTATCAAGCGTAGCCAGTTCTTTATCGATGAAATAAAGACCTTCGCCACTTTTCCCTGCCAGTGATAACTTATCAATAACAGATTTAAATAATTTCTCTTCTTCATGCTGCTCGGCAACATACCATTGCAGGAAATTAAACGTCGGGTAATCCTGGTGAGTCATTGCCGCGTGTGCCAGCTCATTAATTTTCTGGGTGATCAGTTGCTCGTGTTCGTAAGTGACACGGAACAATTCGTCCAGAGACGCATATTCAGCAAAAGGGGAAGAGACGGTATTAATACACGGCAAGCTGCCGGTATCGGTCAGGTAGTCAAACAGACGCTGCATATGCGTCATCTCTTCCTGGGCGTGACGGCGCAAAAACGCAGCGGCACCTTCGAAGCTGTGATAGCTGCACCACGCGCTCATCTGTTGGTAGAGCAGAGAAGAATATAATTCAAGGTTCATCTGCTCATTCAGTTGGTCGATCATTTCTGTTTTCAGCATGGTTCTGCTCCACAAACGTTATTATATATTGACGTGGCGCCACTATAATTTGTTATTTAATTATTTGCAAAAGGTAAAATAATAAATTTATTTATTAAAAATGCGAATGGGAATAAAACGCATTAACGATATTAATCGGAGAATAAATAACGAGAAGGCAGAAGACCAGCAATAATGTGCTGGTCGAAAATATTAATAATTAAAGGAAGTGGATGGTGATACCGCGACGCCGTGACACTGCCAGGCGAGGGTGATTTTGGTATTTAAGCACAAAGAACCGGCGTACAGGCTACAGGTTGACACCGGCTGACCAAACGCCATTGCGCTGGCATAACCCAGGCGCTGACACTCTTTGGTGGCTGTCCCCTGGGTAACGTAGTCATCGGTACGCGCCGACTGTAACATGGCCTGGTTGTAGGTCAGGCGAACCACGCCGGTGATGGCGCTGGCTTCACTGACCTGCGCCTGTTTAGTTATAGTGCATCCTGTCAGCACGAGCGGCAAAAGGGCAAGGATAAAGGTCTTCATGTGATCGCTCTGAAAGTTCGGAGATAGGCTATCATGGCATACGTGTTGACGTATCAATGGCTTGAATAACCTGAAAATCACCTGCGATTAATCGCAACGACGTCAATTTCTTGAGGCCATTCTCAGCTTTCGAAGGAAAAATGTGAGCACTTCATTATTTTATAAAACAAAATTTCATTAAATTTGAAAGTGAGTTTGCAAAATAGTAATGTGGCCTGAATGTTATGACTTTCTGCGGGTCCCCGCAGCGCATTCAGGAGATTACAGAATGAAAATTGCATTGATGATGGAAAACAGCCAGGCAAGCAAAAACGCCATCATTCATAACGAGCTTAAAGCCGTCGCGGATGAGAAAGGTTTTCCAGTGTACAACGTCGGGATGAGCGACGAAAATGACCATCATCTGACCTACATCCATTTAGGGATTATGGCCAGCATCCTGCTCAATTCCAAAGCCGTGGATTTTGTTGTCACGGGTTGCGGTACGGGTCAGGGGGCAATGATGTCGCTGAATATTCATCCGGGCGTGGTGTGTGGTTACTGTCTTGATCCGGCTGACGCGTTCTTATTCTCTCAGATCAACAACGGTAACGCGCTTTCTCTGGCATTCGCCAAAGGTTTTGGTTGGGGCGCTGAGTTAAATGTGCGCTATATGTTTGAAAAAGCGTTCACTGGTCGTAACGGCGAGGGTTATCCGCCTGAGCGTAAAGAACCACAGGTGCGTAACGCCGGTATTCTGAACCAGGTGAAAGCGGCGGTGGTAAAAGAAAACTATCTGGATACGCTGCGCGCTATCGATCCTGAGCTGGTGAAAACCGCCGTATCGGGTCCGCGCTTCCAGCAGTGTTTCTTTGACAACTGCCAGGACAAAGCGATCGAAGCGTTTGTTCGCGAGATAATTGGCTAAACCCTGTTGGCCCGGCGATGTTCACCTGTCGGGCTATCTGTTCTTATCAGACACCGCGCTTCCTGCATCACGGGCAAGCCGCAGCGTATCCACCATGCCGACCAGGCAAATAATGGCAATAGCGACAAAGGCCAGCCGGAAACTGATTCCTGGAATATTCCCCAATGTCAGCCACTTACTCACCTCATCGCCGATACGTATCCCGATAGCGGCCAATGAAATGCCTAAGCCTACCGCTAATTGTGTTGCCGTACTGAACAACGTATTGGCGTAGCTCATTTGTGACGCGGGGACATCCGCAAAAGCAAGCGTGCTGACGCCGGTAAACTGAATTGAGCGGAATACGCCGCCCAGATACAACACCAGCAAAATAACCCACACGGGAGTCTGTGGCGTAATTAATGCGCAGGCCAGCAGCGCCAGGACGTTAAGCGCACCATTGATTAATAGCAGTCTCTTAAAGCCGAGCCAGCGTATTAACGGCGTAGTGGCAGGTTTTATCGTCAGATTGCCCACAAAAACCGCCAGTACCAGCGAGCCTGCATGAAAAGCATTCATGCCAAAACCGACCTGGAACATTAACGGCAGCAGAAATGGCACCGCGCTGATAGAAGCGCGAAACAGCGACCCGCCGTACATGGTGACGCGAAAAGTTGGGACGCTCATGGCATCAAGACGAATCATCGGCCAGGTAGCACGACGAAAATGATGCAGGGCAAAAAGGAAGGTCACCGTCCCTAGCGCCAGAAGCCCGGCGGTTAGCCAGCCCTGCGGCTGCCGGGTTCCCAGTAACTCCATGGCATACACCAGACTTACCATCGCAACAGAGGTCGCGATAAAACCCGCTATATCAAACGGACGACGCTCGTCGTCATGAATATCCGGGATAAACCTTAGCGCCAGCGCGATCGCCAGTATTCCCAGCGGTACGTTAATAAAGAATATCCAACGCCAGTTGGCATAGCTGGTAATGAATCCCCCAAGGGGAGGCCCAATGATCGGTGCGACTAATGCGGGCCAGGTCAGGGTGGCAATAGCGGTGATCAACTGATGTTTAGGCGTGGTGCGCAGTACCGCAAGACGGCCAACAGGAACCATTAATGCGCCACCGACGCCCTGCAAGATTCGCATGGCGACAAAACCCTCAAGGCTTTCGGACAAACCGCATAAAACCGACGCGAGGGTGAAAATCGCCAGCGCCAGGGTAAACACCTTTCTTGCACCGAAGCGATCCGCAATCCAGCCGCTGGCGGGGATAAGCACCGCAAGGGTTATCAGGTAGGCGCTGATGCCAATGTTCAGGTCTACCGCCTGCACACCAAAGCTTTTAGCCATATCAGGCAGGGCGGTGGCAATCACCGTGCCGTCAATAAATTCCATAAAGAAAGCCCCGGCAACAAGTAATGCCGCCGGTGAAAGACCGCGTTTGTTCTCGACCGCTAACTGTTCACTCATGTTGTGCTTGCCATCTCAAAAGAAACTGACTGGAACTATTTTTATTTCCAACGCATTCGTTATGCGTGGGCGGCTATCGTTTCGAGCGCTGAATGGGTACTATGACGACCTTTCAATAAGGAGCTCACCATGTCCCAAACACTGAATGCCGATCAGGAACTGCTCTCGGACGTTGTTGCCTGTCAACTGGTAATCAAGCAAATTCTGGATGTTCTTGATGTTATTGCCCCAGTAGAAGTTCGGGAAAAAATGTCCAGCCAGCTGAAAAGCATCGATTTTTCCAGCCATCCTGCAGGTGCCGATCCGGTCACTATGCGCGCAATACAAAAAGCGGTTGCCTTGATCGAGCTGAAATTCACGCCGCAGAATGAATCCCACTAAAATAAACCGTTGTTTCAGGTTTTAGAAAGGTTTTTTTGCGCCTCGCAGAATGGAGGCGCGTGCATAGGGAAAATCAGAGGTTGGCCGGATAAGGCGCATCACATTACTATCCGGCATTAACGCTTTGAAAACTGAAGATTAGTGATGCTGGTAATTCACGACGTTGAGCAAGTGCTTATCGGTTTGCGCCATGCACAGCCCCGCGCGTTTGGCGCTGCGGACTTCGTCAAGTATCGTCTGTAACAGCACGCCATCCTGCTGCTGCTCTTTTTCCAGGTCGTGAAGAAAATCGATGGTTGGCGCATCGTTTAACGCTTCTGCTTCATTGGTTAAACGTGAGAGCCTACTCGAGCGCTGTTGATATTCATCCAGCGTTTTCTGAAACAATTCTTCAAGGGAAGTCAGTTCATCACCCGGAACATCAATGGCCTTGACGATGGGGTTAGCCCCGGCACTTTTCATAAAATTGAACATCCGCATCATTTGAGTCACGTTACCTTGTGCCTGAGTGCGAAGAAACGTGGCGGTACCCGTCAGGCTATGCTCGTAGCACCATTCGCTCAGATGCAGGTAAAGATTCGATGCGTAGAACTCGAGGTTCATTTGCGTGTTGAGTTTATGAACAATTCCAACTGCAGCCATATCAATATCCTTATTTCCAGAAAGGGGAATGTACGTTACTAACGCCAGTACAGCGGGCTGCCGCTGCACTTCACCTCTACGTACAATTAAAACTGTTAGCAGAATAAATCCGTTCCGCCGGTCCTTTAGTGATCACGAATTATATTCGCTCCCGATCGAGATTCAGCATAACGCTTGCTATGACATAAGAAAATCCTTAAATCCGTGTATTTATGTTTTTTTACATATTGTCATAACAGTACTTGTGCTTCTGCCGTTTTGGCATATAGGTGATATGAATATAACGAATTGATATTTATGCCATTAAACACACTCTTCAATAATGAAATGGTGTTTTAAATCACAAAATTAATTTCCACAATAAGGTATTGTCTGGCACCTGATGATTATCTGCTCATGTTGTGAAGCAATTTCACGATTGGGCTGAATCTGTACTAATTATCTGATGACTAATTTTTTGCGCCAGATCAGTTTTAATCAAATTAAGAAAATTAACGGCCTGAACTATTCGTCATTAATTGTGTTGTGAATTTGGATAACGCGAGGAGTTACATATGAAGAAGGTTGCGGTGCTGCTGGCACCTGGTTTTGAAGAGGCGGAGGCGATTGTTACCATTGATATTCTGCGTCGTCTGAATATCGAAGTCGAAACGCTGGCCTGTGCAGAGTCACGTGCAGTGGTGAGTTATCATGACGTACCGATGGTGACAGACAGTACGCTGGCCGCGCGCCAGGCATATCTCTACGACGCCATCGTGCTGCCCGGCGGGCCGCAGGGCAGCGTTAATCTTGCTGCCAGTGAGACGGTCATCCAGTTTGTCGCCCGACATGATCAGGCGGGGAAACTCATTTGTCCGGTGTGTTCTGCGGCTGCGCGCGTGCTGGGCGGCAACGGCCTGCTGAAAGGACGTCGCTACGTGTGCTCGGGAGATCTGTGGCAAAACGTCACGGATGGAGAATATATTGATGCGCCGGTAGTTGAAGATGGCAATCTGATTAGCGGCAAAGGGCTGGGGCATATTTTTGATTTTGCATTAACACTTTCGGCACGTCTGCTGGGAGATGACATTCCGGTTCGCGATCACGCTGACCATATTTATTATCGATGGTAATCATTTTCCCGAATGCTTCGGTATTCGGGAACAAGGATTCGTTGGCTGACGTTATGGACTAATCTGCTATTTCTCTTTTTTCCCGTCGACAAAATCGCGTTTTTTTATGTCATTTCCCGCTGAATTTATGTACGCAATTACTGTAATTCTGTGGTGTGATGCCGCTCTCTTATGGAGAATCAATTTCCCGCTAAAAATACTCTCAGCACTGGCATTGATCTTATCAATAAAAGGTAATGCCTTGTTTTACGTCCGAATTACAAAAAATCGTCTGATTTTACCCTACATAAAAGAACGTTAAAGCTGGAGTTAACCATGCACAAATTCACTAAAGCGCTGGCTGCCATCGGTCTGGCTGCCATTATGTCACAATCCGCTATCGCTGAATCCATGAAGCTCGGTTTCCTGGTCAAACAGCCGGAAGAACCGTGGTTCCAGACTGAATGGAAATTTGCCGATAAAGCCGGTAAAGACCTTGGTTTTGAGGTGATTAAAATTGCCGTCCCGGATGGTGAGAAAACCCTCAATGCCATCGACAGCCTGGCTGCAAGTGGAGCAAAAGGGTTT
The DNA here is from genome assembly GCF_030334595.1 of Citrobacter sp. Ce104. Lineage (NCBI taxonomy): Bacteria > Pseudomonadati > Pseudomonadota > Gammaproteobacteria > Enterobacterales > Enterobacteriaceae > Citrobacter > Citrobacter sp. Ce104. The sequence goes on from NZ_JAOWDP010000065.1 coordinate 143,254, forward strand.
GTGATTTGTACGCCGGACCCCAAACTCGGGCCTGCCATTATGGCTAAGGCGCGAGGCTACGATATGAAAGTCATTGCCGTCGATGACCAGTTTGCCAACGCCAAAGGTAAGCCGATGGATACCGTGCCGCTGGTGATGATGGCTGCAACCAAAATTGGTGAGCGCCAGGGCCAGGAGCTGTATAAGGAGATGCAAAAGCGCGGTTGGGATGTGAAATCCAGCGCCGTCATGGCCATTACCGCCAACGAACTTGATACCGCGCGTCGCCGTACGTCAGGTTCAATGGAAGCGCTTAAAGCCGCAGGCTTCCCGGAAAAACAGATCTACCAGGTTCCAACAAAATCAAATGATATCCCCGGTGCATTCGATGCCGCTAACTCCATGCTGGTTCAACATCCTGAAGTCAAACACTGGCTGATTGTCGGCATGAACGACAACACCGTGCTGGGCGGCGTACGTGCGACTGAAGGGCAGGGCTTCAAAGCGCCAAACGTAATTGGTATCGGTATTAATGGCGTTGATGCCGTGAGTGAACTGTCCAAAGGCGAAGCGACCGGGTTCTACGGCTCACTGCTGCCAAGCCCGGACGTTCACGGCTACAAATCAAGTGAAATGCTTTACAACTGGGTAACGAAAGGTGCAGAGCCACCGGCGTTTACTGAAGTGACGGATGTGGTGCTGATTACCCGCGATAACTTCAAAGAAGAGCTGGCGAAGAAAGGCTTAGGCGGTAAGTAACATAAATGCCGGATGCGACGTCAAAGCGTCTTATCCGGCCTACGAATCGCGTCCTCAGAAGGCCGGATGAGGCAAAGCCGCCATCCGGCTTAAAGATCTGACTCACGGAGACGTTATGCAACAGTCTACCCCGTATCTCTCATTCCGCGGCATTGGCAAAACATTCCCGGGCGTTAAAGCGCTTACGGATATCAGTTTCGACTGTTACGCCGGTCAGGTGCATGCGCTGATGGGCGAAAATGGCGCCGGAAAATCAACACTCTTAAAAATTCTCAGCGGTAACTATGCGCCAACGACGGGATCTTTGACGATCCGCGGACAGGAAGTTTCGTTTGCAGACACCACGGCCGCGCTCAACGCCGGTGTCGCCATTATTTACCAGGAGCTGCATCTCGTCCCGGAAATGACCGTTGCCGAGAATATTTATTTAGGCCAGTTGCCGCACAAAGGCGGGATTGTAAATCGCTCGCTGCTGAACTATGAAGCGGGGCTACAGCTTAAGCATCTGGGCATGGATATCGATCCCGACACGCCATTGAAATATCTCTCCATCGGTCAATGGCAGATGGTGGAGATAGCAAAAGCGCTGGCGCGTAATGCCAAAATTATCGCGTTTGATGAACCGACCAGCTCCCTGTCTGCACGCGAAATTGAGAATCTGTTTCGCGTCATCCGTGAGCTGCGCAACGAAGGACGCATCATCCTGTACGTATCGCACCGTATGGAGGAAATTTTTGCTCTCAGCGATGCCATCACCGTGTTTAAAGATGGGCATTACGTCACAACGTTCACGGATATGCAGCAGGTCGATCACGATGCGTTGGTGCAGGCGATGGTTGGACGCGACCTCGGTGATATTTATGGATGGAAATCCAGACCGTATGGCGCAGAGCGGCTGCGTTTGCATGAGGTCAAAGCTCCCGGTGTGCGTACGCCGATCAGTTTATCGGTACGCAGCGGTGAAATTGTCGGATTGTTTGGCCTGGTAGGCGCCGGGCGTAGCGAATTGATGAAAGGACTGTTTGGCGGCACACGCATCACGGCAGGCCAGGTGTTTATTGATGAGCAGCCTATTGATATTCGTAAACCGAGCCATGCCATTGAAGCGGGAATGATGCTGTGCCCGGAGGACCGCAAAGCGGAAGGGATCATTCCGGTCCATTCGGTGCGTAACAACATCAACATTAGCGCCCGTCGTAAACATGTTCTGGGCGGATGCGTGATCAACAACGGCTGGGAAGAGACCAATGCCGATCACCATATTCGCTCACTCAATATTAAAACGCCGGGCGCGGAGCAGCTGATTATGAACCTCTCCGGCGGTAATCAGCAGAAGGCTATCCTTGGCCGTTGGTTATCGGAAGAGATGAAGGTGATTTTGCTTGACGAACCTACACGCGGCATTGATGTAGGTGCCAAGCATGAAATTTATAACGTGATTTATGCCCTCGCAGCGCGCGGCGTGGCCGTGCTGTTTGCTTCCAGTGACCTGCCAGAAGTGCTCGGTGTCGCCGATCGTATCGTGGTGATGAGAGAGGGCGAAATTGCCGGTGAGTTGCTTCATGAACAGGCGGATGAGCGCCAGGCCTTGAGCCTTGCTATGCCTAAAGTCAGCCAGGCTGTAGCCTGAATAAGGAGAGAATGATGTCTTCCGTTTCTACATCGGGTTCTGGCGCAGCAAAATCGGCGCTAAATCTTGGTCGAATTTGGGATCAGTATGGGATGCTGGTGGTGTTCGCCGTGCTGTTCCTGGTTTGTTCCCTCTTTGTGCCAAACTTTGCCACTTTCATCAATATGAAAGGGCTGGGGCTGGCGGTATCGATGTCGGGTATGGTCGCGTGTGGGATGCTGTTTTGCCTGGCATCCGGTGACTTCGACCTGTCCGTTGCGTCCGTGATTGCCTGCGCCGGGGTCACGACTGCCGTGGTCATTAACATGACTGAAAGCCTGTGGATTGGCGTGGCTGCCGGGCTGCTGCTCGGTATTCTCTGTGGTCTGGTTAATGGATTTGTGATTGCGCGTTTAAAAATTAACGCCCTGATCACCACCCTTGCGACGATGCAGATTGTACGTGGTCTGGCCTATATTATTTCCGACGGTAAGGCGGTGGGGATTGAAGATGAGCGCTTCTTTACCCTCGGCTACGCGAACTGGTTTGGTCTGCCGGCACCTATCTGGATCACGGTTGTCTGTTTTATCGTCTTCGGTTTACTGCTGAATAAAACTACGTTTGGTCGCAACACGCTGGCTATTGGGGGCAATGAAGAGGCGGCACGTCTGGCTGGGGTTCCGGTCGTTCGTACCAAGATTATTATCTTTATTTTGTCTGGGCTGGTATCCGCCATTGCCGGGATCATCCTCGCATCACGTATGACCAGCGGCCAACCAATGACCTCAATCGGCTATGAGCTGATCGTGATTTCCGCCTGCGTGTTAGGGGGCGTTTCGCTCAAAGGCGGCATCGGAAAAATCTCATATGTAGTGGCCGGGGTGTTAATTCTGGGAACGGTTGAGAATGCGATGAACCTGCTGAACATCTCTCCGTTCGCCCAGTATGTCGTACGTGGTCTAATCCTGCTGGCGGCGGTGATCTTCGACCGTTACAAGCAAAAAGCGAAGCGTACCGTTTGATGATTTAAACCCCAACTTTTTAGTCTAGCTTTAGCTCATCGCCAGCCGCTACCCGGCTGGCGATTGTTTTTGCAAATGGCGAGCATGGTCACACTGTCTATACTTATATCCGTCGTACATCATATATACGGCGCGATCCGCGCGGCGTACAGACCATGATGAGGAGGATAACCGGGTGACAGCATCACTGATCATACCCCCTGAACAATCTGCAAACTGTGCTTATTTTTTTGATCTCGATGGGACATTGGCTGAGATCAAACCTTTTCCAGACCAGGTCGTCGTCCCTAAGACAATCCTGCAGTTATTACATCAGTTGGCTACGCGTAATGCGGGGGCGCTGGCATTGATTTCAGGGCGCTCGATGGCTGAGCTTGATGCGCTTACCACTCCCTTACGTTTTCCGCTCGCCGGAGTGCATGGGGCAGAGCGCCGTGATATCAATGGCCAAACTCATATAGTGCGCCTGGCTGAGGCAATAGAGCGCGAAGCAGGAGAGTTATTACAAACCGCGCTGGCGACGATGCCGGGTACAACGCTTGAAGCAAAAGGAATGGCTTTCGCGCTGCATTACCGCCAGGCCCCGGAACATGAAGCGGCGCTAATTAATCTGGCTGAGCGTATCACGCACAGATGGCCGCAACTGGCTTTACAGCATGGAAAATGCGTTGTGGAGATAAAACCAAAGGGGACCAATAAAGGCGATGCAATTGCCGCATTTATGCAGGAAGCCCCTTTTGCCGGTCGGATCCCCGTTTTTTTCGGAGACGATCTGACGGACGAAACCGGGTTTGGCGTGGTTAACCGCGCTGGCGGGATTTCCGTGAAGGTAGGGAACGGAGCGACGCAGGCGACATGGCGTCTGGATGGCGTGAGTGATGTCTGGCACTGGCTGGAACAAAATAACTCTTCGCAGCAAGAATCGAAAGCAACGAATAACAGAAGAGGTGGCTATGAGTCGTTTAGTCGTAGTATCTAATCGTATCGCCTCACCAGATGACAAAGGGAGCGCAGGTGGGCTTGCTGTCGGCGTGCTGGGCGCGTTGAAGGCTGCTGGTGGCCTGTGGTTTGGCTGGAGTGGCGATACGGGTAATGAGGACAAACCATTAAAAAAAGTCACGCGTGGCAATATTACCTGGGCTTCGTTTAATTTGAGTGAGCAGGACTACGAAGAGTATTACTGCCAGTTTTCAAATGCTGTTCTATGGCCTGCGTTTCATTATCGTCTGGACCTGGTACAGTTTCAGCGTCCTGCATGGGAAGGCTATCAGCGGGTGAATGCCTTACTGGTAGATAAACTGCTGCCGCTGCTTAGCGATGACGACATCATCTGGATTCATGATTACCATCTGCTGCCGTTTGCCAGCGAACTGCGTAAACGCGGTGTGAATAACCGTATCGGCTTTTTCCTGCATATTCCATTTCCGACGCCGGAAATTTTTAATGCGCTACCTCCACATCAGGCGCTACTTGAGCAGATGTGCGATTTTGATTTGCTCGGTTTCCAGACCGAAAACGACCGTCAGGCTTTTCTGGATTGCCTGGCAGCCCAGACGCAGGTATCCACGCAGAGCGATAATCACCACCGGGCATGGGGAAAAGCGTTTCGCACCCAGGTGTATCCTATTGGTATTGAGCCAGATGAGATCGCCCGGCAGGCCTCCGGACCTTTGCCGCCGAAGCTGGCGCAACTGAAAGCGGAACTCAAAAATGTGCAGAATATATTTTCAGTTGAGCGTCTGGATTACTCTAAAGGGTTGCCAGAGCGATTTCAGGCCTATGAGGCTCTGCTGGAACACTATCCGCAGCACCACGGTAAAATTCGCTACACGCAGATAGCGCCAACGTCGCGTGAAGAGGTACAGGCCTACCAGGATATTCGTCACCAACTGGAGACTGAAGCGGGGAGGATTAACGGTAAATATGGCCAACTGGGCTGGACGCCGCTCTATTATCTGAATCAGTACTTTGATCGTAAATTGCTGATGAAGATCTTCCGCTACTCTGATGTAGGACTGGTGACCCCGCTGCGCGATGGTATGAACCTGGTGGCGAAAGAGTTCGTGGCCGCGCAGGATCCTGCCAACCCTGGCGTGCTGGTGTTATCACAATTTGCCGGGGCCGCAAACGAGCTAACTGCCGCCCTTATTGTTAATCCTTACGATCGCGATGAAGTCGCTGGCGCATTAAACCAGGCGCTGACGATGCCGCTTGCCGAGCGTATCTCTCGCCACGCTGAGATGCTCGAGACTATCATTAAAAACGATATCGACAACTGGCAGGCGATGTTCATTTGCGATCTGGAAAAAGTCATTCCGCGCCAGAGTAAACAGCCATTGCCAGACAACGTTTCATCCTGCTCTAAGCTGGCGTAACGCTCAGAAAGTGAAGATCAATCTCCAGCCAGTGGAACCAACAGAACATCCACCTGGCTGGCACCGATCACGCTTTTCGCTGAGCAGGACGCGCGTGAAAAGAAACTGTGGTTATGGTTGCCATAAATGACCAGATCGACCGCGTGCTTCCGGCATACGTCCAGAATATGTTCATTCAGGGCCCCATAGGTAATAAAGGTATGCTCAATGGGGTACTGTGCGTCTTTGCTGAGCTTGTCGATAAAATCCTGAGTCTCTTCTTGCATCACTTCTCGCAGGTCTTCAAGCATAGGCGCTGCAAACTGATTATACAGTTCTGGGTCTGAGACCAGGGTTATCAGGCTAATACGGGCATTAACAGGACGAGCGATTGATACCGCCCTGGCTAACAACTGCTGGCTTTCTGGGGTCGCGGCAACAGCCACAAGAATGTGTGTATAGCTCATAACTCGCTCCTTTTTTTCAAGAATTATGAGAGGATTTTTCAGCATTACTTAGCTTACTCCATACTGCAACGTTTCCATTCCGGATAGTGTGAATGTCATCATGGTTATTCATTAATTATTCTTATAAATAGAATAATTGCTTCATATAACTTCTAAATACGTTCAGCTTCCTTAAGTAAAACTCACTGCTAATGAAAACAATGTGTTAATAAAAAATAAACATATTTTAACATTTGAGCGGTTATCACAGCCTGGTATTAATTAATCACCCTTAATATTTAACTCTTTGTTTATAAAGCGTTTAATCAAAATGATGTTTTACATTAAATATGTGATCAAGCTCGCTATTTCACGACGTGATATTAACGTTCGTGAACAAAATACTATTCGCTTTTAATGCAAGAATATTCGTACGCCAGGAATTGAAATGGAGAATATGGGGTTAAAAAATATGCAAAGTAAAAGCTGTGCTGATGGATTTATGTTAAGTGTTTAGCTGGTTTATGTGATCTGCGTCACATATTCTTCAAATTCGCAGCATAGCTACGTTGTATGTGTAACTTGTGGCGGGTAGAGTTGCGTCGAATTAGGAAAAATCTTAGACAATTGTAAGAATTGATGTGAGCTTGTAAGGAACGCGGCCTTCTGAAAAGGGAATGTTTAGACAACGCGTAAGTGCCGTCACGCTGCTATGTATTTGACCTTTTGCTTTTTTTTTTACCGGGCCTTCCCGGCGACATCACGGGGTGCGGTTTCACCGCATGAAAACAATGTTGGTTATTATGGATGCAAATAATGCATACATCCGAGTTGCTGAAACACATTTATGACATCAATCTGTCATATTTATTGCTTGCACAACGTTTGATCGTTCAGGACAAAGCATCTGCGATGTTTCGCCTTGGTATCAGCGAAGAGATGGCGGACACGTTGGCAACATTAACACTTCCTCAAATGGTCAAACTGGCTGAAACAAACCAACTGGTATGTCATTTCCGCTTCGACGATCACCAGACGGTTACTCGCCTGACGCAAGACTCCCGCGTTGACGATCTTCAGCAAATTCATACCGGTATCATGCTTTCAACGCGGCTGTTAAGCGACATCGATGATGCAGCGCGCAAGAAAAGGGCTTGATGATGAGCGAAAAAAGCATTGTTCAGGAAGCGCGTGATATCCAGCTAGCGATGGAATTAATCACATTGGGCGCCCGTTTGCAAATGCTGGAAAGCGAAACGCAATTAAGCCGTGGCCGACTTATCAAGTTGTACAAAGAATTACGCGGTAGTCCTCCGCCAAAAGGGATGCTGCCTTTTTCCACCGACTGGTTTATGACGTGGGAACAAAACATTCATGCTTCGATGTTTTGCAACGCCTGGCAATTCCTGCTCAAAACCGGTTTGTGCAGCGGCGTGGATGCCGTAATCAAAGCGTATCGTTTATACCTTGAGCAGTGTCCGCAGCCGGAAGAGGGGCCGCTGCTGGCGCTAACTCGCGCATGGACGCTGGTACGTTTTGTCGACAGCGGATTGCTGGAGTTATCCCAATGCAATTGCTGCGGTGGGAATTTTATCACCCACGCACACCAACCCGCAGGTAGCTTTGCCTGCAGTTTATGCCAACCGCCATCACGGGCCGTAAAAAGACGTAAACTTTCCCAGAATGCTGCCGATATTATTCCACAACTGCTGGATGAACAGATCGAACAGGCTGTTTAACTGATACGGTGTGGACAAACACTCCAGCAGCGGTAAGCGATTACCGCTGCTTTTTTTTGTCCTGACCTTAAGTTAACTGCCCGACTGCGCATCCTGTCATAGTCAATTGCGAAAGGATGATGTCGTGCTTATCTTATTAGGTTACCTGGTTGTTATTGGTACAGTTTTCGGCGGTTACATGATGACCGGCGGACACCTTGGGGCACTCTATCAACCGGCTGAGCTGGTGATTATCGGTGGCGCGGGTATTGGGGCATTCATCGTCGGCAATAACGGAAAAGCCATCAAAGGGACGATGAAAGCGATCCCGATGCTTTTTCGTCGTTCAAAATATACCAAAGCGATGTATATGGATCTGCTGGCGCTGCTGTATCGCCTGATGGCCAAGTCACGTCAGCAGGGCATGTTCTCGCTTGAACGCGACATTGAAAACCCTAAAGAGAGTGAAATCTTCGCCAGCTATCCGCGCATTCTTGCGGATGCCGTAATGCTTGATTTCATTGTCGATTATCTGCGTTTGATCATCAGCGGCAACATGAACACGTTTGAAATTGAAGCGCTGATGGACGAAGAAATTGAGACTCACGAAAGTGAGGCCGAAGTCCCGGCTAACAGTCTGGCGATGGTGGGTGATTCATTACCGGCGTTCGGGATCGTGGCGGCGGTCATGGGGGTTGTTCATGCGCTGGCTTCTGCCGATCGTCCGGCGGCTGAACTGGGTTCGCTGATTGCTCATGCGATGGTAGGGACATTCCTCGGTATTTTACTGGCCTATGGATTTATTTCTCCGCTTGCCAGCGTTCTGCGGCAGAAAAGCGCTGAAACCACCAAAATGATGCAGTGTGTGAAGATAACACTGCTCTCCAATCTGAATGGTTACGCGCCGCCAATTGCCGTCGAATTTGGTCGTAAGACTCTGTATTCCAGCGAACGTCCATCGTTTATCGAGCTGGAAGAGCATGTGCGTGCGGTAAGAAATCCAACTGCGCAGCAGACGACCGAGGACGCATGAAAAATCAGGCCCATCCCATTATCGTTGTAAAGCGACGCAAACATAAAGGTCACGGTGGTGGGGCGCATGGTTCGTGGAAAATCGCCTACGCCGATTTTATGACCGCGATGATGGCCTTCTTTCTGGTGATGTGGCTCATTTCCATCTCCAGCCCTAAAGAATTGATCCAGATTGCCGAATATTTCCGTACGCCGTTGGCTACCGCGGTGACTGGGGGAAATCGAATTTCGAATAGCCAAAGTCCAATTCCAGGCGGTGGGGACGACTACACCCAGCAGCAGGGAGAAGTGAACAAGCAGCCGAATATCGACGATCTGAGAAAACGCATGGAACAAAGCCGGTTGAGCAAACTTCGCGGCGATCTCGATCAGTTGATTGAATCTGACCCTAAACTGCGTGCGCTGCGCCCGCACTTGAAAATTGATTTAGTGCAGGAAGGACTACGGATACAGATTATCGACAGTCAGAACCGCCCGATGTTTAAAACCGGTAGCGCTGAGGTTGAGCCGTATATGCGCGACATCCTGCGAGCCATCGCGCCAGTGCTTAACGGCATTCCTAACCGAATCAGCCTTTCCGGCCATACGGATGATTACCCTTACGCCAATGGTGAAAAAGGGTATAGCAACTGGGAGTTATCCGCCGATCGCGCTAACGCGTCGCGTCGCGAACTGGTTAGCGGCGGTCTGGATGATGGAAAAGTATTACGAGTGGTCGGTATGGCCGCCACGATGCGTCTGAGCGATCGCGGTCCCGAAGACGCAATCAACCGCCGTATTAGCCTGCTGGTTCTTAATAAGCAGGCGGAAGAGGCCATTTTGCATGAAAACGCTGAAAGCCAGAATGAGCCGGTAAGTGTCTTACAACAGCCAGCGGAACTTCCGTCGGCAAGCGTTCCCACATCGCCACCAGCCAATCCGAGGTGATAGCGTGAGCATGGATATAAGCGATTTTTATCAAACATTTTTTGATGAAGCTGACGAACTGTTGGCTGATATGGAGCAACACCTGCTTGATTTGGTTCCTGAAGCCCCGGATTCCGAACAGCTGAATGCGATTTTTCGTGCCGCGCACTCGATAAAAGGCGGGGCGGGCACCTTCGGCTTTACCATTTTGCAGGAAACGACCCATCTGATGGAAAACCTGTTGGATGAAGCGCGGCGTGGCGAAATGCAGCTTAATGCCGACATTATCAACCTGTTTTTGGAAACGAAAGATATTATGCAGGAACAGCTCGACGCCTATAAAAACTCAGAAGAGCCGGATGCCGCTAGCTTTGAGTACATTTGTAATGCGTTACGACAGTTAGCGCTCGAAGCGAAAGGTGAAACCGCACCGGCAGTCGTCAACACCGCAAAATTGAGCGTTGTTGACAGCGCTGCAATGCAGGAAGAGGCGGTTGCCATTTCTGAATCCGCCAGTGAGGAGAGCAAGAAACGCATTATTCTCTCGCGCCTGAAAGCCAGTGAAGTCGATTTACTGGAAGAGGAACTGGGGAATCTGGCGACCTTAACCGATGTGGTGAAAGGAAGCGACACGCTGTCGGCAACGCTTGATGGCAATCTCGCAGAAGATGACATCATTGCAGTGCTTTGTTTCGTGATTGAAGCTGACCAGATTGAATTTGAAACCGTCAGCGCAGCGCCCGTAACCGTTGAAACTGAAGCCGAGGCCGAGGCCGAAGCCGAAGCGGTAGCCGTTGTCGCGAAGCCGCAGCCGGCCGCCGTTGCGCCAGTGGTGAAAGCCGCCGCCAGTGAAGCGCCACACGGACGCGCGGAACGTGACAAACCCGCCCGCGCCAGCGAGTCGACCAGCATCCGCGTAGCGGTTGAGAAGGTCGATCAGCTCATTAACCTGGTTGGTGAGTTGGTGATCACCCAGTCAATGTTGGCACAACGCTCAAACGAACTGGATCCTGTTAATCACGGCGATCTCATCACCAGTATGGGTCAGTTACAACGTAACGCCCGCGACTTACAAGAGTCGGTGATGTCGATTCGTATGATGCCAATGGAGTATGTGTTCAGCCGCTTCCCACGTCTGGTGCGCGATCTGGCCGGTAAGCTGGGTAAACAGGTCGAACTGACGCAGGTCGGTAGCTCAACCGAACTCGACAAGAGCCTGATTGAACGCATCATCGATCCGTTGACGCACCTGGTGCGTAACAGCCTTGACCACGGCATTGAACTGCCGGAAAAACGCATGGAAGCGGGGAAAAGCCCAGTCGGTAATCTGACGCTTTCCGCAGAGCACCAGGGCGGGAATATCTGTATTGAAGTTACCGATGATGGCGCTGGTCTGAACCGTGAACGCATCCTCGCCAAAGCGATTTCCCAGGGGATGCCGATCCACGAAAACATGAGCGATGACGAAGTGGGTATGCTGATCTTCGCGCCAGGCTTTTCGACCGCCGAACAGGTGACGGATGTCTCCGGACGCGGCGTGGGTATGGATGTAGTGAAGCGAAATATCCAGGAGATGGGCGGCCATGTTGAGATCCAGTCCAGACAGGGACAAGGGACAACGATTCGAATTCTGCTGCCGCTGACGCTGGCGATCCTCGACGGGATGTCGGTGCGCGTAGCGGATGAAGTCTTTATTCTGCCGCTGAATGCCGTTATGGAATCACTGCAACCGCGTGAAGAAGATCTGCATCCGCTGGCCGGAGGAGAGCGCGTTCTGGAAGTGCGCGGCGAGTATTTACCGCTGGTTGAGTTGTGGAAAGTCTTCGAAGTTGAAGGCGCAAAAACTGAAGCGACTCAAGGGATTGTGGTGATTTTACAGAGTGCAGGGCGTCGCTACGCGCTGCTGGTCGATCAGTTAATTGGCCAACACCAGGTGGTGGTCAAAAACCTGGAAAGTAACTACCGCAAAGTGCCAGGCATTTCTGCAGCAACGATCCTCGGCGACGGCAGCGTCGCGCTGATTGTCGATGTCTCTGCATTGCAGGGATTGAACCGCGAACAACGTGTGGCGATCACAGCCGCCTGATTGAGTGAGAAGGGAATAATATGACCGGTATGAGTAATGTAACTAAACTGGCCGGCGAACCGTCAGGTCAGGAATTCCTCGTGTTTACGCTGGGGGATGAAGAGTACGGTATCGATATCCTGAAAGTGCAGGAAATCCGCGGCTATGATCAGGTGACGCGCATTGCTAACACGCCTGCGTTTATCAAAGGCGTTACGAACCTGCGCGGTGTGATTGTGCCGATTGTTGACCTGCGCGTGAAGTTTAGCCAGAGCGATGTGGATTACAACGAAAACACCGTGGTGATTGTGCTGAACCTGGGTCAGCGCGTAGTCGGGATTGTAGTAGATGGCGTCTCGGATGTGCTGTCGCTGACGACGGATCAAATCCGTCCGGCGCCGGAGTTTGCGGTAACGCTGTCGACGGAATACCTGACGGGACTGGGGGCGTTGGGTGACCGGATGCTGATTCTGGTCAACATTGAGAAGCTGCTGAACAGCGAAGAAATGGCGCTGCTGGATATTGCCGCTTCCCACGTCGCATAATCTTTAAACATGTTATCCGGCCTACAATGCTTGCTGTTGTAGGCCGGATAAGCGTAACGCATCCGGCAGATTTCCCTCTTATGCTTCCCGCTCAACCAGGTCCGGCTCTTCTTCCAGTAAACCTTCATCCTGTGCCAGCATCGCCGTTGCAATCCCGTTTCCTAATACGTTGATCGCAGAACGTCCCATATCCAGGAAGTGGTCAATCCCCATTAGTAACAGGATCCCGGCGACCGGAATATTAAAACTCGGAATGGTTGCCGCCAGCACCACCAGCGCTGAACGCGGCACGCCGGCAATCCCTTTGGACGCCAGCATCAGCGTCAGCATCAGGACGGTGATTTGGGCAAAGGAGAGGTGAATATTATAGGCCTGCGCGATAAACATAGAGGCAAATGAACAGTAGACCATCGAGCCGACCAGGTTAAACGAATAACCGATAGGCAGCACGAAAGACACGATGTTGGGTGAGCAACCAAATTTGGTTAATTGCTCCAGCGTTTTCGGATAAGCGGCTTCAGAGCTGCTGGTGGTGAATGCGACCAGGACCGGATCCTTCAGCATGCTCAACAGGCGAAATACCTCTTTTTTCAGCATCACATAACCCACCGCCAGCAACGCCATGCAGGTCAGCAAAATAGCCACATAGTAGCCGCCGATGAACGATGCATAGTTGAGCAGGATCCCCAGACCCTGGGTAGAGATAACGGAGGAAATGGCGGCAAAAATAGCCAGCGGTGCGACGTACATCACATAGCCAGTCACCTTCAGCATTATGTGGGAGACCACATCCAGCGCTGCAACCAGCGGGGCGTTGAATTTCTCACCAAGCGATGCTCCGCCAATACCGAAGAACATCGAGAACACCACAATTTGCAGGATCTCATTATTCGCCATCGCCTCGGCGATGCTGGTTGGAATGGTATGCGTCAGAAAACCTTTCAGGCTCATGCCGCCCACGGCCAGGCCGGTATCTGCGGCCTCCAGCGGGATCGCCAGGTTCAGTCCGCTGCCGGGTTGCTCAAGAGAAACCACAAACAGACCGACCAGGATAGAGAGTATGGAAGAACTGATAAACCAAATCATTGCTTTCCCGCCCACGCGCCCGATGGTGGATGTTTCTCCCAGGCGCATAATTCCGACGGTCAGGGTACTGAATACTAAAGGCGCGATGACCATTTTAATCAGGCGCAAAAAGATGTCGGTGAGAAGCGTAATATTATCGGCCCAGGCGGTCACAACGCCGGGGGAGGCATAAGAGTGGATCACCGCACCCGACAGGATCCCCGCCAGCATGAAGATCACGATAAACAACGTGAGTTTGTTTGCATTTGCCACTAAAAAGCCCTCAGTAAAGATTTAACATTTATTGATCGGTTACTCATTTTTTATACTTATTAAGTGGTAACGAAGTATTCATCATATAAATTGAATTAAAGCGCCAGCTGATACAACTTTTTTTAATTTTTTATCCATTTTGTTGTGGTATTTACGATGAGTATGTGTGATCTCAATCACACATAATTAAGTGTTTCGGCCATTCTGAGCATGCTGACCGATGAAAATAAATGTTATTCACATGATAATTATGGTGTTTTTATGTGAATGACTTGTGGTTGCCGTACACCCGTTTTGCCGCCCTCCCGCCAGGCTGCACGCCCCTTGAGGATTTCCTTTTCGCAAACGTAAAGTTATCTCAGCGACTGCCGATAACGTTGATAACTCGTTTTCAGGAAGGTGCCTTATGTTTAACCGTATCCGCGTTGTCACAATGCTGATGATGGTGCTGGGGGTTTTCGCACTGCTACAGCTTGTTTCCGGTGGTCTGTTGTTTTCCTCATTGCAGCAGAATCAGCAAAGTTTTGTTATCTCTAACGATCTACGACAGCAGCAAAGTGAACTCACCTCAACATGGGATCTGATGCTGCAAACACGAATCAATTTAAGCCGTTCTTCTGCACGTATGATGATGGATGCGTCAAACCAGCAAAGCAGCGCGAAAAACGATCTGCTGAAGAATGCCAAAGCATCGCTGGCGCAGGCTGAAACGCATTACGCAAAATTTAAAAACATGACACCGTTGCCGGAGATGGTAGAGGCCAGCGGCAACGTTGAGGAGAAATATCAGCAATACCATGCGGCCTTAGCAGAGCTGGTTCAGTTTCTGGAAAATGGCAATATGGACGCCTATTTCGCGCAACCTACCCAGGGAATGCAAAACGCGCTCGGCGAGGCGTTGGGCAAATACGCCAGCGTTAGCGAAAAGCTTTACGTTCAGGCATTTGATCAAAGCGCCCGGGATTACCATTTCGCCCAATGGCAGCTTGGCGTGCTGGCTGTCGTGCTGGTGCTGATTCTGGTAGTGGTGTGGTACGGCATCCGCCATACCCTGCTTAATCCTCTGTCTCGGGTCATTGCCCATATTCGCGAAATCGCCAGCGGTAACCTGACCGCCACCCTGGCCGTTAGTGGCCGTAACGAAATCGGCGAGTTGGCCAGTACCGTTGATCATATGCAGCGTTCGCTGACGGAAACCGTCACCCTGGTGCGTGAAGGCTCTGATGCGATTTATTCCGGTACCAGCGAAATTGCCAGCGGGAACACTGACCTTTCATCTCGTACGGAACAGCAGGCGTCTGCGCTGGAAGAAACCGCAGCCAGCATGGAACAGTTGACCGCAACCGTTAAGCAAAATGCGGACAACGCGCGTCAGGCCTCGCAACTGGCGAAAAGCGCCTCCGACACTGCACAACATGGCGGCAAAGTGGTTGATAGCGTGGTGAATACCATGCACGAAATCGCCGATAGCTCGAAGAAAATCGCCGATATCATCAGCGTCATCGATGGCATTGCCTTTCAGACCAATATTCTCGCACTGAACGCAGCGGTTGAAGCCGCACGCGCCGGTGAGCAAGGCCGTGGCTTTGCCGTGGTTGCGGGCGAAGTGCGTAATCTGGCAAGCCGCAGTGCGCAGGCGGCGAAAGAGATTAAAGCGTTAATTGAAGATTCTGTTTCCCGAGTGGATACCGGTTCAGTACTGGTAGAAAGCGCAGGTGAAACAATGAACGACATCGTCAATGCGGTGACGCGGGTGACCGACATTATGGGTGAGATTGCCTCGGCCTCCGATGAGCAAAGCCGGGGGATTGATCAGGTTGCGCTCGCGGTCTCCGAAATGGATCGCGTTACGCAGCAGAACGCCTCGTTGGTCCAGGAATCGGCTGCCGCTGCCGCTGCACTGGAAGAACAGGCCAGCCGTCTGACGCAGTCGGTGTCGACCTTCCGTCTGGCGTCACGTCCGGCGTCGACAAAACCACGCGATACTCGATTACCTGCAGCGTCGAGCGCGTCCTATCCGCGCCAGAGCATTGAACAAGATACGAATTGGGAAACATTTTGACTGGTAGTTAAACCGCGGCCAGTGCCGCCCGATGGGAGCGTTGATGTTTAATCGTATTCGAATTTCGACCACGCTGTTTTTGATTTTAATCCTCTGCGGTGTTTTGCAGATTGGCAGTAATGGCTTGTCCTTCTGGGCATTTCGGGACGGTTTTCAGAACCTGAATCAGGTCGAACGGAGTAATCAGCAACGCGCTGCGCTGGCCCAAACCCGCGCTGTGTTATTACAGGCCAGTACGGCCCTTAATAAGGCAGGGACGCTGACCGCCCTGAGCTATCCGCCAGAGGACATCAAAACGCTGATGACCCTCGCGCGCGATAGCCTGGCGCAGTCTGAATTGATGTTTAAACGCTTTATGGCGACGTCGGATCCGACGGAACAAGGCAAGGCGCTGTTTGGCGCAACGGAGAATAGTTTCAGTCAGTGGCACAGCGCGCTCGCGCATCAGGCCACCTGGCTTGAAAACAATCAGTTGTCAGATTTTCTGACCGCGCCGGTGCAGGCGGCTCAAGATGCTTTTGATGCGAATGTGAATGCCTGGCAGAGCAACATCGACAGCGTGTTGCAAACGGCAGGCGAACAGAGCCAGCGAAATTACCATATGTCGGGGGTGATTTTTGCCACCATGGTGGTACTGGCGGCACTGCTCACCAGCGGTGCGTTGTACTGGTCGCGCAAGATGATTGTTCAGCCGCTGGCGATTGTTGGCAGTCATTTCGACAGCATTGCTGCAGGTAATCTGGCCAGGCCAGTAGCGGTTTATGGGCGCAATGAGATCTCGGCTATTTTTGCCAGCCTGAAGAAGATGCAGCAGGCGTTACGTGAAACGGTCAGTGAGGTACGCCAGGGCAGCTCAGCCATGCATAGTGGCATTTCAGAAATCGCGATGGGCAATAACGATTTATCTTCGCGAACTGAACAGCAGGCGGCCGCGTTGGCGCAAACGGCAGCCAGCATGGAACAACTGACCGCCACCGTCGGGCAGAATGCGGATAACGCGCGCCAGGCGTCAGGAATTGCCAAAAGTGCGGCCGACACCGCGCATAAAGGCGGTGAACAGACGACCCGGGTGGCCAGCACCATGCATGAGATTTCCGCCAGCTCGCAGAAAATTGGCGACATCATCGGCGTGATTGACAGCATTGCCTTCCAGACCAATATCCTGGCGCTGAATGCCGCGGTAGAGGCTGCCCGCGCAGGTGAACAGGGGCGCGGTTTTGCCGTTGTCGCGGGTGAAGTGCGCAATCTGGCAAGCCGTAGCGCGCAGGCGGCGAAAGAAATTAAAGGACTCATTGAAGAGTCTGTTACCCGAGTGCATCAGGGCTCGCAGCTGGTTGATATGGCTGCACGCACCATGACGGAAATTGTCAGCTCGGTTACCCGGGTTAACGACATCATGGGCGAGATTGCCTCTGCTTCTGATGAACAGCGCAGAGGCATTGAGCAGGTGGCGCAGGCCGTCAGCCAGATGGATTCAGTGACGCAGCAAAACGCCGGGCTGGTGGAAGAAGCCGCATCCGCCACCGGACAACTCGCCACACAGGCCGATAATCTTTCCGCCTGCGTCGCATTTTTCAAGCTTGAAGAGCAAACCGTAACAAAACAAGAGTTGGCGCAGCCGCAGGTTGTGCCCGTTGTATCCTGAATGTGATTGAGAAGGCGCTATGACATCATCTCTGCCCACCGGGCAAACGTCATTATTGTTACAGATGACACAGCGCCTCGCGCTGTCTGACGCGCATTTTCGTCGGATATGTCAATTAATCTACCAGCGTGCGGGGATCGTACTGGCCGACCATAAGCGGGACATGGTTTATAACCGCCTGGTCCGTCGTTTACGTACCCTGGGACTGGATGACTTTGGTCGCTATCTCAGCATGCTGGAAGCTAACCAGAACAGTGCTGAGTGGCAGGCTTTTATTAACTCCCTGACCACCAACCTGACCGCGTTTTTTCGCGAAGGGCATCATTTTCCGGTGCTGTCAGATCATGCTCGTCGGCGCAACGGTGAATACCGGGTCTGGAGCGCAGCGGCGTCAACCGGTGAAGAGCCGTATAGCATTGCGATTACGCTCGCCGATACCCTGGGTATGGCACCGGGCCGCTGGCGTGTTTTTGCCAGCGACATTGATACCGAAGTGCTGGAAAAGGCCAGAAGCGGCATTTACCGTCTTGATGAGCTGAAGACGCTGTCACCCCAGCAGTTGCAGCGTTATTTCATGCGTGGCACCGGGCCGCATGAAGGTCTGGTACGCGTTCGGCAGGAACTGGCGGGGCATGTTGAATTTTCCAGCGTGAATTTACTGGATAAGCAGTACAACGTGCCTGGACCCTTCGATGCCATATTTTGTCGTAACGTGATGATATATTTCGATAAAACGACACAGCAGGATATTTTGCACCGTTTTGTTCCACTTCTTAAACCAGATGGGCTGCTGTTTGCAGGTCATTCAGAAAACTTTAGCAACCTCGTGCGCGAGTTTAGCCTGCGTGGACAGACCGTGTATGCGCATGCGCCAGGTAAGGATAAAGCATGAGTAAAATCAGGGTGTTGTCGGTTGATGATTCTGCATTGATGCGTCAAATCATGACCGAAATTATTAACAGCCACAGTGATATGGAAATGGTAGCAACGGCGCCTGATCCGTTGGTCGCGCGGGATTTAATCAAAAAATACAATCCTGACGTCCTGACGCTGGATGTGGAAATGCCGCGCATGGATGGCCTCGACTTTCTTGAAAAGTTGATGCGTCTGCGTCCGATGCCGGTGGTTATGGTCTCTTCACTCACGGGTAAAGGTTCAGAGGTCACGCTGCGGGCGCTGGAGCTGGGGGCGATTGATTTTGTCACCAAACCACAGTTGGGGATCCGTGAAGGGATGTTGGCCTACAGCGAAATGATCGCTGAGAAGATCCGCACCGCGTCGCGGGCAAAACTGGCGGCCCATAAGCCTATGGCGGCACCGGCGACCTTGAAAGCGGGGCCGTTACTCAGTTCGGAAAAACTGCTGGTGATTGGCGCGTCAACCGGAGGAACAGAGGCAATTCGCCATGTACTCCAGCCATTGCCGCTTTCAAGTCCCGGTATTCTTATTACCCAGCATATGCCGCCAGGGTTTACCCGTTCATTCGCCGAACGTCTGAACAAACTGTGTCAGATAACCGTGAAAGAGGCAGAAGACGGGGAGCGTGTGCTTCCGGGGCATGCGTATATCGCCCCAGGTGACAAGCATATGGAACTGGCGCGCAGCGGGGCGAACTACCAGATCAAAATTCATGATGGTCCGCCGGTTAACCGGCATCGGCCATCAGTGGATGTGCTGTTCCATTCGGTGGCAAAACACGCGGGGCGTAATGCCGTGGGAGTGATCCTGACAGGTATGGGCAACGATGGTGCCGCCGGAATGTTAGCGATGAACCAGGCGGGTGCCTGGACCATTGCGCAAAACGAAGCAAGTTGTGTGGTGTTCGGCATGCCGCGCGAGGCCATCAATATGGGTGGCGTAAGCGAAGTGGTCGATCTTAGCCAGGTAAGCCAGCAAATGCTGGCGAAAATCAGTGCCGGACAGGCAATACGTATTTGAATCAGGAGTTTATTTTTTATGGCGGATAAAGAGCTTAAGTTTTTGGTTGTGGATGACTTTTCCACCATGCGTCGCATTGTACGTAACCTGCTCAAAGAGCTGGGTTTCAACAATGTTGAAGAAGCTGAAGACGGTGTGGACGCGCTGAATAAGCTGCAGGCTGGGGGATTTGGTTTTGTCATTTCCGACTGGAACATGCCGAACATGGATGGCCTCGAGCTGCTGAAAACCATTCGTGCAGATGGCGCAATGTCCGCCTTACCGGTGCTGATGGTGACGGCGGAAGCGAAGAAAGAGAACATCATTGCGGCAGCACAGGCAGGTGCCAGTGGCTATGTCGTGAAACCGTTCACGGCGGCAACGCTGGAAGAGAAACTCAATAAGATCTTTGAGAAACTGGGCATGTGAGGGTGTGACAATGATGATGCAACCACAAATTAAACCTGCTGACGAACACTCTGCAGGGGACATCATCGCGCGCATCGGCAGTTTGACCCGAATGCTGCGCGACAGCCTGCGTGAACTGGGGCTGGATCAGGCTATTGCCGAAGCGGCGGAAGCGATTCCCGATGCCCGCGATCGTCTCGATTACGTTGTGCAGATGACCGCACAGGCGGCAGAGCGCGCGCTGAACAGCGTGGAGGCTTCGCAGCCGCATCAGGACGCGATGGAAAAAGGGGCCAAAGACCTGACCAAACGCTGGGATGAATGGTTCGAAAATCCGATCGAGCTGTCCGACGCCCGTGAACTGGTCACCGATACCCGACAGTTCCTTGGTGATGTGCCAGGACATACCAGTTTTACTAACGCTCAACTGCTGGACATCATGATGGCGCAGGATTTCCAGGACCTCACCGGTCAGGTCATCAAACGCATGATGGATGTTATCCAGGAGATTGAACGTCAGTTGCTGATGGTTCTGTTGGAAAACATCCCGGAGCAGGGTGCTCGTCCAAAACGTGAAAACGAAAGCTTGCTTAACGGCCCGCAGGTTGATACCTCAAAAGCCGGCGTGGTGGCAAGTCAGGATCAGGTTGACGACCTGCTGGACAGCCTCGGTTTCTGATGAGTATTTGCCGGATGTGGGGCGTGACCTCTCATCCGGCTTACGCGCAATTCTGCTTAAAGCCATAAATCCCGTCTTTTTTACCGCTTACTCTTCCCATTGCTGGATGGACGTTCTGGCATCATTCTCGCCTATATCTCTATCCAGGGTCTGATGCGTGGCAGAAGAAAGCGACGACGACAAAACAGAAGCCCCCACACCCCACCGACTTGAAAAAGCACGGGAAGAAGGGCAGATCCCCCGATCCAAAGAGCTGACCTCGCTGCTTATTTTGCTGGTGGGTGTGTGCATTATCTGGATTGGCGGGGAGTCGCTCGCCCGCAGGCTGGCCGGCATGCTGTCTGCCGGATTACGTTTTGACCACAGTATGGTCAACGACCCTAATCTGATCCTCAGTCAAATCATCCTGCTGATTAAAGACGCGATGATTGCGCTGTTACCGTTGATTACCGGCGTTGTTCTGGTGGCATTAATCTCCCCGGTGATGCTCGGCGGCTTGATCTTCAGCGGTAAATCTCTGCAGCCCAAGTTCTCTAAGCTGAATCCGCTGCCGGGCATTAAACGCATGTTCTCCGCGCAAACCGGGGCAGAACTACTTAAAGCGATACTGAAGTCCACGCTGGTAGGCAGCGTGGCTGGGTTTTATCTCTGGCATAACTGGCCAGCGATGATGCGACTGATGGCGGAATCTCCGATTACGGCGATGGGCAACGCCCTGGATTTAGTGGGTATGTGCGCGCTGTTGGTGGTGCTGGGCGTCATTCCGATGGTGGGGTTCGACGTCTTTTTCCAGATTT
Source organism: Citrobacter sp. Ce104 (assembly GCF_030334595.1). Classification (NCBI taxonomy): domain Bacteria; kingdom Pseudomonadati; phylum Pseudomonadota; class Gammaproteobacteria; order Enterobacterales; family Enterobacteriaceae; genus Citrobacter; species Citrobacter sp. Ce104. Next base: position 164,535 of record NZ_JAOWDP010000065.1, read on the forward strand.
ACAGCCATCTGAAAAAGTTGCGTATGTCGCGTCAGGATATCCGGGACGAATTTAAGCAAAGCGAAGGTGACCCGCACGTTAAGGGAAAAATACGTCAAATGCAGCGTGCGGCCGCACAGCGTCGCATGATGGCGGATGTGCCGAAAGCGGACGTTATTGTTACTAACCCCACGCACTATTCGGTGGCGTTGAAGTATGACGAGAACAAAATGAGCGCGCCGAAAGTTGTCGCCAAAGGCGCGGGGCTGGTGGCGCTGCGCATTCGTGAGATTGGCGCCGAGCATCGTGTCCCTACGTTAGAAGCGCCGCCGTTGGCGCGTGCGTTATATCGCCATGCTGAGATTGGTCAGCAAATACCGGGTCAATTATATGCCGCCGTTGCCGAAGTACTGGCATGGGTATGGCAGCTAAAACGCTGGCGTCTCGCCGGCGGCAAGCGTCCACCACAACCTGAAAACCTTCCGGTGCCTGAAGCACTGGATTTTTTGAACGAGAAGACTACTGATGGCTAATCTGGTCGCGATGCTGCGTCTGCCCAGCAACCTGAAATCCACGCAATGGCAAATCCTTGCCGGACCGATCCTCATCCTGCTGATCTTGTCGATGATGGTGCTGCCGCTGCCGGCTTTCGTCCTCGATTTGCTGTTCACATTTAACATCGCGCTGTCGATCATGGTGCTGCTGGTGGCGATGTTCACCCAGCGTACGCTGGAGTTTGCCGCATTCCCGACGATTTTGCTGTTTACCACATTATTACGCCTCGCCCTGAACGTCGCGTCGACGCGTATCATTTTAATGGAAGGTCATACCGGCGCGGCGGCGGCGGGGAAGGTGGTTGAAGCCTTTGGTCACTTCCTGGTGGGGGGTAACTTTGCGATCGGCATCGTGGTCTTCGTTATTCTCGTCATCATTAACTTTATGGTAATCACCAAAGGTGCAGGGCGAATCGCTGAGGTTGGCGCGCGTTTTGTGCTGGATGGTATGCCCGGCAAGCAGATGGCGATTGATGCGGATTTGAATGCCGGTCTGATTGGCGAGGATGAAGCCAAAAAACGGCGCTCGGAAGTGACCCAGGAAGCGGATTTCTACGGCTCTATGGACGGTGCGAGTAAATTCGTACGTGGAGATGCCATCGCCGGTATTCTGATCATGGTTATCAACGTGGTCGGCGGCCTGTTAGTTGGGGTGTTGCAGCATGGTATGAGCATGGGCAGCGCTGCGGAAAGTTATACCCTGCTGACCATCGGTGACGGGCTTGTGGCACAAATTCCTGCTCTGGTTATCTCCACCGCGGCGGGGGTTATCGTGACCCGCGTGAGTACCGACCAGGACGTAGGCGAACAGATGGTGACCCAACTGTTCAGTAATCCCAGCGTTATGCTGCTCAGCGCGGCGGTGCTTGGGCTTTTGGGTCTGGTTCCGGGCATGCCGAACCTGGTGTTTCTGATGTTTACCGCTGCGTTACTGGGTCTGGCCTGGTGGATGCGCGGTCGTGAGCAAAAAGCGCCAGATGAACCGCAGCCGGTGAAAATGCCGGAAAACAACTCCGTGGTGGAAGCAACGTGGAATGACGTACAGCTGGAAGACTCCCTGGGAATGGAGGTCGGTTATCGCCTGATCCCGATGGTAGACTTTCAGCAGGATGGCGAGTTGCTGGGGCGAATTCGCAGTATTCGTAAGAAATTTGCCCAGGATATGGGCTTCCTGCCGCCGGTGGTACATATCCGTGACAATATGGATCTGCAGCCGGCCCGCTATCGAATTTTGATGAAAGGGGTGGAAATTGGCAGTGGTGACGCCTATCCGGGACGCTGGCTGGCCATTAACCCGGGTACCGCCGCCGGGTCGCTGCCGGGTGAGATAACGGTCGATCCGGCTTTCGGACTGGACGCTATCTGGATTGAAAGTGCATTGAAGGAACAGGCGCAGATTCAGGGCTTTACGGTAGTTGAAGCGAGTACCGTTGTCGCGACGCATCTTAACCACCTGATTGGGCAGTTCGCCGCTGAGCTATTTGGCCGTCAGGAGGCACAGCAGTTACTGGACCGTGTCTCGCAGGAGATGCCAAAGCTGACGGAAGATTTGGTGCCGGGCGTTGTGACGCTCACCACGCTGCATAAAGTGTTGCAGAACTTACTGGATGAGAAAGTACCGATTCGCGATATGCGCACCATTCTTGAAACGCTGGCAGAACATGCGCCGCTGCAAAATGATCCGCATGAGCTTACCGCGGTCGTCCGTGTAGCCTTAGGACGCGCTATCACTCAGCAGTGGTTCCCAGGTAATGAAGAGGTTCAGGTTATCGGCCTTGATACCCCGCTCGAGCGTTTGCTGCTGCAAGCGCTGCAGGGCGGCGGCGGCCTGGAGCCAGGGCTGGCAGACCGATTGCTGGCCCAGACTCAGGAAGCGCTGTCCCGGCAGGAAATGTTGGGCGCGCCGCCAGTCTTGCTGGTTAACCACGCGTTGCGTCCGTTACTGGCACGCTTTTTACGTCGCAGCATACCGCAGTTGGTGGTGTTATCGAACATGGAGCTTTCCGATAACCGCCATATCCGCATGACGGCGACTATTGGAGGTAAATAATGCGTAAGTTACTGTTGCTGTTGTTGTTTCCTCTGGCGGTACAGGCTGCCGGGGAAGGGGCGTGGCAGGCAAGTGGGATGGGGATCACCTTAAACCACCGCGGTCAGTCAGCCTCGTCCGCACCTCTGGTACCCAGCCAGCCGGTCTCGGGGTTGATGACGCTGGTGGCCTGGCGCTATGAACTTAATGGCCCAACGCCCGCGGGTTTACGGGTGCGTTTATGTTCTCAGTCCCGCTGTGTCGAGCTGGATGGGCAGAGTGGAACCACCAACGGATTCAATAATGTTCCCGCCATCGAACCGATGCATTTTGTCTGGGAAGTCCCCGGTGGTGGTCGTCTGATCCCTGCCTTACAGGTTCAGAGCAATCAGGTGATCGTGAACTATCGTTAACACCTTCCTTCAGTCATGCCAGCAGTAGAAACTGCTGGCTGCTTCGCACTTTTAGCCTGCCTCTTTGATTAAATAGAAACGCTGTTTTATAAAATAGGTGACATACGTTGCCGGACTCTTTGTGCTGTTGCCAGTTTGCGAACCCCCCTGGCAGAAATAGAAAGGTTTCACTTCCTGTTAGCTTTTACTGTGACCCGGTAAGGATGCCCAATGTCAAAGCGAGGATTGCGGGGCCTCCTAATAATGTGCAGGGGTAACGGCAATGAAGACACGTAAAATCGGACTGGTTAACTATTTTGCCTACGGTTCGGGAGATTTTTTAGGCGCAGGCACCACGGCGTTAACTGCGGCGTGGTTACTCTATTTCTACACCACGTTCTGTGGTCTGACGCCTATCGAAGCGACCTTTATTTTTGCCACAGCCAGGGTGCTGGATGCCGTCGTTAGCCCATTAATGGGTTTTTTGACCGATAACTTTGGCTCAACCTGGCTTGGCAAACGCTTTGGGCGGCGTAAGTTTTTTATTCTGTTGGGGATCCCCTGTGTCTTTAGCTACTCGCTGATGTGGGTCGGCGACATGGGATTCTGGTATTACCTGCTCACCTATCTGATTTTTGACGTGGTCTACACCATGATTCTGGTGCCTTACGAAACGCTGGTACCCGAAATGACCGATGACTTTAAACAGAAAACCAAATTCTCCGGCGCGCGTATTTCGATGGCGCAAATGTCAGCCATTCTGGCCTCATTCTTACCCGGCGTTCTGCTGACGCTATTTGGCAAAGATAACCCGGTGTCTTTCTTCTACGCCAGTCTGGTGTTCTCTGTGCTGTGCGCGCTGATGCTGACGTTCGTCTGGTTTTTTACCTGGGAGCGACCGCGAGAAGAGTGGACTGAAGCCGCCCTGCGAGCCGAAGAAGAGAAGAAAAGCCTGACCTTTGGCCAGAGTATGAACCGCTTGTTTGTTGAACTGAGTTCAACTCTACGCATCCGTATATTTCGCCAGCATTTAGGAATGTATCTTGGCGGCTATATTGCTCAGGACGTCTTTAACGCCGTCTTTACTTACTATGTGGTGTTTGTGCTGATGCAGGAAGCATCAATGGCATCTAACCTGCTGGGTACGATGGCTATCTTCCAGTTCATTGCTGTTATCGCCATGATCCCATTGTGCATTCGTTTCGGACCTGCGCCGTCTTATCGCATGGTGGTCGTCCTGTTTGGCCTCAGTTCACTCTCCTATGCGGGGCTGTATTACGCCGGACTCAGCGATGTTTATTCTCTGCTACTGCTGGTATCTGCCGTGGCGGGTCTGGGGCGTGGGGGGATCAATTACGTTCCCTGGAATACCTACACCTATATTGCGGACGTTGACGAAGTGATTACCGGTCAGCGTCGGGAAGGGATCTTCGCCGGGATTATGACGTTAACGCGCAAAGCGTCGCAGGCGGGCGCGGTGATGCTGGTGGGGATCGTCATGCAGTTGTCCGGTTTTGTCTCCGGCCAGAGCGCACAGCCCGCGGCGGTTAGCCATACCATCCTGTTAATTCTGAGCTGCGGAACGTTAATTGTTCTGGCGCTGGGTTTCCTGGTTTCCCTGCGCTTCAAACTGAACCTGCAAACGCACAGCACCCTGCGTGAAGAGACCGCAAAAATGCGTGAGTCCGGGCGGCCTGTGCTGGAAGGACTTTCCGCTGAGGGACGCGCCACCGTAGAGATGCTGTCCGGCATGCCATATGAATCACTTTGGGGTAACAACAATATTGGTTACCTGAATCGTAATAAACCAGCGGCACCCAAACTGGAAAAGGGCGCCGCATTGAATTCGACATTGACAGAGGTTAAGTAAATGATTGTTTACCCGGTTAAACATAGCCCATTGTTGCGCCAACCAGAACATTTTATTGCCAGGGATGAATTAAAAGCGTTGATCAAAAAGGTGACGCATAACCTGGTCAATATTCATGACGAAACCGGTGAGTTCTTGCTCCGTCTGGACGACGGTCGCGTGATTGATACCAAAGGCTGGGCTGGATGGGAATGGACGCACGGCGTCGGATTGTATGGTATGTATCAGTATTATCAGCAAACCGGCGATGAAACGATGCGCGATATCATCGACAGCTGGTTTGCCGATCGCTTTGCCGAAGGCGCAACCACCAAAAACGTTAACACCATGGCGCCGTTTTTAACGCTGGCGTATCGCTATGAAGAGACGCGTAATCCAGCGTACCTTCCGTGGCTCGACAGTTGGGCGGAGTGGGCAATGCATGAGATGCCGCGTACAGAATATGGCGGTATGCAGCACATTACGCTGGCGGAAGAGAATCATCAGCAGATGTGGGATGACACATTGATGATGACGGTTTTACCGCTGGCGAAAATTGGCAAGTTGCTTAATCGTCCCGACTATATTGAAGAAGCAACCTATCAGTTCCTGCTGCACGTGCAAAACCTGATGGATAAAGAAACGGGGCTGTGGTTCCACGGCTGGAGCTATGAAGGACAACATAACTTCGCCAACGCTCGCTGGGCGCGCGGCAACAGCTGGTTAACTATCGTCATTCCGGATTTCCTCGAATTGCTTGATTTGCCACAGAATAATGCAGTGCATCGCTATCTGGTACAGGTTCTGAATGCGCAAATCGCCGCGCTGGCGAAGTGCCAGGATGAAAGCGGATTGTGGCATACCTTGCTGGACGACCCACAGTCGTATCTGGAAGCGTCGGCAACCGCCGGCTTCGCCTATGGGATCCTCAAAGCGGTTCGTAAACGCTATGTCGGGCAAAACTATGCGTCGGTAGCCGAAAAAGCCATCAGAGGTATTGTGCAACATATTTCAGCCGAAGGTGAACTGCTGCACACCTCGTTTGGAACCGGAATGGGTCACAATCTCGATTTTTACCGCAACATCCCACGGACCTCCATGCCTTACGGACAAGCGATGGCGATGCTGTGCCTTACCGAATACTTGCGTAAGTATTTTTGATATCGGCGTCCGATGGCGCAGCTGCTATCGGACCTGATTGTTCCGGTATCTCTGTTTGCGCGGCGTTGTCCTGCGGCGCAAACAGATGATCCATGATTTGACGCATAACCGGCGCGGCGGTGACGCCATCGCTGCCGCCGTTTTCGAGAATTAACGCTACGGCGACTTTCGGGTTTTTATACGGCGCAAATGCGGTATAGAACACATGGTCGCGCAGGCGCACGGGGATCATTTTCGCATCGTAGGTTTGATTTTCTTTCAGGCTAAAGACCTGGGATGTGCCACTTTTCGCCGCAATGCCGTAAGGTGCGGTGTGAAAGAACTTATAGCCCGTGCCGTTTGGTTCATTCGCCATGCCGAACATCGCCTGACGCACCAGTCCCCAATAAGGTGACGAGGCAGACGCGATTTGCGACGGTGCTTCGGAAGCCTGATACGGCGTAATAGTTTTTCCGCTCTCTTCATCAAGTAGCAGGTGCGGAGCGATAACTTTGCCATTGTTAATCAGCGCGACCATGGCTTTTACCATCTGAATAGGCGTGGCAATCCAGTAGCCCTGACCGATGCCAACCGAAATGGTATCTCCCTGATACCAGGATTTTTTATGCACTTTCTGCTTCCATTCGCGACTTGGGAGCAGGCCGTTATACTCCTCATCAAGATCGATACCAGTCGGTTTGCCATAGCCAAACTGGCTGAGCATGCTGTTAATCCGGTCGATCCCCATCATAAACGCCACCTGATAAAAGAACGTGTCCGCAGACTCTTCAATCGCTTTGGTGACATCCAGCATACCGTGGCCCGTTTTTTTCCAGTCGCGGTAATGTCGTTCTGTGCCGGGAAGCGTCCAGGTGGGAGCGCCGAAGAAACTGGTCTGCGGCGTGATCACGCCGTCCAGTAAAGCTGACATCGCCATGTACGGTTTGACCGTGGAGGCGGGAGGATACAGCCCCTGGGTGACGCGGTTGATCAATGGCAGGTCTTTATCCTGCAGCAGTTTGTTATAGTCCTGATAGCTGATGCCTTTGACAAACGGGTTCGGGTCATAGCTGGGATTAGAGACCATTGCCAGCACGGAGCCGTCGTGCGGATCCTCAACCAAAACAGCAGCCCGCTGGCCCGCTAACAGGCTCTCAATGTATTGCTGCAAATGTAGGTCCAGCGTCAGATGGATATCTTTTCCGGCAACGGGTGGCACATCCTTGATCAGGCGCACGATGCGTCCGTGGTTATCCACTTCCACCTCCTGATAACCGGTTTTCCCATGCAGCTCATTTTCGTAATAATGCTCGATCCCCTGCTTACCGATGTTGTGATCGGCGGCATAATTCTCTGCCAGGCCTTTCTTATCCAGCGCTTTAAGGTCGCTATCGTTGATTTTTGAAACATAGCCAAGGACATGCGCCAGCGCGGCGCCATAAGGGTACTGGCGGTCTTCATAGCTGTTGATAGTGACGCCGCTGAAATGAAACTGGTTAACCGAGAAACGGGCGATTTCCACATCGGTCAGCGCATTTTTCAGCACGACAGGGCGATAGCGACTGCTGGCTTTCAGCTCATGGCGAAACTGGTCAATGTCATCAGGAGTGAGGTCAACGATGGGCGTGAGCTGCCTGATCAGCGCGTTCATATCGCTGATTTTGTACGGCGTAACGGAAATATCGTACCAGGTCACGTTGCGCACCAGCGGAATGCCGTTGCGATCGTAAATCATGCCACGCGTTGGGGCGACGGGCAGCATTTTGATGTCGTTTGCATTCGACCGGGTGGTGTAATACTGGTGCTGACAAATTTGTAAGTTGTAGAGATTGTAAATCAGGATGCCAAAACAGATGACTACAAGGCCGAAGGCCACCAATACACGCCGTTGGAAGAGTTTTTCTTCCGCCTCAAAATCTCTGAATGTCATTGACCCGTACCCGATTAATTTGCCGCCTAATGATACGGAGGCTTAAACGGGATGACAGGCAAAAAATGTTCCATATCTCTACGGAAATGTGTCATTCCTTGTGGGTTGTAACAAATTACAGTGCACGTAGCCGTTTATCGTAGGCTGGATAGCGGTCACGGGAAATAAAAAAGCCCGCGACATAGCGCGGGCTTTCACCGTACTGGAGATGATTACATACGTTCTACGGTTTCGATACCCAGCGTATCCAGACCCAGCTTCAGGGTTTTCGCCGTCAGCAGTGCCAGTTTCAGTCGGCTGTTACGAATCTCTTCGTTTTCGGCACTGAGGATAGGGCAGTGCTCGTAGAAGCCGGAGAACAGACCGGCAACGTCGTACAGGTAAGCACACATCACGTGCGGCGTACCTTCACGTGCAACGACGGTCAGCGTTTCTTCAAACTGCAGCAGACGCGCAGCCAGTTGGGCTTCGCGATCTTCGCTGATAATCACCTGCGCATTTGCCAGCGCGCTTTCGTCGATATCTGCTTTACGGAACACGGACAGTACGCGGGTATAGGCGTACTGCATATAGGGTGCGGTGTTACCTTCGAACGCCAGCATGTTGTCCCAGTCGAAGATGTAGTCGGTAGTACGGTTTTTGGACAGGTCAGCATATTTCACCGCGCCGATACCGACCGCATTTGCCAGTTTTTCCAGCTCGTCGGCAGGCATGTCCGGATTCTTCTCAGCGACCAGACGACGTGCGCGCTCCAGCGCTTCATCCAGCAGATCGGCCAGTTTAACCGTGCCGCCCGCGCGGGTTTTGAACGGCTTGCCGTCTTTGCCCAGCATCATACCGAACATGTGGTGTTCCAGCGGTACGGAGTCCGGCACATAACCGGCCTTACGCACGATGGTCCAGGCCTGCATTAAGTGCTGATGCTGACGGGAGTCGATGTAATAAAGTACGCGATCGGCATGCAGCGTTTCATAACGATACTTGGCGCAGGCGATGTCGGTTGTGGTGTAGAGATAGCCGCCATCTTTCTTCTGAATGATTACGCCCATCGGTTCGCCTTCCTTGTTCTTATACTCATCAAGGAATACGACGGTAGCGCCTTCGCTTTCAACAGCCAGGCCTTTAGCTTTGAGATCGGCCACGATGCCAGGCAGCATTGGGTTGTACAGGCTTTCGCCCATTACATCGTCACGGGTCAGGGTAACGTTGAGGCGATCGTAGGTTAACTGGTTTTGCGACATGGTAATGTCGACCAGTTTGCGCCACATCTCACGGAAGTATTCATCGCCGCCTTGCAGCTTCACGACATAACTACGAGCGCGTTCTGCGAAGGCTTCATCTTCATCGTAGTGTTTTTTCGCATCACGATAGAAACCTTCCAGGTCAGCCAGCGCCATCTCTCCGGCATTCTCCTGCTGCTGTTTTTCCAGCCACGCGATAAGCATACCGAACTGAGTACCCCAGTCGCCGACGTGGTTGGCGCGGATAACCTTGTGGCCGAGGAACTCCAGCGTACGCACCGCAGCATCACCGATGATGGTGGAACGCAGGTGACCAACGTGCATCTCTTTCGCTACGTTAGGTGCGGAATAATCAACAACAACGGTTTGTTTCGCCGGTTGAGTGACGCCCAGACGATCGGAGGCCAGCGCCTGCTGAACGTGCTGCGCCAGAAATGCCGGATCGAGAAAAATATTGATAAAGCCCGGGCCGGCAATTTCAACTTTGCTGGCGATCCCGTTGAGATCCAGATGAGTCAGCACCTGCTCAGCCAGTTGTCGCGGCGCCATACCCAGTTTTTTAGCGACAGCCATCATGCCATTAGCCTGATAGTCGCCGAACTGTACTTTTGCTGACTGACGAACCTGTGGTTCGCAATCTGCAGGCGCGCCTGCAGCAATCATGGCCTGACTGACTTTTTCTGAGAGAAGAGCCTGAATATTCACCGGAATACCTTACATTTATGAAGCGGGGAAAAATTCACCGCACCAGTTTAAGAATTAAGGGCGGGAGTATACTGCAAATGCCCGTTGCCGTCAGCACTGCGAGTCGCGTGCGCAGTCTAAAATTCAGTCAATGCAATGACGTTTTAGTCTTCATGTTACGTTCGAAGAAAACAGCGGTTGGATGGCGCAGCGCAACAGAGTAAATTAGCGGCTTTGAACATAGATATGAGCTTTTAATATGGCGAACTGGCAGACCGTTGCAGAACTACAGGATATTTCTGCAGATTTACCGCATTTCACGCAGGCATTAACGGAACTTTCCACCCGTCTTGGGCTGGATATTTCAGGGCTGGAAGCCGACCACATTTCCTTGCGTTGCCACCAAAATACCACCGCAGAGCGCTGGCGTCGTGGCTTTGAACAGTGCGGTGAATTGCTGTCAGAAAACATGATTAACGGCAGACCTATTTGTCTTTTTAAGCTGTATGAGCCGGTTTGTGTGCAACATTGGCAATTTTCCATCGTTGAACTGCCGTGGCCGGGCGAAAAACGCTATCCGCATGAAGGCTGGGAACATATTGAAATTGTTCTGCCGGGTGAGGCACAAACGCTGAACGCCAGAGCGCTGGCGCTGCTTTCAGATCACGGTCTGAGCCAGCCGGGCATATTTGTAAAAACCAGCTCGCCAAAAGGCGAGCGCGAACGTTTACCGAATCCGACGCTGGCGGTCAGCGATGGCAGCGTAACGATAAAATTTCATCCGTGGTCGATTGAAACCATAGTGGCAAGCGAACGTCAGGAGTGAGCATGGCTTTACTGGAAATCTGCTGTTACAGCATGGAGTGCGCGCGTACGGCGCAGCAAAACGGCGCGGATCGCATTGAGCTTTGCGCAGCACCTAAAGAAGGCGGCTTAACGCCGTCTCTGGGCGTCCTGCGTTCTGTTCGCCAGCATGTTTCGATTCCCGTCAATCCCATTATACGACCGCGTGGAGGCGACTTTTGCTATACCGACGGTGAATTCGCTGCAATGCTGGATGATATCGCGATGGTCCGGGAACTGGGGTTCTCAGGGCTGGTAACTGGCATTTTAAATGCGGATGGCGATGTCGATATGCCGCGCATGGAGAAAATAATGATCGCCGCCGGTTCACTGCAAGTCACTTTTCATCGTGCCTTTGATATGTGTGCTAACCCACTCAATGCGCTAAAAAAATTAGCTGATTTGGGCATCGCCAGAGTGCTGACTTCCGGGCAAAAATCAGATGCGGCGCAAGGTTTAACAAAAATAATGGAACTTATTGCGCAGGCGGATGCTCCAATCATTATGGCCGGAGCGGGGGTTCGCGCCTCGAATTTGTCCCTGTTCCTTAATGCTGGAGTGCAGGAAGTCCACAGTTCTGCCGGAGTATGGCTGGCTTCACCAATGCGTTATCGCAATTCGGGGTTGTCGATGTCTTCGGATACGCAGGCGGATGAATATTCACGCTATGCGGTAGACGGGGCGGCGGTTGCGGAAATGAAAGCAATCATTGCACACCATCAGGCCAGCTGATTTTTACCGTTGCATCATGTCGCCCAATATGATGCTTGCTCGTACCAGGCCCCTGCCAATTCAACAGGGGCCTTTTTTTATCCTTCATATTTCAAGCCGCAGCAGCGTTGGCCGCCTTGCTGCAACTTGAACTATTTTGGAGAAACGGTGCTATACGTAACGGTCATCCGGCAATCCATCACGGCTTACGCGCAATCAATACCGCGCGTAATGGGGCGGGGTAGCCTTCCACCGTTTTGCTGTGGTCGTTCGGGTCGAGGAAGTCGGCCAGCGACTCGGTTATCATCCATTCGGTGCGGCGCTGTTCTTCGGTAGTGGTGACGCAGACATCGGCGATACGCACATCAACAAAACCGCATTTTTCCAGCCAGTTTTTTAGCGCCAGCGCAGATGGAATAAAGTAGACATTACGCATCTGCGCGTAGCGGTCGCCCGGAACCAGTACGGTATTTTCATCACCTTCGACGACCAGCGTTTCCAGCACCAGTTCACCATCTTTAACCAGTTGATCCTTCAACTGCCACAGGTGTTCCAGCGGTGAACGTCGGTGATAAAGCACTCCCATGGAGAATACGGTATCAAAGGCGTTGAGCGCTGGAAGCTGTTCAATGCCCAGCGGCAGCAGATGAGCGCGCTGGTCATTGCCCAGCAGTTTACGCACCGCCTCAAACTGGCATAGAAACAGTTGCGTAGGATCGATACCAACCGCCAGATGCGCCCCCGCGCCAATCATGCGCCACATGTGATAACCACTGCCGCAGCCGACATCAAGAATGGTACGGCCAGTGAGGTCAGACAAGTGCGGCAGAACGCGATCCCACTTCCAGTCCGATCGCCACTCGGTGTCAATATTGACGCCGTACAGCGAGTACGGTCCTTTACGCCATGGCATCAGGTTACGCATCAGAGTGTCGATACGTTTGAGTTGACCTTCGCTGAGCGGCTCTTTGCTTTCTGCTGTAACGCTATGAAGTAAGTCCAGGCGATGCGGCGTTAGCTCGGGCAGAAACTCGACGGCGTTTGACCACTGCTTAAACAAGCCGTGCTGATCGCGCTGCCAGGTAGCGATTTGCGCCGGAAGCGTTTCCAGCCAATGGGAGAGATGGTTTTTGGCAATCAGCTGATAAAAGTTACCAAAGTCGATCATGCGCTTACCCCAGCTTTCAGCGCCACCAGAGAACCAAAGTTGAAGCACTGGAACCACAATTCGCTGTGCTCGAAACCAGCCTGATGCAGTCGCGCTTTGTGCGTTTCGACCGAGTCGGTCAGCATCACGTTCTCCAGCATGCTGCGCTTCTGGCTGATTTCCAGTTCGCTATAGCCATTTGCCCGTTTGAAGTCGTGGTGCATGTTGAACAGCAGCTCGCCAACGTTAGCGTCTTCGAAACTGAATTTTTCAGAAAGAACCAGCGCGCCGCCGGGATTCAGCCCCTGATAAATCTTATCCAACAACGCCTGGCGCTCAGGTGGCTCAAGGAATTGCAGGGTAAAATTCAGCACCACCATCGAGGCGTTTTCGATAGTAATGTTGCGGATATCGCCTTCGACAACCTCAACCGGGGTCGGTGCCTTATAGGCGTCAATATGACGACGGCAGCGCTCAACCATCGCCGGAGAGTTATCGACAGCAATAATTTTGCAATTCTCGTGATGAATATTGCGACGCACCGAGAGCGTCGCCGCGCCCAGAGAGCAGCCCAGATCGTAGACCTGCGTGTTGGGTTGTACGAAACGTTCGGCCAGCATACCAATCATAGAAATGATATTGGAATAACCAGGAACGGAACGCTGGATCATATCCGGGAAGACTTCAGCTACCCGTTCATCAAAGGTCCAGTCACCCAGACTGGCGATAGGCGCAGAAAAAAGCGTGTCGCGGTGAGACATAACGTAAAAATCCGGGAAAAATAAAGTGGCGTATTGTGCGCTAATGCAGGGAGAAAACCAACTCCCAGGGCATATACCAAAGATTCGCCAGCACCATTAGCAACAGCGAACACCAGGTTGCGCTCATGCCTGAACGGCGCCAGCGGAAGAGCCGGTGGTGAAATCCGTAATAATGCATCAGTCGTCCGGCAATCAACATCAGCCCGCAAATATGCACCATCCACGTCTCTGCGCCGTTCATTTCCATAAATAACAGCAACACTAACGCGACGGGAATATATTCCACCGCATTACCGTGAATGCGGATAGCGCTTTGCAGTTCGCTAAAACCTCCGTCGCCATAGGCAACGCGGTATTGCATGCGCAGGCGAACGACGTCAAAGGAGAACTTTATTAACAATAACGCACCCAATACGGCATAAAGCGCGCTTACCATACAAACTCCCTTTAAAATGGCAGATGGCACTGTCTATGATAGGTGGCAATTTCAGAAAAGAGAAGATTGCTGTGGAATAGACGGTGCTGATCCGATCTCTGGCAGGACGTTACGTAAATCTGCCCATAGCGTGTCTACAAGCTCCGGGGCCTGTGCGATGTCCGGCGTATGCAAAAAAAGATACGGCGTCGTGGTGTGTTGCCATCGCGACAGCTTGGTCAGCCAGACGGCAAAAAGCTCGCTATTTTGTGCCATATCATCGCTGCCGATAAAGCGTACCATCGGATGGTTTGCCGTCACTACTGCATGTACCGGCACCTTTGGCTTCTTGCGCTGGGCGTCACGTATCGCTTCAGTATGCGGGATTGCGGCATGCACCGGGCGGCTGTCCAGAATTACCCGGTTTACGCCACGCTCGTGTAAGCCCCGATTAAATAGCAGCTCGGCTTCGCCCTTGGCAAAGAAGTCTGGATGGCGAACTTCCACACCGTAGGTAAAGGCTTTGGGGAGCGCATCGAGAAACTGCCACAGGGCAGGCAGGTCACGCGGACCAAAAGTCGCGGGTAATTGCAGCCAGTATTGTCCAATGCGCGATTCCAGCGGCGACATGCGCGTGAAAAACTCCTGTACCAGGTCATCGCAATTACGCAGCGCGGCCTGATGCGAAATGGTGGCCGGAAACTTAAAGCAAAATCGAAATGCATCGGTGGTCTGTGCATGCCAGCGGGCAACAATGTCCGCTTTTGGCAGCGCGTACAGCGTGGTGTTGCCCTCCACACAGTTAAAGTGGCGGGCATACTCTTCAAGGTTTGAGATCCCCAGACGCACCCATTTAGGATGCGACCACTGGGGTAAACCGATATAAATCATAGCGCTTGCAGGATCTCGTCCACGCTGCGTACGCGTGCGATACGCGGGAAAATATGCGTCATGCTGCCCCGGTGCTGATCGGCGCTGGCGGCGCTACAGGCGTCTTCTGCAACAATCAGATTAAAACCCAACTCCCACGCATTTCGCGCCGTCGACTCTACGCCAATGTTTGTGGATATGCCGCACAAGACGATAGTATCAATGCCCCGACGACGCAGCTGTAGTTCCAAATCGGTACCGTAAAACGCGCCCCACTGGCGTTTGGTGACTTCGAGATCGCTGGCGCATTTTCCCAGAGCCGTCGGGTAATCCCACCAGTTTTCGGGCAACGCTTTTGCCGGAGTCTGAGCATCTACCGGTTGTTTCAGCGCTTCGGCGTAATCGTCAGACCAGCCGACGCGCACCATTACTACCGGGGAACCGTGGGCACGGAATTTTTCCGCCAACTGCGCGGCGCGGGTAACCACATCGTGTGCCGTATGAGGCCCGCCAGCGAAAGACAGGATCCCTTCCTGTAAGTCAATCACGACAAGGGCGGTTGTTTTTGCGTTCAGTTCCAGCATGGTCACTCCAGTAAAAAATAGATTTCCGTTACACCTTAATCGCGAATCAGTGTGAAAGGGGCGACAATTTTTGTTATTTTTTGTGAGATTACGCAATGCCCGTCCAGGAAACAGGCGTACAGTCAGTACCGGACTAAGAGTCTATCCCAGTAGGCTCTTATCGTGCGGCAGAATTTCCAGTATAATAGCCGCCTTTTTTCATTCAGTTGTGACATTCAGCTAAAGCTGCGACTTCGTCACCTGCGAGACAGGTGACAATCCGCCTGCGGCAAAGTTAAGGGATATCTCATGCGTACAGAATATTGCGGACAGCTACGTCTGTCCCACGAGGGGCAGCAGGTGACTCTGTGTGGTTGGGTCAACCGTCGTCGTGATCTTGGTAGCCTGATCTTTATCGATATGCGCGACCGCGAAGGTATCGTGCAGGTATTTTTCGATCCGGACCGTGCGGACGCGTTAAAGCTGGCCTCCGAACTGCGTAATGAGTTCTGCATCCAGGTTACGGGCACCGTGCGTGCGCGTGATGCGAAAAACGTTAACGCCGATATGGCGACGGGCGAAATTGAAGTACTGGCCTCCGATCTGACCATCATCAACCGTTCAGACTCGCTGCCGCTTGACTCAAACCACGTCAACACCGAAGAAGCGCGCCTGAAGTATCGCTATTTGGATCTGCGTCGTCCTGAAATGGCGCAACGCCTGAAAATGCGTGCCAAAATTACCAGCCTGGTGCGTCGTTTTATGGACGACCACGGCTTCCTCGACATCGAAACGCCGATGCTGACCAAAGCGACGCCGGAAGGCGCACGCGATTACCTGGTACCTTCTCGCGTACATAAAGGTAAGTTTTACGCGCTGCCGCAGTCTCCTCAGCTGTTTAAACAGCTGCTGATGATGTCGGGTTTTGACCGCTATTATCAGATCGTAAAATGCTTCCGTGATGAAGACTTACGTGCTGACCGTCAGCCTGAATTTACCCAGATCGACGTTGAGACTTCCTTCATGACCGCACCGCAGGTGCGTGAAGTGATGGAAGCACTGGTACGCAATCTGTGGCTGGAAGTTAAAGGTGTGGATCTGGGTGATTTCCCGATCATGACTTTTGCCGAAGCCGAGCGTCGTTACGGTTCCGATAAACCAGACCTGCGTAACCCGATGGAGCTGGTTGACGTTGCCGATCTGGTTAAAGGCGTTGAGTTCGCGGTGTTCTCTGGTCCGGCGAACGATCCGAAAGGCCGCGTGGCTGCCCTGCGTGTACCGGGCGGTGCTGCACTGAGCCGTAAGCAAATTGACGATTACGGTAACTTTATCAAGATTTACGGCGCGAAAGGTCTGGCTTACATCAAAGTCACCGAGCGTGCGAAAGGCCTGGAAGGTATCACCAGCCCGGTTGCTAAGTTCCTGAACGCAGAAATCGTGGAAGCGATTCTGGCGCGTACCGGTGCGCAAGACGGCGACATGATTTTCTTCGGTGCTGACAACAAGAAAGTCGTTGCCGACGCGATGGGCGCGCTGCGTCTGAAACTGGGTAAAGACCTGAGCATTACTGACGAAGCCAAATGGGCGCCGCTTTGGGTTATCGACTTCCCGATGTTTGAAGACGATGGTGAAGGCGGCCTGACCGCAATGCACCACCCGTTCACCGCGCCGAAAGATATGACTGCCGCTGAGCTGAAAGCTGCGCCGGAAGAGGCGGTTGCCAACGCGTACGATATGGTCATTAACGGCTATGAAGTGGGCGGTGGTTCCGTGCGTATTCACAACGGTGATATGCAGCAGACCGTATTCGGTATTCTGGGCATTAACGAGCAAGAGCAGCGCGAGAAATTCGGCTTCCTGCTGGATGCGCTAAAATACGGTACACCGCCGCATGCGGGCCTGGCGTTTGGTCTGGATCGTCTGACTATGCTGCTGACCGGTACTGACAACATTCGTGACGTTATTGCTTTCCCGAAAACCACGGCTGCAGCGTGTCTGATGACTGAAGCGCCGAGCTTTGCCAACGAAGCAGCGCTGGCGGAACTGAGCATTCAGGTTGTTAAGAAGGCCGAGAATAACTGATATGACATACAAACAGCCTGTCTCGGTGTTAGTCGTGATTTATGCAAAGGACACCGGGAGAGTGCTGATGTTACAGCGACGCGACGATCCTGATTTCTGGCAGTCGGTCACCGGCAGCCTTGAAGAGGGTGAAACCGCGTCGCAAGCCGCGATGCGCGAAGTAAAGGAAGAGGTCGCCATTGATGTTGCGTCTGAGCAACTGACCTTAATTGACTGTCAGCGCACGGTGGAGTTCGAGATTTTTAGCCATTTACGTCATCGCTATGCGCCGGGAGTTGAGCGTAATACTGAATCCTGGTTTTGCCTGGCACTTCCCTCAGAACGAGAGATCGTGTTCACCGAACATCTGACCTATCGTTGGGTTAATGCGGCTGAAGCCGCTCAGTTAACCAAGTCGTGGAGTAACCGGCAGGCGATTGAAGAGTTTGTAATTAACGTCGCCTGAAAAGGCGCGCTTTTTGGAGATATTATTTATGGCAGGTCATAGTAAATGGGCCAACACCAGACATCGTAAAGCAGCGCAGGATGCTAAACGCGGTAAAATTTTCACCAAAATCATTCGTGAGCTGGTGACGGCGGCTAAACTCGGCGGCGGCGATCCGGATGCTAACCCGCGTCTGCGTGCAGCGGTTGATAAAGCGCTGGCTAACAACATGACCCGTGACACCCTGAACCGTGCAATCGCGCGCGGCGTGGGCGGTGATGAAGATTCCAACATGGAAACCATCATCTATGAAGGTTACGGTCCTGGCGGTACAGCCGTTATGATTGAATGTCTGTCTGACAACCGTAACCGTACCGTTGCGGAAGTGCGTCACGCATTCACGAAAACGGGCGGTAACCTCGGTACTGACGGTTCCGTAGCTTACCTGTTCAGCAAAAAAGGCGTGATCTCCTTTGAACAAGGCGACGAAGACGCCATCATGGAAGCTGCGCTGGAAGCAGGCGCTGAAGACGTTGTGACCTTCGACGACGGCGCGATTGATGTTTACACCGCGTGGGAAGAGATGGGCAAAGTGCGTGATGCGCTGGAAGCGGCAGGTCTGAAAGCGGACGCGGCTGAAGTGTCGATGATTCCATCCACCAAAGCGGATATGGATGCAGAAACAGCGCCTAAGCTGATGCGTCTGATCGATATGCTGGAAGACTGCGACGACGTGCAGGAAGTTTACCACAACGGTGAAATCTCTGACGAGGTGGCAGCGACCTTAGAATGAGGTGGCTGTGCCGTAACCTGACTGGAGGTGCGTGATGTCTATTATTCTCGGCATTGACCCGGGGTCGCGCATCACCGGTTATGGCGTAATCCGTCAGGTCGGCAGACAGCTGACCTACCTCGGCAGCGGTTGTATTCGTACCAAAGTCGACGATCTGCCGTCCCGTCTGAAGTTGATTTATGCGGGCGTGACGGAAATCATCACCCAGTTTCAACCGGACTATTTTGCCATTGAGCAGGTCTTTATGGCGAAGAACGCCGATTCGGCGCTAAAGCTGGGGCAGGCGCGTGGCGTGGCAATCGTTGCGGCGACCAATCAGGATCTTCCGGTCTTTGAATACGCGGCCCGCCAGGTAAAACAGACCGTGGTGGGTATCGGTAGCGCGGAAAAAAGCCAGGTTCAGCATATGGTGCGCACGCTGCTAAAACTTCCGGCAAACCCGCAGGCAGATGCCGCGGATGCGCTGGCGATTGCCATTACCCACTGTCACGTCAGCCAGAACGCCATGCAAATGAGCGAGTCGAGGCTGAATCTGGCGCGAGGTCGGTTACGTTAGTGACAAATGAGGCTGGATATCTATCCAGCCTTTTTTTATGATAGCGCATTACCTTTTAGCCCTTAACGCAGGAGCGTCATGTGATAGGCAGACTCAGAGGCATCATTCTTGAAAAACAACCCCCGCTGGTTCTTCTGGAGACGGGCGGGGTAGGCTATGAAGTGCATATGCCGATGACCTGTTTCTACGAGTTGCCGGAAGCCGGGCAGGAAGCGATTATCTTCACCCATTTTGTGGTGCGTGAAGACGCTCAGTTGTTGTATGGCTTTAACAACAAGCAAGAACGTACGCTGTTTAAAGAGTTAATTAAAACCAACGGCGTGGGGCCGAAGCTGGCGCTGGCAATCCTCTCTGGTATGTCTGCACAGCAGTTCGTTAATGCCGTTGAGCGTGAAGAACTTGGCGCGCTGGTGAAATTACCGGGCATTGGTAAGAAAACCGCAGAACGTTTGATTGTTGAAATGAAAGACCGCTTTAAAGGTCTGCATGGCGACCTCTTTACCCCGGCAGCGGATCTGGTCCTGACCTCTCCGGCTAGTCCGACAACGGACGACGCCGAGCAGGAAGCGGTTGCTGCGCTGGTGGCGTTGGGCTATAAACCACAGGAAGCCAGCCGCATGGTGAGCAAGATTGCCCGCCCTGATGCCAGCAGTGAAACCCTGATTCGTGAAGCGCTTCGCGCGGCATTGTGAGGTAAAGGATGATTGAAGCAGATCGCCTGATTTCGGCTGTCAGCACTACCCCTGAAGATTTGGTGGATCGTGCGATCCGTCCTAAATTACTGGAAGAGTATATTGGCCAGCCTCAGGTACGTTCGCAGATGGAGATTTTTATCCAGGCGGCGAAGCTGCGCGGTGACGCTCTCGATCACCTGCTGATTTTCGGTCCTCCAGGTCTGGGTAAAACCACGCTTGCCAATATTGTGGCCAATGAAATGGGCGTTAATCTGCGCACCACTTCCGGTCCGGTACTGGAAAAAGCGGGCGATCTGGCGGCAATGCTGACCAACCTTGAACCCCACGATGTGCTGTTTATCGATGAAATCCATCGCCTGTCACCGGTGGTGGAAGAGGTGCTGTATCCGGCGATGGAGGATTATCAGCTGGATATCATGATTGGCGAAGGGCCGGCTGCACGTTCGATCAAGATCGATCTGCCACCGTTTACGCTCATTGGGGCGACCACGCGTGCCGGGTCGTTAACCTCTCCGCTGCGTGACCGCTTCGGTATTGTGCAGCGCCTGGAGTTCTATCAGGTGGCTGACCTGCAGCATATTGTTGGGCGCAGCGCACGCTATATGGGGCTGGAAATGAGCGATGAAGGCGCGCTGGAAGTGGCGCGTCGGGCCCGCGGTACGCCGCGTATTGCCAACCGTTTGTTACGCCGGGTACGCGATTTCGCCGAAGTGAAGCATGACGGCACAATTTCAGCAGACATCGCCGCTCAGGCACTGGATATGCTCAATGTGGATGCGGAAGGATTCGATTATATGGACCGTAAGCTACTACTGGCGGTTATCGATAAATTCTTCGGCGGACCGGTTGGCCTGGATAACCTGGCGGCGGCGATTGGGGAAGAGCGTGAAACCATTGAGGACGTGCTGGAGCCGTATCTGATTCAGCAAGGTTTTTTGCAGCGTACGCCGCGCGGAAGAATGGCAACGGTGCGCGCATGGAACCATTTTGGCATTACGCCGCCAGAGATGCCTTAGTGCCTGATGTCGCTACGCTCATCAGGCCTGGGCGATTTTGTATGCCCGGTAAGCGCAGCGCCACCGGGCAACCCACGTTTAGCTTGCCTGCTTTTTCATCATGCTGAAGATAAACAACAGCGCAGCACACAGCACTACGGAAGGACCTGCCGGGGTGTCATAGAAGGCCGAGAAGGTCAGTCCGCCTGTAACCGCTATCATTCCCACACCAACGGCAACCCCTGCCATCTGCTCCGGCGTACGGGCAAAGCGGCGGGCGGTCGCCGCGGGGATGATCAGCAGCGAGGTGATGATCAGCGCCCCGACAAACTTCATCGCCACGCCAATAGTTAACGCCGTAACCAGCATCAGCAGTAGCTTGACGCGTTGCAGTTTCACGCCATCGACAAATGCCAGATCCGGGCTGATGGTCATCGACAGCAGGTTGCGCCACTGCCAGAACAAAATCGCCAGAACGATAACCACGCCAATGGCGATAGAGATAAGATCTTCTGGCGTCACGGCAAGCAAATCACCAAACAGGTAGGCCATCAGATCCACACGGATGTTAGACATCAGGCTAACGACAACCAACCCCAATGACAGCGCACTGTGGGCCATAATGCCCAGTAAGGTATCGATCGCGAGGTGAGGGCGCTTCTCCAGCCATACCAGACCGCCAGCCAGCAACAAAGTGACGGCGATGACCGCATAGAAGGGGTTTACATCCAACAGCAGGCCGAAGGCGACGCCCAGCAGCGAAGCGTGAGCCAGCGTATCACCGAAGTAAGACATTCGACGCCAGACCACAAACGAGCCGAGTGGGCCAGCGGCACAGGCCAGCATGATCCCGGCTAACCAACCGGGTAATAACAATTCAATCATGAGTGACCATTTCCCCGGCGTAAGACGATACGACCCTGTAAATCGTGGCGGTGATTATGATTATGACGGTAAATTCCGAGTTGTTCGGCACCACGTTGCCCGAACATTGAGATGAATTCCGGGTGCATAGAAACCACTTCCGGCGCACCAGAACAACAAATATGATGGTTCAGACACAGTACTTCATCGGTTTTTGCCATCACCAGATGCAGGTCATGGGAAACCATCAGTACGGCGCAATCCAGTTCACGTCGCAACTGGTCGATAAGATCGTACAGTGCAACCTGCCCATTGACATCCACACCCTGGGTTGGCTCATCAAGTACCAGTAGCTGAGGTCTATTCAATAAAGCACGGGCCAACAGCACGCGTTGCGTTTCTCCGCCGGAGAGTTTTTGCATCGGCGCATTCATCAGATGCCCGGCCTGAACGCGTTTCAGTGCCGGGAGGATATCCTCTTTTTTGGTGCCGGGACGTAAACGCATAAACCGGCTTACCGTCAGCGGAAGCGTAGTATCGAGGTACAGTTTTTGCGGCACATAGCCGATCCGCAATTGACCATTACGCTTGATAACTCCCTCATCAGCCGCTACCAGGCCTAATACAACGCGCACCAGCGTAGATTTCCCGGCACCGTTTGGGCCGAGTAGCGTTAATATTTTACCGGGTCGAAGTTCAAGCGAAACGTCAGAGAGGACGCGGCGTTGACCATAAGAGACCGAGACATTTTCCAGTGAAACCAAAGTCGTCATATCAATTTTAGTCTTGCAGAAGTTATAGAATGTTATAATATCACATTTCTTACATTCATTACGATGATTGGTCGCATTATGTTACATAAAAATACGCTTCTTTTCGCAGCATTATCCGCTGCTCTTTGGGGTAGTGCAACACAGGCAGCAAATGCCGCTGTCGTTGCTTCTCTTAAGCCGCTGGGGTTTATTGCTTCAGCCATTGCTGACGGGGTCACTGACACCCAGGTTCTGCTGCCCGACGGGGCTTCCGAACACGATTACTCATTGCGTCCTTCAGACGTAAAACGCTTACAGGGCGCGGACTTAGTCGTTTGGATCGGACCTGAGATGGAAGCGTTTATGGAAAAATCAGTCAAGAATATTCCTAACGCGAAACAGGTAACGATTGCGCAGCTCAATGACGTGAAACCGTTACTCATGAAAGGTGCGGATGACGACGACGACGATCATGGACACAATGATGCTGGCAGTGAAAAAAGTGACGAGCATCACCATCACGGCGATTACAACATGCATCTTTGGCTTTCCCCAGAGATAGCGCGGGCCTCAGCGGTTGCAATCCATGAAAAATTAGTGGAACTTATGCCGCAAAGTCGAGCCAAACTTGACGCCAACCTGAAGGATTTTGAGGCACAATTAGCCGCAACCGATAAGCAGGTAGGTAACGAGCTCGCACCGCTCAAGGGAAAAGGTTATTTCGTTTTTCATGACGCCTATGGCTACTACGAGAAACACTACGGACTAACACCGCTTGGTCACTTTACCGTGAACCCTGAGATTCAACCTGGTGCGCAGCGTTTACATGAAATAAGAACACAGTTGGTTGAGCAAAAAGCAACCTGCGTTTTTGCTGAGCCACAGTTCAGGCCAGCGGTCGTTGAAGCCGTCGCGAGAGGGACATCCGTTCGAATGGGAACGTTGGATCCGCTCGGTACGAATATCAAACTGGGTAAAACAAGCTATTCAGCGTTTTTAAACCAATTAGCCAACCAGTATGCGAGCTGCCTGAAAGGAGATTAATGAGGAAGTGAATACGTGCAACAGATAGCCCGCTCTGTCGCTCTGGCATTTAATAATCTGCCGCGACCCCATCGCGTTATGCTGGGGTCGCTTACCGTACTGACATTGGCCGTCGCCGTCTGGCGGCCTTATGTTTACCATCCCGATTCCGCACCTATCGTTAAAACTATCGAGCTGGAAAAAAGCGAGATTCGTTCACTGTTGCCAGAGGCCAGCGAACCTATCGATCAGGCCGCTCAGGAAGACGAAGCTATCCCACAGGATGAACTGGATGACAAAACGTCTGGTGAGGCTGGCGTGCATGAATATGTCGTCTCCACGGGCGATACGCTGAGCAGTATTCTTAATCAGTACGGCATCGATATGGGCGATATCAGCCAGCTCGCTGCTTCCGATAAGGAACTGCGTAACCTGAAAATTGGTCAGCAACTTTCCTGGACGTTAAGCGCGGAAGGTGACCTGCAGCGCCTGACCTGGGAAGTGTCTCGCCGAGAAACCCGTACTTACGATCGCACCGCGACGGGTTTCAAGATGAGCAGCGAAATGCAGCAGGGAGATTGGGTTAACAGCCGAATCAAAGGCACCGTGGGCGGAAGCTTCGTCGCCAGCGCCAAAGAAGCCGGACTCACCAGCTCTGAAATCAGCGCGGTGATTAAGGCCATGCAGTGGCAGATGGATTTCCGCAAACTGAAAAAGGGCGATGAGTTCTCGGTGCTGATGTCTCGCGAAATGCTGGACGGCAAGCGTGAGCAAAGCCAACTGCTGGGCGTACGTTTGCGCTCTGAGGGCAAAGACTATTACGCTATCCGTGCTGAAGACGGTAAGTTCTATGACCGTAACGGTACCGGGCTGGCGAAAGGCTTTATGCGTTTCCCGACGGCGAAGCAGTTCCGCATCTCCTCAAACTTTAATCCGCGTCGCCTGAACCCGGTGACCGGACGCGTTGCACCGCACAAAGGTGTCGACTTTGCGATGCCGCAAGGCACGCCGGTGTTGTCGGTGGGGGATGGCGAAGTAGTGGTAGCGAAGCGCAGCGGCGCAGCCGGATACTATGTTGCGGTACGTCATGGTCGCACCTACACCACGCGTTATATGCACCTGCGTAAGCTGCTGGTCAAACCAGGACAAAAAGTGAAACGTGGCGATCGTATCGCGCTGTCAGGCAATACCGGTCGTTCAACGGGTCCGCATTTGCATTATGAAGTTTGGATCAACCAGCAGGCTGTTAACCCTCTGACGGCGAAACTGCCGCGCACAGAAGGTCTGACCGGCTCGGATCGCACCGATTACCTGGCGCAGGTGAAAGAAGTTATGCCTCAGCTACGTTTTGATTAATTAGCACACTGATAAAGCCGGTACGCTATGCGTGCCGGCTTTTTTATTTTGTACGGCGCATCGTGCGCCGCTACACTATCAGCAGATCTACTTTTCGCCGCACCAGACACTGGAAGAGCATGGAAACGAAAAAAAAGAATATTGAGTATATCCCTGAGTTTAATAAATCATTTCGCTATCCGCGCTACTGGGGCGCCTGGCTGGGCGTGGCGGCGATAGCAGGGATTGCGTTAACGCCGGCATCATTTCGCGATCCTGTTCTGGCAAAGCTCGGACGCCTGGCCGGACGATTGGGCAAAAGCTCACGTCGCAGAGCGCTGATCAATTTATCCCTGTGTTTTCCTGAACGTAGCGAAGCTGAGCGCGAAGCCATTGTCGATGACATGTTTGCGACTGCGCCTCAGGCAATGGTGATGATGGCGGAACTCGCCATACGTGGTCCGGAAAAAATTCAGAACCGGGTTGACTGGCAGGGTCTGGAAATCATCGAAGAGATGCGTCGCAACGATGAAAAAGTGATTTTTCTCGTTCCTCATGGCTGGGGCGTAGATATCCCGGCGATGTTGATGGCTTCCCAGGGACAGAAAATGGCAGCGATGTTCCACAATCAGGGGAACCCGGTATTCGATTATGTGTGGAACACGGTGCGCCGTCGTTTCGGTGGTCGATTACATGCGCGTAATGACGGCATCAAACCGTTTATTCAGTCTGTCCGTCAGGGATATTGGGGATACTACCTGCCGGATCAGGACCATGGTCCTGAGCACAGTGAGTTTGTCGATTTTTTTGCTACCTATAAAGCAACGTTACCGGCAATTGGTCGCTTGATGAAGGTCTGTCACGCCCGCGTGGTACCGCTGTTCCCGGTCTATGATGGGAAAACGCACCGTCTGACGATTCAGGTCCGTCCTCCGATGGATGACATCCTGACGGCGGATGACCACACCATTGCCAGACGAATGAACGAAGAGGTGGAAATCTTTGTGACGCCGCACCTTGAGCAATACACCTGGATTCTGAAACTGCTTAAGACGCGTAAGCCTGGTGAAATTGAGCCCTATAAGCGTAAAGATCTCTATCCGAAGAAATAAAAAAAAGCCTCTCAAACGAGAGGCTTTTTTACATCAAACGTTGGCGTTACTCGACGGTCAGAATTCGCGTGGTGTTGGTTGAGCCAATGGTGCTCATCACATCGCCCTGGGTCACAATCACCAGATCACCGGAAACCAGATAGCCTTTATCTCGCAGCAGGTTCACTGCTTCATTGGCGGCAACGACGCCATCTGTTTCGCTGTCAAAGTGAACCGGGGTGACGCCGCGATACAGAGAGGTCAGATTCAGCGTACGTTCATGACGAGACATCGCGAAAATTGGCAGGCCGGAACTGATACGAGACGTCATCAGCGCAGTACGACCGGACTCTGTCATTGCGATGATAGCGGTGACCCCTTTCAGGTGGTTAGCGGCATACATCGCTGACATGGCAATCGCTTCTTCAACGTTATCAAACTGCACGTCAAGGCGGTGTTTAGAAACGTTGATGCTCGGGATTTTCTCGGCGCCCAGACAGACGCGCGCCATGGCCGCGACGGTTTCTGCCGGGTACTGACCTGCTGCTGTTTCAGCAGAGAGCATGACGGCATCGGTGCCGTCGAGAACGGCGTTGGCCACGTCCATTACTTCCGCACGGGTTGGCATTGGGTTGGTGATCATCGATTCCATCATCTGCGTAGCGGTAATAACCGCACGGTTCAGCTGACGTGCGCGACGAATCAACGCTTTCTGAATACCTACCAGCTCAGGATCGCCAATTTCAACGCCCAGGTCGCCACGTGCGACCATCACCACGTCGGAAGCCAGAATGATGTCATCCATCGCATTCTGGTCGCAGACGGCTTCAGCACGCTCTACTTTGGCGACGATTTTCGCATCACAACCTGCGTCGCGCGCCAGACGGCGGGCATAGTTCAGGTCTTCGCCGCAGCGCGGGAAGGAGACGGCCAGATAGTCAACGCTGATTTGCGCAGCGGTGATGATGTCAGCTTTGTCTTTTTCGGTCAGGGCTTCAGCAGAGAGACCGCCGCCCAGTTTGTTTATGCCTTTATTGTTAGACAGCGGGCCACCGACGGTAACTTCGGTGAAGACCTTCATACCCTGAACTTCCAGCACTTTAAGCTGTACGCGACCATCATCGAGCAGCAGGATATCGCCTGGCACGACGTCAGCAGGGAGACCTTTATAATCAATACCGACTTTTTCTTTGTCGCCTTCGCCTTTACCGAGATTGGCGTCTAACAGGAACTTGTCGCCAACATTAAGAAATACTTTACCTTCTTTAAAGGTAGATACGCGGATTTTAGGTCCCTGCAGGTCACCCAAAATAGCGACATGACGTCCCAGTTTTGCGGCAATTTCACGGACCTTATCCGCCCGCAGTTTGTGATCTTCTGGAGAGCCGTGAGAAAAGTTCATACGTACGACGTTTGCACCCGCGGCGATAATCTTTTCAAGGTTGTTATCGCGGTCAGTTGCCGGGCCTAACGTGGTTACGATTTTGGTTCTGCGAAGCCTTCTGGACATGTAATACTCCGTTGACTGAAACAACTTGGTGTTGCGTGAACATTAATCCGGCCGTTCTCAAACATTAACGGTAAATGAACGACCCGGATGATAAAAGGGTAGAACATTGTTATTGCTTTTAGCGGTCATCACTCTTGATGAGTAATTCTTTATCAAAACGCGATTCCTTGAGCGCTTCCTTGACACGCTTCAAGTTATCTCTAAATTTTGCCCCACGGCGCAAAGTAAATCCTGTAGCCAGCACATCTATCACGGTCAGTTGAGCAAGTCGAGAGACCATGGGCATATAAATGTCAGTATCTTCCGGTACATCGAGGGTAATTGCCAGCGTTGCTTCACGCGCCAGCGGCGTGCCGGGAGAGGTGAGGGCGATAACCATGGCGTCGTTTTCCCGCGCCAACTGCGCCAGTTCAACCAGGCTTTTGGTCCTTCCAGTATGGGAAATAAGCACAATGACGTCGTCGTCGCTACAATTCATACAACTCATGCGTTGCAGAACAATATCGTCGGAATAGATGACCGGTACGTTAAAGCGGAAAAATTTATTCATCGCGTCATGCGCTACCGCGGCCGAAGAACCCAGGCCAAAGAAAGCAATTTTCTTCGCCTGGGTTAATAAATCTACCGCCCGATTTACCGCCGCGTTATCCAGCGACTGGCGAACGTGATCGAGGCTTGCCATCGCTGATTCGAAGATTTTCCCTGTGTAAGATTCAACGCTGTCATCCTCATCCACATTACGATTAACATAAGGGGTGCCATTTGCCAGACTTTGCGCCAAATGCAGTTTAAAATCAGGAAAGCCACGGGTATCCATGCTGCGACAGAAACGGTTCACCGTCGGCTCGCTGACGTTGGCTTCTACAGCTAGTGCGGCGATGCTTGAATGGATTGCTCGCTCGGGAGAGACAAGAATAATGTCGGCGACTTTACGCTCTGACTTGCTCAACTGTTCCAGTTTTAACTGGATTTTTTCCAGCATATTCATGATGTAGGTAGACTCATGGGTCATGGGCAAAAACGATTTCAGCGATATGGGGAAACCGGGGCTTGATTCAGTGTATAGATAGTACCCCCGCTGATGCAGCAACGGGGCAAAATGGACAGAATAGTTGTTGTTTTTTTTCATTACATGATCAGAGTCTGGTTTTCTTACTTCTTCATGGGTACGAAAAAAGACGACTTTTTTGTCCATTTTGCGACGGGAAATGGTAATAAAGCGGCTGTTCACGGTAACAGCACGGCTGGATAAGCGTTTACGGTTTCCGGATTCACGTAAAAGCAGTACAGTGCAGTGTAATAAAATTACAACCAGTGTCTGGCAAAAGCACCAGGCACTTAATTGAGGAGAATGACATGGCGGTAACGCAAACAGCCCAGGCATGTGATCTGGTCATTTTCGGCGCAAAGGGCGACCTGGCGCGGCGAAAATTGCTGCCTTCCCTGTATCAACTGGAAAAGGCCGGACAGATTAACCCTGAAACCCGCATCATTGGGGTTGGGCGTGCCGACTGGGACAAAGCAGCCTATACCAAGGTTGTGCGCGAAGCGCTCGAAACCTTCATGAAAGAAAAAATCGATGAAGGTTTATGGGAGACCCTCAGCGGTCGTCTGGAGTTTTGTAATCTGGACGTCAATGACACAGCCGCGTTTAAACGTCTGGGCAAAATGCTGGATCAAAAATCGCGTACCACCATCAACTATTTTGCGATGCCGCCGAGTACCTTCGGCGCGATCTGCAAAGGTCTGGGTGAAGCAAAGCTGAATGCTAAACCAGCCCGCGTCGTGATGGAAAAACCGCTGGGTACGTCACTGGCAACATCCCGTGAAATCAACGATCAGGTTGGCGAGTATTTCGAAGAGTGTCAGGTTTACCGCATCGACCACTATCTCGGCAAAGAGACGGTTCTGAACCTGCTGGCACTGCGTTTTGCCAACTCCCTGTTTGTGAACAACTGGGATAACCGCACTATCGATCACGTAGAAATTACCGTGGCGGAAGAGGTGGGTATTGAAGGGCGCTGGGGCTATTTTGACCAGGCTGGTCAAATGCGCGATATGATCCAGAACCACCTGCTGCAAATTCTGTGCATGATCGCGATGTCTCCACCGTCCGATCTGAGCGCTGACAGCATCCGTGATGAAAAAGTGAAAGTACTGAAATCACTGCGTCGCATCGATCGTTCGAACGTACGGGAAAAAACAGTTCGCGGCCAGTACACCGCCGGTTTTGCCCAGGGCAAAAAAGTTCCGGGATATCTGGAAGAAGAAGGCGCGAACAAGAGCAGCAACACGGAAACGTTTGTGGCGATCCGTGTGGATATCGATAACTGGCGCTGGGCGGGTGTTCCTTTCTACCTGCGTACCGGTAAACGTTTGCCGACGAAGTGCTCTGAAGTCGTGGTTTACTTCAAAACGCCTGAGCTGAACCTGTTCAGAGAGTCCTGGCAGGATCTACCGCAGAACAAGCTGACCATCCGTTTGCAGCCTGATGAAGGTGTCGATATCCAGGTACTGAACAAAGTACCGGGTCTGGATCACAAGCATAATCTGCAAATTACCAAGCTTGATCTGAGCTATTCCGAAACCTTCAACCAGACGCACCTTGCCGACGCCTACGAGCGCCTGCTGCTTGAAACGATGCGCGGCATTCAGGCGCTGTTTGTGCGCCGTGATGAAGTTGAAGAAGCATGGAAGTGGGTCGACTCCATTACCGAAGCATGGGCGATGGACAACGACGCGCCGAAGCCGTATCAGGCAGGCACCTGGGGACCGGTTGCTTCTGTGGCCATGATCACCCGTGATGGTCGTTCCTGGAACGAGTTTGAGTAAAATATCATCTAGCCCATAGGTGTTATTTTACCGGTAACATGATCTAACACAGATTGTAGAATAATTTTTGCACTTTTAAGCTCCGCGTGGATTCACCCGCGGGGCTTTTTTTATTACACTGCCTGAAACGATTTTGCCCCTGAGCTGCGGCTAACAAGCGATTCAGCCATTTTTAACCCAACTGAAACACATTGTTGATCCAACGCTCTGACAGATAAATTTTAGGAGCCTCTATGAATCCGAATTTGTTACGCGTAACACAACGTATCGTCGAACGTTCTCGTGACACACGTTCCGCCTACCTCGCCCGTATTGAACAAGCGAAATCAACTACCGTTCATCGCTCACAGCTGGCATGCGGTAACCTGGCGCATGGTTTTGCTGCGTGTCAGCCGGACGACAAGGCTTCGCTGAAAAGCATGCTGCGTAACAATATCGCGATCATTACCTCCTATAACGACATGCTCTCCGCGCATCAGCCGTATGAACACTATCCGACCATCATTCGTAAAGCGCTACATGAAGCCAATGCTGTAGGCCAGGTTGCGGGCGGTGTGCCTGCCATGTGCGACGGTGTGACCCAGGGCCAGGATGGGATGGAGCTTTCCCTGCTGAGTCGTGAAGTGATTGCGATGTCGGCTGCAGTAGGCCTTTCCCACAATATGTTCGACGGCGCGTTGTTCCTCGGCGTGTGCGACAAAATTGTCCCGGGCCTCGTGATGGCGGCGCTGTCATTTGGTCATCTGCCTTCAATCTTTATTCCTTCCGGTCCGATGGCGAGCGGTCTGGCGAATAAAGAAAAAGTGCGTATCCGTCAGCTGTATGCTGAAGGTAAAGTCGATCGCATGGCGCTTCTTGAATCCGAAGCGGCGTCTTATCACGCACCGGGTACCTGTACGTTCTATGGCACCGCGAACACCAACCAGATGGTGGTGGAGTTTATGGGGATGCAACTGCCAGGCTCCTCATTCGTGCACCCGGATGCGCCATTACGCGAAGCACTGACCGCGGCGGCAGCCCGTCAGGTCACGCGCCTGACTGGAAACGGCAATGAATGGATGCCGATCGGTAAGATGATTGATGAAAAAGTGGTGGTGAACGGTATTGTCGCGCTGCTGGCGACCGGGGGCTCAACTAACCATACGATGCACCTGGTAGCAATGGCGCGTGCGGCCGGGATACTGATTAACTGGGACGACTTCTCCGATCTGTCCGATATCGTGCCGCTGATGGCGCGTTTGTACCCGAATGGTCCGGCAGATATTAACCACTTCCAGGCCGCGGGTGGTGTGCCGGTGCTAATGCGAGAACTGCTTAACGCGGGTCTGCTGCATGAAGATGTGAACACCGTTGCCGGGTTCGGTTTATCACGTTACACCATGGAACCCTGGCTCAACGAGGGTGAACTGGACTGGCGTGAAGGGGCGGCGAAGTCGTTGGACAGCAATGTGATTGCCACCTTTGACCAACCGTTCTCCCACCATGGCGGCACCAAAGTGCTGAGCGGAAACCTTGGTCGAGCAGTGATGAAAACGTCGGCGGTCCCGGTAGAGAATCAGGTAATTGAAGCACCGGCAGTCGTTTTTGAAAGTCAGCATGATGTGTTACCGGCCTTCGATGCGGGTCTGCTTGATCGGGATTGCGTGGTGGTTGTGCGCCATCAGGGACCAAAAGCGAACGGAATGCCAGAATTACATAAACTCATGCCGCCACTTGGTGTATTATTGGACCGTTGTTTCAAAATTGCGTTAGTTACAGATGGACGACTTTCAGGTGCTTCAGGTAAAGTGCCTTCAGCAATCCATGTAACCCCGGAAGCCTATGATGGCGGGTTGCTGGCAAAAGTACGCGATGGCGACATCATTCGTGTGAATGGACAGACAGGTGAATTGACGCTGCTGGTTGATGAAGAGGAACTTGCCTCTCGTCAGCCTCACATTCCTGACCTCAGCGCATCGCGCGTGGGTACAGGCCGTGAAATGTTCAGCGCGTTGCGTGAAAAGCTGTCCGGTGCGGAGCAGGGCGCAACCTGTATCACTTTTTAAGACTTATTTTGTAATCAGGCGAGAGAAAACTCTGATGAAAAACTGGAAGACAAGTGCAGAAGCAATCCTGACCACTGGCCCGGTTGTACCGGTTATTGTGGTTAATAAACTGGAACACGCGGTGCCGATGGCAAAAGCGCTGGTTGCAGGGGGTGTGCGCGTTCTGGAAGTGACCTTACGTACCGCATGTGCGATGGATGCCATTCGCGCGATCGCCAAAGAAGTTCCAGACGCTATCGTTGGCGCGGGTACCGTACTGAACCCACAACAGCTGGCTGAAGTGACCGAAGCCGGTGCGCAGTTTGCTATCAGCCCGGGCCTGACCGAGCCGCTGCTGAAGGCTGCAACCGAAGGCACTATTCCGCTGATCCCTGGTATCAGCACCGTTTCTGAACTGATGCTGGGTATGGACTACGGTTTGAAAGAATTCAAATTCTTCCCGGCGGAAGCGAACGGTGGTACTAAAGCACTGCAGGCGATTGCGGGTCCGTTCTCTCAGGTCCGTTTCTGCCCAACTGGTGGTATTTCCCCGTCTAACTACCGCGATTACCTGGCACTGAAAAGCGTGCTGTGCATCGGCGGTTCCTGGCTGGTTCCTGCAGATGCGCTGGAAGCGGGTGATTACGATCGCATTACTAAGCTGGCTCGTGAAGCAGTAGAAGGCGCGAAGCAGTAATCCGTTAATGCGTAAACCGTAGGTCAGATACGGCAGCAATGCTTTATCCGACCTACGGGTCTGGTTTTTATCCTGCGACTTTCACCTGTGCGGCCGCGTCTTTCGCGCATATCACCGCATCTTCAATACTCTGTGCTGTGGCCAGCACAACGCCCAGACGACGGCTCCCGTCGATTTCCGGCTTGCCAAAGAAACGCACTTGCATACCCGCACCTACAGCGGCCTGCACGTTATCAAACGTGATATTCTGGCTGGTAAGTTGCGGCAGGATAACGGCGGAAGCAGAAGGTCCATACTGGCGGATTGCGCCAACGGGCAGACCGAGAAATGCGCGTACGTGTAGGGCAAACTCGGACAGATCCTGCGAAATCAAGGTCACCATACCCGTGTCGTGAGGGCGAGGGGAAACTTCACTGAAAATCACCTCATCACCGCAGACAAACAGCTCCACGCCAAACAGTCCATGGCCGCCCAGTGCCAGCACCACCTTACGGGCAATCTCCTGCGCGCGCATCAGTGCCAGGTCACTCATCTGCTGCGGCTGCCAGGATTCACGATAATCGCCATCTTCCTGACGATGTCCTACCGGCGCGCAGAAATGGACGCCATCAACTGCGCTGACGGTAAGCAGGGTGATTTCAAAATCAAAATTCACTACGCCTTCGACGATAACGCGTCCGGCGCCTGCCCGGCCTCCCTGCTGAGCATAGTCCCAGGCCTCGGTGAGCCGATCGGCGGAACGAATAAAGCTTTGTCCCTTCCCGGAGGAACTCATTACCGGCTTCACAATGCAGGGGTAGCCGATTTCGGCGACGGCCTCACGAAAGCGGGCTTCGCTGTCAGCAAAGCGGTAAGAAGAGGTCGGCAAAGACAATTCTTCGGCGGCCAGTCGACGGATCCCCTCGCGGTTCATGGTCAGTTGCGTCGCCCTGGCACACGGCACGACGCGTTGGCCTTCCTGTTCCAGTGTTACCAGCATATCTGTGGCAATCGCCTCTATTTCGGGCACGATATAATCTGGTTTTTCACGCTCCACGAGCTGGCGTAATGCATCGCCATCCAGCATGTTGATTACGTATGAACGATGGGCAACATGCATAGCTGGCGCGTCGGGGTAACGATCCACGGCAATGACTTCCACGCCCAGGCGTTGGCATTCAATCGCCACCTCTTTACCCAGTTCACCTGAACCTAATAACATCACTCGCGTTGCTGCGGGACGCAGCGCTGTGCCTAATAACGTCATAAATTATTCCCCTGTTTTATCTGGGCGCAGTATATACGAAAACGTTTGCGTCTGTCTTTATTACCAGGTTGATTTCGAGGCATAAAAAGAATATACTGTACATAAATACAGGTAATTTGAGAGGCTGCAAAAATGGCGGTTGAAGTTAAATACGTAGTCATTCGGGAAGGTGAGGAAAAAATGTCGTTTACCAGCAAAAAGGAAGCCGATGCGTATGACAAAATGCTGGACACAGCGGATTTGCTCGACACATGGCTGGAACAATCGCCGGTAGCGCTCGAAGACGAGCAGCGTGAAGCACTTTCCCTGTGGCTGGCTGAGCAAAAGGATGTGCTGAGCGCCATTCTGAAAAATGGCAAACTGCCATCGCCGCAGGCGGTCGAAAACGACGCGCACACTGAGGATGATACTCAGGCTGCCTGAAACGACTTGCGGTCCTGACGTTTTGTACCATGCTTTTCCCTGAATCATTGTGCAATCCCTGACGTCATTTCACGTTGCTACAGGCAACATGAATGGCGAAGGGGAGATTAAGGAGAAAAGAATGTATAAAAAAAGAGCGTTACTGAGCCTGCTGTTGTTGTCCGCCAGCGTATCTGTGTTTGCGGCAAATACGGAAAGCAAGAATGTTCAGTTCCCCAAGTGTGAAGGACTGGATGCAAACGGCATTGCGGCGAGCGTGAAACGTGATTATCAGCAAAATCGCATCTCCCGCTGGGCTGACGATCAAAAACGCGTTGGTCAGGCCGACCCTGTCGCCTGGGTCAACACGCCCGATATTACGGGCAAAGACGGGAAATGGTCAGTTCCCCTGACGGTTCGCGGTAAAAGCGCGGATATTCACTATCAGGTAAAAGTCGACTGCAAGGCCGGAACGGCGGAGTATAAGCCGCAATAACGAAGGTATTTGCACATCTTTTGATGACCTGAACACTTCCTGACATCCCCTCGGGTACGCTTTGATGATTATTCGTCTGTACTTGAGGGGCAAAATGGCTAACTGGCTAAATCAACTACAATCTCTTCTTGGGCAAAAAGGATCCTCCGCGTCATCTTCTGGCGAGCAAGGGCTGAGTAAACTTCTGGTTCCGGGCGCGTTAGGCGGTCTGGCAGGATTACTGGTTGCCAATAAATCTTCACGTAAATTACTGAGTAAATACGGCACCAGCGCGCTTTTAGTTGGTGGTGGGGCAGTTGCCGGTACCGTGTTATGGAACAAATACAAGGATAAGGTTCGCGCTGCGCATCAGGATGAACCGCAGTTCGGCGCACAAAGCTCACCGCTGGATGAGCGAACTGAACGTCTGATCCTCGCGCTGGTTTTTGCGGCGAAAAGCGATGGTCATATTGATGCTAAAGAACGTACCGCCATTGAGCAGCAACTCCGCGAAGCGGGCGTTGAAGAGCAGGGTCGAGTTCTGATTGAGCGCGCCATCGAACAACCGCTAGATCCTCAACGCCTGGCACAAGGTATCCGCAACGAAGAAGAAGCGCTGGAAATTTACTTCCTGAGCTGTGCGGCGATTGATATCGACCACTTTATGGAGCGTAGCTATCTGAATGCGCTGGGCGATGCGCTGAAGATCCCGCAGGATGTTCGTGAAGGCATTGAACAGGATCTCAAAGAACAAAAACAGGCTTTACCGGGTTAATTACTTACCGCTAAGGCGCATGTTTCGCTTGCATCATTGCTGTCTTTTGCCACCCTTATAGGATGATTAAGCAAAAGAACAATGACATGCTACCAAAAGCTTCTCGTATTCCCCACGCCATGACGCAGCATGGCGATACTCGTGTTGATAATTATTACTGGTTGCGAGATGACACCCGCTCGCAGCCGGAAGTACTGGATTATCTGCAACAAGAAAATGCGTATGGCCGCCAGATTATGGCCTCGCAACAGGCCTTGCAGGATCGCATCCTGAAAGAGATTATCGACCGAATCCCGCCCCAGGATGCATCCGCCCCTTATGTGAAGAATGGTTATCGCTACCGGCATATTTATGAACCGGGGTGCGAATATGCCATTTACCAGCGTCAGTCTGCCTTCAGTGAAGAGTGGGATGGATGGGACACCTTGCTGGATGGTAACCAGCGAGCAGCCCACAGTGAGTTTTATACGCTGGGAGGGCTGGCGATATCGCCGGATAACACTATCATGGCACTGGCCGAAGATTATCTCTCTCGTCGGCAATATGGCGTGCGTTTTCGTAATCTGCAAAGCGGCAACTGGTATCCTGAAGTGCTGGACAACGTTGAAGCAGACCTGGTCTGGGCAAATGACTCACAGACCTTCTATTACGTGCGCAAACATGCAACCACGCTGCTTCCGTATCAGGTTTGGCGGCATACCGTCGGCTCGCCATCGTCACTGGATGAGCTGGTGTATGAAGAAGCCGATGATATGTTTTATGTCAGCCTGCATAAAACCACCTCGCTTCACTATGTGGTTATTCATATCGCCAGTGCGACCACCAGTGAGGTTTTGCTGCTTGATGCAGAACTGGCGGATGCCGAGCCGTTAGTCTTTTTAGCCCGGCGCAAAGACCACGAATACAGCCTCGATCACTATCAGCATACGTTTTATCTGCGCTCTAACCGTCAGGGTAAAAATTTTGGTTTGTACCGTACCCGTGTGCGAGATGAACAAGCCTGGGAGACGCTGATTCCGCCGCGCGATAGCGTCATGCTGGAGGGTTTTACGCTGTTCACAGACTGGCTGGTGGTGGAGGAGCGCCAGCGAGGCTTAACCAGCCTGCGACAGATTAATCGTAAAACGCGCGAAGTAGTCGGCATCGCTTTTGACGATCCAGCGTATGTGACCTGGCTTGCCTATAATCCAGAGCCGGAGACATCGCGGCTGCGCTATGGCTATTCCTCCATGACCACCCCGGACACGTTGTTTGAACTGGATATGGACACCGGGGAACGTCGCGTACTTAAGCAGACGGAGGTCCCCGGATTTGATGCGGCGAATTACCGCAGCGAACACGTATGGATCACCGCGCGTGATGGCACCGAGGTTCCGGTTTCACTGGTTTATCATCAAAAGTATTTCCTGAAAGGAAAAAATCCGTTACTGGTTTACGGCTATGGTTCGTATGGCGCCAGCATGGACGCCGATTTCAGCAGTAGTCGCTTGAGCCTACTGGATCGCGGCTTTGTCTATGCCATTGCCCATGTGCGTGGCGGTGGTGAGTTAGGACAGCAGTGGTATGAAGACGGTAAGTTTCTGCTCAAGAAAAATACCTTCAATGATTACCTTGACGTCTGCGATGCGCTGCTAAAAATGGGCTACGGTGCGCCTTCACTCTGTTATGGCATGGGTGGGAGTGCCGGAGGAATGTTAATGGGCGTCGCCATTAATGAGCGCCCGGAACTCTTCCATGGCGTCATTGCACAGGTGCCATTTGTCGATGTGGTAACTACGATGCTGGATGAGTCAATTCCCCTGACGACCGGTGAGTTTGAAGAGTGGGGTAATCCGCAGGACGAAGAGTATTACACCTACATGAAAAGCTACAGCCCGTATGACAATGTTACAGCACAGGATTATCCGCATCTGCTGGTTACGACGGGATTACACGACTCCCAGGTGCAATACTGGGAACCGGCAAAATGGGTGGCAAAACTGCGTGAGCTGAAAACGGACGATCGTCTGCTGTTGCTCTGCACGGATATGGATTCCGGGCACGGCGGTAAATCCGGGCGTTTCAAATCTTACGAAGGCGTGGCCCTGGAATACGCGTTTTTGGTAGGACTGGCGCAGGGAACACTGCCTGGACAGGCGTAAACTCAGGCGTTATCCAGATAGTGTTTCAGCGTTAAGCGCAGCTCCGGGCTCATACTGTCGAGGTTATTAAATAACCAGCGCAAGTAGCCCGGATCGCGTTCAGCCACTTCTGATACCGGTTTTCCGCGGTACTTACCAAAAGTGAACGTAGTGAGTAACGCAGGGCGACCGGTAATATCGACCATCTGTTCTGCTGACCAGCCTGACGTCTGCATGATGTCGATCAGCAGTGCCGCAGTGATGTAGCAGTCATACAGGGCGCGGTGATGATGCAGACCTGACGGCGTCTGGACGCTCAACTTACGTGATTTATACAGCGCCATATTGCTGTATTTGATCCCCGGCCACAAACGACGGGAGAGCTTCATGGTGCAAATCCACTCCCCGGGCATGTCGGGTAACACGCGGCGGTCAAAGCTGGCATTGTGCGCCACGTACCACTCGCTGCCGTAGTATTGCGGGATGACATCTTCAATCCACGGCTTATCGGCTACCATCGCTTCAGTAATACGATGGATAGCCATCGCCTGAGGGCTGATAGGGCGGTCAGGACGCACCAGGTGGCTCATTGGATTGACTATTTTTCCGTCAACCACATCGACAGAAGCAATCTCAACAATGCCTCCCTGCAGACCACAGGTTTCTGTATCTATTATGCGCAACATGCCATGCTCCTGACCCAAAACGATTAGCGTAATGGAATGATATCACCTTGCCAACCCCGTGGCGTGCGTTGACCCGTTAAGAGTAAGGAACCGCTGTCTGCACGAACAATCAATCGACCGCGCTCATCCCATAATGCGCTGCTGCCACGCGCATTAGCCATCAATACCGCAATGGCAAACTTATGCGAGAAACTCTGTAGACGAGATGTGGAGGAGAGCAATTCGGGTTCGCTAACGGACTGACTGCTGGTGAACAGGGAATAAGCCGGGTCGATATCGATACCTTCCGGTTGGCTATCCACAACGCTAATGGCATTTCGCTGTCTGGCGATACAGGCCCCGTGACTCTGATGAAACGTTAAGGGCGAGGTCATCCAGGGAGAGAAAAGTGCGATCCCTTTTACGAACCGATTGTTATGCTCTACCGGCAGTCCCGCAATAATCGTCATGCGATAAGTCGCGGCGGCATGCGCGAGAGGTTCTAACAACGATAAATCGGGTGGGGCTGGGAGCGCGTCATGCTCATCAACACAACCCAATAGCGAAAGGGAGGGGAAAACCAGCAATTCACATTGGCATTGAGCTGCTGCCTGAATGAATTGCAGGTGATGCGCGACATGTTCGGTAACTGAGGTGTGAAGAGGTTCGTACTGCGCTGCTGCGATTTTCCAGTGTGACATAATGATTTCCTTTTCATAGTGTCTACAACCATCCTTAAATTATAGATTAAGGATATACTTATACTGTAGCAGGCATCATGTAAGGAATCGTAACGTTATATAAGTTTTATTTAACTTTAGGCTCGTAGGGTAAACGCGAAAGGGAAACGGATGCCAAACGGTGCGCGATGAGTCTTTCCCGAAACCAGTCGCGCAAATGTTCGGGTTGTTCACGTTCAACCACTTCGGCAACAACCGGCATATTGTATCGCTCCTTAAATGCGACACCCGCCGCGGCCAGATCAACATTGACCTTATCCATTTCAGCTTGTTCAAGTTTGGCCAGATTGATGTTCATGGGCTTCTCCTTTTCTCTGTCTTTCGGCGCGCAAAGTTACTAAGAGTGTGCATTAATGGCAAGACCGAAATGATGATTCTCGACTCGATCATTGTAGAAGGTTATTCTCTATAGATTAGACATAACAAAAAGGAATAGTTGAAATGGCTTCATCTGCATCTATGCTTCGCAACGCTCTCATCGTACTGGCCAGCGTTCTGGTCACTCCTGCCGCCCTGGCTCATGCTCACCTGACGAAACAAAGCCCGGCGGCTAATGCCGAGGTTGCGGCATCTCCTCAGGCGTTGACGCTGAATTTCTCTGAAGGCGTAGAGCCAGGATTCAGCGGTGCAACGTTGACCGGTCCAAACAAAGAACAGATCAAAACGGGCAAAGCGTCGCGCAGTGAGCAGGACAAAACGCAACTGATTGTTCCGCTTGCTCAGACGCTGGAAGCCGGAAAATATACGGTCGACTGGCATGTCGTCTCCGTGGATGGTCATAAAACGAAGGGGCAATATACCTTTAGCGTGAAATAACCGATGCTGGCATTTACCTGGGTTGCACTACGGTTCATCCATTTTACCACTTTGATGCTGGTGTTTGGCTGTGCGCTTTACGGCGCATGGCTGGCTCCCGTTTCGGTTCGTCGTTTAATGATGCGTCGTTTTTTACGTCTGCAACGGCATGCCGCAACGTGGAGTTTTATCAGCGCGACGCTGATGCTGGCGATCCAGGGTGGGTTAATGGGCTCAGGCTGGCGGGATGTTATCTCTACAGATGTATGGGGCGCGGTGTTGCAAACGCAGTTTGGCGGCGTCTGGTTATGGCAGATTATCCTCGCGCTGGTCACGCTGGTGGTGGTTATTATCGTACCGCGTAGCATGCCGCGACGGCTGTTAATGCTGACTATTGCGCAGTTTATTTTGCTGGCTGGCGTCGGGCATGCGACGCTGCACAGTGGCATTACTGGGGCAATCCAGCAGGTTAACCATGCCTTGCATCTGATATGCGCCGCCGCCTGGTTCGGTGGCCTGCTCCCCGTACTTTACTGTATGCGAATGGCGCATGGCCGCTGGCGAGAACAGGCCATCAGCACCATGATGCGTTTCTCCCGCTACGGGCATCTTTTCGTTATCGGTGTTTTACTTACCGGTATTATGAATGCGCTGTTTATTGTCGGTTTTTCTGTTCCCTGGCACATGGCTTACGGGCAACTGCTTTTGTTAAAAGGTGCTCTGGTAATGCTAATGGTGGCGATTGCGCTGGTGAATCGGTATGTTCTGGTACCACGCATGCGGCAGGATAACCGCAGTATGACACTCTATTTTATTTGGATGACTAAGCTGGAATGGGGAATTGGGGCCGTTGTGCTGGCGATTGTCAGCCTGTTTGCAACTCTCGAACCTTTCTGATTGATGGACTGGCAAAACGCATGAAAAAAATCATTATCTCGTTAGTACTACTGGCAAGCTCCGGGGCCGCACTGGCTGCGCCACAGGTCATCACCGTCAGCCGTTTTGAGGTTGGTAAAGATAAGTGGGCGTTTAATCGGGAAGAGGTGATGCTGACCTGCCGTCCGGGTAACGCGCTGTATGTCATCAATCCCAGTACGCTGGTGCAATACCCGTTAAATGATGTCGCCAGACAGCAGGTGGAGAGCGGGAAAACCACGGCAAAGCCGATCGAGATTATCCAGATTGATGATCCGGCGAAACCGGGCGAAAAAATGAGCCTGGCGCCGTTTGTGGAGCGTGCAGAAAAGCTCTGCTAATTGTCAGATGTAGCACTCTGATTTCCAATAAAAAACCGCAAGGATCTCTCAGGAGAACTTGCGGTTTTTACGTTTGGGTGCGTGACAATCGTCCTTTTTTTCAGGCCACTTTAGTCGCGGACTGGAAAACCTGGCGCTGTCATCTATTCTTAAATGGCAGGGTAACTTAGCCTGCATTAATGCCAACTTTTAGCGCACGGCTCTCTCCCAAGAGCCATTTCCCTGGACCGAATACAGGAATCGTATTCGGTCTCTTTTTATCTGGCTTTAATTTCAGTTACTTAGGACTCCATGTCCGAAAATGTCCGAAATTTGTCCGAATT
Organism: Citrobacter sp. Ce104; assembly: GCF_030334595.1. NCBI lineage: Bacteria > Pseudomonadati > Pseudomonadota > Gammaproteobacteria > Enterobacterales > Enterobacteriaceae > Citrobacter > Citrobacter sp. Ce104. The sequence continues at coordinate 206,113 of NZ_JAOWDP010000065.1, forward strand.
CCAATATTCGGTCTTTATTCGTTATACCACACCATTTTTAACATTCACAATTCATTTACGAAGAAAAATTAGATCAGCACATACTCTTTTTTTCTCGTATCAAGATACTTCTCAGTCATTTTTTCTGACTTGTGCCCCAGTAGTTTTTGCGCAAAATCTTTCCCAAATTCCTTCTCATACATCCTTCCCGCAAGACTCCTAATTTCATGAAATGAAGGTGGGTTTTCTGAAAACTTTAAACCAGAAAAATTTCGTGCTTTCACAAAACCTTTTGTCAGACTGTCCAGGTTTATGCTTCCATCTTCACTGTTTTTTCTGATCCCAGGGCTTATCAAGAAATCGCATCGACTGACAAGCCGGCAGCGATCGATGACGGTCGACAGTCTAAGGCCGGATGCTTTCAATGTCAGTGAAAGTGGGATAGCCAGGCAAGACCCGGTTTTTTGTTGTTCGATGTACAGTCGGTCATCTTTAATGTCACTGAAGCGCATCCGGGCGACGTCCTCACGTCGCTGACCGGTGACCAGGGCGAGATCCATCGCAAGGCCGAACCATGCTGGCATTCGCTCTGCACCAGCACGAACGGTCATAAACATTTCATATTCCAGGCGCTCGCGCAGCACTTTAATTTTCGGTGCTCGAGTGGGGTCAACAGGATTGGAATCAACACGCCCTTCCACAACGGCCTCACGGAAAACATCAGATAGTACTGATCGCATGGTTCCTGCCATTGTTGTTTTGCCGCACTCCGTCCAGCGCTCAATAAACTCGGCCACATCGCGGGTGGTTATGCTGGCCAGTATCATTACGCCAAAGTATTCTCTAATGGTCGCCAGCTGCCCGGCGCGAACTTTGTAAGTATTGGCCGCCAGCTTGCGTCGCTGTAGGATAATTTCGTACCGATCGAGCCAGTTGGCCATGGTGTATTCATTAGTACCTTTCAGCTGTTCGAGTAGGGCGATTGGAGTGTAATTTTTATCGATGTAGTGATTTGCTTCGATGGCCTGGGCGATCGCTTCCCTGCGCGAAATTTTACCCAGAGATATCTCTTTTCCGTCGACGGGATTGCGCCAGGAATATGACTTCCTGGCTTTACGATAGGTCAGATTCTTAGGCAAATTAGCGTCATACTTGTCCGGCCTCGCCATCGATAATCCTCTCTATCAATCGCCCTTTTAACGGGTATCTGCTCTGATTTGGATTTGTGTTAACAGTCTTACAGTATTTGTTTGGCCTGATAAAAATGGCATCGGGCCTGACTTTGTACTCTGTTCCCTCTTTTTCCGGAGGCGGGTAAATATTACCGTTACGCGCCCATTTTCTGAGGGTTCCTATCTGCGGAGGCTCTTCATAGCGTTCTTCCGCCCAGCGCTCGAGTGATAAAAGTTTCATATGCACCTCGATAGCCAGCTGCGATCATACGTGACGCAGCAGGCGCAGGTTGATTGTCAAAAATCAGTCAGGTTTACCGCTGGTTTAACCCGGCGCTGCTTTTTCCTGGCTTTCGGCTTTATCGTTGGCTTTACGATTTGTGGTAGTGCTGGCGGTAAAGAATGGGCATGTTCGCTGATACGCTTACGATCCCCCATCATCCACACGAGTCTTGCTGTCCAGTCTCGCCCGTCATCACAGACGTGCAGAGAGCGAGTCAGGGCTTCATCGCCGGTTAAGTTCTCTGTCACTGCTCCGCCTCCGCACTTATAACCCCAGCGGCCAACGCTGCGGCCATGTGCGGCAATTCGTCAAAATCGCCGCGGTATGCCGGGTTAGCACACATCCCCTGCAGAGCTGCGAGCGTCAGTTGCTGGCGGTAGGTGAGGGCCATCGGGGCTGGTTTTGGCGCAAATACTGTTTCTGGTTCCTTTTTCGGCTTAACGGTAACCACGGGAGGATCCATCACCACCGGTTTTGGCGGTTCCGGGCGACGATATTCCACGATCGCGTCGAGGGCGATTTTCTGACGTACGGCGGCATCATCAGACCAGCCATCAAGAATTGTCGTTGCCACATCGTGAACTTCTTCGTCGCTGAAATTGGGCGACAGACAAAATTCAGTGGTGGCGATATCGATGATTAGCAGAGGAAGAACGTCAGCGATAATATGACCAGTGCATGCCACAACGCCTTCTGCTTCTTCTTTGCCCATAATGTCAGTACGTCCGGAAAGCAGGTCATTCAGAGCGTGGGCAATCTCAATTTCATGATCATCCAGAAGTGGCCGGTCATCTTCCTGTTCGGTCACTTCCGTTTTTTCGCCCTCATTTGAGGCGCTATTAGCAAATGCTGCATCCAGTTCCCTGTCGAGTTCCGCAGCGCGAGACGGGCAGACTGCTGGTATTTCAGTTTCGTTCGGTAACGTCTGTTCGGATTGATCATTGAGGACCACCTCATTATTTTTTTGCGGCAGGGGGGCGGATGTACGGCCGCAGGCGATATCAACAATCAGTGGACCCGGATTGGCGTGATCTGACTCAGTCAGGTTTTTATTGATGTATTCGCGCAGTTTTACCGGATCGCGGTAGATATCCTCCGGAGAGGATTTAATGAGGGCAATAATAGCTGCGCGGGAAAAATCCAGAATACCGGGCGTGCGGCGTAACTGTTTCCACCACGCGGTAAATCGCTCATCAGTACCGGTTTCTTCCATTTTTTTTGCGCGATCATGAACGGCATGTGGCAGCTCGTAGATATCGAAATCCATAGCAATACCCAGAATACCAATGCAGACCTCGCGGCGCAGGGTTGCCAGCGTATGTGGAAGGACACGATCGGTTACGTTACCGCCGCCGAGCGTGCAGCCAGATTCGGTGTGAGTCTCGTCTCCGGTTTCAGGTTCGCCAGCTTTAAGTTTTACTGGCTCACGTTTATCCGCTGGTGTGTCCAGCCATTTGGAAAACAGGTTTTTATAGTCTGGCCATTTCGCATTGTTGCGGGCCTTCTGACGTACCCAGGCCAGGCATTCGGTCTGTTTCTCAGGAAGCAGGGCAAGAACGCGGGATTCTTTGGCGATAGCCTCCGCCTGTTCACGTAAAGAGTTATATTCATCATCATTCAGCATGTCGATTAACTGACCATACTGAGAAGGGGTGATTTCATCAATGGCACCAAACACCGCGAGGCAGTATGCACGGGCCAGTACATCAAGTTCTTTCACCGACTTCATTTTCTCTTCCGGCGCGCCAGCATTAAGTTGTTCATTATCACCAGCAAGCTCTGGTTCAATCATAATGAGCTCTGGTTCGCCTTTTTCAGCATTCCAGATAATGTCACCGGTGAAGAGGTCGGTATAGAATTGCCCTTCAACAGTGCAGAACATTCCTTCCGCTGCTTCCCATACCTTGGGAGCAAAATAATCATCAGCATAATCTGGCGCGAACTGTATAAAATCCGCATGCAGTAATGTTTTTGCTATTATTTTATTCTTGGTTTGTTTAAAAGCAACATAAACCGGAAGCGTACTATTTTTTTCAAGCGCACTTTTTTTCGGTTCGAATCTCCCACCAAACTTTTTTAATCCAGTTGTCATATTAACCTCAATAATGTTTATGTGAATGGCGCGCATTGCTTCTGCTTAAATTAAATCGCCGCGGTTCATGAATTTGTTTGTAGGAGATAGCATGCTCAAGACTACAGAAATAAGCAGTCACTACTCTCTTATTCATTCTTTTTGTTGATTTATACATGGAGTCAACAGAACTCCATTTTTTGCAATATGGACAGCACTCAAGTGTCACTTACCCTCCCTGCAAGGCTGATTATGACAGGACCATCATTGATGGATGTAGTTAGCCCTGCCAGTTAAGGCATAAATAAAAAATCTCCTAATTGCTTGAAGTTATCGAGGGGGGTAAATAAAAGGTCAGCGTAGAAACTTGCTAATATTACCCCTATGGTCGTTAACTATTTTAGTCATTACTTTGATGAAGCACATATCCAGCACCGCTTCATTTTTGTATTTCTGAACTCCGGTTATCTCAGCCACGGCCTTTTTATATTCAGCTTCAGCTGTACGTTGGGCAATATCTTCGCTGGTAAATTTAACCATTGGCACGCACCATCCTGAGTAAAGATTCTGTGTGATCGAGAGCTGCCTTCTGTTGTTCGTACAGTGCCTCAAGTTCAGCTGTAAGGCGGTCGCGAAAAGCAGGAACGCTTAACTGGTAAATAAAATTACTCACTGAGCTTTCCACATCAGGATCCCCGTCCGGTATAACTGGCTGTGAATTTCTCATAAACCCTCCGGTAAAAAAGGTGCCCATCGTGGGAGATGGGCAAAGACCACGCGGCACACACAGCAACTAATCACATCTGCAAGCGCACGCAGCCTGTTTCACATCTGTCACCCATAACTGGTAAATGAAGGAGTGCGCTTGCACGTTGTTCCCTGAAAAAGCTGGCGGTTACCGGACTCATACGGGAAAACACCGGGCCGCCAGAACAGGGTTCTACTTCTTATTGCTTTGGCCTGCTTTTAACCACATCAGGCGCGGTGGTAGGTATCTTCGGGCGGGGGCCAGTGACCAGCTGGCATCCCTACGGTACTTTTCGCCGACAACCGCGGGTTAGACGGTTCCGTTTCGTTGGATAGAGCTGTCGATGCTGGTAGTCACTCCAGCCCGTAACCCCTCCCGAAGACACCTGTTTTGCGTTAAATCTTCCAATCTGTTTTCCCCTGTATCGCCAGGGTAAGCGGAACATTTTGATTCTGAGTAATCACTGCGTGTGGTTACTTGATGGAATAAGGTTAAGATTACTAACCAAGTTTGGCAAGTTATTTTTGGTGATAAAACTCAACAAAAGAGGTGTAAGAAGATAACTTACTGAAAAAGGTTATTTTTTTTCTGTTCGTTTGCGGGCTTTTAGGAGTTCTTCGAAGAGCTGGTTGAAGTTTTCAACTCGAGCCCGGAGATTTTGGATTTGAGCTTGTTGCTCTGATTCTGGCAAAGAGCGATAGAGATCAAGCATCTCTTGTTCATCAACGCTTAAAGTTCTCTGCTCTTCAATTGAGACTGGTTCTGCAGGAGTCTGGTCTTCATCACCAAACAAAATCCAAGTAGGGCTGCACTGGAGCACCTTAGCAAGTGCATGCAGGTTCTTACCTGAAGGCTCAGTATTGTCACTTTCCCATAGCGAAATAGTGGCGTGAGATATCCCGAGAGCTTTTCCAAGATCTCGCTGCGTTAACCCAACATCTTTGCGTCGACGTAACACTCGACGGCCTAAAGTTTCACTATTCATGTTTAGATATCTTAATTCTTCTTGACTAAAGAATTCTCACCAAATAACCTTGTTAAATAAACTCAACAAACGAGGTTGCTTAATGTACAAAATTGATGCCGTGAAATTCTTCGGCACAAACACTCAAGTGGCACATGCTGCTGGCGTCGACCGCTCTGCTGTCAGTCAGTGGAAAGAACTTGTTCCCGAGCGCTGTGCTCAGCGTCTCGCAGATGCCTCAAATGGTGCTCTCCATTACGACAAAGACGTTTATGACCGTTACCGCCAGGCTAAACGCCTTGGTAAACAGAATACCTGCACAACCAAGAAGGAATCTGATTGATGAAAATCAACGAGATTAAATTGCTGGCCCTCGAGCTTGAAGAGTGGGCGGTGAAGGATGGCAGGAAAGGGGGCTGGAAAAAGATAGTCCCGCTGATTACAACGCATCACTACGGTGATTTGCTGGACAGCCTGGCGGATATCGTCGACCCGTCAGAGTATGCGCGCCGCCTGCATAACAACACGCAGATCATCCAGCGGGCATTTCGAAATGACACGCCGAATTATCGTGGTCAGGCAGCTGCGCTGGCGCCAGCAATCAGAGCTGCGATGGATGCAGAGCTGGCTGGTCAGCATGACTTACATAACCTGGTGGCCATTGCGAACCGCGAGTGCATCGAGGCGACCAGTGCGGTGCTGACTGGTAAGCCAATGCAGGTAATCCGCAAAGAAACGGCAGAGGCAATACAGGCGCTGGCCGATCTCATTCCCGGCGTCAGCATCCAGTTCAACCATATTGGTCCGCGTGCGGCGTAACAGGAGGCTCTCATGCTTGCCCAGGAATTAGTAGACCGCATGAAAAATGCGATGAAGCACAAAGTACCGGCGGAGACAGTCGATCGCAGCGCTGAACTGATTCCGGGGATGAAATACCGCAACGAACGCGGACGCATGGTGACGGTAATGAGAGTTTCCCATCTTCGGGTTATGTACCGATACGAAGGTTATCAGGACATCTGCGAGACAGGCCGGAGAGAGTTTGAACTCAAGTTCAGGAAGGTGCAGTCATGACAGAGCGCACAGCAGGTTCGGAGTTTTGTGTGAGTAGAATTTTTGAGATTGTCCAGTCGATGTCCGGTCAGGGGAACAGCATCACGATCCCTTGTCCTTACCTGGATTTTTTCGCCGGTGACCGCCAGCAGCATTTACTCGCGGCGATCCTGAATCAACTGGTGTTCTGGTCAGGTAAATCCCACCTCGAAAATGGCTGGTTTTACAAAGAGCATGCGGTAATTGCTGCGGAAGTTCGCGCCTCCAGCGAGGACGTGATCCGCAAGGCAATGAGCAAAATAATCAGCCAGTATTTGCCCGGTGTTATCGAAGAGAAGAAACGCAAGGTAAACGGTACGCCAAAGATGCATTATCGCATCAATGAAGAGGCATTAATTGCCCTGATATTCCCGCCAGCTCTGGATTCGGCTCTTGAGCCGAATGGAAACGGCTCTCAAGCCGAACCCAAACGGCTCTTAAGCCGAATGGAAACGGCTCATAAGCCGAATCCAGGAAACGGCTCTCAAGCCGAATCTATTCTCTATACAGATCTTAAAACAGATAAATACATACAGATCTCTTCTTGTCCGGGAACTGCGTCCCCGGAAGTCGATTTATCCACAGGCGAAGAAAAAAAATCATCTTCTGAACAGCAAAAAGGTAAATGGGGCACACCAGAAGATCACCAGTGCGCTGAGTGGATTTTTTCCCGCATCAAAAAACTCTACGAGAAGGCCGCAGAGACAGACGGCGAACTGTCACGCCCAAAAGACCCTAACTGGAATGCCTGGGCAAACGAAATACGCCTGATGCGCTGTATAGACGGACGTACTCATCGCCAGATTTGCGATTTATTCAAACGCGTGCAGCGTGACCCGTTCTGGTGTCGTAACGTCCTGAGCCCGTCAAAGCTGCGGGAAAAATGGGATGAATTGATTATCCGACTTGGCGGTAGCACGCAACAACGGGATGTTAACGCCATTTCAGTCCCGGACAACACCATCCCTGAAGGTTTCAGGGGCTAAAAAATTAAGCTGGAGAATTTTATGGAAACCATTTTAGACGTACTGAAAGCGATGGAAAAAGCGACGGCCCGCGAAATTGCGGCGCGCATGAAAATTGAGCCTGCGGCGGTGATCGGGATGCTTCGTGAGCATGAAGAACGTAACGAGGTTGATCAGGCTAACGGGTACTGGAAAGTTGCTACTGGGGAAGTTAAATCACAGCCAAAAGCGATCAGTTTTGTCAGCAAAGCGCCAGCAACTGTATCAGTCAGCGACGTCATCGCAATACTGGCGGAACATGGGCCACAGACATCTCTGGAGCTGGCAACACTGGCAGGTATTGAGTCAAAACGTGTGGCACCAATGCTGACTCACCACATGACAAAAGGGCGGATCCTCCGCGAAAAAGTTGGCAGCAAGTTTGTTTATTCGGTGCCGGCCACTGCGCCAGTGAAAAACAAAAGCTCTGCACCACGGGAACCGGAGACATCAACTCCACCAGTACCAGAAAAATCTGTCACTGAAATTGTTGAGGAAATCCCCGCTTTCGTCAGCCGTCCTGATGATCTGCTGATCCCTACGGTACGCGGTATCTCAAGTGAAATTCGCCGCACAAAAGCGAAGCTGGCCAACCTGGAAAAACTTCGTGATGCCGTTCGCAGCATCCGCAAGCATGGCGCGCTGGTGCAGGAGCTGGCGCAATGAAACAGTCTGAACTCCCAAAATGCCCGACCTGTGGCGCTACAGTTGAATATTTCGCGAAAGTGGGGCGCTGGTCTGGTACTGCCGAAATTCGTTGTGTTGGCCACCACCGAATTGGTGCTCATTTTTCCGCTGGCGATAAGCGTGGTGTCAGAGAACGCCTGATCGCGCAGTGGATAGAGTTAGCTGAAAAAGTTAATCAGGAGGGGGAGTGAGCATGGCTAACCAACGAGCTGAGTGGGCTATTACTCTGCACACTGAGTGTCCTGAGTGTGGGGAGTATTTCGACATCATTCACCACCAGGACGACTTCTGAGTTGATTCCAACTTCGACGCTTGCGAACAGGACACCCCAGCTACTACTGACGTCGAAGTTGAATGCCCTGAATGCAAACACAAATTCGAATGTGATTTTGTTTACTAGCAGCTAACGGAGCGCCCCATAAGGGGCGGTAACAGAATGAATACAGAAGAAGTAAAAGAACGCATCGCCGAAGGTAACGAAGATGCCTATAGCTTGCTTTCTGGCAAGGTTCCTACGGCATATCGCCGCTTTCACCGTCTGGAGGCTGCACTTGCAAAACTGCTTGAAGAAGTACGCGAAAGTTACCCGGATGCAGAGTATTACACGACTGGTGGCGATGGGTTCGCGCTATTGCTGGGAGAGTCACATAGCGGGCGCGGTGAAACACCAAATAATGAATTAATGGCACTATCGGCGGCAAAGTTGACCGTTCAGGGCGGGGACTGGTAAATGACCAATAACAAACTAACAGACGGCGTTATTGACGTCTGGTTCAATGCAGCTAAGGCCGCAATTCTTCACCCTGCAACCCCGAGAAGTGAGCACTCTCACGCGTTTGCAGCGTACATGTTAGCGCAAGAGGTGAAGAAGTTACGCGGCGAGCTACAGGAGCGCCGTAAATTCGATCAGGCAAAACTAATCAATAAATTCTATGAACGGTATCCGTTAGATACGTTCAAGAGCGATAGCGAACGCGCGGAGGCGTTGGGCTATTACATGGCTGGCGCTGAATTGCAGCGTTGCGGGGAATTTTTCGTTTATGAGGATGCCAACTGTGATGAATAATAAACTAGCAGATGAGCGCGTGAATCATTATGCGGAGAATGGATTTGACTGCGGCTATAACCGTCGAGATATCCAGGCAATGGCCGTAGAGCTACAGGAACTACGCCGTAACTATCTGGCGTTACGTGGTGAGATTGAGGACGTGCGGTCACAGCTGTACGAGGCAGAGAATCAGGCTAACGAGTACGCCAGCGAGCTACAGGAACGCCGCAAGGCTGATAGCACTGTGTTTATGTACGGAATTGTTACTCCTGATGGCGATGCCTATATGGAGGAGTTTTGTGTATCGAACGACTTGGGCCTAATGGAAGATGAGGCATCGGCGCTGAATGATACCTTCGATACGGATGGTTATCGCGCCGTGGCGCTTTACACCGCCTCGCCAGCGCCAACAGCACCGTTAGTGCCAGAACCAGCCACGGTCGAAACAACATACCCTGACGTGCAGACAAACTGGCAGGACGCCAAAATGTACGCGGAGGGCTGGAATGCCTGTCGTACAGCCATGCTCGCGACTGCGCAGTAACGTTCCTTGATGGTATTGGTGTGACTAAATTCACAGTTAGGATGTGACATTGTTAATAATCAGCATTAATTGCCGCTTTAAGCAATTATGTCTGGTTATTTAAGTGGTGTTTTTATGGTTTCTTCAATAAATGGATCTGGATACGGCAATTTCTACAGCACTAATGACAATCCGTACTCAAAACCAACGGTTTCATCGTGTTCATCAGGCCAGATCTGCCCACAGACTGGCTTGTGGAAAAATGAGTCATACAAGGTTGTGACCAGTGTAGATAAGGGCGAGGCTATGCCTCAGTATCAGGGGCGTGATGTTGAGTGGGAGTTAGAACGAACCAATGCTAACGAGAGTGGAAAGAAGTCGTAGTGGTAATGGTTTGAGTGTGAATACATTCGGATTATACGGTCTTTACATTGGGAGGGTGAAGGTTTCATGCCGATTAACGACATAGCCGTACTGATTTTTTCTTTTGTAGCCTTAAGCGTATTCGTTTTTTGCGCTGCTAATATCGTTGTTCAGTTAAAAATCCATGACCTAAAGCGTCTGCTGCAGGATGACTACGAGAAAGCCCGCCGGAATCTCGTCAAAGAGTGGGAAGAGACTGGCGGAAAAATGACCAATGAAATATCCACCCTGAAAATCGAAATGAAATCCCTCAGGAACCAGTTGGCAAAACTAAACAACCCCGCAGAAAAAGACCTCAGTAGTGTTGATGTACTGGGGAAGAAAAGACAGCCAGAAGATGCGTCTCAGGTAAGCTTTGTAGATTCGCTCGCTAAAAATGACAGGCTGCACTGATTTAACCTACGAAGTTGAGTAAGAGAGCAAGACGGGAGCGATCCCCGCCACTCGTTTAGGTTGGTATCCTCAACGCACCCGCACTTCTAACCCGCTTCGGCGGGTTTTTTCTTTCCTACACAGTTTTTCCACTCCGATTAAGTAAATTCCGAATGCTCGGAAAAACTTAGCGTATACAACGGCATGGCTTTGGCGAAAAGTGCTATTAACCTCTTGAATATGAGGTTCAATGGGTATACTGTATAAATGTACAGCATGTCGAGACGGAGGGAATCATGAAGGTTGAAATTACAATTGATCGCACTAAGGAGCTTCCGAAAGGAGCTGTGCCAGCGCTTGAAAAGGAACTTTTGCGTCGAATCAGCCAGGACTATTCAGCCTGTAAATTAACGATACGTCGAACCGGTTCTGATGGATTAAGTGTCATCGGAGGCGATAAGAGCGATAAAAAACGTATTGAAGAAATCCTGCAGGAAACGTGGGAAAGTGCGGATGAATGGTTTTTTAACTGATCACCCCTCGAAGGCAGCCTTGGCCGCCATTTGTTACGCTTGATTGCTAAATTTCTCGTTGCACGCCGCGCTGCTGCTAAGAAGCAATTTCCGTTGGCTTAACGGTGTGGATATCACCGCAAGGGGCGTCTCATGCAAATTCCGGATGATTTAATTCCCGGACTGCCGGAGCATACTGGCCCGGTTCTGATTTATATCGTAAAGGGCAGGGTAGAAAGGGGATTCGCGCTGCGTAAAGATGAATTTGTTACGTCGTTGCGGGCACTGGATGAAGCAAGAAAGAAAGCTGGTCTTCCTGTTTCAGATGCCTGATATGTTGGGTTATACTCAAACACGGGTCTGAACAGCCCACTGAGTCACACTGCGCCAACCGGAAAATAGCGATGGCGTATAAAACTGAAATATCCCAATCACACCGTTTCTCCGTGAGCGGTATCTTTGTTCGTGCTGGTGGTTCAGCATGAGTAGATCAAAAAATAAATCTGAAAAACTCCACCTTTCCCGCGTAGCCGGGCTGGGCTGTATTGTCTGCAAAAACCTGAAACTGGGTGAAACCCCAGCAGAGATACATCACATCCGAACTGGTCAGGGAATTGGCCAGCGCGCTGACTATTTCAAAGTTATTCCTCTTTGCCCAATCCATCACCGCCAGGGCGGACACGGCGTAGCCCTTCATGCTGGCCGCCAGTTATGGGAAGACAGTTACGGTACCGAAACAGAGTTGTTGGTGCAGGTTCTCTATGAACTGGGGGAATCGACTCATGCCTGAATATAAAATCACGCCTGTCGGCAAGCCCAGAATGACGCGCGCTGACACATGGAAAAATCGCCCCGAGGTTCTGCGTTACCGTGCTTTCTGTGATGAGGTTCGTCTGAAGCGGGTTGAACTGCCGGAAAGCGGTTCGCATGTCACCTTCATTCTTCCGATGCCAGCGAGCTGGAGCAAAAAGAAACAGGCTGAGTTCAACGGTAAACCACACCAGGTAAAACCTGATTTTGACAACATGATAAAAGCCCTGATGGACGCCATTTACGAAAATGATGCTCATATATGGGATGTACGGGCATCAAAAGCATGGGGCTAAACCAGACAGATTTTAATTTAATCAATTGAGAGGGGCGAATAATGAAACTGGAATCTTCGCTTAAACACTTCAGCCCACAGAGTATGCACATCTCAGATAGTGTGAGAGATACTTCTCCCGATCGGATTACCGGGACCGATGTTATGGTAGCCATCGGTACGACCAGCAGCCGCGCGCGGTTCGGTCTGGCGGCGTTCTTTGGTAAGGCGGGTATCAGTAAATCGGATGAACAACTGGCTGTACAGGCGCTGGCGCGCCATGCGATGAAGACAGCACCAAAGAACGTGCGCAAAGCAGCCGGTGGTGAGTTCGAATGGTGCATGCTGATGCTGGCGCAATTTGCCTTTGCTGAATACTCCCGTTCGGCTGCAGCCAGCGTGATGTGTCACAGTTGCAGCGGTAGCGGGAGAACATACCGCACAGTGACCACGCGCAAAGTATCTTACCCGTGGGGTAAAGCGCCGTATTGGGCCAGCCGTTCGCGAGCCGTTCGTCCGTCAGACTGGGAGCAGTGGACAGAGGTTACAGAGATTGTGCCCGCTGTTTGTGACGCTTGCGAAGGGAAGGGAGCTATAAGCGCCCGATGCCGCTGTGGTGGAAAGGGGGAGGTACTCGACCGTAAAGCGACTAAAGAGCGGGGCGCACCGGTTTTCAAAACGTGTGAACGTTGCTCTGGTAATGGATTCTCTGCTATCTCCTCTGCGACGGTACACCGAACCATTCTGAAACGCCTCCCGGATCTCCATCAGTCCTCATGGTCGCGTAACTGGAAACCATTCTATGAAATGCTTGTTGATGTATTGCACAAGGGAGAGCGTCACGCATCATCAGAATTTGAGAAAGTAACCAGTAATTAATACGATCGTAACAGATGCCGACAAGTTTTCGCATGATAGTGTTGACTTTGCATACTTCTGTCCTGTACGATTTGAACCGTGGGGTATAGCGCCTGCACGAAATTAATCATTGAAACCCTGCCTAGGCGGGGTTTTATTTTCTAAGAACTCGAAAATTGTAAGCATTCCCGTATTGCAAAGATTCATTTTAATGAAGGGTATGAAGTTGATGAGAATAGTGTTCTGTGGGATATCAACCTCCTGTGCAAATGGACACCAACAACTGGAAACAATAAAAACGACTTTCAGGATATAAGTAAGAGTAGTTTTCTTGAATCATCCGGTTTTACGACACAAGAATTTACCTTTAATAACGCCATCAAAGAAACGACCTTTAGATTGTACTGTTAGAAAAGAATTATAGATGCTTTTTGGGACACCAACGTACTGGAAGGTTGAAGAGTTAACGAATCCTATCTCGAGGATTTTTTCTAATGGGTAGTAACCAACAAATTTTATTTTCGATGATATCATTTTCTGTCGTTGCATTTTTTCTCCTTTGAAAGTTCTGATTTCCTTTACCTAATAATACACATATATGCAATAAAAGTTGCATAGTTTTGTAAATATTTTTTTAGTTGGATTAAATAATTTCCTTTGTTACCACCAATTCCCTGGACTACGAAAACATAGAACAAAAACCTTGTTACTGGATTTTTTCAGAGTGATTGAAAGTTCTTTATAGGTGTTTGATAAAACTGATGTATTCTGTTTCTGTTCATAAAGGGGACAATCACTCATATGTTATCGAGGTCAAAAAAATCACTGATTATGCTGTCACAGCATCCATTTCTAAGAAGTTCTGAACAATTTAATAAAAATAACTTGCTATTGTTTGTGGGTTGTGTGATTAATGAGTGGTTGTTTTGGTACACAGACCCATTAAAGCGGTTTAGTAAAGCAGTTCTCATCTCAAGCGTTATCCACTGATAATCCTTCCTTTTGAGCCTTCTTATCGTTACTAATTAGATTGTGTGCGAAAACCTTTTCGCCGTAAGGCTACATAGAATTTAAGGAATGATCTGTGTCTAATAAAATGACTGGTTTAGTAAAATGGTTTAATGAGTCTAAAGGTTTTGGCTTTATTACTCCTGATAATGGTAGCAAAGATGTGTTTGTTCACTTCTCTGCCATTCAAAGTGGTGGTTTTAAAACACTTAATGAAGGCCAGAAAGTTGAGTTCAGTATTACTGCTGGTGCAAAAGGGCCTTCAGCCGAAAACGTTGTTGCTGCCTGATTTTTTCTGAACTTAAACTAATATGCGATAACGAAGACGGTTTAGACCTGAGTAGACATACTGACAGAAGTAATGGAAGTATTGTTGGATCAGTAGAGTTAAAATGTTACTGATCCGGCATTAAAGGTAACGGTAAGCATATTTCATCTCAATCTCGAATGAGAAAGTATGCTGACCATTGTCGTTGAGTGTAGGTTCACTGCACGAAAAGTATAACGGTAGAGACTGACTGTTTGCTTTACACGATAAAGTACGCAAGGGGATGGTTTTCCCAGATATCACCATAATTGCTATTCATTGAATATGAAACTACTAAACCCGCAGCCAGCGGGTTTTTTATTATCTGTAGCTTGATCAATCTTAAAATACAGATGTAGTGACTCTGTGCGAGAAACGGTATCTCAAACAGATTCAGGCTGCTTCTTTTTGATTTGTCTGGAATACTTTATTGCAATGAGGGCAGATTAAAAGGGAACCTTTTTGTACTCTTGAAAAACTGTGTTCAGATTGCTGGGTACAGTTTGGGCAGGTGCATTTGACAAGATAGTTACGGCGTGATTTAGAGTCTTTACGTTCTGACATAGGCTTTTCCTTGATGGATGGACTTCAACTTTACCTTAATTTGCCCAGGAAATCTTAATTTTGTGAAAATATGTGGGCTGATAAAAATATCGGTGACTGAATTGATATAGCCATTAGTAAGATAACGCGTATAGATTGATTGTGATGAGTCACTGAGAAGATAGTGTTGAGCGGTGAATAGCACTAGAAAAAGTCTCGTAAAGAACGTGAGTATGAGAATGCCTCTCTCTGAGAAAACTGACAGTGAACTAATGGGACGTCTCACTCTTGGCCGCTGTGTTTTCTTGCACAAACAGCATATGAGCTTTCCTTTACAGTATAATTTTTAGTTATTGGGGGCGATATGAAGGAAGGGTATTACTGGATTCACCATTTAGGTGTTGTACAGGTGGCCTATTACACGAACGACACTGTAGATGACCTGGAGACGGGGAAAGTCGTTACAGGGGTATGGCATCTGAGCAGAGGTGATGATATTTGCCATAACGGTGAGGCAGAGGTGCTAGAAGGGCCACTCACTCCACCAAACTAGACAATCGGACTTACTTTGAGGCTCCCGCATGGTGGCCTTTTTTATTTCAGGCTCACGGGAAGCATCCACTACGTGCTTTGTTAATAAATCCAGCCCGTGAAGCCTGACCTCCTTAATCGTAAAGCGCCATCCGAACTCTCGGAGGTGAGGCTATGACCAGAATGAGCACCATTTACAGCAGACTTTCATATGGAACAGGCACCACGCTGACCGGCTGCGGTGTATCAGCGAAGGCATATGCCGAAACAGCTAAAACAGCAAAAGAGGTGTCCTGGATGTTAGCCGACAGAATTGCAGGGTTAAGCCTGAGCGACTGGGCAATTATTGTCGGTATCGCATGCACTGTAATCACCTGTGCAGTGAACTGGTACTACAGGAAAAAGGAAAGGGAGGACCGGCTTAATGGCAATGTCACCAAAGCTGAAGAATAAACTGAGCGCAGCGGTCGTTGGTTTGATTCTTGCGGGGGCTTCCGCGTCCGTAATTCTCGATCAGTTTCTGGATGAGAAAGAGGGTAACAGCCTGAAAGCATATCGCGACGGCGGCGGAATCTGGACTATTTGCCGTGGCGCCACAATGGTTGATGGTAAGCCAGTAGAGCATGGTATGAAGGTGTCTGCTGAGAAATGCGCCCGGGTGAACGCCATAGAACGCGACAAGGCGCTGGCGTGGGTTGAGCGAAATATCAAGGTACCACTGACCGAACCACAGAAAGCCGGGATCGCGTCCTTCTGCCCATATAACATCGGCCCCGGAAAATGTTTCCCATCTACGTTCTATAAGCGAATTAATGCGGGCGACCGTAGAGGTGCCTGTGAAGCGATCCGCTGGTGGATTAAAGACGGTGGCCGCGACTGTCGTCTGACCAAAGGCCAGAAAAGCGGCTGCTACGGACAGGTTGATCGAAGAGACCAGGAAAGCGCTCTGACATGCTGGGGGATAGGCCAGTGAGTAAAACATTTGCTGTGTTTCTACTGCTGGCTGGTGCGTTTATTGCCGGAAATGTCTGGAGCGACCGGGGCTGGCAAAAGAAATGGGCGGAACGTGATAGTGCTAAGTCTTCGCAGGTTGCGAACGCGCAGACCGCCGCCCGCATGATTGAGCAAGGGCGCATAATTGCCCGTGATGAGGCTGTAAAAGATGCACAAGCGCAAGCCGCTAAATCTGCTGCCACTGCTGCTGGCCTGTCTGCCACTGTTAACCAGCTGCGTACCGAAGCAACAAAGCTTGCCACCCTCCTGGACGCCGCAAAGCATACCGCAAATCTTGCCACTGCCGTCAGAAGCAAAACAGCCGGAGCCGACGCCGCAATGCTCGCCGACATGCTTGGACGCCTTGCAGAAGAAGCTCGATATTATGCTGAACGATCTGACGAACGCTACCGGGCAGGAATGACGTGTGAGCGCATTTACGACTCAGTGAGGCAGTCAAACAACAACAGGGTTAGACGATGAACGCAGAAAACCTAAGTGAAGCGTATTACCTCAATAACGATATAAAAGAACTACAGCGTCAGAAAAGCATACTGGAAAGTGGTGCCGGACTTGGTGTGACAATCCAGTCTACCTATCAGGATAGCGCCTTTCTTGATGCCATACGCCCGCATGCAGTGACTGAACTTGACCGCCGTATTGTGGAGAAGAAAAAATCCCTCTCCACTCTGGGTGTTACACTCTCTTAAATGAGAACAACAATAAAAGGTTATGTCTGCTTTGCCACATTCTGAGAGTATGGGTTTTATTTGGTATTCAATCAGTTACTTTATTGGTTTGCTTTCAGATGGAAGATAGATGTTTCCACAGAAGGGGCAAATTAACGTTATATTGTTTTTTATTCTCGACAGACTGTGCATTGACTGGCGGGAGCAATGAGGACAAGTACTTTTCACATGGCGTAAAGTACGCATCTTGATATCTTTGAGTATCGACATGTTGATTGTCCTGGTGGGCGGTTAACAACCATACACCACATGTTGGCTAATAGCTTCTTTTATAACCGTTACGATGTAATCGTTAGCGATAATCAATCAAGCCTCGCAGTAGCGGGGCTTTTTAACAACTGAGGAATGAGCAATACAGTAGTTCTTACAGCTAAGCAGATTGAAGACCTGGCGGCCTTCGCAAAAGAAGATGGCCAGCCACAATACACCATCACTACCGGAACAATCCCTGAGTTCGAAGCGGATGATGGCAAGGTTATCCCTGAGTACACCGGGCTGATTGCCTATTCCGAGTAGCTAGAGCATAGCGTTCTACAGCTCGATAACTAACGAATCAACAAAACTTTCCATCCGTCATGACACTGCAATGCTCGTAGACATGCCAGGAAGCCTGGCAGAAGAAGCTCGATACAATGCTGAGCGCGCTGATGAAAACTACCGGGCAGGAATGACATGTGAGCGGATTTATGAGTCCGTAAAAATACTAACAATGAATCGTAGAGAAAAAATAATAGATCTATAAATTAAGATGTTGACGGTTTTCGTGGATAAATTTGTATATTTTTACTATGAAAGAAATACGACTCTTCCTTGAGTCAAAATCCCTGACAACTTAGGGTGATAGATAAAGGTCTTACGCAGCATGACATAATTTTCGATTTAAGCTATTTAAATTAATTTTTATGGTCAAAACCCACTGAGATTTACTTACAAAACTAAACCTTGCTATGTTTGGTTAATCATGCGTTAATGAATGTCTGGTTTGTAACGAATTTATCTGAAGCAGTCGCTGTAATAATTTTATTCCTTGTTCCTGTTGAGATTTCCTTGTTAGCTTTTCTCTCTGATAATTTTTTTCGGACCATTCTGCCCAAGGGCTTACTCAATAAAGGTAATGTTTATGTCTAATAAAATGACTGGTTTAGTTAAATGGTTTAATCCTGAAAAAGGTTTTGGTTTTATCACTCCAAAAGATGGCAGTAAAGATGTGTTTGTTCACTTCTCTGCTATCCAGAGTAATGATTTCAAGACGCTGAATGAGAATCAGGAAGTTGAATTTAGTGTTGAACAGGGACCTAAAGGCCCCACGGCAGTTAATGTCGTGGCTGTATAAGGTAACTGTTATTACTAATAATATTCACTTCAGATGTCCGTGTTGCCACGGATCTCAGTACCGAACGTCAAACTTTGATGTTACTGAAAAAAATCCTTTCGGAGCAAAATGTATTTTTTGCAAATCAACAATGATTACATTTGATAATATTGCACTGTACATTCGTTCTGGTCAGTCTTCTTTAGAATTCAGAAAATAAATTTCAGGCTCCTTATGGAGCCTTTTTTGTATGCTGAACCGACAATCTCTGTAAGAGACATCACGGTAAAATTATGAAAAAAGTCATCGTTTTTTTTAATGCAGAACCTGCAGTTGTTGTAACCGTAATGAAAGGTATTACTACGATAATGCGCGAGTTTCCCAATGGGGAAAAAGCACACCTACCCGTGATGTCAGCGGGATTTCCATCTCTGACAGGAGACCATAAAATAGTTTATGTAGCCTCTGATCGTGATGTCAGTTCAGAAGAGATCCTCGAGGCAGCATCGAAGCTTTTGAAATGAGATCTGGTTGTTTCGTGACCGACCCGGATTTTAGTACAGTGGTTTGTGTGGTCGCGAGCTCCTTTACATGAAGATTGTACTGCAAACTATTGATAATTGAGTCTTTCTATTCTATCTTTTAAACATATCAGCGCTTATACAAGTGCTCTACGGGGAATGTAGCATGCTTGGCGTTGATACGTTAGAGATCAAGAGAGGTAAACAATGAACGTCGAAGATTTAAAAAGAAAAACTGAAGCGGATATTTCTGAATTCATCACAAAAAAAATTATTGAACTCAAAAAAAAGACAGGAAAAGAAGTTTCCGATATCCAGTTTAATGCTCGTGAAAAAATGACTGGGCTTGAAAGCTATGATATTAAAATCACATTAATCTAATTGTTATAAGACTCAGTTCGAGTGAAAAAGCATTATCTTGAAAGGTAATGCTTTTTTATTTCTGTCATAAAATTTAGAACGTTGTCAAAGCCTTCACTTCTAACCATAGATTTTCTGCTTACCTTTTAACGGGTCCTCCTTGACGATTCTGACCATCGAGGGGCAGCAGCGGCGCGGGATTTGGAGCATTTTTGATTCTTCACGCAACCATTTCAGCATTTGATGCTGATGACGGAACACTATCCCCGAATACACTGGGTTGGTTGCATTCTCTGATTCAAAAGAACACGGTGTGCTTCAACTTGACTGAGCAGGCATTACAGCAGACATTCACTGAGTGCCTGCTGTAATGTTAAACATTAAAATTTGTATTTATTTCTTATCGTTACAATCAGGGATCATCCTCAAAAGAGTGTTATCTTTCTGGACGTAGTGATGGAATAACGCTGCACCAGCATGCGCTGCGATTAAAAAATATCCGATGTTTGCCAGTGTTTCGTGAGTATCTTTGATAAGTGATTTTGTTTCCCCGTCAGGAGTAACGAACGATGCAACGTTAAAACCTAAGAAACTCCAGTCCTTTCCACCGTAAGCCATAATTGCAATACCTAATAATGGTAGAGCCAAAAAAGAAATGTACAGCAGGATATGCATTATTTTAGCAGCCATCATCTGCCAGGCTGGTGGGGGGGAGTGATAGCTGGATCATGATACTTTTGTTTAATAATTAATCGCATTATCATTAAAAACCAGACAAACACCCCAACATTGTAATGTGTTTCTTTCATGAGAAGGTAGGTGTTGCTGCCTTTGGGAAACCAGCCACGAAGCTCCATAGCTGCATAGGTTATCGCTATTAATATCAGGGTTAGCCAGTGTAAGCGAATCTGAAGTTTTGAGAATTTGACCATTATTCTTGCCTCAAACGGTGTGTTACATCGACCATAAATCATGAAGCTTAACAAATCCTTATTTTTGTTGAGAGATTAAGGATTTGTTATTCCAGCGATCTTACTAGAATATTTTGATAATAATTATTATTTTTATTTCTTTCTGATAATCCGTGATGTCACGGGGCAAGAACCGCGCAGATTCTCGCTATTTATGAGAACTTTTAATCAGCTACTGGTTCATTTTTACTTTCCGCCTATTACACAATTTGTATCCAACAAACAGGACTATGCCGATGCCAGCACGTGCTAAACGCCCATGCCGACACAAAGGGTGTGCGGCAATCACCAATGATGTCAGCGGATATTGTGACCAACACCGACAGCAGCATGCTGGTGACGGCTGGCGGAGTTATCAGTCAGGAAAGAGCAGGCAAGAACGTGGATACGGGCGACTCTGGGAAATTAAACGAGCGCGTATCCTTCAGCGTGATAAATACCTGTGTCAGAACCATCGCCGACAGAGGATAGCGAAGAAAGCGGCAAGCGTTGACCACATCATCCCAAAAGCTCATGGCGGTACTGATGACGATTCCAATCTTGAGTCGTTGTGCTGGGAATGCCACAGAGCGAAGACGGCAAGAGAGCGTATCCGATGAGTTATACCTATTGCACGTACTGCGGTTCACGGCTTCATACATACGCGAACTGTCCCAAAACATGGGGTGGTTCATCCCGCCGCGCCAACCTGCGCTGCAGCTATTGTGGGCAGTCAGGGCATAACTCTAATGCCTGTCCGCACAATGCGAGCAGCGCTTGTCGGTGCAACCTGAATGATGATTTCCATCTTGATTGATGCCCACACAGGCCAGGGGGAGGGGGGATCAAATCCCTGACCCCTTTCGCCTTTCAGGACTGCCCGCTTCCTCGTATTTTTATACCCGCGAAAAATGAAATTTAACCAGGAGTGTCGCTTATGGCTGGAACGGCGGGGCGTTCCGGGCGTCGCCCCAAGCCAACGGCGCGCAAGGAGCTGGCAGGGAACCCCGGCAAACGAGCCCTGAATAAAGAGGAACCTGTATTCACACCGATTAAAGGTGTGGCACCACCTGACTGGTTTTCTGAGGATGATGGTCTGCCAATGGCGGCCGTCATGTGGGAACTGACCACGAAAGAATTATGTGGACAGGGATTACTGTGTGTTACCGATCTTGCCGTACTTGAGCGCTGGTGTGTTGCATATGAGTTCTGGCGCAGGGCGGTTAAAAATATCGCCAGAGAAGGGCTGACTATCACTGGTGCTATGGGGGGGAAGATAAAAAACCCTGAGCTAACCGCAAAGAAAGAGCAGGAATCGGAGATGAGCTCTACCGGCTCCATGCTTGGCCTTGATCCCAGCAGTCGACAACGCCTAATCGGCCTTGCCGGACAGAAGAAAACCTCTAACCCATTCCTGAAGATGATCAACTCATGAGCCGGAAATCGTACCCCAACGTAAACGCCGCGAATCAATACGCCCGCAACGTTGTGCGGGGGAAAATTCCGGCGTGCCAGTTTGTCATTCAGGCCTGCCAGCGTCATATCGATGACATGGCGGCTGAAAAGAGTAAGAAATTTCGTTACCGCTTCGATAAAGACATGGCAGAAAAGGCCGCGAAATTTATCCAGTTGTTGCCACATACAAAAGGAGAGTGGGCATTCAAGCGGATGCCGATCACTCTGGAGGCATGGCAACTGTTTATTGTGTGCTGCGCCTTTGGCTGGGTCCAGAAAGGGTCGAAGCTTCGACGATTTCGCGAGGTTTACACGGAGATACCGCGTAAAAATGGGAAATCAGCTATTTCGGCAGGTGTGGCGCTGTACTGTTTTACCTGTGATAACGAGTTTGGCGCTGAAGTATATTCCGGGGCCACAACTGAAAAACAGGCGTGGGAAGTATTCAGACCAGCTCGTCTGATGTGTAAGCGCACCCCGCTGCTGGTGGAAGCGTTCGGGATTGAAGTTAATGCGTCCAACCTGAGCCGGCCAGAAGATGGCGCGCGTTTTGAGCCGCTGATTGGTAACCCTGGGGACGGCGCTTCACCGCACTGTGCGATTGTTGACGAGTATCACGAACATCCCACAGATTCGCTCTACACCACTATGCTGACGGGTATGGGGGCGCGGCGACAACCACTAATGTGGGCGATCACGACGGCGGGTTACAACATTGAGGGTCCATGCTACGACAAACGGCGTGAAGTGATTGAGATGCTGAATGGCACAGTACCGAATGAGGAATTGTTCGGCGTGATATACACCGTCGACGAGGGGGATGACTGGACCGATCCTAAAGTGCTGGAAAAAGCTAACCCGAATATGGGCGTGTCGGTCTATCGTGACTTTCTCCTCAGCCAGCAACAGAGAGCTATTAATAACGCCCGTCAGGCTGGTGTATTTAAAACTAAACACCTCAACATCTGGGTTGCAGCCCGTGCTGCTTTCTACAACCTGGTTTCCTGGCAGAACTGTGAGGATAAGACACTTACGCTGGAGCAATTCGAAGGACAGCCATGTGTTCTGTCTTTCGACCTGGCGCGCAAGCTGGATATGAACAGTATGGCGCGGTTGTTCACCAGGGAAATTGACGGCAAGACACATTACTACAGCGTTGCTCCCCGCTTCTGGGTTCCCTACGACGCAGTATTCAGCGTTGAAAAGAACGAAGATCGTCGTACTGCGGAGCGATTTCAGAAATGGGTTGAAATGGGACTGCTTACAGTTACTGATGGCGCTGAAGTTGATTACCGCTACATCCTTGAAGAGGCCAAGGCGGCAAACAAGCTCAACCCAGTCAGTGAGTCACCGATTGACCCGTTCGGCGCGACGGGGCTTTCACATGATCTGGCTGATGAAAGCCTTAATCCGATCACTATTGTTCAGAACTACACCAATATGTCTGATCCGACGAAGGAGCTGGAAGCCGCCATTGAGTCAGGCCGCTTTCATCAC
Organism: Citrobacter sp. Ce104; assembly: GCF_030334595.1. Lineage (NCBI taxonomy): Bacteria > Pseudomonadati > Pseudomonadota > Gammaproteobacteria > Enterobacterales > Enterobacteriaceae > Citrobacter > Citrobacter sp. Ce104. The sequence goes on from NZ_JAOWDP010000065.1 coordinate 229,159, forward strand.
GACGGGAACCCGATTATGAGCTGGTGTATCAGCAACGTCGTCGGGAAGTATTTGCCCGGTAATGACGATGTGGTTAAACCCATCAAAGAGCATAACGAAAACAAAATCGATGGCGCGGTTTCGCTAATTATGGCAATCGGACGGGCAATGTTGAATAGCCGGGCGAGTAATTCATCCGTTTACGACGAGGAAGATGTAGCATGCTAATGACGTTTTTAAGTTTTTTTATCGGCCTCGCCGGAGCCGCGTTACTGTCTGCCGGTGCCTGGCTTATTTCACCTGCAGCCGGGCTTATTACTGGCGGTTCAATCTGCCTGCTGTGGTCATTTTTAATCGCGAAATCAATGTCTGCCAGCGTAATTAAATCAGGGGGTGAATAATGTTCATTCCCCAGATGTTTCGGGGTAAATCTCAGTCTGGTGGTAGTTTCTGGCAGGCGATGCTGGGTGGTGTGAGTTCCAGCCAGAGCAAGGCGGGGATCGTTATCACTTCTGAAACCGCAATGGCGTTATCGGCGGTCCGGGCATGTGTAACGCTTCTGGCAGAATCGGTGGCGCAGCTGCCGTGTGAACTTTACAGGCGAGGCGCTAACGGAGGCCGTGAACGGGCGACTGACCACCCTGTATATGATCTGATTCATTCCGAGCCCAACAAAAAAGACACTTCATTTGAATACTTTGAACAGCAGCAGGGCCTGCTTGGCCTGGAGGGAAATTGCTACTCGATCATCGACAGGGACGGGAAAGGTTATCCCCGCGAATTAATCCCGGTTAATCCCCAAAAGGTCATTGTCCTGAAAGGCCCGGATGGGATGCCATATTATGAACTACCCGAAATTGGCGAAACGTTGCCAATGCGCATGATGCATCATGTGAAGGTCTTCTCACTGGATGGCTATATCGGCAGTTCCCCAATCCAGACGAACGCGGATGTTCTTGGGCTAAACCTCGCCGTGGAAGAGCATGCTTCTCAGGTCTTTCGCCGTGGTACAACGATGAGCGGCGTTATTGAACGTCCAAAAGACGCTCCGACGATCAAAAGCCAGGATGCTATCGACCGCCTGCTGGCAAAGTGGACGGACAGATATTCCGGCGTCAGGAACGCATTCTCTGTTGCATTGCTTCAGGAAGGGATGAGCTACAAACAGCTATCTCAGGATAATGAGAAAGCGCAGCTGTTACAGTCCCGTCAATGGGGCGTGGAGGAAGTGTGCCGGCTCTATAAAATCCCGCCCCATATGGTGCAGATGCTGGCGAAAGCCACGAATAACAACATTGAGCACCAGGGGCTGCAGTTTGTGATGTACACGCTGTTGGCCTGGCTGAAGCGCCATGAAGGCGCATTAATGCGCGATCTGCTTTTACCCAGCGAGCGCAGTGATCTGTACATTGAATTCAATGTTTCTGGCCTGCTGCGCGGTGATCAGAAGTCACGCTATGAATCTTATGCATTAGGCCGCCAGTGGGGCTGGTTATCGGTTAACGACATTCGCCGCATGGAGAACCTTCCACCCATCGCCGGAGGGGACAAATACCTGACGCCTCTGAATATGGTCGACAGTAAACAAATCTTACCTGGCGATAACACGCCAACAGCAAAACAACTGGCAGAAATCAACTCTATTCTGTCCAGAAACTGAATATCACCCGCAGTGCGGGCTGACCTGGTAAACATCATGACAAAAAATTTAATTAATCTGCCGCATCTGGCGGCTATGGTCTTTGGTGTTCCACATTACGTGACACGACAGACAATGGATTCTGTAAAAGCTGTGCTGGTTCCCCGTATTCAGAGATTATCAGAAGAGGCTGGAATTCACATGACACAGAATCCTGATAACAATCAGGCGCCAGATTTGGTTCAACCAGCTGGTGGAATGGCTGTTATTCCTGTTCACGGCATTCTGGTTCCACGTCGTGGGCAAATTACTGCAATGTGTTCGGAACTTACCAGCTATGAGCGCATACGTAGCCAGGTGCATGCTGCATTAAATGACCCTTCCATCAGTGAAATTGTGCTGGATATAAATTCTGGTGGTGGTGCGGCGGTTGGATGCAAGGAACTGGCCGATTATATTTTCCAGTCACGTCAAACTAAGCCTATTACTGCAATTGTGAACTACAGCGCCTATTCTGCGGCTTACTTTATCGCTTCGGCCTGCAGCAAAATTGTAGTCAGCCAGACCAGTGGAGTCGGCTCGATTGGAGTGATCATGGAACACCTGGATACTTCCAGGATGGAAGAGCAAATGGGGTTAACATTCACCACGATTTTTCGGGGAGATAACAAAAATAACGGTACACAACATGAGCCACTGAGTGAAGACGCTCGGGGAATGTTCCAGAGGATGATTGACGATATGTACGAGACGTTTATTACCTCTGTAGCGGAATACCGGAAACTTGCCCCTCAGACGGTGATTAACACACAGGCCGGAATCTATTTCGGCGCTGATGCCATTTCTGCTGGTCTTGCTGATGAAGTTTCGGATCCTCAGTCCGCGATTAATGCCATTGCGGCAAAGTACAAACAACCTCAACAAACCACTTCCATAAAGTTGCAGGCAGCCGCGATGGACCTGCAAACCAGAATGTAACCCGGCGCTAACGCGTCATTACCAGAAAGCAGCCAACAGGCTGCTTTTTTTATGCCAAAAAGAGAGAAAAACATGGATCATATTGAAGAATTGCGTCGTGAACGTGCGGGTATTAATCAGAAGGTTCAGGTACTGGCGGCAGTAGAAACTGGTGGCGGTACGCTGACTGCGGAGCAGTTAACCGAATTTGCCAGCCTGCAGCAGCAGTTCACGGATATCAGCGCCAAGATTGAGCGTCTGGAAGCGGCTGAACGTGCTGCAGCGCTTGTCGCCAAACCGGTTAAAGGCACACAGCAGACTCCAGGTATCAGCATTAAGGCTGAGCCAAAGCAATATACCGGCGCAGGCATGACCCGTCTGGTGATGTCGATTGCGGCAGCACAGGGTAACGTTCAGGATGCTGCTAAATTTGCAGCTGAAGAACTGAATGACCAGTCTGTCTCGATGGCCATCAACACTGCCGCCGCGTCAGGCGGTGTTCTTATTCCGCAAAACCTGCACAGCGAGGTGATCGAACTGCTGCGCGATCGCACCATCGTTCGTAAGCTGGGCGCGCGCTCCATTCCGCTGCCGAACGGCAACATGGCGCTGCCGCGTCTGGCAGGTGGTGCGACGGCGAGCTACACCGGGGAAGGCAAGGATGCGAAAACATCAGAAGCGCGCTTCGATGATGTGAAACTCACTGCGAAAACCATGATTGCAATGGTTCCAATCTCAAACCAGCTGATTGGTCGTGCTGGCTACAACGTGGAGCAGCTGGTCCTGCAGGATATTCTGACCGCGATCTCTGTTCGTGAAGATAAAGCCTTTATGCGCGATGACGGTACCGGTGATACGCCTGTCGGTATGAAAACGCGAGCAACTGAGTGGAACCGCCTGCTGCCGTGGGAAGCTGCTGCAGAGGTTAATCTGCAGACGATTGATACCTATCTCGACAGCATCATCCTGATGGCGATGGACGGGAACAGCAACATGATCAGCTGCGGCTGGGGCATGTCGAACCGTACCTACATGAAACTGTTCGGGCTGCGCGACGGTAACGGTAATAAGGTCTACCCGGAAATGGCCCAGGGGATGCTGAAGGGATTTCAGATTCAGCGTACCAGCGCTATCCCGGCAAACCTCGGTGACGCTGGCAAAGAGTCGGAAATTTACTTCGCTGACTTTAATGACGTGGTTATCGGTGAAGACGGCAACATGAAGGTGTCGTTTTCGCAGGAAGCCTCCTACCAGGACGGGGACGGAAATCTGGTTTCCGCGTTCTCCCGTAACCAGTCGTTGATTCGCGTGGTGACGGAGCACGATATCGGCTTCCGTCATCCGGAAGGTCTTGTTCTCGGGACAAAAGTGCTGTTTTAACCGGTCCTGCACTCTGTGCGACCACGGTCGCACAGCGTAAAAGCACGTAATTCCCCAAGCCCGCAGCAGCGGGTTTTTTCTTTTCAGGAGCAAAACGATGACGACGAAAGCGGCAAAAGCAGCGGCAGCGGCGGTTGCAGCCGGGGATGTGAAAAAGCCGGATGAACTGACGCCGGAAAATACAGTGGACGGGGATGACGGTCAGAATACTGCAGCGGGTTCAGGTGATACAGGTGTTGATCTGACCGGAAGTGAAACAAACGGGGCCACGGTCCTGACGGGAGCAGAAGTGATGCGGAAAGCGGTTTTTTTCCTGGGACCCTATCATCGTTATTCACGCGGTGATACGGCCTGTTTTGATACTGAGTACGCAGAAAAACTGGTTGAACGCCATATTGCGGTATGGCCAGAAGATGCGGAAAAGGCGCTGAGTCCCCGCAAGGGAGCCGATGACCATGATACTGACATTGGATGACGTGAAAACCCAGCTCCGTCTGGAGCCGGATTTCACGGAGCATGACGGCATGCTCACTAAAATGGTGGCGGCTGCGCAGAAGAGTATTGAACGTGACTACTACTGCAAACTGGTGGGAAGCGACGACGAACTGCAGGCGCTGCCGGAAGGTGTACGCGGTTTTGTGGCGGATGAAGATATCCAGCTGGCCATGCAGTATCTGGTCGGGGATGCGTATCTGAATGGTTTCACCGGTCAGTGGCTGGAGACGGCTCCGGTCCGGCATCTTCTTTTCCCGTTGCAGGAGAACACCGTATGAGCCTGAAGCCGGAAGAGATGACCTGCCGTCTTTCGATTGGGTATATGCAATCCGGTCGGGGACCGCTGGGTGAACAGCTGCCGGAGCAACTGGTCACGACCGGGAAAGCCTGGGCGAAGCGCGAGCTGGTCTCGGGCAGAAAGATCCGCACACTGGATCAACAACAGGTTGTTGAAACGTGTCTTTTTACCACTCATCCGAACCTGAATATTGATATCGACTGGAAAATAACGACGTCTGACCGGGTTTATACCGTTCGTAACGTCGAACGTCTTGCGGACCGCATCATCATCACAGGGGAGGCAGACGCACGTCATGATCGAGCTGGCATTAAAGGCAGCACTTGAACGCCTGACCGGGCTGGATGTTTACCCTCTGCTCCTGCCTGATGAGCTGCAGGAGGGAATTACTTACCAGTGTATCTCCGATCCGGAGCTGTACGCCGGACTGTTGCGCACAGGCCTGATTGCGGGTCGCTTCCAGATAGCGATTTATCTGCTTAATGACTACACCCGCCTGTTACAGCTGGATAAGAAAATCAGCGCGGAATGGACCGCTATCGTGCATGGCCAGCTGGAGGGCTTTCCCGTGCAGAATGTGGTCCGGGGTGGAATACAGCAGAGTAAATCGGTACTGACCAGCGGCAATATTCAGTACCGGCTCGTCCGGGATTTCACCTTTCACTACCGGGATGCCTCACCATGATCACTATGGACGTAAAAGGGCTGGACGAGCTGGAGCGGCAGCTTATCGCACTCGGTGAAAAGGTCGGCACGAAGGTGTTACGTGACGCGGGGCGTGAGGCGCTGAAAGTGGTTGAAGACGACATGAAACAACATGCCGGCTTCGACGATGCATCCTCTGCAGAGCAGCATATGCGTGATTCCATCAAAATTCGCTCATCCACGCGGAAAGGTCGCGGAAATACGGTGGTCACCCTTCGGGTTGGCCCCAGCAAGAAGCATTACATGAAAGCGCTGGCCCAAGAGTTCGGTACGGTGAAACAGGTTGCCGATCCATTCATCCGTCCGGCACTGGATTACAACGTCCGGCAGGTTCTGCGCATTCTGACCGTTGAAATCCGCAATGGTATTCAGAACAGGTAGCAACCGCTGCCCACTATTTAAGAGAGAATCATTATGGCTGATGAAAATAACACGCCAAAATCATCCCCTGAGTACGCAATGCTTCCTGCCGGGACGGTGGTGAAGTTCGGCGAGGTGGGGGCCGCTGTGGCGGCGCTCAAACCCCTGATTAACTGTAAGGCACTGGGCGCGACAGGTCAGACGGGAGGATTTGTCGACTGTACCACCCTGCTGGACAAGAGTAAGCAGTCGGTGTCAGACCTGCCGGAAGGGCCGGAGAAATCGCTGGGATTCATTGACGACCCGGAAAACGAAGATTTCACCGCGTTCCTCAATGCTGCAGAACAGCGTAAGACCGTTCAGTTTTATATTGAGCTGCCGAACAAAAGAACGGCTTCAATGATCCTTGCGCTTTCAGGCTGGCAGATGAACGAAATCACAGCGCCTGCCAGTGAAGTTATCCAGATTACGGTGCAGGGTAAGCAAAACAACATTAAATGGGGGATCGCCGCGCCGGCACCAGATGCCGGAGCGTAATCTGTTTCCCGATATACACCGCCTCCGGGCGGTTTTTTTTCGTCTGAAAAACAGGATACACCATGTCTGAATTTAGCCTCTCCGCACTGAAAAATGCACTGCTCAAAACGAAATCCACGCCTACTGAAACTGAAATTTTAGGCACAAAGGTTTACCTGCGTCGGCTGACGGCGGCTGAGCTTATTGATCATGAAGATGCACTCATCGAGGCGCAGACCTCTGGCAATGCCCGCCTGGCGTCTGAGCTGAGCGTACAGATTGTTATCGACAGCCTGGTTCAGCCTGACGGCTCGCCGATTAAAGCCAAAGACAAACCCACGGCGAAGGAGCTGCTGGCGGCACACGATAACGTTGTGCTTCTGGATGCCATCGACAAAGTGAAAAAGCACGCCATCGGTAAGCTGGAAACCGCCGAAAAAAACTGAGTGACTCGCCCTGGCTGGAGCTGATTTTCTGGCTGGCCGACCGCTGGGGCGAGCCTGACCCGTCAAAAATTGCGGCGCTTCCGGCTGACACGCTTTTCCACTGGCGAGCTTTCTTCCTCAAACAGGGCATTTTCAAAAAGCCTTGCCGGGAAGAGCCTGACAGTAATCCGCCCCCTGTTAAATCCCCCACCGCCGCCGTGAATCCGAGTCTGGATGCGCAGTGTGCGGCAGTTATGAAGGTATTAATGTAATGGGTGACGTTGCCTCTCTTGCCGTTGGGCTGCATCTGAATGCAGCGAACTTTAAATCGCAGCTGATGAGCGCCTACGGCAGCGCTGAGAGTCAGTCACGCCAGTTTAACCGCAATGCCCAGGCTGATGCGAAAAAGACGGAGGATGCCTATAAGCGTGTTTCTGCTTCGGTATCAGGGCTGGCTGGCAGGCTGGCAGGTTTTGCCGGGGCGGGTTTATCGCTGGGCACCATTATTAACACTACGCGGCAGTACAGCCAGTCCCTGTCGGATTTGCAGGCCATCACCGGTGCCACCAGTGCGCAGATGAAACTGTACGATCAGGCAGCGCAGGAAATGGGCCGCACAACGGAATACAGCGCATCGCAGGCTGCCGAGGCCATTAAGCTGATGGCTTCGGCAAAGCCTGAACTGCTGAGTACCTCTGCGGGTCTGACGGCGGCGACCAAAAGCGCGTTAACGCTGGCCCAGGCGGCAGGGACCACGCTTCCGGATGCCACCCGAACGCTGGCGCTGTCGTTAAACCAGTTTGGGGCGGGAGCCAGTGAAGCCGACCGGTATATCAATGTGCTGGCTGCCGGCGCGAAATTTGGTTCGTCGGAGATAGCCGATACTGCTGCTGCTATTAAAAATGGCGGGGTGGCAGCGGCACAGGCTGGCGTAGGTTTTGAAACCCTCAATGCCGCCATACAGGTACTGGCGGAGCGTGAGGTTAAAGGCGGCGAGGCCGGAACCGCGCTGCGTAACGTGATCCTGAATCTGGAGAAGGGAACCGATAAAACCCTGAAGCCTTCTGTTGTCGGGCTGAGTCAGGCACTGGAGAACCTGGCCGGGAAAAACCAGTCAACAAAGCAGGCCGTGAAGCTGTTCGGGGTGGAAAACCTCAGCGCGGCATCCATCCTGGTGCAGAACCGCGAGAAGGTGGAGTCGCTGACCGCCGCCCTGACCGGTACACAGACCGCACATGAGCAGGCCGAAATCAGGGTAAATAACCTCAACGGCGATCTTCTCAGCCTGACTTCGGCTTTTGAAGGTCTGATTATTAAGGTGGGACAGAGCGGAAACGGCCCGCTGCGCAGTGGTGTTCAGACCGTTACCGATGCCATTAATGGCCTGACGGATAATTTTAATACGGTCGCCAACGTTGCGCTGTATACGCTGATTCCTGTTCTGGCGACAAAACTGACGGCAGGTATCAGGGGCAACATCGGTGCCTGGGTGGAGCAGCAGCAGGCAGTCAGGGCCAGCGCGATGGCGCAGGCCGATATGGCGCGAAAAACGCTGGAAAGTACCGCCGCCACGCTGGCACAGAATAACGCAGAATTCGGGCGTTATCGGGAAATGGAGAAAAGTGCCAGACAATTTGGCCTTAACGTCAGTTATCAGAGTGAGTTTAACCGCTTAATCCGGCAGGAAACCGAGCAGACACTGCTCTCCACCCAGGCAAAGAGCCAGCTGAATGCTGCCAATAAACAGCTTTCCGTTTCAGCCCGCGCAGCCTCTGCAGCAGTAGGTATGGCAAGAGGGGCGCTGGCACTTGTTGGCGGTCCGGTGGGAGCGGCGATGCTGGCAGGTTCGGCGTTGCTCTATTTCCATAATCAGGCGAAGAATGCCCGTCAGTCAGCGATTGACCTGAAAAATGCTGTCGTTGAAACGAATGAAGAACTAAAAAAACTGTCGCTTAACCAGCTCAACGTGAAACAGCTGGATATTGATGAACAGTTTGAGAATCAGGTTATTCAGCGAAATAAACTGATTAAGGAAATTCAGGATGCGGACAGCCGTATCGATGGATTGAGCGGCTTCGACCCGTTCGGACAGCTTAAAGGCGTAAAGAACGATAAAACCCGCTACAAAGGGGATCTGGATGCCGTTGAACAAGGGTTAAAACTCCTCAAGGAACGGCAAAAAATTGTCAAAGAGGCCATAGAGCAGGCTAAATCAGGGAAAACCGATCCCTCGCCGAAGCCGGATAAACCAGGGAATGAAACAGGGAGCGATAAACCCGATACCCCCTGGACCGGGGAAGGCGGGGATACAGGGAAGGGGCAAAAGGCGAAGGTTAACCAGTATGAGCAACTGCGGCGTGAAATCGAAGCGGCGCATGCCTCAAGTCTCGTACGAATCAACCTGCAGGAGCAGGAAAGCGCCAGAAAACTCCTTGAAGCCGCCCGCGCTGACGGGGCCAGCGAGGCTGATATTCAGAAGACGTTGCTACTGAATGCTGAAAATTATCAGAAACAGCGCCTCGAACTGGCAGAACAGTATACGCCGGCCAGAGCCTCTCTGACGAAAGAGCGCGAAGCGAGCCAGGAGCTGAAGTCGCTCCTGGATGCCCGTCTTCTGGATGAAAAGGAATACCAGACGGCCAGAATCACGCTGGCACAAAGTACAGCCCGCGAACTGTTACAGGCACAGGCAGCGGCAATGTCTGCCCCTCTGATTGATATCGCCGGCACGGTTGATCCGCTGGCAGAACTGCGCAATCAACTGGCCGAGCGTCAGTCTTTGCTGCAGGCTTTTTATCAGAACGATGTTATCAATAAAGAACAGTACGAACTGCTGAAGCAAAAGGCTGACAAGGATTCCGCTGATGCGCAGTACCAGACGGCGGTGGAGCTTTATAAGTCGCAGGGAAACCTGAACAGCCTCGCCATTGGCCTGATGGAAACCACCCAGGAGCGAACCTCCAACATGCTGACCGGGATGCTGAACGGTACACAGACACTCCGGGACGGGATGATTGGGTTATTTTCCTCCCTGACACAGTCGGTGATTAAAAACCTTGTCGATATGGCAGCGCAGGCGCTGATTACTAACACCATTCTGAAATCCATTATGGGTATCGGCGGCAGTCTTTTGGGTGGTGCAGCCACCGCGAGTACCGGCACGGCCATCAGCAGTTTTGGCAGCAGTTTTAGTTTTAATGCGAAGGGCGGTGTTTATGACTCACCTTCATTAAGTGCCTACAGTAACGGCATCTATGACAGCCCGACCCTGTTTGTTTTTGCAAAGGGGGCAGGTGTGTTTGGTGAAGCTGGTCCGGAAGCCATTATGCCCCTTGCTAAAACGCCTGACGGTACGCTGGGCGTCAGGGCGCTGGGTGACCCGGGTTCCTCTGGTGGTGGTATGAATGGGTGGATTACTTATTCACCTGTGTATCACATTGCCATCCAGAATGACGGACAAAACGGGGAGATAGGGCCGCAGGCATCGCAGATGCTGGTCAGAATGATCGATACGCGCGTCATGAGCATCCTGAGAACTCAGGGCCGCGATGGCGGCATGCTGGCGGGAGGATAAGTGAAAACCTTTCATTGGGCACCCAGGGAGGGGATGCCGTCTTCTGTTTCCCCTTCAGTGACAACCATAAAATTTGGGGATGGCTATGAGCAACGTCGCCCGACCGGACTCAACCATCAGTTAATTAACTTCCAGCCTGTTTTCCGGACAACGTCGGACAATTCCCGCACCGCACTTGAAGCGTTTCTGGTCGAGCACGGGGGATATAAAGCCTTTCTGTGGCGACCGCCAAAATACAACCGCACGATTAAAGTTGTCTGCCGGGAATGGTCTGTTACGGACAACGTCACGTATTCTGATTTCAGCTGTAAATTTGAGCAGGTTATTGCTTAAGGATCCTTATGCAGGATATTCCTCAGAACACCCTCAACGAAACCACGAAAACCGAGCAGTCTGCCCGCATTGACTTGTGGGTAATCGACCTGACGGCCTTTGGTGGCCAGCGTTACTACTTTTCAAATGAACTAAACGAGAAGGGAGAGCCGGTCACCTGGCAGGGCAGGAAGTATGACGTTTACCCGATACAGGGAACCGGATTTGATCTGGTAGGGAAAGGGACGTCTTCCCGACCGACGCTGGCGGTGTCGAACCTGTTTGGCATGGTCACGGGACTCGCGGAGGATGTGCAGAGCCTCGTCGGGGCCACGGTGGTAAGGCGCGTGGTATACGCCCGTTTTCTCGATGCGGTGAACTTTACAGGCGGCAATCCGGAGGCTGATCCGGAACAGGAAGTGGTCAGCCGCTGGGTGATTGAACAACTGTCGGAGCTGAAAGCCACCACGGCGACCTTCGTGCTGGCCACTCCGACCGAAACGGACGGCAGCGTGTTTCCGGCGCGGATCATGCTGGCTGATGTCTGCAACTGGACCTACCGTTCTGATGAGTGTGGTTACATCGGGCCGCCTGTGGCGGATGAGTTTGATAAGCCCACGGCAGACCCGGCAAAAGATGCCTGCAGCAAATGCCGTACCGGCTGCGAGCTGCGTAATAACCTGCCGCGCATCGGCTGTTTCCTCTCCATTAACCGTCTTTCCTGATGGATACACCCATGAAAAAAACACTCCTGGCGCATGCTGCAGCATGCGCGCCGGCTGAATCGTGTGGCTGGGTGGTGAACACGCCCGCAGGGGAGCGGTATTTTCCCTGCCAGAATCTTTCCGCTGAACCGACTCTGTATTTCCGCATGGATCCGGCAGATTACCTTCAGGCGCAGGCGGCAGGCGATGTGGTGGCCCTGGTACACAGCCATCCCGATGGCCAGCCGTTTCTCAGCGATGTTGATCGCCGCCTGCAGGTGCAAAGTGGCCTGCCGTGGTGGCTGGTCTGCGATGACCGGATATACAAATTTCGCTGCATGCCATTCCTCACCGGGCGGGCATTTGAGCACGGGGGGACGGACTGTTACACCCTGTTCCGAGATGCGTACCATCTGGCGGGTATTGAGATGCCGGATTTTGCGCGGGGGGAGGACTGGTGGAAGCAGGGCGAGAATCTGTATCTGGATAATCTGGAGGCGACAGGTTTTTATCGGGTGAATGCTGAAGAGGCACAGCCCGGAGACATTCTGATTTGTTGTTTTGGTTCATCAGTTGCCAACCATGCCGCGATTTACTGCGGCGACGGCGAACTGCTGCACCATATTCCTGACCAGCTCAGTAAACGCGAGAGGTATTCTGAAAAATGGCAACGCCGCACACACTCGATATGGCGACACCGGGCATGGCACGACTCTGCCTTCACGGGGATTTACAACGATTTGGCCGCCGCTTCAGCCTCAGTATAAAAACGGGGGCCGAGGCCATTTACGCGCTGGCCATACAGGTTCCGGGCTTCCGGCAGAAAATGAATGATGGCTGGTATCAGATACGCATCGCCGGTCAGGATGTGGATGAAACCAGCGTGTCAGCCCGTCTGCATGAACCGCTGCCGGACGGGGCCATTATTCATATTGTCCCGCGTATGGCAGGGGCAAAATCCGGTGGCCTGTTTCAGGTCGTGCTGGGTGCTGTGGCAATAGGCGCGTCCTTTTTTACGGCAGGCGCTTCAATGGCAGCCTGGGGGGCTGCGTTATCTGCCGGTGGTATTTCGGTATCCTCAGTTCTGTTTTCTATGGGGGCAGCCATGATGCTGGGTGGTGTGGCGCAGATGCTGACGCCGCAGGCAAAAATCCCCTCGTCCCGGCAGACCGATAACGGCAAACAGAACACTTATTTTTCGTCACTGGACAACATGGTGGCGCAGGGGAATGCCCTGCCGGTGTTGTACGGTGAAATGCTGGTCGGCTCCCGCACGATCTCCCAGGAAATAAGCACACGGGATGAGGGCGGCGGCGGGCAGGTGGTGATCATCGGTCGCTGATTTACTGCAGCATATTTATATTAAAACAGAACCGCCTTCGGGCGGTTTTGTCGTTTCAGAGGGAACAGATTATGGGTAAGGGTGGTGGCAGCAGTAAAACGCCGCATGAGGCTCCTGACGACCTGAAATCCAGCCAGATGCTGACCGTTGTTGATGCCATCTGCGAGGGGCCGATTGAAGGTCCGGTGGACGGGCTGAAAAGTGTCAGAATTAACAAAACGCCGGTCCTCGACAGCGACGGTAATGCGATGGTTCACGGTGTCACCGTGGTTTACCGCGTGGGGGAGGATGAGCAGACCGCGATGGAGGGATTCGAAGACTCCGGTGCTGAAACCCTGCTGGGTGTGGAGGTGAAGAAGTCAGAGCCGGTGACCCGCACCATTACCGCTAAAACGGTGGACCGTCTGCGTTTTACCTTTGGTGTGCAGTCTCTGGTCAGTACCAGTACCAAAGGCGACCGCAACCCGACCAGCGTACAGATGCTGATCCAGTTTCGCCGGGACGGGCTGTGGCGAACGGAACGGGATATCACCATTACAGGTAAAACAACCACGCAGTTTCTGGCATCTGTGGTGATCGATGATTTGCCGCCCCGGCCGTTTGAAGTCCGCATGCAACGTATCACTGATGACAGTACGACAGACCTGCTGCAGAACAAAACGGTGTGGTCGGGCTATACCGAAATCATTGATGTAAAACAACTCTATCCGAATACCGCCGTTATCGGGGTAAAAGTGGACGCGGAGCAGTTTGGCAGCCAACAGGTCACGCGAAACTATCTCCTGCGCGGGCGTATCGTACAGGTGCCGTCGAATTATGATCCGGTAAAACGGACGTATTCCGGGCTGTGGGACGGGACGTTTAAACCCGCCTGGACAGATAATCCGGCCTGGTGTGTGCTGGATATGCTGACCCACCCGCGCTATGGCATGGGAAGCCGCATCGGTGTTGCCGATGTGGACAAGTGGGCGCTGTATGCCATTGCACAGTACTGCGATCGGCTTGTTCCAGACGGTTTTGGCGGGACAGAGCCGCGTATCACCTGCAATGCGTATCTGACGGACCAGCGTAAAGCGTGGGACGTGCTGGGGGACTTCTGTTCCCTGATGCGCTGCATGCCGGTCTGGAACGGCAATACCCTGACCTTTGTACAGGACCGGCCCGCCGATAAAGTCTGGACCTATACGCAGAGTAATGTGGTGATGCCCGCTGACGGTGCGCCGTTCATCTACAGCTTCAGCGCCCTGAAAGAGCGCCATAATGCCGCCGAGGTCCGTTACACCGACCCGAACAACGGCTGGGAAACGTCCACCGAACTGGTGGAAAACGACGCTGCCATCCGGCGCTACGGTCGCAACGTCCTGAAGATGGACGCGTTCGCCTGTACCAGCCGGGGGCAGGCGCACCGCGCCGGACTGTGGGCCATCACCACCGAATTGCTGGAAACGCAGACGGTGGATTTTTCCGTGGGGGCCGAAGGACTGCGACATGTTCCCGGCGATATCATTGAGGTCTGCGACAGTGATTATGCCGGCGTGACCGTGGGCGGACGCGTTCTGTCGGTCGACAGCCTGTCCCGTACGCTCACCCTGGACCGCGAGGTGGAAATACCGCCAGGCGGCAATGTGGTGCTGAACCTGGTGGGCAGCGATGGCCAGCCTGTTACCGTCGCGGTCACTGCACATCCGGCCCCGGACCGCGTGACCGTCAGCCAGTTACCCGATGGCGTGGCGGCGTACAGCGTGTGGGGGCTGAAACTGCCGGACCTGCGCCAGCGCCTGTTTCGCTGCGTGGCCATACGGGAGAATGATGACGGGACGTATGCCATCACCGCCGTGCAGCATGTTCCGGAGAAAGAGAGCATCGTGGACAACGGTGCGAAGTTTGACCCGTTGCCCGGCACAGGTATCACGAACACACCACCCGCTGTGCAGCATCTCACCACGGAGATTCTGGCAGAGGACGGGCAGTATCAGGCGCGGGCGCGCTGGGACACGCCGCGCGTGGTGAAAGGCGTTAACTTCTTCCTGCGCCTGACGGTGAAAGCGGAAGATAACAGCGACCGCCTGGCCAGCAGCCTGACCCTGACCGAAACGGAGCACACCTTCCGCAACCTGACGCCGGGGCGCTACACCCTGACGGTGCGGGCGGTGAACACCCAGGGCCAGCAGGGTGAGCCTGCCAGCACAGATTTCAGTATCGCCGCGCCGGCTGTACCGTCTTATGTTGAGCTGATTCCCGGCTATTTCCAGATAACCGCCACCCCGCGTCAGGCGGTATATGACCCCACGGTGCAGTATGAATTCTGGTTTACGGATACGCAGATAACCGATATCCGCCAGGTGGAAAGCGATGCGCGTTATCTCGGCACGGCGCTGTACTGGATTGCGGCAAACGCGAGTATCAAACCAGGTAAAGACTATTACTTCTATATCCGGGCCGTGAACCAGGTCGGGAAATCGGCGTTCGTGGAGGCTAAAGGCCAGGCCAGCAACGATGCGGCGGGCTATCTGGACTTCTTCAAAGGGGAAATCACCGAAAGCCACCTCGGCAAAGAACTGCTGGAGAAGGTGGAACTGACAGAAGACAACGCCAGCCGGCTGGATCAGTTTTCGGAAGAGTGGCAGGACGCGAACGGCAAGTGGAATGCCATGTGGGGCGTGAAGATAGAACAGACCGAAGACGGGAAGCACTATGTGGCTGGTCTGGGCCTGAGCATGGAGGATACGGAAGAAGGTAAGCTGAGCCAGTTCCTGGTGGCGGCTGACCGTATCGCGTTTATCAACCCGGCGAACGGCAATGAAACTCCGATGTTTGTGGCGCAGGGCAACCAGATATTTATGAACGAGGTGTTCCTCAAATATCTGACGGCCCCGAGCATCACCAGTGGCGGGAACCCGCCGACCTTTATGCTGACGCCTGACGGCAGGCTGACTGCCCGTAATGCGGATATCAGCGGTAATATCAGCGCGAATTCCGGCACCCTCAATAATGTGACGATAGCGGAAAACTGCACCATTAACGGGACAATGCGGGCAGAGAATATTGTCGGCGATATCGTTAAAGCCGTCGGGCGGGCTTTCCCCGGAAGCGCTAATTACCCGAATGGGACCCTCACGGTTCAGATACAGGATGACCACCATTTTGACAGGCAGATAATCATTCCCCCCATCACCTTTGCAGGAGGAAAGGCAAAATCAGAGACAAGCAACGAGATATGGACAGACTGTGGGCTTGTGGTGAAGCACAACGGCAGAGAGATATACAACGCAGAACCCGCGATTACAGCGAGATCATTCAGCAGGGTTCTTGATATGCCAGCCGGAGGTGGAAATGTGACGCTGAGCTTCACGGTTTCATCCAGGGGGTATGGCGGCGGGGCCTGGGCTGATATCAGCAACCTGCTGGTCATGGTGGTGAAGAAGAACAGCACGGGGATCAGCATTTACTGATACCTGAATCCAGAAACGAGCGCCTGAATGGGCGCTTTTTTATTGCTGAAAACAAGAGGTAATGACATATGTCAGTACAAATTTCTGGCGTATTTAAAGACGGGGCGGGGAAACCGGTACAGGGTTGCACTATTCAGCTGAATGCGAAGAAAACCAGCCCGACCGTTGTTGTGGAGGTGATTTCATCCACTGTTACAGACGCGAACGGCCACTACAGCATTGAGGCTGAACCGGGTTATTACAGTGTGTCACTGATGCGGGAAGGGTTTCCGCCCTCTGTGGCTGGCGACATTTACGTGGCCCCGACTGATGCGCCGGATACCCTGAATGCGTTTCTCGATGCACCAAAAGATGCAGATCTGCGCCCGGAGGTGATGAAACGCTTTGAAGAAATGGTAAACCGTGTAGTGGATTTGAGCGGTGCAACAGAAAAGGATCGGGAACGCGCCGAACAGGCCGCACAGTCAGCGGAACAAAGTAAGGATTCGGCAGCCCTTTCTGCAACGGCTGCAGCAGAGTCACAGAAGCAGGCAGCACGCTCTGCAGATGCTGCTGATGTGTCTGCCCGCTCTGCTGATGATAATGCCCGACAGACCGCGCAGGACGTTCTGGCCTGTGCAGCGGATGCGGACAGTGCGGCAAAGTCTGCACAGACAGCGACGGAGCAGGCCGGACAGGCAAAAATCGCCGCCGATACGGTACAGAAAGCGCAGGAGGAAGCGGGAGTTTCGGCACAGTCAGCAGCAGGAAGTGCCGGAAGTGCTGCTGCAGCAGCACAAACAGCGGGTGAACATGCCGGTAATGCAGCCGCATCTGAAATTTCAGCGCGTGAAAGCGCCCTTACGGCCACGCAGGCGGCAGAACAGGGTGATAACAGCGCGGCAGCTGCAGTGCTAAGTGAACAGCATGCCAGGGAGTACAGCGAAAAGGCTGCTAAATCAGAGGCTGCGGCATCAGCCAGTGCAGAATCGGCATCTTCCAGTGATGCATCAGCCCTGCAGTCAGCCGAAAAGGCTGAGAAACAGAAAAATGCAGCCGCTGAGAGTGTCACCCGTGCAGAACAGGCCAGAGATGAGGCGCTGACTTCCCGGAACGAGGCAGTGGAGGCCGCTGAAACAGCGGCGACAGACGCTGCGGAGAAAGCCGCAGGCAAGGTTTCGGAGCAACTGAAAGCTGCTGTAGCTGATGATACTCAGCGCGCCGAAGCCGCAATGGCTGGCGCTGAAAGCGCGGCAGTAGCCTCACAGGGATACCGTGATGAAGCGAGGGATATTGCTGAAAGTCTGAAGCCAGGAGACGCCAGCACCACGCAGAAAGGGCTTGTGCAGTTAAGCAGCGATGACGACAGCGACAGTGAAGCCTATGCAGCGACACCGAAAGCCGTTAAAAAAGTCAAAGACCTGGCAAACCAGAAGGCCCCACTGGACAGTCCGGATCTGACAGGGACTCCAACTGCCCCCACGCCGCCATTAAGTGTCAGTAACAAACAGATTGCGAATACCGAGTACGTTCAGGCTGCGGTTGCTGCATTAGTTGGCTCATCCCCTGAAGCTCTGGATACGCTGGCTGAGTTAGCGCAGGCATTAGGAAATGATCCTAATTTTGCAACCACGATGCTCAATGCGTTAGCGGGTAAACAGCCGCTAAATGAAATACTGACGTCGCTGTCCGGGCTGTCTACCTCCGGAAGTAAATTGCCATTTTTTAGCAGTAAAAATACGTTGATGTTGACGGATCTGACGACGACCGGGCGTGGGTTGATTGCTAAAAACTCAATAAATGAAATTATCACATACCTTGGTTTGGTAGAAACGATAAATTTAGCAGCTGGCGCGGTGCCTTCAACGCGCAGAGTAAACGAAAAAGCGCTTACAGATGATATTTACATCACCTCACAGGATATTTTTAACGGGCAAGTCTTGATGATTGGTGCAGACCAAAATCTGGACAATTTCCAGACGCCGGGGCTGTATGCTCAGGATATGAATGTTAATACCAGTACGGCACTGAATTACCCGGAGAATAATGCAGGTTCTCTGATGGTACTGAGAAGCGCCGGAGTGACACAGATTTACCGCGTGTACAATTCATCCCGCAGTTATACACGTAGCAAGCATTCAACGCAGGCATGGACTCCCTGGGTACCTGATGATTCTTTTCCGGTCGGCGCACCTATTCCCTGGCCGTCTGATACAACTCCGCAAGGGTATGCTTTAATGCAGGGGCAACCTTTCGATAAAGCAGCCTATCCATTGCTTGCGATTGCGTATCCATCGGGTGTTATCCCGGATATGCGAGGCCAGACGATTAAGGGTAAACCGAACGGTCGTGCGGCACTTTCATATGAACAGGATGGTGTTATATCGCATACCCACGGAGCCAGCGCATCCAGTACGGATTTGGGAACTAAAACCACATCATCGTTTGATTACGGCACTAAGACTTCAAACACTACCGGTGACCATAACCACAACAGAGGTACTATGGAAATTACTGGTACTCTCGGTTACTTCAGAAGTGATAATAGTAGCTTCTATACAGCAAGTGGAACATTTACACTTGGTGGCTCTACAGCGGCTAAAAGTTTTACAGGTTCTAATTTTACTTATGGTGTTCCTGTAAACTTTAACGCTTCCAGAACCTGGTCTGGCGTCACAAACACTACGGGTAACCATGCGCACTCTGTTGCAATTGGCGCTCATGCACACTCCATTGCTATTGGTTCACACGGACACTCCGTCACTGTTAACGCTACTGGTAACGCGGAAAACACTGTCAAAAATATTGCGTTTAACTATATTGTGAGGCTTGCCTGATGACTTTTGAAATGACCGGAGAAAATCGGACTATTACTCTCTACAATCTTCGTGCAGATACAAATGAATATATTGGGAAATGTGAAGGGTTTATCCCTGCTAATACCGGATTACCTGCTTACAGTACCAATATTTCTCCGCCGCCAGCGAAGGCCGGTTTTGTCGCTGTATTTAATCTTAAGTCAGAAAAATGGTCACTGGTTGAGGACCATCGCGGGAAAATTGTCTACGACATTCAAACCGGGAAAGCTACCACGATTGACCAGTTAGGTAAGTTACCTGACGATGTTGTTTCCGTCGCGCCGGAAGGCCATTTTGTTAAGTGGGATGGAGCACAGTGGGTCCACGATACCGATGCGGAAAATAAACATCTTCTGATGCTGGCCGAACAGGAAAAAATAAATCTTCTGGCGGTCGCAACATCCGCTATAGCCCCCTTACAGGATGCTGTTGATCTGGGCATGGCAACGAAGGTTGAAACCGCACTTTTACTGGAGTGGAAGAAATACCGTGTCTTGCTTAACCGGGTAGATACCTCAAATCCAGAATGGCCTACTCAACCGAATATTCAGGCCAGTTAATATCAGGGGCGGAAGACAAATCGAGGCGGCGTAACTCAGTACGATAGCTTCGCAACGCTGCCAGTTCTGTTTCCTCGCTGGCTGATATATCGCCGTCTTTTGTGCAAGACGACTAAAGTTAACCGCAGAAGAGTGGGCTCAGGCTGGAAGGTTGATAGCTGCAGGTGAGTCAAGAAAACGTGTGGCTATAATTTACGATGTAGGGAGGGCGACGCTATACAAAAAATTTCCTGCGCGGTGTTGAGAAGACACCACCGCCTCGTCGTATGCAAGAACGGGCGACGGCGAACTGGCGAACGTTCGATAGTGCGGGTATTGAATGATTACCAGATTACTACTGTTCACCCCAAACGGAGGATTTTAGCTATGGGGTTCCCTTCAACTGCCAGTGATTACGTTGAAACGAGGATCTCACTCGATCAGCAGCTTATCAACCAGCAACGACTTACTTCATGCGGGTATCACGTTCACATTTCAGGGAAGGGATACTCCAGGGGCGCTGCTTGTGGTAGAGACATCACTTACTGCCTGCGATGACTCACTGCTGATATGTGCAATCGACGGGGAAGCGATATCGGACTCACCCTCAACCCAACCTGATTAATCTGGAGAGCGGGCGAAAGGAGGCGAAACCAGTAGATGATGACGGATACGGTTCTGCACCCGCTATATTCTGGGTGATTACTTACATCATCAATGATGCTAGGAATGCAGAGTTTGATGATTGCCCGGCCATGTGAGCACATTATTGCTAAGTGAAGTATGAAGTGGGGTTACGTGGTTGAGGCTAATTATCATTTCTGTCTGGATTGTTAGACAAACCAATCCCTACTTTTACCGCAGCGAACAACATGATGCACAGAGTGGTAATCGCGGCAAATACCAATAAGAGACTAGTAATCATAGAGCTTCTTAATGTCAGATGAATTCAATTGTCAGACAACTGTATAGGGAAAAGGTTCCTGGCAATTATCGTGCTTGCTATTCAAGAGGATATTACAACCCGATAGAACGTAGTTGGCTGGTAATCTGTCGATAGTTTCACCCCAATAATCCCCTGAGTTTCCCCGTACAGAAAACAGGCATAAAAAAACCAGCCGTAAAGTCTGGTTCTTAAAGGAGTTTTGGTCGGCACGAGAGGGTTTGAACCTCCGCCCCCCGAGACCCCATGACGGTGGCTACTGTTTTTAGGATTGCTATGTGCTAAAAGCGGAAATAAATAACAATTGTTCGATAATCACTTTTAGTGATCAGAAGCATGAAATCCCCTGCAGCAATATGCAGGGGCTTATATATGATGCCGGGTGCCTCCCGGTAAGTCTTTGGGTAACCTCCCATGACTCGCTGCTTCAGTCGTGCATGATGAACATTCCAGCATAGAAGTCATCAGGTTAATTAGCCCTGCCGCTCAGAAGGATTCATCATAAAAGGCAAGATAGCATGAAGAGGGTGGGAGAGATATCGGCATTTAATCAGATAACAAAGAATATTTCTCTCATGTCAGTGTAGGTATTAAAATGTTGAATATGAAAAAAAGCCTGCTGTTAGCAGGCCGTAAATATTTTTAACTCATTTTTTGTTCGCTTCTGATAAATATGGTAAGAATGCAATCAAACGTGAAGCAGAGAGCATAAAAAAAGCTATAAATATTTCCTTGCAGCATCAAGTATCTCCTGTGACGTTAACTCCCTGTCAGAAGCTACGTAAACAATACCATGAACGCCAGTTAAGGAAGGAAAGCCTGCAGACATAATCCGAAGATGCGTTTCTTCACCGTTCGGATATTCCTGCCTGATAGAGGATATACCTTCCAGAACAGTCATGACTTTACAGGATTCAGCATTAAAGAAAACAAGGACTTTTATCATATTCCACTACCCTGTTCTCTCGTGGATGTAAACAGTCAGATGCCATAAGGTAAAAGCAAAGACGTGATGCTTTCGGAGGCAGCCTCGCCTCTTACGCACTTTATTATTTAACAAGCAGTTAGCTTCTGCTTTCAGACTTTTATGCAGCAGTCCTGCACTTCATCACATCGGTCAGCACACTCATAATTGCGAAAAAATATGCTGACCTGATATTAAGAATAAACGACTTTTATCTGATTTAAGTTATGGAACTGTCTACTCAGGAATAATTATTCATCGTTATCGCAGATCCACAAAGATTTATTTATCGCAAAGTATTACGTTTGCAGCAGCAGGGCCTTTGTCACCACTGTGAATGGCGAATTCAACTTTCTGTCCTTCAAATAAGGTCTTAAAGTTGTCGCCGTTAAGCGCAGAAAAATGAACAGAGATGTCTTTACTACCATCAAGAGGAGAGATGAAGCCAAACCCTTTGTCTTCGTTAAACCATTTTACCAAACCTTTAATTCTTATGGTCATACCAACTCCTGCTACACATGATTGTATTGATAGTAAACGTATAGTATTAAACGTATGGACTCAAAAGGGGGGGATATCAGCGATAACACCTGGTAATGAGGACTACACGGAAAATGTTTAACGTTCGTCTGTACATTGAACTGATGGGATTCATTAAGGCACGGTAATTAATAATAAGCAAATTATATTTTAGCCATCCAGAGAATCTGCAAGAGAAATTAAACTGGCAAAGGCCTCAACCTCCCTTCAGGGTGCCTGTGGTTGCGAATATCTACCTCTCCTGAATTTCAGTGCCTCAAAATAAATAGATTAAAACTTAACCACATGTGATACGGTGAAGCTCGTTCATTGAAAGGTTAATGGTTATGTCTATTATCAATTACGCAATGAAACTCTTCACCAGTGCGTCTACCGCCACTGCCGTCTGCCCTGTTTGTGGCTTAAAATCGGCTCAACTTCTGTCAAAAATCCGGCGCAATCAGGCCATGCTTTGCCCTGGATGTAAGGCTCTGTTTATCTCCCGACGCTAGCGCGGCCAAAAAACGCAGACAAAACTCATATTCTATACTTAAGTCAAATCCCGGCAGCTGTTAAATCCCTGATGCCTTACGCCCATCCTCAGAGAACGTTTCTGAACTGATTTTGCAACTGCTCCTGCATGCTAACTCTGCATCAGAGCAATGCTATGAAAATGAACCCCAGGGCGTGGTTTAACCGCTCCCATATTCCGATGAATGCTACCGAAAGCGTAACGTTTTCGGCGAACGATCCTGCCGGTGAAAGCACTCTGCAGTCAGAACTCTTTTCGACCGCCCAGATGGAACGCTATGGTCAGAAGCTCGCCCGGACCCATAAATTATCGCCGGATAAACATCCTTATTATCTTCTAAAAAGACTCGGCGAGAATGAGGCCATCATCACCCAAAGCTGTTATGAGTTTAACGCGGGTAAAAAGACCAGCATCATGCCTGCCGGGGAGTGGTTGCTGGACAATTATTATCTTATTGAGGAACAAATCCGCACGGTCCGCCAGCACTTGCCGAAAAGCTTTGGTAAAGGTCTTCCGTCGCTGATGTCGCCGCTGAATTGCCCACGAATTTATCATATCGCATCTGAGGCAGTTGCTCACGGTGATGGCCGCTGGGATGCCGCGAGCCTGACCAGCTATCTCACTGCCTATCAACAGGTGACACCGCTGACGCTAGGTGAAGTCTGGGCGCTACCGGGAATGCTGCGCCTGGCGCTGATTGAAAATCTTCGTCGTATCAGCATGGAAGTGATAAATGCGCAGCAGGACAGAAACCTTGCCGATACGTGGATAACCAGGATTTTCGAATGTGCAGAGAATGCCCCTGGCGATTTAATCATGGTGGTTGCCGATATGGCACGCTCCCGACCTACGTTAACCAGTGCGTTTGTCGCAGAGCTGGTGCGGCGCCTGCAGGGGCATGGCAATGCGTTGTCGTTACCTCTGACCTGGGTTGATCAGTGCCTTCGGGAACAGGGGGTCACCACCGACGTTCTCATACATAATTTCAATCAACAGCTTGCCGCCAGCCAGCTATCTGTCAGTAACAGCATCGCGGGTCTGCGATTACTGAGTGAAACGGATTGGGCTGATTTCGCCGAAACGATAAGTGTCGTCGAACAGGCATTACGCAATGATCCTGCCGGTATCTATCCCCGGATGCACTTCAATACCCGGGATCATTACCGGCACGTTGTTGAGGTCCTGGCCAGGGACAGTGGTCTCAGCGAGCCTGAAGTTGCTGACAGGGTGCTGACGCTTTCAGGGAACAGTGCTCCCGATACACTGGAACATCATGTTGGTTATTATCTCGCAGGCGAAGGTCGGCAGGCGCTGGAAATTCATCTGTTAGCAGACACCTCAAGGTTCATGCGCTTGCGGCACAGTTTCAACAGAATAACCCTGCTGTCATGGCTTGGAAGCCTGGCGTTGTTGACAATCGCAACGACCGCAACGATTTTGCACGAAACAGCCATGCAGGGCGCAGACTGGCTGTTGATCGCGGTGATATTCCCTCTGATTATCGCTGTAACTCAGTTAATGAGCGATTTACTCAGTGACGCAACCACCCGTTTTCGCGTTCCTCGCCCCTTGCCGCGGATGGATTTCTCAACCGGCATTCCCCCTGACAGCGCCACTCTGTTAGTCATCCCCTGCATGCTGACCAGCCACGAAAGTTTCAGCCAGCTCCTCACCAGTCTTGAAGTCTGCTGGCTGGGGAATGAAAACGAAAATCTCAGGTTTGCGCTGCTCACTGATTTCGCTGATTCTGCAAATGAACCCTCGCCGGAAAGCCAGATGCTGCTCAGACAGGCGATCGCCGATACGCAGGCGCTGAATCGCCGCTATCCCTCCAGCCGCCCACGTTTTTATCTGCTACACCGCCAGCCTGAATGGAACCCCGCGGAAGGAACGTGGATGGGCTATGAACGCAAGCGGGGAAAACTGGCGTTACTGAATAGTTGGTTGCGCCATCCGGGGACACAATTCGTCAGCGTTGCAGACATGCCTGCTAACCTTTTACCGGGCCACATTAAATACGTCATTACCCTGGACAGTGATACGGTGCTGCCGCGCGATACGGCGCACAAACTGGTCGCGACGATGGCGCATCCGCTGAATACGCCAGAGTATGATCCGGTACGCCAGAGGGTTGTCAAAGGATTTGGCATTTTACAACCCGGCCTTGCGGAGGAGATACCACGCAACGGTCAGGGACGTTACGCCGCCATGCGCAGCAGCACACCAGGCAATAATCCCTATTCGATGATGTCTTCGGATATCTATCAGGATCTTTTTGGGGAAGGATCGTTCGTGGGCAAAGGGATTTACGATGTTGACATTTTTATGCAAGCCACTGCCAACACCTGCCCGGAAAACCTGGTTCTCAGCCATGATCTACTCGAAGGATGCTATGCACGTTCGGGTCTGCTGAGTGAGGTGTTACTCTATGAACAGTACCCGAATAATTATCTGTCGGATGTTGCACGCCGTTCACGCTGGATCCGGGGTGACTGGCAACTGCTTAACTGGCTGAAACCACGTGTCAGAAGAGCCGATGGAACCCGGACCAGGAATCCGCTGACCGCGCTTTCTTACTGGAAATTACTCGATAATCTGCGTCGCAGTCTGGTCGCCCCTTCATTACTGGTATTGCTGTTCTTCACCCTGCTAGGGGTACCTAATCCGGTTTACTGGCTGGGCGTACTGTCGCTGATATGGCTGTTGCCAACCATCCTCTGCATCACCTATGACCTGCTGCATAAACCTCTGCGTCGCCGCCTGAAGCCGCATCTGTTACTGGTAGGGGCGAGCGCGCTGAAGCGTTTGTCAGGTATCGGCCTTAATTTTGCGATACTGCCGCACGAAGCCGGATATTCGCTAAAAGCGATCGCCGTGACGTTATGGAGATTGGGGATCAGCAGGCGTCACCTCAGCCAGTGGTTCAGCCACAGCCTGGACAGCAATCAGGCCGGACCCACTGTCGCGCGTTTTTATCAGGCGATGTGGCTGAATGTTGCATGTGGTGTGATGCTGATAATACTGACCGGACAATTTGCTCCACAACTGCTGGGGATTGCGTTGCCGATCGGTTTGTTATGGTGTGTGGCACCGCTGCTGATGAGCTGGCTGAGTCGCCAGCCTGCGCGTAAGGTGTTTTCGCCCAATCCGGAACAAAAACAGCTGTTGCGCCAGACAAGCCGTGAAATCTGGGCGTTTTTTGAAACCTTTGCAACAGAAAAAGAGAACTGGCTTCCGCCTGATAACTACCAGGAAATACCGCAGCCGACGGTGGCCCATCGAACCTCTCCTACCAATATTGGCCTTTCCCTCATGGCTAACCTGACGGCATGGGACTTTGGCTACCTGCCCGGCGGGGAAGTGCTACGGCGCGTGTCGCTCACGCTCGACACAATGGATAAAATGGAGCACTACCGGGGCCATCTCTACAACTGGTATGACACTCGTACGCTGGCCCCCCTCAGCCCACGCTATATCTCAAGCGTCGACAGCGGCAACATGGCAGGGCATTTGTTGACACTGCGTGCAGGGCTGTCCGCCATGCGTCATCAGCCAGTTTTAAACCGCCAACAGATACTGGCAGGACTGAACGATACGCTGGATATTCTGGAAAAACAGTGGGGTCAGAACCCGCCTGACAGCTTGCGGTTGCTGCGAAAACACTGCCTGAGCGCGGTGTCGCTCTCTCCGCAGACATTTTTCAGCGAGCTGAAAAATATGCGCACCCAGTGCAATCACCTGAACACGCTATGCCATCAGGGATCTCCTCTTCAGATGCGTTGGGCAGGACATCTGGAGCATCAACTGGTTCAGGTTTGCCATGAGTGGTCGCTGCTGCTTGGCTGGTTACCCGCATCCTGGAACGAACAGACGCTGCCGACTTTGTGCGAGCTTGCCCGCGCAACATTTACTGGTGCAGGAACCCCCCCGGCGTCAGCGACGGAGCAGGCCCGGATGCGACTCAATATTATCACTGAACTTGAACAACGGTTGGATGAGCATGCCCGGATGGATTTCGTCTTTCTGTACAGCGAAGCAACCAGTCTGCTCAGTGTTGGCTATAACTGTGACACGAATATGTCTGACAAGAGCCACTACGATCTTCTGCCGTCTGAAATCCGCCTGACCAGCTTCCTTGCCATTGCCACTAATCAGCTACCTCTTAAAAGCTGGTACGCGCTGGGGCGACTGTTCACCACCATTGACAATGAAACAGCCCTGATGTCATGGAGCGGGTCAATGTTTGAATACCTGATGCCGAATCTGGTAATGCCCACCTGGCCTGGCAGCCTGCTCGATGAAATGAGTCAGTCGGCGGTTATGCGCCAGATTCATTGGGGGAAAGAACGCGGAGTACCGTGGGGCGTTTCAGAGTCTGGTTATCATGCTTTTGATGTTCAGCATAATTATCAATATCAGGCATTTGGTGTGCCGGGTCTCGGCCTGCGCAGGGGGCTTGCTGATGACATGGTTGTCGCCCCTTACGCCACACTGCTGGCGTTGATGGTTTCCCCACAGAAAGCCTGTGAGAACCTGATAAGGCTGCAAAAAAATGGCGCACTTGGTGAATACGGTTTTTATGAAGCGCTGGACTATACTCCCTCACGCCTCGCAACCGGTCAGCTCTATGCGGTGGTTCAGTCCTGGATGGCGCATCACCAGGGGATGGCGTTTCAGGCGCTGGCTCATGTGCTGCTTGACGCCCCGATGACTGAACGCTTCATGTCCAGTACGGTCTTCCGCTCAGCGAGCCTGCTGTTACAGGAACGCGTGCCGGATGCAGTCGATCTGTACAGTCCGCGCCGTCATTTTGAATCTCATGAGGGCAGGGTCAAACCCGTTCGCTATGAACCCCGTATTTTCTATGGCGTGGACACGCCGGCCCCGGATATTCAACTGCTGTCCAACAACCATTATCATCTGATGTTGACCACGGGCGGCGGCGGCTATAGTCGCTGGAATAATATTGCGCTCACGCGCTGGCGCAGTGATACCACCCGCGATAACTGGGGAGCATTCTGCTATATCCGCGATATACAGACGGGGAATGTGTCGAGCAATACCTGGCAACCGACAGCCCACACCAGCGGGCATGACGAGGAAGTGATATTCACCGATGCGAGTGCTGAATTCAGACGCTCTTTCGATGGGCTCAGCATCAAAACTCAGGTTGTGATCTCCCCAGAGGATGATATTGAGTTGCGACGACTCACACTGATTCATCGTGGTCGCCAGCCTCGCTCTCTGGAACTGACAACCTATGCCGAAGTGGTACTGGCGCCTGAAGCCAGCGATCTGGCACACCCGGCATTTAGCAATTTGTTTATTCAGACGGAACTGGATCCTGAGCGTGACGCTATTCTTTGCCACCGGCGCCCGCGTTCTCCGGGTGAAGAGAGTCCCTGCCTGTTTCACATGATGGTGGTGCATGGCGATAACCGTCATAACGTTTCGTTTGAAACAGACAGGGCAAAATTTCTTGGTCGTGGCAGAAACCCTGCGGATGCCCAGGCAATAAAGGCAGGCGGAGCGCTCAGCAACACGTCGGGGTCAGTGCTGGATCCGATCCTGGCAATACGCCACGCCATCACTCTGCAGCCGGGGCAGCCGGTCACGATTGATATCATTTATGGCATCAGCGAGACCCGCCAGCAGAGCCTGGCATTGCTGGAAAAATACCGCGATTACCCTATCGCTGATCGCGTATTTGAACTGGCCTGGTCTCACAGTCTGGTGGTGTTACGCCAGATGAACGCCAGTGAAGATGATGCCACTTTGTTTAATCGTCTTGCCAGCGCGGTGCTTTACCCTGTCCAGGAGCTGCGCGCCGAAGGCCAGGCGATCAGCCGCAACCGGCGTGGTCAGTCCGGTCTGTGGGGCTGGGCAATTTCAGGTGATCTGCCGATAGTGCTGATCAGTATTACCAGCGAGGAAAGTATTGCTTCAGTGACCACACTGATTCAGGCACACCGTTACTGGAGACAGAAAGGACTGGATGTTGATTTGGTTATCCTGAATAACAGTCCCGGCGGCTACCAGCAGGGCTTACAAAATCAGATTATGGACTTAGTTTATGCCGGGTCTGAAGCCAGTCTGCTGGACAAAACGGGCGGTATTTTTGTTCGTAATGGCGAGCATCTCTCTGCTGAGGATAAGTTGCTTTTGATGAGCGTGGCCTGTCTTTATCTTGATGACCGCACAGGTAGTATCAATGAGCAGCTTAATCAGCGTACTCACACCCTTAAACCTCAGGCCAGAGCACTCATTCCACGGGCTGTACGCGAGCGTAATCAACATACGGACTGGAGTCCCGATATCAGTCAGTTATGCCATTTCAATGGGTACGGTGGATTTTCTCAGGATGGTCGGGAATATCAGATTGTTCTGCGGGAAGATGCGCAGACACCGGCGCCCTGGTCAAACGTACTGGCAAATGCCCGTTTTGGCACTGTGATTTCAGAGGCGGGACAGGCCTACTCCTGGTATGAGAATGCACATGAATATCGGTTGACACCGTGGGAGAACGATCCTGTGAGCGATCGCAGCGGCGAGGCGTTTTATCTGCGCGATGAAGAGAGTGGTGAGTGTTGGTCACCGACGGCTTTACCTGTTCGCGGACATGGTGATTACCTGACCCGCCATGGTTTTGGTTACAGCGTGTTTGCCCATCGAGAGAATGGTATAGACAGCGAGCTGACGGTCCTGGTTGCCGAAGAGGCGCCGGTTAAACTGGCGCTCCTGACGCTCAGTAACTCTTCGGGTCGGACACGCAAACTTTCCGTCACCGGCTATGTGGAGTGGACGCTCGGAGGAACACGAACTCGCTCAGCCCATCACATTGTGACACATGCGGCCAGACCACCTGGCGGCTGCGGAGTGCTGGCGAACAACTTTTATGGCGATAACGGTAGCGGTCGTACTGCCTTTTTTGCCGTCAGCGGTAATGACTGTTCGTTGACCGGGGACCGCCGGGAGTTTATCGGTCGTAATGGTTCTCTGCACGCCCCGTCGGTCATGAAGCTACGCAGGCTTTCAGGTAAAACGGGCGCCGGTCTGGATCCCTGCGGGGCAGTACAATCGGCGGTAACATTAATTGATGGGGATCAGAGGACGTTTATTTTTATCCTAGGCGCAGAGGAGAATCATATTCGAGCTCAGGAGACGCTTGCCCGTTATATGAATGAGGAGACGGTCCGCGAGGAGCTGAACCGGGTTCACAACCACTGGCACAATGTGCTCGATAAAATTGTGGCTAACACTCCCGACACATCGGTAAATTTACTGGTGAATGGCTGGCTATTGTACCAGACGGTAGCCTGTCGCCTGATGGCTCGCAGCGGTTACTACCAGTCCGGCGGCGCATTTGGTTTTCGCGATCAACTGCAGGATACGCTGGCGCTGAGCCATGCTGATCCGAACCGGATGCGAGAACAGATAATCCTGTGTGCATCACGGCAATTTATTGAGGGTGATGTACAGCACTGGTGGCACCCGCCACACGGCAACGGAGTGCGCACTCGCTGTTCCGATGATTATCTGTGGCTTCCGCTTGCCGTTTGCCACTATGTCGAAACGACGGGGGATATGGATGTACTGGAAACACGTATTCCTTATCTGGAGGGACGTCCGCTTCAGCCTGGTGAAGAGTCTGCCTATGATACGCCGGTGATCAGCGGTACCGAAGAGACACTCTGGTTACACTGCGTCAAAGCCATTAAGTATGGACAACAGTTCGGGGAGCATGGTCTGCCGCTGATGGGGGCTGGTGACTGGAATGACGGCATGAACCGGGTGGGGATTGAAGGCAAAGGTGAAAGCGTCTGGCTGGGCTTCTTCCTGTTCGACATTTTGCAGCAGTTTGCGGCGCTGGCTGATCGCAGGTTGGATGAAAGCGTCGCCTCAATGTGCCGTTCACAGGCTATGCGCCTGCAAAGCAATCTCGAAGCCCACGCCTGGGATGGTGAATGGTACCGGCGTGGATATTTTGACGATGGTACTCCCCTGGGGTCGAAGGCTTCACAGGACTGCCGGATTGATGCGATTGCGCAGAGCTGGTCTGTATTGTCCGGGGCCGCAAGCCCGGGACGGTGCGCAATGGCCATGCAGGCGCTGGATAAGCACCTTGTGGATAACGAGGGGGGACTGATAAAACTATTAACACCTCCTTTCGATGGGCACGGTCCAAATCCTGGTTACATACAGGGTTACCTGCCTGGTGTGAGGGAAAACGGAGGGCAGTATACACATGGCGCTATCTGGGCTGTGATGGCATTTGCCCGAATGGGGAATGCCGAACGCGCTTGGCAACTCTGGTCAATGCTCAACCCGATAAATCATACTCTGAATACAGATTCGGCCGGGATTTATAAAGCTGAACCTTATGTCATGAGTGCTGATGTCTACAGTGTCGCTCCCCATACCGGACGTGCAGGATGGAGCTGGTATACTGGTTCTGCAGGCTGGGCCTGGCGTTTACTTACCGAGGAATTACTGGGGATAAAACGTTCCGGTGCTGACTTTACGGTTCATGCCAGGTTGCCGGATGGGTGGACATCTTTTTCTATGAGCTATCAATATGGCGAAAGCCATTATCAAATTAGTGTCTCACGCGGCGATGCAGAATATCGCGTGACACTGGATGGTGTTCTCCTCCCTGATGACAGAATACCGCTGAAGGATGATGGACAAAACCATATGGTTGAGATCATTCAGAACTGACACTGAGTCCGGAGGCGCATTAACGTCTGCCGTTAATGCGCTGATTATCCCTGAGAACATCAATCGCAGTTTGCATGGCGATTTTGTCATCCCGCCTTTTTTGTTTGTCCTGCATGAACTGAAGGTATTCCAGCAAGGTGCGGGTATTAATCGGTCGGCCCTGTTTACCCACAGCCAGCACGGCTTCGCCAAGAATAATTTTCACTGGCGGTAGTTGTGCCGGATACCAATCAAGGGTGTCTTCTGATTTCATTATAAATCTCTCACGGAAGGGTAGTGTATCATAAATCAGACGTTCAATTTTCAATATTTGATATCCTGATTCAGACACAACTTAACATAACTTATGCCAGTTATTTTTATATTAAAGCGTATAATAATTACTGTATCCCTCAGAGAATTATTTATGTCTTATACAAAAGGGCTCAGGTATTTTAAAGAAAGACCGGTTCATGTTGCCTGCCCGGTATGCGCACACAAAGCTGATCAGAAAGCAGGTAAACTAAGAAAAGATGCAGTTCTTGAGTGCCCTGCCTGCGGACTGTTGTTCAGACCTTCAGAATGCTGGTGTATCGGCGGCTGATCAGCTTCTGCCTTTTAACGTAAGTGATGTCGGGAAATGACAATGTTTATCCTGTTTTGCAGTTGTCGAGGGTATGATAATGAAATCTAAAAAATCTGTTTTTATTGAAGGACATATTCTGTCGAATAGCTGTCACGGGCAGGCCGGTCAACCTTTCTGCATTCACCGGGTCAGGTTTAGTAATGGTAAATATGCGATTATCCGGGTGACATCCGGGATATGTTTCAAACCTGGCGAAATTATTCAACGAAAAGATTGCGAGTGGTTTTATAAACTTACCAAGATTCGCCTTCTTTCTTTTGAGTACCTTGAGGATGATGAATCAAGGAGACAATTTACTGAATATCAATGATAAATCCATGAATTTAATAACAGCCGTTACACGTTTCGGCAGAAACGAATTATGTGTTGAGCTACAGAGTTACATTAATGTGGCCTTTAGAACTAATATGCACAGCTATATTAATACAGATATTAACTCATAGAAAACATGGAATTAATCTGGTTATTCCCTCTGTTGTTGGGCTATCTGGTTAGAGATTTAAGAAATCATTCATCCACATATCAGCCTCTTCAAACATTTCCTGAACACTTCGGCTTATCTGTTCTATTTTATGCTTGCTGGCGTCAACGCATTCAATTTTGGAAGGAAAAACTGTCCGAAACCGGTCCGAATATGTCCGAAATGTTGGCTAACTATATGATTTTTAGTGCCTGAAAACACACCTTTATTTGTGCATTTTTTGTTCTAATGGTTTGTTATTGCATTGAAAATGAAGGATAAAAAATAATTTTGGAAAAAACAGGAATCGTATTCGGTCTCTTTTTATGTGCCTTATAAACCAGTTAGTTATAGGGCATAGCCCCGAAAGATACGAAACATCTGCTTCGGCTTCCCTAGGCTGTTACTACAATCTAAACATTTTCTTTCACACATCCAAGTACTTTTCGGTCCTTTTTTCAGGGGATCGGTTTCTTAACTTACAACTTACGTACCTGTGCGCGGACTTATCGGATTTTGAGAAAATATAACATCGGCAGTGTTTTATAGGTTAAGATAACATCTTAACACATTAATAATTATATTAATTCTATCAATTTAGTGTGAGGAGCTCAGGAGGGGGAAGTTAAAGAGTGCAACGTTTAACTAAAAGTCATGGAATTACACTAAATGGAAGGAATGTATGAGTGATTCAATTGGCTATGTTTACATTATGAAGAATGAAGCTTATCAGAAAAGCCTCTTCAAAATAGGTTTCACAAAGCACATGCCAGAACAGAGGGCTAAGCAGCTATTTAACGGGATGACTGGCGTGCCGTTGCCCTTTGATGTCGTGATGGCCTGTCGGGTAGGGAACTATCAGGAAGCTGAGAAGAACGTCCACGCGCGTCTTAAACCTTATCGGGTCAATAGGCGAAGAGAGTTTTTTGAACTACCCATAGAAATTTGTAGTAAGGTAGTTTTGGATGAGTGTAATAAAATCAATAAGCATCTGGGTTTAAATTATACCAATCCTGTTTCATTAGAAAAAAAGGAAGAATTAACAATTGAAATTGAAGACTACCATCGTTCTGGGTTTATAATATCTATTAAAGATCTTCTTGAGCAAGATTGCTATAACTCAATATTAACCGCTGAACAAAAAAATAGAATTGAGATATTAATGCTTGTTTTTGCTGAAGTATTCCCCAAAGATCTTGCGAGATGGTATGATGGATTTATGAGAGATCATAATCCAGAAAAAGAAATACAGATTTGGGAAACTTTAGTTAAGGCTTTTTGTAAAGCACAACGATATTATGAGTTCAATGAATATAAACAAGTAGCTTTTAATAGTTTGCTTCTCCGGACTATTAATAAAAAAACATTTGTAATGAAAGCTATGGATTCTACAAATATCCCGCGTGACCTTCTTTCAAGAATACTGGACTGCTATGAACAAAAGCCAACACCCCTGGTTGTTGTTACCTCCAGAGGGAAAATGCTTAATGCTCAATTACATATAAACAATTGAATATTTGAACATTTGCCAGAACGTACTATACGGTACGGTGCCTCTTGCTGTTATTGCTAAACTTAATGGTGATTGAAACAAGCGCAGGAGGTCAAATGGGACTGCCTGACAATGCCTATCAGAGAGTGGAAGCGACGCGCTGGCGTCACGTCTGGGTGGTCGGGGACATCCACGGTTGCTTCTCATTATTGATGGCTAAATTGCGCCACTGTCATTTTGATCCGTGGCAGGACCTGCTGGTTTCAGTGGGAGATGTTATCGATCGCGGGCCTGACAGTTTGCGCTGCCTGAAATTACTGCGTAAAAGCTGGATTGTCGCGGTCAGAGGGAATCATGAACAAATGGGGTTGGATGCGCTGGCAATGGGGGAGCAATCGCTGTGGTTTATGAATGGCGGTTCGTGGTTTGCACAGGCGGAGCAGCCAGCGGCAAAATTCGCTCTTGAAGAATGTCAGCAATTACCCTGGATTCTGGAGCTGCGTTGCAGCAATGGCATTCATGTCATTGCCCACGCAGATTACCCTGATGATGATTATCAGTGGCAAAAAGATATCGATTTACAGCGGGTGCTGTGGGATCGCTCAAGGCTAATAAATAAAGGCAGCGGCATTCGCGGCGCGGATCACTTCTGGTTTGGCCATACGCCATTGCGCCAACGGTTGGATTACGAGAATCTGCACTATATTGATACCGGAGCAGTGTTTGGAGGCGAGTTAACGCTGGTGCAACTGCAGTAATCAAAAATCGCTGTACTCCTGGGCCGGACGCCAGAAGCTGTCGATATAGTCATCCGCGGGTAAACATCCGCCGTTACGAATTCGCTGATCGTCCATCGATATCAGGCACTGCTGCTCGGTTTTGTAGACATCAACAACGATATCTTCACAACCGCCGCCCAGGTAGCACACAAAAAGAACCAGCGTGAACATTCCATCCTCAAAGGGTAAAGCCATACCTGTAGTGTAGAAGATGTTGATAGATGAGGGAAATTAACCAGGAAATAACCCGTCTGGCGACGGGTTCTTTTTGAATCAGGCAAGGCGCATGATCCAGGCATCTGACTTACGATCGTAGTGCTCGCGAAATAGAACCGAATGTTCTCCGTTAAGAAGGGCCGGGACGCTGGTGTCGGCATCCCAGGCGTCCAGTTGCATACATAAATCCGGATCGGATTTACACGGAATGGTTAACGTTCGATCCCCTGGCGATTCGCCATGTAATTCGGCGTCGTCGATTTCAAAAGCGCCAATGCGCACACTGGTTTTCATCATCGTGCTCTCCGTTTATTTGCTGGTTGTGGTACGACCAGTTAGGGCGTCCATTTTTCAGCGTAGCCAACGTTAGCAAAAGCGCCAGTAAAAACGTGCGTTATCCTGTAAAGAGTTTGCCATCCCGGACAAGATCGCGTGGATAGCTATTCTTTAATCGCGAACCAATACGCTTTGCCAGGCCGAGCGGCTGATGCTGGAACGTAACCAGTACATCATCGGTGGTCGGCGCGGTTTGTGGGTAGATATCCCGGCCACGGTACCACTCTTCGGCTTCGGCAAGGGTCAGTTCAAACGCATGGCTGTGATTTGGGTTGGCAAGAGCGACTACGGCCTCATGCTGCCAGCGGTATCCTTTATTGTGCGTTTCAGCCAGTTTGACGCCGAGTCGGGAAAAACGAACTTTGCCAATCAGGGGTTCAATCTCGGTTGGAAACAGCCAAATTTCTTTATCACGCTGCCACAGGCGCAGACTATCTTCCCACTGCAATCCACAGGCGTTAGCAGCCTCAGTGATAAGGGCGGATTCACGTCCTTTTAGCGGAGTGAACGGGAAGTTACCGACTTTGTATTTCGGCGCGGGTAACGCAGGAATGGAGGCCGTTTTGCGCAAACGCGCAACGAAGAAACCTTCACAATCGTAGATCTGCGGGAACACATGCAGGAACCCTTCCTGCGTCAGGGCGCGTTCGGCCTCCGGGAATAAATCGCCCAACGGTAAAAACTCGACGGCATCCGGGTAGGACTCAATCAACCATTGCATGATGTTTTCATTTTCGTCACGATTCAGCGTGCAGGTCGAGTAAACCATCGTGCCACCGGGACGCAGGGCATGAAAGGCGCTGTCGAGCAGTTCGCGCTGGGTCTCGGCGATTTGCAGATTACTTTCTGGCGACCAGTTTTTTAGCGCATCGGGGTCTTTACGCACCACGCCTTCACCGGAACATGGGGCGTCCAGCAAAATGGCATCGAAGGCTTCTGGTAATGCTGCGCCAAATACCCGTCCGTCAAAATGGGTGAGCGCGACATTGGCTATCCCGCAACGGCTGATATTGGCGTGTAAGACTTTGACACGACTGGCGGAAAATTCATTCGCCAGAATCGCGCCCTGATTATTCATTTTCGCAGCAATTTGTGTGGTTTTGGAGCCGGGGGCAGCCGCAACATCCATTACGCGTTCCGGGGTATTGCCTTCGGCAAACAGCGCGGCGACCGGCAGCATCGAGCTGGCTTCCTGAATATAAAAAAGACCGCTCAAATGTTCCGCGGTGCTGCCAAGAGGCACTGACTCCTCATCATCGCGTTCGATCCAGAAGCCTTCTGCACACCAGGGAATTGGAGTGAGTGACCAGTTGTAAGGCGCAGTCAGAGTGAGGAAGTCGGCAACGGAGATTTTCAGCGTATTGACGCGGATACTGCGGCGCAGCGGACGCTGACAGGCAGCGAGAAAATCATCGAATGAGAGCGTGGAAGGCATTGCTTCACGCATTTGCGTCAGAAAGGCGTCGGGAAAATAAGCCACTTGGTACCACCGGCAAAAAAACAGGTGCGCAGTGTAGCATAACTGCTCCGGCGTACGTACTCGCGCCGGAGCAGTGGATACATTAACGTGGCAGGGCGGTGCCCCATTCACGCCACTCTTTTGGTTCGCTTTCGAGTAGCAGGAAGTGTTTACCGGCCTGCGCTTTCGGGGCCAGTGGCGTACCCGGCGGCGTAGCGAAGGCGATACCACCGCGGATG
The DNA here is from genome assembly GCF_030334595.1 of Citrobacter sp. Ce104. NCBI lineage: Bacteria > Pseudomonadati > Pseudomonadota > Gammaproteobacteria > Enterobacterales > Enterobacteriaceae > Citrobacter > Citrobacter sp. Ce104. The sequence continues at coordinate 265,955 of NZ_JAOWDP010000065.1, forward strand.
AACTGATTGAAGGTACCGGTCTTCACAACGCCGCCAGTCAAACCAAAGTCGAGATTGTATCCGGATGCCAGCCAGAACACGGAGTTGTTGCGCACCAGATGCTGATAGCGCTGGCTAATGCGCATGGCAACCATCACGCGGTCAGAAAGCGAGCCCAGCGTCAGCCCGGTGACGGTACCCACTTCAATGCCTCTGAACAGGACTGGCGTACCGATATTCAGCGAACCTGCTTCCGGCGCTTCCACCACAATGCTCAAACCATCGAGGTAACGAGAGTCGGTGATAGTGGCTTCCTGCAGCTCAAAATCACGGCGCGGGTTACCGCGTCCTGGTTCAACGTTAATATACGGCTGTAAGATCGTATCCAGATGCTCTACGCCTGCCGCCGAAATTTGCGGTGTGATCACGGAGAAACGGGTACCGCTTCGGGCAAAGTTTTGCACGTATTCCGGATACAGAACCGCTTTTGCCTGAACTTCGTTACGGGCGGTGATCAGCTCAAGCGTCTGGATCTGGCCGATATCGATTCCCAGGTAGCGAATTGGCATGCCGGCAGCGAGTTTACCAGCGTCGAACGCGTGCAGGGTAATCTGGCCGCCCACTGCGCGCGCGGCGGTTTCGGAAGCATACAGAATACGCTTGTCGCCTTTGCGTTGGCTGGCGCTGGCGCCGCTCAGGTTATCGAAGCTAATCGCGCCCTTAAGCGCCCGCGAAAGGGGAGATGCCTGTACGGTCAAACCGCTGCCGTTAAGCTGAACCTTTGCCCCGCCTTCGGCCCAGAATACGCTGTTGCTGGTCAACAGATTGCGATATTCCGGTTTGATATGCAGATCGATATCAAATGCATCGGCGCGTGGACGAACGCTGATCACTTCACCGACTTCGAATTTGCGATAGAGCACCACCGAACCAGCCTGCACATCAGGTAACGTTTCGGCGCTCAGGCTGACCGTGGTGGTCGGCAGATCGCTCAGGCTGTTTTCAATCGCTTTTTCCAGGTTAGCATACAGCGGGTAGCTTTTTTTCATTTCACCTTTGGTACCGGGTAAAATGCGAATGCCGCCGCTGAGCCACTCACTGGCGCTGGCGCCAAGGAATTCAACGCCATCAAGCCCTACTTTGACATCCACACGGCTGTTGACCACGAACTTACTGTCACCTTGCACCAGGGCACGATGCTGTGGTTCAACGGCAACGGTAAATGAGACGCCTTTGCTGGAAAGCGTGCGCTCAATCACCTGACCGACCTGTACGCCGTGGAGAATCAGCGGCTGGCCAGCATCAATACCGTAACTCTCCGGCGCGGTCAGCGTAAACGTCATGACGCCCGGATCGTGCAATAAAGACTTCTCAGCGGGGATCACGGCAAACTGGCTACGCGGCTCTCCCTCGCCGGGTACCAGCTCGAAAGTTTTCCCCGTCAGTAGCGAACTGATATTTGCATCGCTTAACGACAATTTAGGGCTGTGTAATTCAATCCGCGTGTTGTCACGCAGCAGCGTTACGACACTGGGATCAACCGTCATTTCGCCGGTGACTTTACCGCCTGGATTTAAATCCAGTTTGGTCAGTTGACCGACTTCTAATCCTTGATACATCAGCGACGTTGAACCAGCCTTGAGTCCGTCGCCGCTGGGTAAATCAAGTTTGACGATCACCCCGCGCTGGCTATGCGCGAGATCCTGATATAAACCAAACGTGTCATCGGCCACCGCGGGTTTTGAGTCTTCAGGCGAATCAAAAGCAATGGCTCCATTGACCAGCGCCGCCAGACTCTCGAGCTTGATCTTCGCTCCGCTGAGGCTGACATCGGCATTTACGCCGGACACGTTCCAGAAACGGCTGCCTTTTTTCACCAGATTAGTAAAGCGACGTTCGATCAGCACGTCGATAGTTACGCCCTGATGATTTGGGTTGATGGTGTAGTCATACACCCGGCCCACCGGAATCTTACGGAAATAAACCAGCGAACCGCTATTGAGCGATCCGAGGTCAGGGGCCCGCAGATGCAGCATCAAATCGCCATTATCCAGGCGATATTTAGGTTGCGTATCGAGGGCGGCGAAATGATCTTCCGGCTCGCCGGTTCCGGGCATCATGCCGATATAGTTGCCGCCAACCAACGCATCCAGACCAGAAACCCCGGCCAGTGACGCTTTCGGCGTGACCAGCCAGAACTGGGTATCTTTGCGCAGAGCATCTTTCATGGTCGATTTGATGCTGACGCGGACTTCAATTTTGCGCAGATCTTTACTGAGGTTGATATCCTGCACCGTGCCCACTTCAACGCCCTGATAACGAACGGGAGTACGGCCCGGAACAATGCCGTCCGCAGACATAAAGTCAATGGTTACGGTATTACCGCGATCTTCATAGCTTCCCCAGATAAGCCATCCTGCAATCATCAGCGCGATGAACGGCAGCAGCCAGAACGGAGAAATACGGCGTTTAGTTTTAATCTGCGCTTCAGTCTGCGAAGCGGGCGTTTCCTGACTCATGTGCATCCCAAAGTAAGCGGCTGTCCAGCCATTCCACAGCAAGAATAGTCAATATTACCGCTGCGCCGAAATAAAACGCAGCCGGTCCCATAGTAAAAGCAAGTATCTGATCGCGATTAATCAGCGACATGGTTAAAGCGATAACAAACAGATCCAGCATCGACCAGCGACCAATCCAGGTCACTATACGCAGCAGTTTGATGCGGGTACGCAATCCTTGCTCACATTTAAAATGGATGCTGATGAGCAACGTAAACATCACAATCACTTTGGTGAATGGCACCAGAATACTGGCGATAAAAACGATCGCCGCCACGCCGATGTTGCTGTTCGCCAGTGACATTATGCCTGACAGGATCGTATCTTCCTGTCGGCCGCCGTTGACATAAATTACCGAGATGGGCAGCAGATTAGCAGGCAAAAGCAGGACTACTGAGGCCAGCAGAGCAGCCCAACACTTTTGGATACTTTGATTTCTGCGCCAGCGCAATGGGATATGGCAGCGAGGGCAGCGACCGCGGGCGTCCGGATAACCTGTAAAATGGCAGCCGAGGCAGACGCGGAGCTTTTCATCGGGCCGACGAGCCGGTCTTTGCGGGTAGAAACGGTCCCAAAGCTGCTCAACGTTAAGATGCGACAGCGTCAAAATGCTCAGGATCACCAGCGCAATAAAAGCAAACAGCCCCACACCAGGTTGCAAAAAAGCATAGTCCTGAACTTTGATTGATGCGACGCCAATACCAACCAGATAGATATCAAGCATCACCCATTCTTTGAGTCTTTCCAGCATCAGCAGCACCGGGCGCAGGTTCATGCCAAGAATATTGCCGAACCATAGATAAGCGATTGAGGTAACCAGAATGATTGGTGCCCCGGCAACGCAAAACAGTACGAAAGATGCGGTGAGTGGGTCACCTTGTCGGGTCATTTGCCAGATACCTTGCAGCACATTGGCGTCAATGCGCACACCTAATAAATAGATGTGCAGGAGTGGTTCTCCCCAGGCAAAGGGCATCAGCAGCAGCATGGTGAAAGCCATTGCCGCCAGCCGTGTTAATGACCAGTCGCGTCCGTCACGAATTTTTGCCTGACAGCGTGGGCAAAATGCACTTTGGTGCGAACGCATTTTAGGCAAGCTAAAGATCAGGTCACATTCAGGGCAGCGATGGTAATGCGCACGAGGAATTGCATCACCAATGGACCTGATGGCTATTTTTTTAGTCGGCGTGATGCGTGGTGTCGTTAAGGCCATGTATCGCGAATCAAATTGTTGAAGTAATGTTATCTTAACTCATGACGGGAATGATCTTGAGCATTAACGCATTTAATGTTTATTTTAGTAGGCTGCAGTTTTAGGTAAGACAACCAAGTGATTAAATAATGAACAAAATAGAGCTATACACGGATCTGAACCGTGATTTTCAGGCATTAATGGCAGGTGAAACCAGTTTTCTGGCAACGCTGGCGAATACCAGCGCGTTGTTGTACGAGCGTCTTGCAGAAGTAAACTGGGCCGGTTTTTATCTACTCGAAAACGATACGCTGGTGCTTGGACCCTTCCAGGGAAAAATCGCCTGTGTGCGGATCCCGGTAGGGCGCGGGGTGTGTGGTACCGCAGTAGCGCAGAACCAGGTGCAGCGCATTGAGGACGTTCATGCTTTTGACGGGCACATCGCATGCGATGCCGCCAGCAATGCAGAAATCGTTCTGCCAATCACCGTCGAAAATCAGATGATCGGCGTGCTTGATATCGATAGCACGGCGTTTGGCCGCTTCAGTGAAGAGGATGAACAGGGGCTGCGAACGCTGGTGGCAGCGCTTGAAACCGTGCTTGCAACGACGGATTACAAAAAATTCTTTGCGCGCGTCGCAGGATAATCAACGGATAACGTAGCAATTACTGATGACGTCATTATAATGTCGCCTGTTCATGCCTGCGCTTGTTGGCTACGTCCGTTGTAATCAGGAAATTTCATGGAAAATCAACCTAAGTTGAATAGCAGTAAAGAAGTCATCGCGTTTCTGGCCGAACGCTTCCCGCAGTGTTTTAGTGCGGAAGGCGAAGCGCGCCCACTGAAAATTGGCATTTTTCAGGATCTGGTAGAGCGTGTTGAGGGCGAAATGAACCTCAGCAAGACGCAGCTCCGCTCTGCCTTACGTCTCTATACTTCAAGCTGGCGCTATCTGTATGGCGTAAAATTGGGCGCAACGCGTGTCGATCTTGACGGCAACCCTTGTGGTGAGCTGGATGAGCAGCACGTTGAACATGCCCGCAAACAGCTCGAAGAAGCTAAAGCCCGCGTTCAGGCGCAACGTGCAGAGCAACAGGCGAAAAAACGCGAAGCGGCCGCTGCTGCCGGTGAAAAAGAAGACGCACCGCGTCGTGAGCGTAAGCCGCGTCCTGCTCCGCGTCGTAAAGAAGGCGCTGAGCGTAAACCTCGCGCTGAAAAACCAGCAGCAAAAGCACCGCGTGCTCCTCGTGAAGAACAGCATACCCCGGTATCTGATATTTCAGTACTGACGGTAGGGCAATCTCTGAAGGTGAAAGCAGGTAATAATGCGATGGATGCCACCGTATTAGAAATCACCAAAGATGGCGTCCGTGTACAGCTGAATTCGGGTATGTCTTTGATTGTACGCGCAGAACACCTGGTGTTCTGAAACGGAGGCCAGGCCTGGCATGAACACTTTTTTTAGGCTTACTGCGTTAGCTGGTCTGCTTGCATTAGCGGGCCAGGCACTTGCTGTAGAAGATATCACGCGTGCCGATCAAATCCCCGTATTAAAGGAAGAAACCCAGCATGCGACGGTAAGCGAACGTGTGACATCGCGTTTTACGCGTTCACACTATCGCCAGTTCGACCTGGATCAGGCGTTTTCGGCAAAAATTTTTGACCGCTATTTGAATCTGCTCGACTACAGCCACAACGTGCTGCTGGCGAGCGATATCGAACAGTATGCAAAAAAGAAAACGGTCCTCGGCGATGAACTGCGTACCGGTAAACTGGATGTCTTTTACGATCTCTATAATCTGGCGCAAAAACGTCGATTTGAGCGTTATCAGTACGCATTAAGCGTACTGGCTCGTCCAATGGATTTCACCGGTACCGACACCTTTAACCTCGACCGGAGCAAAGCCCCATGGCCGAAAAGCGAAGCAGAGCTTAACGCGCTGTGGGACGGCAAGGTTAAATTTGACGAACTCAGCCTGAAGCTGACCGGTAAAACCGATGCGGAAATTCGTGAAACGCTGACGCGTCGCTACAAGTTTGCGATTCGCCGTCTGGCGCAGACCAATAGCGAAGATGTGTTCTCTCTGGCGATGACGGCTTTCGCCCGTGAAATCGACCCGCATACTAACTATCTGTCTCCACGCAATACCGAACAGTTCAATACTGAAATGAGCCTGTCTCTGGAAGGTATTGGCGCGGTTTTGCAAATGGATGATGACTATACCGTCATTAACTCCATGGTAGCGGGTGGCCCGGCAGCCAAGAGCAAAGCGATAAGCGTTGGCGACCGTATTGTCGGCGTGGGCCAGACCGGAAAAGGTATGGTTGACGTGATTGGCTGGCGTCTTGATGACGTCGTGGCGCTGATCAAAGGACCTAAGGGCAGCAAAGTTCGCCTTGAAATCCTGCCCGCTGGTAAAGGTACCAAGACGCGCACCGTAACGTTAACGCGTGAACGTATTCGCCTCGAAGACCGCGCCGTGAAAATGTCCGTGAAAACCGTTGGCAAAGAAAAAGTTGGCGTACTGGATATCCCTGGCTTCTATGTTGGCCTGACGGATGATGTCAAAGTTCAGTTGCAGAAGCTGGAAAAACAGAACGTCAGCAGCATCATTATCGATCTGCGCACCAACGGCGGTGGCGCGCTAACCGAAGCCGTTTCACTTTCCGGTCTGTTCATTCCTTCTGGCCCGGTGGTTCAGGTTCGTGACAATAACGGTAAAGTGCGTGAAGACAGCGATACCGACGGCGTTGTGTACTACAAAGGCCCGCTGGTGGTGTTAGTCGATCGCTTCAGTGCTTCGGCATCAGAGATTTTTGCCGCGGCAATGCAGGATTATGGTCGTGCGCTAATCGTTGGTGAACCAACCTTCGGGAAAGGCACCGTACAGCAGTATCGCTCCCTGAACCGTATTTACGATCAGATGCTGCGTCCGGAATGGCCGGCGCTCGGTTCTGTTCAGTATACGATCCAGAAATTCTACCGTGTAAACGGTGGCAGTACGCAGCGTAAAGGCGTTACGCCGGACATCATCATGCCGACAGGCAATGAAGAAACTGAAACCGGTGAGAAGTTTGAAGACAACGCGCTGCCGTGGGATAGCATTGATGCTGCGACCTACACCAAATCAGATAACCTGACGCCGTTTGGGCCTGAATTGCTGAAAGAGCACAATGCGCGTATTGCCAACGATCCTGAGTTCCAGTACATCATGAAGGACATTGCGCGTTTCAATGCGCTGAAGGATAAACGCAACATCGCATCTCTCAATTACGCTCAGCGTGAGAAAGAGAATAACGAAGATGACGCAATGCGTCTGGCGCGTATCAACGATCGGTTTAAGCGCGAAGGCAAACCGCTGCTGAAGAAACTGGACGATCTGCCGAAGGATTACCAGGAACCCGATCCGTACCTGGATGAAACGGTAAAAATTGCGCTCGACCTGGCGCATCTTGAAAAAGAAAAGCCAGCGGAACAGCCCGCAACCGGTAAATAACCTTAAACAGGCACAAGAAATTGTGCCTGTTTTTTTAACAAACGCATGAAGACGTCAGTCTGATACGATAAAATGTAAAGTTGTGTCTTTCTGGTGACTTAGCACCTATGGATGCTTGAAAATAGCCATAAGACCCATACGATATGGGTAATCGCATAGTGCGTTTTGTTAAATTGAGGTTAAAAGAAAATTATGATGCGAATCGCGCTCTTCCTGCTGACGAACCTGGCTGTGATGGTCGTTTTCGGGCTGGTATTGAGCCTGACAGGGATTCAGTCAAGCAGCGTTCAAGGCTTGTTGATCATGGCACTGCTGTTTGGTTTTGGTGGTTCCTTCATTTCGCTGCTGATGTCCAAGTGGATGGCGTTAAAGTCCGTTGGTGGGGAAGTAATCGAACAGCCCCGCAATGAAAGGGAACGCTGGCTGATGAATACGGTAGCGAATCAGGCTCGTCAGGCCGGGATCGCCATGCCACAGGTCGCAATCTACCATGCGCCAGATATTAACGCGTTTGCTACCGGTGCGCGCCGGGATGCTTCGCTGGTGGCTGTGAGTACAGGCCTGTTGCAAAACATGAGCCCGGATGAAGCTGAAGCCGTCATCGCGCACGAGATCAGCCACATTGCCAATGGCGATATGGTTACCATGACGCTCATTCAAGGGGTGGTGAACACCTTCGTTATCTTTATCTCACGTATTCTGGCGCAAATTGCCGCTGGCTTTATGGGTGGAAACCGCGATGAAGGTGAGAGCAGTAACGGCAACCCGTTGATTTACTTTGCAGTGGCGACGGTGCTGGAGCTGGTATTTGGTATTCTGGCGAGCATTATTACCATGTGGTTCTCACGTCACCGTGAATTCCATGCGGATGCCGGTTCAGCAAAACTGGTGGGGCGTGAGAAAATGATCGCCGCGCTGCAGCGTCTGAAAACCAGCTATGAGCCGCAGGAAGCGACCAGCATGATGGCGTTCTGCATCAACGGTAAATCCAAATCACTGAGTGAGCTGTTTATGACTCACCCTCCGTTGGATAAACGTATTGAAGCGCTGCGCAGCGGTGAATACCTGAAATAACTGGCAGCAAGCTAAAAGTAAAGAGCGCGTCGACAGACGCGCTTTTTTTTATCTATATTATTTGCCGGGGAGTTCAATACAGATTTACCCGTCTCCCTGGTTACCAGAAGATTCATTTACTTCAGTTCGTGTGCAGTACCATCAGATAGCAAATGGATTCGGCGTAATGAAGATGTGATAGCGGCAATTAGAAAAATGAACTGGGTGAATACACATCTCGTTTAACTACCATTGAAATACATGGATACATAATAGTTTTAACTGGTAGAACTCACTGACGCAGGTTAGTTGAGGCGAATTCATTTTCCTTAGGGTAAGAGTCAAAAACTATTATGAAACAAGAGCTTGTATTGACAGATGAAGACTTGCTGGCAAGAGGTAACGACCGATACGTCTTTCAGCATCCTCAGGATAGCAAGCTGCTGATCAAAATCGTTATTTCAGATATAGCTAACTATAAAAGCAAATTACGTGAAGTCTTCCGCGATCTCAAAGAGTGCAAGCCTAACCATCAAACTGACTCGCTTTATATGCAAAAGATTGAAGGTCTTGTTGAAACAAACAAAGGAGTAGGGCAGATCACTGTGAAGGAGTGCGATGAACATGGCAATATTGCGCAAACTCTTTATCAGCTCGCCGTGAAAAAAGAACTCGATGACAGTAAATTACAGAAGCTGAATGCTTTTTTAGCATGGTTTGTCAGCACCAGAGTCATTATTAACTCTCTGCATTGTAAAAACATTGTTTACGCCTGGGACAGCGAGCGTCAGGAGTATCGCTTCAAAGTCATTGACGGGTTTGGTGACAAAACGTTTTTTCAACTCAGTAAGCTTTCACAGTCAGTTCGCGATAAGAATAAAATCAAATGTCTCAAGCGGATGCTTAACGATTTGAATGGCCTTCAACAAGCTTAACCACACTGGTTAGAAATAGTCTAATCATAATTGTTTGTTGCTGGATATCCAATACAACGAGCTGATTAATAGAGGTTTTTACTCAGACGTTCGTTGTATATCAACTTCTTGAAACATATTCTGAATTGCCCGGCTTATGTGCTCATGTTTGCAGCTTAAGTATAGATTGCCGGCAGTTTCATTCTCGGCTTAACCCGATATCAGTATCCTCGTAGACCCAGTGAACTTTCTTATCAACCCTCCCGTTATCTATTTTTCATTCCTGTCTTCGATATAGCAAATATCTCTTCCTTTGAAGCAATATTTACTATTTTCCCAATAGTTCGGTCAGGATCTGATCTTAACAACACAGTATGATCTACTGAAACGATGGTGGATTTTTTGTATTTTATATTTTACAGACTGTGCTGCCAGATATCTTTATGGCCAAAACATCTATAAATTAATTTTTTATTAGTATAAATAACTGACATTGTGCATGCCGATTATAATGAAGGTGTCATTTTAAAAGTAAATACATTACAAGATTTCTCATCTACAGTATCGATTTCTGAACGGAAATTCAGGAATTAGAAAACGACAGGAGTTATTGGTTTGCTGCAAGAAAAATATATTGTTTTTACTCAGGATACTTACCTTCGTTGTTCTATAGACGCTTTGATGCAAGCGAGTTTTACAGAGAAAATATTGTGTTTCTGCGATGTAGATTCATTTCCTACACTGGATGCGCTTTATCGTGCAATTGAATCAGTCTGTGCAGATACTAGAATAATCACTATCTCACGGGGATTATGGCTCTCCCGGTTACTTGGAACACTAGTTGATTTGGAAATGACAGATGATTTCTACAAGTGGCGTTTATGTATCTTCAGGGGACAAAAAAATCACTCCCGTAAGGTAATCGATAAAATACTAAGCATCAGACAACTTATGACATTAACCCGACGAGAGATATATGTTATTCATTTATTACTGGCTGCAAATAGCGTCAGCGAAGCTGCTAAATTAGCAAGAATTGACGTTAAGTTTTTCCAGGCGATAACAATCGCTATTGCGCGAAAATATAATTTACGTAATTCTAACGAACTGCACTTTTTTGTTCGTAAATTCATGCTGTGGAGTTAGCGTGGTAACAGCTATATGGAATTTATCTATACAAATCATTAACACTGCGTTGTCTTTGCATTAAACTGAAATGGTGTTAATGACTGTTTCTGTCATATAAGTAAGATAAAGTATCTATAATACGTCAAATTATCGATATAAATGGATGTTTTTGTGAGCAGGGAATAGTATCCGCCCCGTACAGGTTGCTCAATGTTTCTGCGGAAAAGACCAGAAAAGAGAGGATGCCTGTTGAGTGTCGTTATATTCATTGCTGTACCGCCATGATAATTAGCCAAAACACAAAGGCTTCGTGGTCTTATTCGGAAGGTGATTATGAACAAGATTTATCGTGTTATATGGAATTCGGCTCAAAATTTATGGGTTGTGGTTTCGGAGTTTGGTAAAGGTAAAACGAAAAGTAAAAGCACTACCCAGTTCTCCCCGAAATCCACCAGTTTGCTGTTTAATCTTAAAGCTGTTAGCACGGTTGTTACATTAATACTATCAGGGAACGTTAATGCGCTAGAAATCAATGGATATACTGAATTCAATTCATCAGATAGTATAAATGATGGTTTGCAATGGAACACAACCTCTACTGTGCAGGTAAATAACGGTGCGGATGTTATTATTACAGGTGGCAATCCAACAATAAATATGGCGCCACCTGCCAATGAAAATACATCTATATGGATCAATGGCGGCAGTTTAACAGCGGAAAATAGCGGTGCACTATTAATGGGAAATAATAGTATGCTGCAAATTGGTGGTTCCCAATTAGGAGGGTTGACATCGGAGCAATCCGGGGGGACTGCCGGTGTTATCTCTGCAGGTGATATTAAAACGAATACTGGCGCGACAGATGCGACTATCTGGATGTTTGGATCAGCGAATGCAATGGCTAGGTTAACTGCAGAAAGCATTAGTCTTACTGCAGATCATAATAGCATATGGCTGGCAAATCCCAGTTCTTCAGAGCAGGGTGCCGAAATTAATGTTACGGGTGACATGACCGTAAAAAACACCAGTGGCGGCACGTTCATGATGGTGGGCAATTCCCAGCTTAACGTGGGCGGCGATCTGTCTCTTGATACTACGAACGGTAGTTTTTTAGCGACTAACAATTCAACTTCGAATGGTATCAACGTTGGTGGCGATCTTACTTTCAGTAATAACGTTGAAATCAATAACATTGATGCTGTTAGTACTGCTGCAGGCATTTATTCAACGGTGGTAAATGTTGGTGGAGATATAAATGTTGTTGGTAAAAACGTAGGGGGTACGGGTCTTCAGATATTGAATGCAACAGGAACGGGCATAACGACGAATGGTGATTTCAATATATCGTCAGAAGTCGCTGACAACGTGACAAAAGTGATCCTGGGGCACGCTTCAAAAGTGACTGCTGAGAATGATATCACATTAAACAGTGTATCCGGCGGCGCTACCCAGCTTTATATTGGTGATGCTAAGTATGGTGCCCCTACCTCTATTGCTGCCAAGAGCATAGCAATGAGTGGCGATGGCCAGAATACGGTTATTTTCAATAACATCAATCAGGCTCAACCTGGTACTGAAGGCTATTTATTCAATATTGCGATTAATGGCGATGGCGCGGTGGAGCAACAATCAGGACATACTACTCTGGCTGCTGTGTCAAATTACACTGGTGGGACGGTAATTAGCGGTGGTTTACTTTCCATTGCGGATAGTAAAGCACTGGGAAGTGGTGTGGTATCTGTTAATACGGCTCCAAACACTAATACCGGACTGGATATTGCTTATGCTGATGGCAGTGCATTCAATAACATATTATCAGGTAGCGGTAATTCAACCGTATCTGGTAATGCCCAGATAACCGGTACTAACCAAAACTATGCGGGTAACTGGAACGTAACGGGCACTGCTTCAACGGATACCGCGGTGTCCTCTACGCAGAATAATTTCGGTACCGGTGATGTAAATATCAGCAGTGGCGGACGCTTGCTCGCGACAACAAACAATGGGTTCAGCTTTGATAATAAGTTAACCGGAGCCGGATATCTTGTTGCTGATAATAATGGTAATGCGTTTAACTTTAGCAATACCACGGGTTCTGAATTCGCAGGGAATGTGATTCTCAATAATAATCTGTTCGCATTAGAGGCAGACAATACGTCTGCGTTAACGAATGCCACGCTTACCGTGGGTACTGGCAACGCTACATCGGTTGGAACTGGAACACAAAACATTGGTGGTCTGGCCTTTAATGGCGGGACATTAATTTTTGGTGCTGTTTCTCCTGGCGATACGCTTAGCGATCGTTTCATTCAGACGGAAAACGATCTGAATTTAACCGGTAGCGGGCAAATTCAAATTAGTACTGGTGGCGATTTTGAGAACACGCCGCAGCATCCTGACACAACTTTACCTTTGCTCCAGCAGGATGAAGGTGACGTCCTGGTTAAATTGGCTGATAGCTACGGCACGGTTACAGGTAGTGCGGGGAATCTTAGCCTGGTCGATCAGAATGGTAATGTGGTTTCTAATGCCCAGACATCTCACATTACTCAGAATGGTGAGACCGTGGCAAATGGTGTTTACGATTATCGTCTGACAAGTGGTGAAAATGGCGATGGACTTTACATCAATTATGGTCTGACCCAACTCGAATTACTTGCGCAAGGGAATAATGCCCTAACCCTCAATGCCGAAGGGAATACCGGTAATGCCGCAGATCTCAGCGCCCGCGTGACAGGCACTGGCGATCTGGCGTTTGACAGCGCCAGAGGCCAGACGGTATCGCTGTCGAATATGGATAACGATTACACCGGTGTTACCGATGTACGCAGCGGCAACCTGCTGATGAAAAACGATAATGTTCTGGGACAGACCAGCGAACTGCGTCTGGCCGCTGATACCGGTTTTGACATGAACGGTTATAGCCAGACTGTCGGTAAGCTGACGGCGGCGGCTGACTCACTGCTGAACATCAATGGCGGTAGCCTGACCCTGGCGCAGGGCGGAACAGCCGACGGGATATTGACCGGAAGCGGCGCGCTGAACATCAATGGCGACACGCTGACCATCACCGGTGAAAACAGCACGCTGACGGCAAAAACGACCATTGCAGAAGGCGCGCGCGTGCTGATGAACACCACGCTGGGCCTTGGCACCGGCGATATTGTGGCGGCGGGAACGCTGACGATGAGCAAGGCCGCAGGCGCGCTTTACAACAGCATCAGCGATGCCGGACGGGTTGAACTCAGCGAAAGCGATGTCGCGCTGGTGGGCAACAACAGCGCCTTTACGGGGCAATTTGCTGTGGATGCGGATTCCCGGCTCACCGTGTTTACTGCAGAAAATCTGGGCAGCGCAGAGGTGAGCAACAGCGGTTCACTGGTGCTGAACAGTAATACCGACTGGCAGCTTAATAACGATGTTTATGGTAGCGGGGACGTGACCAAGCTGGGAGCCGGCTCCATTACCGTCGGCGATAACGCCGCCTGGACGGGCAAAACGGAGATTGAGCAGGGCGGCCTGGTACTGGGGGACGGCACATCTCCGGTCACGCTGGCCAGTAGCGAAGTCAACATTGCGGCTGCGGGGATGCTCTCGGGCACGGGGGGCGTTGCAGGTCATGTGAATAACGCCGGTGTGCTGCAGGTGGGAACCGGGACCGGCGACAACCTCCTGTTCACGGTGGGGGGCGACCTGGTTAACAGCGGTACCCTCGCAACCGGTGTGAATGGTCAGCAGGCCGGTAACCAGCTGGTGGTCAATGGCAATTATACGGGGAATGGTGGGCATCTTTCCCTGAATACCGCGCTGGGGGATGACAATTCCGTTACGGATAAGCTGGTGGTGAAAGGCGATACCAGTGGCACCACCTCCGTCAGCGTCACCAACGCCGGTGGGAAAGGGGCCGCCACGATTGATGGGATCGAAGTTATTCATGTTGATGGCGCATCGGACGGTGAGTTCACCCAGGCTGGCCGTATTGTGGCAGGGGCATATGACTACAGCCTTGGGCGCGGTCAGGATGAGAACAGCGGCAACTGGTATCTGACCAGCGGCAAAACCAATCCGGATCCCGAACCAAATCCGGATCCGGATCCCGATAAAGATCTGCGCCCGGAAGGCGGCAGCTACACGGCTAACCTGGCGGCAGCCAACAACATGTTCGTCACCCGTTTGTACGATCGCCTGGGCGAAACGCAGTATACCGATGCCCTGACCGGCGAGCAGAAAGTCACCAGTATGTGGATGCGCCACGTTGGCGGGCACAACAACTGGCGTGACGGCAGCGGCCAGCTGAAAACCCAGAGCAACCGTTATGTATTGCAGCTGGGAGGCGACATTGCGCAATGGAGCCAGAACGGACTTGACCGCTGGCACCTGGGCGTGATGGCGGGCTACGGGAACGACCACAGTAACACCCGGTCATCACGCACGGGTTATCGTTCCCGGGGTTCAGTCAATGGCTACAGTACCGGCGTGTATGCCACATGGTATGCCAATGATGCGTCGCATAACGGCGCCTGGCTGGACAGCTGGGCTCAGTACAGCTGGTTTGATAACAATGTTAAAGGCGATGATCTGCAGGGCGAGTCATATAAATCGAAAGGGGTGACCGCCTCGCTGGAAATGGGATATGCCCAGAAAATGGGCGAATTTGCCGGCAGTCATGGCACGCTGAATGAATGGTACATCCAGCCTCAGGCGCAGGCGGTCTGGATGGGCGTGAAGGCGGACGATCATCAGGAAAGCAACGGCACCCGTATCACCAGCAACGGTAACGGCAATGTACAGACCCGGCTGGGCCTGAAAACCTGGATTAAGAGCCATCATCAGATGGATAACGGTAAAGAGCGTGAATTCCAGCCGTTTGCCGAACTGAACTGGCTGCACAATTCACGAGATTTCAGTACGACCATGGACGGCGTGAATGTTCGTCAGGACGGGGCGAAAAATATCGCCGAAGTAAAAGTGGGTGTGGAAGGACAGGTGAGTCCGCGTCTTAATCTGTGGGGCAACATCGGGGTCCAGGCTGGCGACAAAGGCTATAACGACAGCGCTGCGATGGTCGGTGTGAAATGGAACTTCTAAGCTGATTCTGCCGGGCAAGTTCAGCCAGACTGGCATATGTCAGTCTGGTTATTT
>NZ_JAOWDP010000066.1:0-161269 GCF_030334595.1 Citrobacter sp. Ce104
GATGGTGCATCCGGGAGGATTCGAACCTCCGACCGCTCGGTTCGTAGCCGAGTACTCTATCCAGCTGAGCTACGGATGCAAATGGCGGTGAGGCGGGGATTCGAACCCCGGATGCAGCTTTTGACCGCATACTCCCTTAGCAGGGGAGCGCCTTCAGCCTCTCGGCCACCTCACCAACACGCCTCTTGCGAGTGCTTCGAAGAACTTGTTTCTGCTCATCGTCGCTGCGTGGCGCACATATTACTTTCTGGGACTTATAAGTCAAACAATTTTTCCAGAGCTTTTATCGTTTGCACATTTCACGCGCAATTAGTCTGCAAAAACGGCAAAAAGAGTGTTTTATCAACAGATAAATTGGCAATTTCCTGAAGCAGTGAACAAACGGAAACGTCGCAGGAAAAGGCAATACGCGCAGTGGAATCGAAAAAATGGGGAAGACAAAATAGAAAAGAGAAGAAAAAGGACTATTCAATCAGGTTGCGCCTCACCAGAAAGGTGAGACGCGAAAACCTTAGTAACTGGACTGCTGGGATTTTTCAGCCTGGATACGCTGGTAGATCTCTTCACGATGGACAGAAACTTCTTTCGGGGCGTTTACGCCAATGCGCACCTGGTTGCCCTTCACCCCTAAAACTGTCACGGTGACCTCATCGCCTATCATGAGGGTCTCACCAACTCGACGAGTCAGAATCAGCATTCTTTGCTCCTTGAAAGATTAAAAGAGTCGGGTCTCTCTGTATCCCGGCATTATCCATCATATAACGCCAAAAAGTAAGCGATGACAAACACCTAAGTGTAAGCAGTCACGGCATCACATTCTGTTAAACCTAAGTTTAGCCGATATACACAACTTCAACCTGACTTTATCGTTGTCGATAGCGTTGATCCAACCGCTGCGGACTGAAGTCCGCAGCGTCGGCTTACGCTTATAATTATTACAGTTTTGCGCTGACCCAGCCTTTCACACTGGCTAACGCTGCAGGCAGAGCCGCTGCATCCGTACCACCGGCTTGCGCCATGTCCGGACGACCGCCACCCTTACCGCCTACCTGCTGAGCGACCATGCCAACCAGTTCCCCTGCTTTCACGCGATCTGTCACGTCCTTAGACACACCCGCAATCAGAGAAACCTTACCTTCCACTACCGTTGCCAGAACGATAACGGTAGACCCCAGTTGATTTTTCAGATCATCAACCATGGTACGCAACATTTTCGGCTCAACGTCCGCGAGTTCGCTGACCAGCAGCTTCACGCCGTTGATATCAACTGCTTTGCTGGAAAGATTTGCACTCTCCTGTGCCGCAGCCTGTTCCTTCAATTGCTGCAATTCTTTTTCAAGTTGACGCGTACGCTCCAGTACGGAACGAACTTTGTCACCGATATTCTGGCTATCGCCTTTCAGCAGCTGCGCAATATCGCTTAAGCGATCGCTCTCAGCATGCACGGTTTGGATAGCGCCTTCACCGGTTACGGCTTCGATACGACGAACGCCCGCCGCGGTGCCTGACTCGGACACTATGCGGAACAGACCGATATCACCCGTACGGCTGGCGTGAGTACCGCCACACAGTTCGGTAGAGAAATCCCCCATGCTCAGAACACGCACGTGATCGTCATATTTCTCGCCAAACAGCGCCATTGCGCCTTTGGCTTTCGCCGCTTCGAGATCCATGATGTTCGTTTCAATCGGCAGGTTGCGACGAATTTGCGCATTCACCAGATCTTCAACGGCACGGATTTCATCAGGCTTCATAGCTTCGGTATGAGAGAAGTCGAAGCGCAGCACTTTATCGTTAACCAACGAGCCTTTCTGCGCTACATGCGTACCGAGTACCTGGCGCAGCGCCGCGTGCATCAGGTGCGTTGCGGAGTGGTTCAGGCGAATACGCGCACGACGTGCATCATCAACATCGGCCTGTACTGCATCGCCAATTTTCAGAGAACCCGTAGACAGCTTGCCGATGTGACCAATGGCCTGGCCATATTTCTGTGTGTCGCTGACCGCAAAGCTAAAGCCCGCGCCTTTCAGTTCACCCTTGTCGCCAACCTGACCGCCAGATTCCGCATAGAATGGCGTCTGATCCAGAACGACAACTGCGTCCTGACCTGCGTTAATTGCGTCTACTGCTTTACCATCAACAAACAGCGCGGTCACTTTGCCGTTCAGTTCCAGGTGTTCGTAGCCTTTAAATTCAGAGGCGCCATCAACGCGAATCATCGCATTGTAGTCTGCGCCGAAGCCGCTGGCTTCACGCGCACGACGGCGCTGTTCTTCCATTGCAGCTTCAAAACCGGCTTCATCAACCTTAATGTTGCGCTCACGGCAAACGTCTGCCGTCAGGTCAACCGGGAAACCGTAGGTGTCATACAGACGGAATGCGGTTTCGCCATCCAGCGTATCGCCGGACAGTTTTGCCAGTTCTTCATCCAGCAGCGCCAGACCACGCTCCAGAGTACGTGCAAACTGCTCTTCTTCGGTTTTCAGAACCTGCTCAACCATAGCCTGCTGACGCTTCAGTTCTTCACCTGCTGAACCCATGACTTCCACCAGCGGACCAACCAGCTTGTAGAAGAAGGTATCCTTCGCGCCCAGCATATTGCCATGACGTACCGCGCGACGAATGATACGGCGCAGCACATAACCACGGTTTTCATTCGACGGAACAACGCCATCGGCAATCAGGAATGCGCAGGAACGGATATGGTCGGCGATAACGCGCAGCGACTTGTTGCTCAAATCGGTCGCGCCAGTAACTTTTGCCACGGATTCGATCAGTGAGCGGAACAGGTCGATTTCATAGTTGGAGTTAACGTGTTGCAGCACTGCCGCAATACGCTCCAGACCCATACCGGTATCCACGGACGGTTTCGGCAGCGGTTCCATGGTGCCGTCAGCCTGACGGTTGAACTGCATGAAGACGATATTCCAGATCTCAATGTAGCGATCGCCATCTTCTTCTGCGCTTCCCGGAGGGCCACCCCAAATATGGTCGCCATGGTCGTAGAAAATTTCGGTGCACGGGCCGCAAGGACCGGTATCACCCATCTGCCAGAAGTTGTCGGAAGCATAAGCCGCGCCTTTGTTATCACCGATGCGGATGATACGTTCGCGTGGAATACCGACTTCTTTCTCCCAGATTTCATAGGCTTCATCGTCAGTTTCATAGACGGTGACCCACAGACGATCTTTTGGCAGGGCAAACCAGTTTTCACCGGTCAACAGTTCCCACGCGTATTGAATGGCGTCGTGTTTGAAGTAATCGCCGAAGCTGAAGTTGCCCAGCATTTCGAAGAAAGTGTGGTGACGTGCAGTGTAACCGACGTTTTCCAGGTCGTTGTGCTTACCGCCCGCACGTACGCAACGCTGCGAGGTGGTTGCGCGGGAATAATTACGCTTGTCGAGGCCAAGGAAAACATCCTTGAACTGGTTCATCCCGGCGTTGGTAAACAACAAAGTAGGGTCATTGTTCGGTACCAGGGAGCTGCTGGCAACTACCTGATGTCCTTTACTATGGAAAAAATCGAGAAACGCCTGACGGATCTCAGCGGTGCTCTTGCTCATAATTATCCTGAAGAAATCAAGCTAACGAAATATCATTACCAGCATCGGCACGTAAACTGCGCCTCTGGCAATCGAAAAGTGGGAATAAGATAAGTTTTCTTTACTGGGAAGTAAAATCCCGTATGCGCTCAATCGTCAAAATTTCGCCATATTGCCTGAATATCTTCCATCAGATAGCCACGATAGAGCAAAAAACGCTGGACCTTTACCTTATCTGAAAAATCTACAGGTAAAGGTTCTCCGTATTTCCGAATGGCCTGCTCGCGCGCAAGAACTGCCCAGTCAATTTCGCACTCGCGCATCGCTCGTTCGATAGCCTCACGCGTGATCCCCTTTTGGTTTAGTTCCTGGCGCACGCGCGCAGGTCCATAGCCCTTACGGCTACGGCTGGCGATAAACTGCTGAACGAAGCGATCATCATCCAGATAACGACTTTCAATACACCAGGCGATGACCTTGTCGTAATCCTCCGGCGTAGCATCAATGTCTTCCGGTCCATTTTTCCCCATCACTGGAGCGGCCAGCTTGCGCCGCAGCTCCTGCTCGCTGTGATCGCGCATTGCCAGAATACGTACGGCGCGGTCAAGAAGTCGTGAATAAGCCGAACGGCGAGAAGTTGCTTCTGTCATAGTGAGCCTTCAGAAATGAAAAAGGGCTGCATGATATGCAGCCCTTTACTATATGCGATTCAAAACATGCGATTCAAAACAGATTATCAGAAATCTTCGTTCGTTTCTTTTACGTCTTCACCGCTGTCATCAACGGAGAAATCAGGCGTTGAATCCTGGTTGTTGAGCAGTAACTCACGTAACTTCGTCTCAATTTCTTTCGCAGTTGCCGGGTTTTCTTTCAGCCAGTTGGTCGCATTCGCTTTACCCTGACCGATTTTCTCACCGTTGTAGCTGTACCATGCACCCGCTTTTTCAATCAGCTTCTCTTTCACGCCCAGGTCAACCAGTTCGCCGTAGAAGTTAATACCTTCACCGTAAAGAATCTGGAATTCAGCCTGTTTGAACGGCGCTGCAATTTTGTTTTTCACGACCTTAACACGGGTTTCGCTACCAACCACGTTGTCGCCTTCTTTCACCGCGCCAATACGACGGATATCCAGGCGGACAGAAGCATAGAACTTAAGGGCGTTACCACCGGTGGTGGTTTCCGGGTTACCGAACATCACGCCAATCTTCATACGGATCTGGTTGATGAAAATCAGCAGCGTGTTGGACTGCTTCAGGTTACCGGCCAGCTTACGCATTGCCTGGCTCATCATACGTGCCGCAAGGCCCATGTGAGAGTCACCAATCTCGCCTTCGATTTCTGCCTTCGGCGTCAATGCGGCAACAGAGTCGACAACGATAACGTCAACCGCGCCGGAGCGCGCCAGCGCATCACAGATTTCCAGCGCTTGCTCACCGGTATCCGGCTGAGAACACAGCAGGTTGTCGATATCAACGCCAAGTTTGCGCGCATAGACAGGATCCAGCGCATGTTCCGCATCGATGAACGCACAAGTTTTACCTTCGCGCTGTGCGGCGGCAATAACCTGCAGGGTCAGCGTCGTTTTACCGGAGGATTCAGGCCCGTAGATTTCGACGATACGGCCCATTGGCAGACCGCCCGCGCCCAGTGCGATATCCAGAGAAAGCGAACCGGTGGAGATGGTTTCCACATCCATGGAACGGTCTTCACCCAGGCGCATGATGGAGCCTTTACCGAATTGCTTTTCGATCTGACCCAGCGCTGCCGCCAACGCTTTCTGTTTGTTTTCGTCGATAGCCATTAATTACTCCTGTCATGCCGCTTTCGGGTTAAACCGCGAAACGTGATAGATAATGTTCTGTTGAGGCAATTATACTGTATGCTCATACAGTATCAAGTATTTTGTAGAAATTGTTGCCACAGGGTTTGTAACGCGTAGGCGGTCGCCTGTCGACGTACCGCGTCGCGATCGCCGCTGAAGCATTCCCGGCGGGTAATCCCCTCGCCACTCACGCTGGCAAAAGCGAACCATACCGTCCCCACGGGCTTTTCTTCACTGCCACCATCCGGCCCCGCAATACCGCTTATCGAAACAGCGAAATGCGCGCGGGCGGCTTTTAGCGCACCAATCGCCATCTCCACCACGACAGGCTCGCTCACCGCGCCATGCTGGGCCAGCGTCTCTTCGCGCACGCCAATCATCTGCGCTTTGGCTTCATTGCTGTAGGTCACAAACCCACGCTCAAACCAGGCGGAGCTGCCGGCAATATCCGTAATCACTTTGGCTACCCAGCCGCCGGTGCAGGATTCCGCCGTTGTTACGGTTGCACCGCGCGCCTTCAGCGCCAGGCCAACCTTCTCGCTTAACTGCATCAGTTCACTGTCAGTCATTTCAGCCTCTGTCAGTTAAAAAAATATGCCGGACAAGATAGCACTTTCATAACCAATGTGGGGATGGAGAGAACGATTTACGAGGGGGATTCCAAAAATTGCTCCGTGGCATAAATAAGACCTGCCGGATGGCGATACCAGGGCATCTTATCCGGCCTACAAGAGATATCTTCCGGTAGGCCGGTGGAACGATTACTGCACGCGCGCCAGTGCGACTGCCTGACCCAATTGCCACACGGCCATCGCGTAGTGGGTACTGTGATTGTAGCGGGTGATGGTGTAGAAGTTCGGCAGTCCATACCAGTACTGATAACCAGTACCGATATCCAGGCGCAGCAGGCTGGCCTGCTGATGATTCCCCAACGACTGCTGCGGCGTCAGGCCCGCGGCGGCAAGCTGAGATATGCTGTACTGGGTTTTAAAGCCGTTCGCTAGCCCAGGCGCCTGACCATTGGCCGGAACCGCAACCGTATCGCCTTTCACCCAGCCGTGACCTTTGAAATAGTTTGCCACGCTACCGATAGCATCAACCGGATCCCACAGGTTAATGTGGCCATCGCCATTAAAATCAACGGCATATTGTTTATAGGAAGATGGCATAAACTGGCCATAGCCCATCGCCCCTGCGAAAGAACCTTTCAAATCAAGCGGATCGTCGCTTTCATCTCGCGCCATCAGCAGGAAGGTTTCCAGTTCACCAGAGAAATATTCTGCACGACGAGGATAGTTAAACGACAACGTCGCCAACGCATCCAGAATCCGCGTTTTACCCATCACGCGGCCCCAGCGAGTCTCTACGCCAATAATGCCAACGATAATTTCCGGCGGTACCCCATAGACCTGCCAGGCACGGTTAAGGGCATCTTCATATTGGTTCCAGAAGGCCACGCCGTTTTGCACGTTATCCGGCGTGATGAACTGTTTACGATACCGCAACCATGCGCCGTTAGGCCCGGCTGGCGGTTGAGTCGTCGGTGCCTGGCGGTCCATCAATCGCAATACCGAGTCCAGACGCTTGGCCTGCGACAGGATCTCTTGCAACTGCTGGCGGTCAAAGCCGTGCTTGTTCACCATTTTCTCGATGAACTGCTGCGCGTTCGGATTATTGGCAAAATCGCCGCCCGTTTGCATGACATTATGCTGTGGCTCAAGCAGGAAACCGCCGGAAGGCGTACCCGTAGTCGTTTGAGTCTCTGAAGGTTTAGGTTTGCTGCTACAAGCAGCAAGCAATACGAAAAGGGGAAGTAACGCTACATAACGACGCTTGAACATGAGACATCCATTAAACAAATTCAGCCTGGGAGAAGTATGGTAAAGCATCCTCCTCCATACAAGGAAGTAGTTGTCACTCTCCTTCACAGAATTTCCCCCCTCTTGCCCCCCCGACCGACACATTTGCGATCCCTTACGCACAATCTTTCAAATTAAAATATTTATCTTTCATTTTGAGATCAAAATAACACTTTTAAATCTTTCGATCTGATTAAAATTAGTTACCGTTTGGCAAGATAACTAAAAACCCTACAGGAGAGAATAATGATCGACACCATCACACTCGGTGCTGAGTGGTTTATCGGGTTGTTCCAGAAAGGCGGAGAGGTCTTTACCGGCATGGTAACCGGTATTCTGCCCCTGCTGATCAGTCTGCTGGTCATCATGAATGCGCTAATTAACTTTATCGGTCAGCAGCGCATTGAACGTTTTGCCCAGCGCTGCGCCGGAAACCCGCTGTCCCGCTATCTGCTGCTGCCGTGCATCGGCACATTTGTGTTTTGTAACCCAATGACGCTGAGCCTGGGCCGCTTTATGCCAGAAAAGTACAAGCCCAGCTACTACGCCGCCGCCTCATACAGTTGCCATTCCATGAACGGCTTATTCCCACACATCAACCCTGGTGAACTGTTCGTCTATCTGGGGATCGCCAGCGGACTGACCACGCTGGGTCTTCCGCTCGGCCCGCTAGCGGTGAGCTATTTGCTGGTCGGTCTGGTGACCAACTTCTTCCGCGGCTGGGTGACTGATTTCACCACCGCCATCTTTGAGAAAAAAATGGGCATTCAACTTGAGCAGAAAGTACATCTGGCGGGAGCAACATCATGACGCGTATTCGTATTGAAAAAGGCACCGGCGGCTGGGGCGGCCCGCTTGAACTGGATGCCGAACCGGGCAAGAAAATTGTCTATATCACCGCCGGGACTCGCCCCGCAATAGTCGACAGGATAGCAAGTCTGACCGGTTGGCAGGCCGTTGATGGCTTCAAAGAAGGCGAGCCGCCGGAAAACGAAATTGGCGTGGCGATCATCGACTGCGGCGGCACGCTGCGCTGCGGGATCTATCCCAAACGTCGTATACCGACGGTGAATATTCACGCTACAGGTAAATCAGGCCCACTGGCCCAGTACATTATCGAAGACATCTATGTCTCTGGCGTAAAAGAAGAAAATATTACCATTGTCGGTGAAGCATCCGCTGCGACAACGCCTGCAAGCAGCACGATTGGTCGCGAGTACGACGCCAGCAAGAAAATTACGGAACAAAGCGACGGTCTGCTGGCAAAAGTTGGGATGGGAATGGGTTCAGCAGTTGCGGTTCTGTTTCAGGCCGGACGCGACACTATCGATACCGTTCTGAAAACCATTCTGCCATTTATGGCGTTCGTCTCGGCGCTGATCGGCATCATCATGGCTTCTGGTCTGGGGGACTGGATTGCCCATGGACTCGCACCACTGGCCAGCCATCCGCTGGGACTGGTCACTCTGGCGCTGATCTGTTCTTTCCCGCTGCTGTCACCTTTTCTCGGCCCCGGCGCGGTTATCGCCCAGGTTATCGGCGTTCTGATCGGCGTACAGATTGGTTTGGGGAACATCCCTCCACATCTGGCGCTACCTGCCCTGTTCGCCATTAACGCCCAGGCTGCATGCGATTTTATTCCTGTCGGGTTGTCGCTGGCCGAAGCGCGTCAGGACACGGTCCGCGTCGGCGTGCCATCTGTTCTGGTGAGCCGTTTTCTGACCGGCGCGCCTACCGTTCTCATCGCCTGGTTTGTTTCCGGCTTTATTTACCAATAAGAGGCACTCAAAAATGACCGTGATTTATCAAACCACCATCACCCGCATCGGACAGAGTGCCCCGGATGCGCTCTGCGACCAGATGCTGATTACCTTTCGTGAAGGTGCCCCTGCGGATATCGAGGAGTTTTGCTTCATCCATTGCCACGGAGAACTAAGCGGCTCATTGCAAGCAGGGATCCAATTTGTGCTGGGTCAGCATCACTACCCGGTCACGGCCGTTGGCAGCGTGGCGGAACAAAACTTACGTGAACTGGGCCATATCACCCTGCGTTTTGACGGACTGAGTGAAGCGGAATTCCCTGGCACCGTACACGTTGCGGGTCCTGTACCAGACGGTATAGCGCCGGGCTGTATTTTGAAGTTTGTTGCTTAAGATTGAAGGAGATAAAGATGAATCAGGTTGCCGTTGTCATTGGTGGAGGCCAGACCCTGGGGGCATTCCTTTGCCGTGGGCTTGCGACAGAGGGATACCGCGTCGCGGTAGTGGATATTCAAAGCGATAAAGCCGCCAACGTCGCGCAGGAAATTAACGCCGAGTTTGGCGAAGGCACCGCCTACGGTTTTGGCGCAGATGCCACCAGCGAGCAGAGCGTGCTGGCGTTATCGCGCGGAGTGGATGAAATATTTGGCCGCGTCGATCTGCTGGTTTACAGCGCGGGTATCGCTAAAGCCGCGTTTATCAGCGACTTTCAGCTTGGGGATTTCGACCGCTCGCTGCAAGTGAATCTGGTTGGCTACTTCCTCTGCGCACGTGAATTCTCACGCCTGATGATCCGCGATGGCGTTCAGGGGCGCATTATCCAGATCAACTCCAAATCAGGGAAAGTGGGCAGTAAACACAACTCAGGTTATAGCGCGGCAAAATTTGGCGGCGTGGGCCTAACCCAGTCGCTGGCGCTGGATCTGGCGGAATACGGGATTACCGTGCATTCGTTGATGCTCGGTAATCTGCTGAAATCACCGATGTTTCAGTCGTTATTGCCGCAATATGCGACCAAGCTTGGCCTTAAGCCAGACGAAGTTGAGCAGTATTACATTGATAAGGTTCCGCTCAAGCGCGGCTGCGATTATCAGGACGTGTTGAATATGCTGCTGTTTTACGCCAGCCCGAAAGCCTCTTACTGCACAGGGCAGTCCATCAACGTCACCGGCGGTCAGGTGATGTTTTAATGTTGAATTGCCGGATGGCGACTGCGCTTATCCGGCAAAATCAAAGGAGTACATATGGTTTCCGCACTGATTACCGTCGCCGCTATCGCCTGGTGTTTGCAACTGGCGCTTGGCGGCTGGCAAATATCCCGCTTTAACCGGGCGTTTGATAAACTCTGCCAACGGGGTCGGGTTGGCGTCGGTCGTTCCGGCGGACGGTTTAAACCACGCGTGGTAGTCGCCATCGCGCTGGATGAGCGGCAACGGGTTACCGATACGTTGTTTATGAAAGGTCTTACGGTATTCGCCAGACCCGGCAAAATTGCCACAATAATGGGCAAACATCTTGATGATTTACAGCCTGATGTGATCTTTCCCCATGATCCGTTAGCGCAGAATGCACTATCATTGGCGCTTAAACTGAAACATGGGTAATTTCGTTGTGAATGCTAATAGCTTGCGAAATTATCATTTTGCAACCTATTAAGTCAGGGTAATCACGCCTATGAAACCTCGTCAGCGTCAGGCTGCCATACTGGAGCATCTGCAAAAGCAGGGAAAATGCTCGGTTGAAGAACTGGCCCACTACTTTGACACGACCGGAACGACCATTCGCAAAGACCTGGTCATTCTGGAAAATGCCGGAACCGTCATTCGTACCTATGGCGGCGTAGTATTAAATAAAGACGAATCCGACCCGCCAATCGATCATAAAACGCTAATCAATACGCATAAAAAAGAGCAGATTGCCGAAGCCGCCGTCCGTTTTATACACGATGGCGACTCTATTATTCTGGATGCGGGTAGCACCGTATTGCAGATGGTGCCGATGCTCACACGCTTTAGCAACATCACCGTCATGACCAACAGTCTGCACATTGTTAACGCCCTTTCGGAGCTGGACAACGAGCAAACCATCCTGATGCCCGGCGGGACCTTTCGCAAAAAATCTGCGTCATTTCACGGTCAGCTGGCAGAAAACGCCTTTGAGCAGTTCAGCTTTGATAAACTCTTCATGGGAACCGACGGCATTGACCTCAATGCCGGCGTGACCACCTTTAATGAGGTGTTTAGCGTCAGTAAAGCGATGTGTAATGCTGCTCGTGAAGTGATTCTGATGGCTGACTCGTCAAAATTCGGGCGCAAAAGCCCCAATGTTGTGTGCAGCCTGGAAAGCGTCGACAAGCTGATTACCGATGCGGGTATCGACCCTGCGTTTCGTCAGGCGCTGGAAGCAAAAGGGATTGAAGTAATCATAACCGGAGAAACCAATGAGTGATGCACTACTGAACGCGGGCCGCCAGACGTTAATGCTGGAACTACAGGAAGCCAGCCGACTGCCTGAGCGGCTGGGCGATGATTTTGTCCGTGCCGCCAATACTATCATCCACTGCGAAGGCAAAGTGATCGTCTCCGGGATTGGAAAATCCGGCCATATTGGCAAAAAAATCGCAGCGACCCTCGCCAGTACCGGCACGCCCGCCTTTTTTGTGCATCCGGCGGAAGCGCTGCACGGTGACTTAGGGATGATTGAAAGCCGCGATGTCATGCTATTTATCTCCTACTCTGGCGGCGCAAAAGAGCTGGATCTCATCATCCCACGCCTGGAAGACAAATCCGTCGCCCTGCTGGCAATGACCGGAAAACCGACCTCACCGCTGGGTCTGGCCGCCAAAGCCGTGCTGGATATTTCCGTTGAGCGCGAAGCCTGTCCGATGCGTCTGGCACCAACGTCCAGCACCGTGAACACTTTAATGATGGGTGACGCACTGGCAATCGCCGTAATGCAGGCGCGCGGCTTTAACGAGGAAGATTTTGCCCGCTCGCATCCGGCAGGTGCGCTGGGCGCTCGTCTGTTAAATAAAGTGCATCATCTGATGCGCCGTGACGATGCCATTCCGCAGGTGACGCTTACCACCAGCGTCATGGACGCGATGCTGGAACTCAGCCGCACGGGTCTTGGCCTGGTGGCGGTCTGCGACGACGCGTCACTGGTGAAAGGGGTCTTTACCGACGGCGACCTGCGCCGCTGGCTGGTTGGCGGCGGAGCGCTCACCACTCAGGTTAGCGAAGCAATGACCCATAATGGCATTACGCTGCAGGCGCAGAGCCGCGCGATTGATGCCAAAGAGATCCTGATGAAGCGCAAAATCACTGCCGCACCGGTGGTAGATGAAAACGGTAAACTCACCGGTGCTATCAACCTGCAGGATTTCTATCAGGCCGGTATTATCTAATCCTTCAGCCCCAGACGTTTCGCCAGCCGGTGCAGGTTGGCGACGTCTGTTTCCAGCGCTCGCGCACTTGCCGCCCAACTATGGTTATTTTGCGCCAGTGCCCGACGGATCATTTCCCGCTGGAAAGACTCTGTTGCCTCACGCAGGCTGTGATGCTGTGGGATCTCCGCAACAACTTCTGCCGCCTGCGGAGCCGGACCTTCATCCAGCAGGGCAAAATGCTGCGCCTCCAGTACCACTTCATCCCCTGCCCTGGTCGCCCTTGCCAGAACCACCGCCCGGTGAATGGCATGTTCCAGCTCGCGCACGTTTCCAGGCCAGCCATAATTCAGCAGATGGCTACGCGCGCCGGGGCTTAACACTACGCGGGAAAGCCCCAGCCGCAGCCGACATTGCTCGCAAAAATAGCCGGCCAGCAGCACCACATCTTCGCCGCGTTCGCGAAGAGGCGGTACGGAAAGGGGAAAGACGCTCAGACGGTGGAACAGATCCGCACGGAAATTCCCGGCCAGCACCTCTTCGCGTAAGTCACGGTTCGTCGCCGCCAGCACCCGCACATCCACGCGCAGACTGCGATCGTCACCCACACGCTGAATATCACCGTACTGCAATACGCGCAGCAGCTTAGCCTGTAGTGCTAACGAGAGTTCGCCAATCTCATCAAGAAACAGCGTCCCATTGTCGGCCATTTCAAACTTACCGCTACGATTGCTGATAGCCCCGGTAAACGCGCCTTTTACGTGCCCAAACAGCTCACTTTCGGCTACGGTTTCCGGCAACGCCGCGCAGTTCAGATACACCAGCGGGTTTACCGCGCGCGGCGAACCTTCATGGATAGCTTTAGCCACCAGCTCCTTCCCGGTCCCCGTTTCGCCGCTAATCAGTACGTTGAGATCGGACCCTGCCACAATCTCAATCTCTTTTTTCAGCTGCATCATATTGGGCGACAGACCAATCATCTGCGTTTCAGTCACCTGCTCGAAAGCCGTTGATGAGCCTGGCAGCATATTCTGGCTTTCCAGTTGTTCAATCAGCAGCGCATTGCTCAGCGCGCCCGCCGCCAGCGCGGCAATCAGTCTAAGCTCTTCATCGCTGAAAACATCGAACTGATCGGGCTCCATGCCATCCAGGGTTAACGCGCCAATCAGATTTTGACCGGCGAACAGCGGTAAGCCAATGCAGGCGTGTACCTTCAGGCTTTCCTGCCCCGGAATCAGCCCATCGTAAGGGTCTGGCAAATCGCTGTCGGCAGGGAAACGAACCACGTCCCCGGCACGGGCAATCGCCTCCAGACGCGGATGCCCCTCCAGGGTAAAGCGTCTGCCGAGAACATCCTGCGCCAGCCCATCGATCGCCAGCGGAATAAACTGTCGGGACTCATAGCGCAGCAATGCCGACGCGTCGCACTCCAGCACCTGGCGTAAGGTGGTTATCAGGCGTTGAAAACGGTCCTGATGTCCAATACCGCTTTGTAATTCAATGGCGATGCCCGCCAGCACGTCTACGGAAAAGCTCATGACTACCTCATTGTCATTTTGACAATTCATATTGTCATATTGACAATAAAATGAATAGTCATTTTGACTACCACCTAATAAGCATCAAACAATAAAACCTTTAAAATCAATAAAATAAAAAGTTGGCACACAACCTGCAATAAGCAAAACATCTTTTTTAGAAAAACGCTGAATTAATTACTGAGGTTGCTATGTCTATTCTGGTTAAAAATAACATTCATTGGGTTGGCCAACGTGACTGGGAAGTTCGTGATTTCCACGGGACTGAATACAAAACGCTGCGCGGTAGCAGCTACAACAGCTATCTCATCCGTGAAGAAAAAAATGTCCTGATCGATACAGTAGACCACAAATTTAGCCGTGAATTCGTGCAGAACCTGCGCAGTGAAATTGACCTCGCGGATATCGACTACATCATCATTAACCACGCGGAAGAAGACCATGCCGGGGCGCTGACCGAGCTAATGTCCTGCATCCCGGATACGCCGATTTACTGCACAGCCAACGCCATTGACTCCATCAACGGGCACCACCATCACCCGGAGTGGAATTTCAACGTGGTGAAAACCGGTGATTCACTGGACATTGGTAACGGCAAACAGCTGATCTTCGTTGAAACGCCGATGCTGCACTGGCCTGACAGCATGATGACCTACATGACCGGCGACGCGGTGCTGTTCAGTAACGACGCCTTCGGTCAGCACTACTGCGACGAACGTCTGTTTAACGACGAAGTTGACCAGACCGAACTGTTCGAACAGTGCCAGCGTTACTACGCCAATATCCTGACGCCGTTCAGCCGTCTGGTTACACCGAAAATCACTGAGATCCTCGGCTTCAACCTGCCGGTCGATATGATTGCCACTTCTCACGGCGTGGTATGGCGCGACAACCCAACGCAAATCGTTGAGATGTACCTGAAATGGGCGGCGGATTACCAGGAAGACCGGATCACCATTTTCTACGACACCATGTCCAACAATACCCGCATGATGGCGGACGCCATTGCCCAGGGCATCAACGAAGTTGACCCGAACGTGGCGGTGAAAATCTTTAACGTCGCCCGTAGCGATAAAAACGAAGTTCTGACTAACGTCTTCCGCTCTAAAGGCGTACTGGTCGGTACTTCGACGATGAACAACGTGATGATGCCGAAAATCGCGGGTCTCGTGGAAGAGATGACCGGCCTGCGTTTTCGTAACAAACGCGCCAGCGCTTTTGGCTCACACGGCTGGAGCGGCGGAGCGGTAGACCGTTTATCCACGCGCCTGCAGGATGCAGGTTTCGAGATGTCGCTGAGCCTCAAAGCCAAATGGCGTCCGGACCTGGATGCGTTGGAACTGTGCCGCCAGCACGGCCGTGAAATTGCTCGTCAGTGGGCGCTTGCTCCACTGCCGGAAACAACCGTGAAAGCAGCATCCAAAGAAGAAGAGTGCGCCTGCGCAGCAGCCGCAGCAGCCGATCTCGGTCCATGCATGCAATGCAGCGTGTGCCAGTGGATTTACGACCCGGCAAAAGGTGAACCGCTGCAGGATGTTGCGCCGGGAACGCCGTGGAGCGACGTGCCTGACAACTTCCTGTGCCCGGAATGTTCATTAGGTAAAGACGTCTTCGACGTACTGGCAACGGAGGCAAAATGAGCCGCGGAATTGTCATTATTGGTTCGGGCTTCG
The DNA here is from genome assembly GCF_030334595.1 of Citrobacter sp. Ce104. Lineage (NCBI taxonomy): Bacteria > Pseudomonadati > Pseudomonadota > Gammaproteobacteria > Enterobacterales > Enterobacteriaceae > Citrobacter > Citrobacter sp. Ce104. The sequence goes on from NZ_JAOWDP010000066.1 coordinate 15,581, forward strand.
CTGCCCGCCAGTTAGTCAAAAATATCCGTAAGCAGGATGCAAATGTCCCGCTGACCCTGATTGCTGCGGACAGCATGGATGAGTACAACAAGCCCGATCTCAGCCATGTTATCAGTCAGTCGCAACGTGCAGACGACCTCACCCGCCAGTCGGCGGGAGAGTTTGCCGAACAGTTTAATTTACGCCTGTTCCCGCACACCTGGGTAACCGACATCGACGCTGATGCTCACGTAGTGAAAAGCCAGGATCATCAGTGGCAGTACGACAAGCTGGTACTGGCGACGGGCGCTTCAGCCTTTGTACCGCCCGTTACCGGACGTGAGTTAATGCTCACGTTGAACAGTCAACAAGAGTACCGCGCCTGTGAAACGCAGCTGCGCGACGCACAGCGGGTACTGATTGTCGGCGGCGGCTTGATTGGCAGTGAACTGGCGATGGATTTTTGTCGTGCCGGTAAAGCGGTAACGCTTATCGACAACGCCGCCAGCATTCTGGCTTCGCTGATGCCACCGGAAGTCAGCAGTCGCTTACAGCATCGTCTGACCGATATGGGTGTGCATCTGCTGCTGAAATCCCAGCTTCAGGGTCTGGAAAAAACTGAATCGGGTATTCGCGCCACGCTCGATCGTAGCCGCAGCGTAGAAGTCGATGCGGTGATCGCCGCCACCGGTCTGCGCCCGGAAACTGCATTGGCACGCCGCGCCGGATTGAACATCAACCGTGGCGTCTGCGTCGACAGCTACCTGCAAACCAGCCATCCAGATATTTACGCACTCGGCGACTGTGCGGAAATTAACGGTCAGGTACTTCCGTTCCTGCAACCGATTCAACTGAGCGCCATGTATCTGGCGAAAAACCTGCTCGGCGGCAATACGCCGTTGAAGCTGCCAGCCATGCTGGTAAAAGTCAAAACGCCGGAACTGCCATTGCATTTGGCCGGGGAAACCCAGCGCCGCGATTTGAACTGGCAAATTGCCGCCGAAACGCAGGGGATGGTCGCCAGAGGGATGAACGACGAAGGTCAGTTGTGCGCGTTCGTCGTCAGTGAAGACCGCATGAAAGAGGCCTTTGCGTTGCTGAAAACGTTGCCCGTGTAAATCGTGATGCCGGATGGCGGCTTTGCTTTATCCGGCTACGCTGCTACTGATTTATTAACCTCACGCACATGGATGTGCGTTGCCATTTGTCGGTATGCCCCGACATGTTTTTCTTGCCCCGCCAGTCCCGGGGCTTTTTTTATTTTTGTGCCAACGCTCGCGCCGCGGCAATCACGCCTTGCCCCAACGACAACCCACCGTCGCCCGCCGGTAAACGCTGCGGGAACAGTAAAGTAAAATCATGCAGATAAATAGCCAGACGGGCTGACAATAAACGGTTATGCATCACGCCGCCGCTAAATACTAACGTCTTGATTCCACGCGCTTCGGCCTGCTCTCGCATCAGAGTAGCAAACCCACGCGCCAGCGCGTCGTGAAACGCCCACGCTCTTACCGCTGGTTTGGCCTGCCAGTTCAGCCATTGCTGCCAAAAAACCGCTAAGTCCAGTTCATTGCCATCAAGCGGCACCGTGACAGGGTGATCAACATCATCACACTGCGATGCCAGCGCCTCCAGCGCGCAGGCCGCTTCTCCTTCATAACTCAACGAGTCCGGCGCACATTGCAGCGCAGCGGCAACGGCGTCAAACAACCGTCCGCACGATGACGCCAGCGGAGCGTTGATCCCCCGTTCAATAGCGCGCGCCAGCACATTCCAGTTTTGATGCTGCAGCGCAGATGTTTCCGGATAACGCTGCCAGTCAGGAACAAAACGCAGGCACTGCGCGAGCAGGTTACGCCACGGCTGTTTTGCCGCCAGATCGCCGCCCGCCAGCGCTACCGCAGGTAGGCCGCCAAGGTGTTCGCATTCACGATAGTTGACCCGCAAACACTCTCCCCCCCACAGCGCGCCGTTTTCCCCCATGCCGATACCGTCTAACGTCAGAGCAATCACGTCGCCACCGTCGAGCGGCCAGCCGTGCTCGGCAAGACACGCAGCGGCATGCGCATGGTGATGCAGCGCCGTTTCAACTGGCAGCTCCATTTCGCTGGCCCACTGGCTGGAAACATAGCCAGGGTGTGCATCGTGCACAATACGCTGCGGCGTAAAGTCATAAATGCTCTGGATCAGGCGCAGCGCATCACGCCACTGCTGCTGAATGCCGTCATCGCTGAGATCGCCCAAATGCTGGCTGATAACCGCCTGTTCGCCACGCATCAGACAGAAAGTATTTTTCAGATCCGCGCCTAAGCACAGCATCGGCGGCACATCGCGAAATCCTGGCGGCAGTGCTACCGCATCCGGTACGTAACCCCGGGAACGACGCAGCATTTCCCCACTTTCACGCACCACCGAGTCATCCATCCGCTGCACAATTTCGCGGTTATGCAGCAGGAAACCGTCAGCAATGTCGCGTAAATCTTCCAGCGCCTGCGCGTTGGTAATGGCCGGCGGCCTGCCGCTGAGATTGCCGGAGGTCATCACCAGTGGGCAATTCATCTCTTGTAAAAGTAAATGCTGTAACGGATTCGCGGGCAGCATGACGCCAACCTCCGTTAACCCTGGCGCAATTCCTTCGCTCAATGCCGCGACATAGCGCTTCTGTACCAGCACGATCGGCGCGGCAGGGGTAGTCAGCAAACGACGAGCGGGTTCAGGTAGCCCGTCATCACCTGGCAGCATTACCGCCAGAGGTTTTGCCGGACGGCGTTTGCGCAACCTGAGCAACGCTATGGCATCATCATTTCGCGCATCACACACCAGATGAAACCCGCCAATGCCTTTAACGGCCACAATACCGCCTGCTTTCAGCCGCGATACCGCCACCTGCAGCGCCTCTTCTTTCTCCGCCCGCTCATCCGCGCTGAACCACTCAAGATGAGGGCCGCAGGCCGGACAGGCAACGGGCTGGGCATGGAAGCGACGATCATACGGGTCGCGATACTCTTTATCGCATTGCGCACAGAGTGGGAACGACGCCATCACAGTGAACGGCCGGTCATAGGGCATGGCGCGGATAATCGTAAAACGTGGACCACAGTGGGTGCAGTTGATAAAGGGGTATCGGTAGCGACGTTCGCCGGGGGTGTTCATTTCAACAAGGCATTCGGGACAGGTCGCGGCGTCAGGAACGATTTGCGTATTCATCGTACCGCCAGCACTTTGACGAATCGAGAAATCGGCAGGCTGCTGCGTCCAGACGAATGGTTCGCTCTCAACACTGTCAATACGCGCCAGCGGTGGGCAGTGTTGATGCAACTGTGCAATAAACTCCGCCGGATCTTCCTGCACACGCACAACCACACCGTCACCGTCGTTACACACATCGCCATGCAGTTGTAACCGCTGCGCCAGTTGCCAGACGTAGGGGCGAAATCCGACACCCTGTACCTTACCGCGAATACGCAGTTGTACGCCGGAGTGGTTGTTTATTGTCATTAGGTAGTCCCGCAGTCATCTATCCCCGTAGGCCGGATAAGGCAAAGCCGCCATCCGGCATAAGTACTGCCGTATTTTACGCGGATTTTCAGATATCAGAACAGCAAAGATGCGGTGGAATCCAGCGCCGCGCGACGGCGTTTTTCCGCGCTCAATTGCTCAAGCTTATTGCGATCCACATAAATCAGCGCGTGAGTCGGGCAGACTTCCATACAGGCAGGGCCGGCCTCACGGTGGTGGCACAGATCGCACTTATTGGCTTCTGCTTTTTCTGCACGGACGTTCAGACCCGCGCCGCTGTTACGCACAACCGGGCGCACAACCACTTCCATTGCGCCATAAGGGCACGCCACAACGCAGGTTTTACACCCAATGCAGCGTTCCTGCATCACGTGGACAAAGCCTTTATCACGGCTGATAGCACCGTTCGGGCAGACGTTAGCGCACGGCGCGTCTTCGCACTGGCGGCACAGCGTCGCCGTGGAGACATTAACGCCTTTGATGACGTGAATGCGGGGTAAAAAAGTTTCAGGGGTCAGCGATGCGCAGTCCTGGTTATCCTGATGGGATACCACGCAGGCCACTTCACAGGTACGGCAACCAATGCATTTATTGGCGTCTGCAATGATGAAACGGTTCATCAATTTCTCCAGCAATGACAGAATATCTGCCGAAGCATTCACAAATCGTGCCAGATTTTAATTGACTGTTATTAAAGGTTTTTTATTCTGACGAATGCAGGAAAGGCGTGTCATCGTCACTAGTGACGATGACAAATGACAGCCGTCAGCGCAAGACAAGCGGCGCAACAGAGTCGCGTTGGATGAGTTCGCCGGTGAAGGTTTTTGGCGGCGTAAATGCCCCGTCATCCAGCATAAAGATCAGACGTCCAATCGTTTCCTGAATCATTTCCGTCACCGGTATTTTGACGCTGGAAAGCGCCGGAATAGTGTATGGCGCGAGGGCGATATCATCGAAGCCAATCACCGACACCTGCGCAGGAACGCGCACGCCATGCACGTGCAACTGCTTCATCGCGCCGATCGCCATATCGTCATTACTGGCCACCAGCGCGGTGAATTTGACCTTGCGCGAAAGGAAAGTATCCACACCCGCTGCGCCGCAGGCCGGCGTCCATTTCCCGTTAACAATCAGATCATTGTTTAGCGGGATACCATGATGCGCCAGCGCGTCTTTATAGCCTGAAAGTCGCTCCACGCCGGTAGGGGAATCCATTGAACCGGTAATAAATCCAATCTCTTTATGCCCGGCGGCAATGAGCTGAGTAACGGCGTTGAAGCTGGTTTGCTTTTGATCGCACCACACGCTGTGGCTACTGTTTTTCCGCAAGCGTCGATTAAGCACCATAATCGGCTGGCTGTGGGCGTCGATGATATCGTCTATCTCATCCACGCTGAGAAAACGCGGATAGATCATAATCGCGTCACAGCGCAGGTCGAGCAGGTACTGGATCGCCTGGCGCTCTTCCTCAGCGCTGTGTTTACCGTCAGCCAGTAACAGCTGGCGTCCTTTATCTTCCGCCATCCGCGCGGTATGAAACAGCAGCTCGCTGAAATAGACGCCGTGATAAAGGGTATTTGTTACCACCAGACCCAGCGTCTGCGTGGTTTTCGCTGCGAGACTGCGGGCCAGCAAGTTTGGGCGGTAACCACTCTCTTCAATGGCCTGAAACACGCGGTCTTTGGTCTCCTGGCTGACATAGCCGTTTCCGGAAAGCACCCGGGAAACGGTCGCTTTCGACACCCCGGCACGCTTCGCCACCTCCAGCATCGTGGTCATATTACTCATCCCTATTCTCTCAATGTGACGCAGTGTACTGCACCGTTTCGCCGCTGTCCTTGCTGCTAAATCGCAGACGCTGACATATGGTGATCGGAGTCACAATTACAAAAAGTGATCAAAATTAAATCTTGCTCATTATTCATAATTTAAACATGATTTTGTGGAACCGGTTTCCTATCTGTGTTTCATTCACTCAGAAAAGCGACCAACGTAAACGGATAAAACATAACGTACTCTACTGATAAAACAGGATTAAATCCGATGTCCAAGAATTATGCAGCGCTGGCGCGCTCCGTTGTGACGGCTCTGGGAGGCGTCGACAACATCACAGCAGTGACCCACTGCATGACCCGTTTGCGTTTCGTTATCAAAGATGACTCGCAGGTCGACAGCGCGACGCTGAAGACGCTCTCTGGCGTGCTCGGCGTGGTGCGTAACGATAATCAGTGCCAGGTGATTATCGGCAACACCGTTTCGCAGGCGTATCGTGAAGTGGTCAGCCTGTTGCCTGCCAACATGCAACCTGCTGAGCCGCAAACCAAACCCCGACTGACGCTGAAGCGGATTGGCGCGGGGATCCTCGACGCGCTGATCGGCACCATGTCTCCGTTGATCCCGGCAATTATCGGCGGATCAATGCTCAAGCTGCTGGCGATGGTTCTGGAAATGACCGGCGTGCTGGTGAAAGGTTCGTCCACACTCACCATTCTGACCGTTATCGGCGACGGCGCATTTTTCTTCCTGCCGCTGATGGTCGCCGCTTCTGCAGCCATCAAATTCAAAACTAACATGTCGCTGGCTATCGCCATCGCAGGGGTACTGGTGCATCCCAGCTTTATCGACCTGATGGCGAAGGCCGCGCAGGGTGAACACGTTGAGTTCGCCCTGATCCCGGTGACGGCGGTGAAGTATACCTATACGGTGATCCCGGCACTGGTCATGACCTGGTGTCTGTCTTACATCGAACGCTGGGTCGATCGCATCACTCCGGCGGTGACCAAAAACTTCCTGAAACCGATGCTGATCGTACTGATCGCCGCCCCACTCGCCATCGTCATCATTGGCCCGGTAGGCATCTGGATCGGGAGTGCGATTTCCGCGCTGGTGTATACCATTCACGGCTATCTCGGCTGGCTGTCGGTAGCCATTATGGGCGCGCTGTGGCCGCTGCTGGTAATGACCGGTATGCACCGCGTCTTTACGCCAACCATCATTCAGACTATTGCCGAGACCGGAAAAGAAGGCATGGTGATGCCGTCTGAAATCGGCGCCAACTTGTCGTTAGGCGGTTCATCGCTGGCAGTAGCATGGAAAACTAAAAACCCGGAGTTGCGTCAGACGGCGTTAGCGGCAGCTGCCTCAGCCATTATGGCGGGTATTTCCGAACCTGCGCTGTATGGCGTGGCGATCCGCCTGAAACGTCCGCTGATTGCGAGCCTTATCAGCGGCTTTATCTGCGGCGCCGTTGCCGGAATGGCCGGACTGGCAAGCCACTCCATGGCGGCTCCGGGCCTGTTCACCAGCGTACAGTTTTTCGATCCGGCCAATCCGATGACCATCGTCTGGGTATTTGGCGTGATGGCGCTGGCAGTAGTGCTTTCCTTTGTATTAACACTGATTCTCGGCTTTGAAGATATTCCTGTCGAAGATGCAGCCGCGCAGGCCAGAAAAAATCAGGCCGCACAACCGGGCAATATCAATGGAGCCAGCATTTGACTGGTATCAACTGAGGTTAATTATGTCTGTTTTTCCACAAGGATTTTTATGGGGCGGCGCACTGGCCGCCAACCAGTCTGAAGGGGCATACCGGGAAGGCGGCAAAGGGCTGACCACCGTCGATATGATCCCTCACGGCGCACACCGGATGCCCGTCAAACTGGGTCAGGAAAAGCGCTTTACGCTTCAGGATGACGAATTTTATCCCAGCCATCAGGCGATCGACTTTTATCATCGCTATAAAGAAGATATCGCGCTGATGGCGGAAATGGGGTTTACGGTTTTTCGTACTTCCATTGCCTGGAGCCGTCTCTACCCTAACGGCGATGAACTGACGCCGAATGAAGAGGGTATCGCGTTTTACCACAGCGTGTTTGCCGAGTGTAAAAAATACGGAATTGAGCCGTTGGTCACGCTGTGCCATTTCGATGTGCCAATGCATCTGGTCACCGAGTACGGCTCCTGGCGTAACCGCAAAATGGTGGAGTTCTTTACCCGCTACGCCCGTACCTGCTTCGAGGCGTTCGACGGTCTGGTGAAGTACTGGCTGACCTTCAACGAAATCAACATTATGCTGCACAGCCCCTTTTCTGGCGCCGGGCTGGTATTTGAAGAAGGTGAAAATCAGGATCAGGTTAAATACCAGGCCGCGCACCACGAACTAATAGCCAGCGCCCTGGCGACTAAAATTGCCCATGAAATTAATCCGCAAAACCAGGTCGGTTGTATGCTGGCTGGCGGCAATTTTTATCCTTACTCCTGTAAACCGGAAGATGTATGGACCGCGCTGGAAAAAGACCGCGAAAACCTGTTCTTTATTGATGTGCAGGCGCGCGGGGCTTACCCCGCTTACTCTGCCCGTGTGTTTCGCGAAAAAGGCGTGGTGATAGAAAAAGCCCCGGAAGATGACGACATCCTGAAAAACACCGTCGATTTTGTCTCGTTTAGCTACTACGCATCGCGCTGTGCCTCTGCTGAAATGAACACCGGCAATACCAGCGCCGCCAACGTGGTGAAATCGCTGCGTAATCCATATATTGCCACCAGCGAATGGGGCTGGGGCATCGATCCGCTCGGTCTGCGCATTACCATGAACATGATGTATGACCGCTACCAGAAACCGCTGTTTCTGGTGGAAAACGGGCTGGGGGCGAAAGATGAAATCGATGCTAACGGCGAGATCAATGACGACTATCGCATCAGCTATTTACGCGAGCACATTCGCGCCATGGCAGACGCTATTGAGGATGGCGTGCCGCTGATGGGTTACACCACCTGGGGCTGTATTGATCTGGTTTCTGCCTCAACCGGTGAGATGAGCAAACGCTACGGTTTTGTGTATGTGGACCGCGATGACGCGGGTAACGGCACGCTGGCGCGCACCCGCAAGAAATCATTCTGGTGGTACAAAAAAGTGATCGCCAGCAACGGTACCGATCTGGCCTGACGGGCCTGCCGGAGGGGTCTACAGCCCTCCGGCAGAAGTACGTATTTTCATTTCATTTATTGCATTCAAAATGTGGAATCATCCTTCCAGTTTCAGGTTTGCTCGCGCCCTTTTTTACTGGCATTTTATTCAGTAGTTTTTAATCCTGGCCGTTCACCACAAGGAAACGTGTATGACTGATCAAAATGGCAAAATAGCAGTGGCTATCACCAAACCCGTACGTCGTTTGAAAGTCGGCTATGTCAGAAAACGCCATGAAGATCCCAAAACGGGTTTCACGCGACGAATCAGTCGGCACGCTTCACTCACGCTGAACGGCGACTGGCTGGAACAAGCTGGGTTTCCTACCGGTACGGCAGTAAAAGTGTCAGTGATGCAGGGGAAATTAATTATTGAGCAGGCCATTGAGTGACGAGGATACGCAGGGAAACAGGCCGGATGTCACTCACATCCGGCACTGATACGGTTTACTCTTCCGGCGCTTCCAGCTCGGAGAATCCACCGTGTCCTTCCCAGCCAGCTAATCGCTGATAGACGGTATCAACCGCATCTTTAATCGGTTGTGTCATCGGGTAGTAAAAACCGACAATATCTGGCTGAATGCCAAGGAAAATTACCTCGCCTACGTCGTCTTTCAGCTGATCGACCAGGTAGTTCAGCGGCATGTTGTGGGTGGTCATCATGAACATCTCAGCAATATCATCAGGATCGATAATACGGATTTCACCGGGGTTTAGCCCCATGTCGGTGGCATCCACGATCAACAGACGCTGCGGGCGCAGTTCACGGATGGCGACGATGTCGTTCTCCGGCGCGCTACCGCCGTCGATGACAACCCATTGGCCTTGAGGGTTTGCGGCACACATTTCGGCCAGCAGCGGACCCGCGCCGTCATCGCCCATCATGCTGTTACCTACACATAATAAAACGTCAGTCACGGTGTCTCCTCACCATCAGATAGATAGCGCTTTCCTGGTGGATATCGTGCAGCATGCTGAGCATCAGCTTGCTCCACTCCTGCTGCTGCTGGGTCTGCACGGCACGCGCATCATCGAACGCGCGCGCCAGCATTTGCACATGGTTGAAATCGATGACTATCTCACCGTACTTCGGCACGCCTTCCATTTTCCGGCGAGCTTCACTGCCTTCGGCAAGCGTAGCAATCCACGCCAGATATTCATCCCACGGACAGGTTAACGCCGCTTCCAGGCAATCGATGATCCCAAGGTGGTGACCAATCGCCAGGCTGTAATAGACAACCTGCTGCGCCTCAGCGGGCGTTGCATCGTTCTCATCAATAAACTTACGGCTCAGTTGGCTGAACACCACCGTTTCACTCATCGGATACGCGCCTCTTCGACAACATGATTAAGATGCGTGACGATCTCGGTCAGACGCGGATCGTTTTCCGCTTCCAGCCAGCGCGCCACCTGATGCTCGCCCTGCCCTAACTGCGTCAAATAGTCATCAGCAATCTGACGGCCATAGCGGTATCCCGCCAGACGACGTGCTTCGCGGTCCACCTTCACACGCAGCGGCTGAACCATATCCGGATGCAGAATTTCCGCCGGCTGTTCGTCCAGTTCACCCGGCGCACGCGCGTGAATTTTTTGTTCCAGCAGTCCCAACGCCATGGCAAAGCCGTACAGCGTTGCCGCAGGCGTCGGCGGGCAACCTGGAATATACACGTCCACCGGTACGATTTTGTCCGTGCCGCCCCATACGCAGTATAAGTCGTGGAAGATACCGCCGCTGTTACCGCAGGCACCGTAAGAGATACAAATTTTCGGATCCGGCGCTGACTGCCAGGCGCGCAACGCCGGAGAGCGCATGGCACGCGTTACCGCGCCGGTAAACAGCAGAATATCCGCATGGCGCGGCGACGGTACCACTTTGATACCAAAACGTTCGGCATCAAACAGCGGAGAAAGCGTGGCGAAAATTTCGATTTCACAGCCGTTGCAGCCGCCGCAGTCCACACGGTAAACGTACGCTGAACGCTTGATGCTTTTAAGCAGCGACGCTTTCATGCTGGCAATGGATTCATCCACCGTCATCGGTACCGGAATACCGTTGGCGTCACGTGGGCCTAATAAATTGCTCATCAGCTGGCCTCTTTCATATGGCGAGTCAGTTCAATACGGTCAGACGGCACCAGACATTTCTGGCGCTTACAATCCGGGCAGGTCTCAAAGCTTTCACGGTGGTTTTCCGCACGGCTGTCACCGTTGTGCTTCAGCAGCGCAATGGCGTAATCGATCTCTTTTTGTACCGCAAACGGGCGGTTACAGACGCGGCAATTACACAGCGCAAAGCGGGACTGCTGCAGGAAATCCTCTTTCTTCCACACCGCCAGTTCATACTCCTGCGACAGTTTGATTGCCGCCGTCGGACAGACTTCTTCGCAGCGGGCGCAGAAGATGCAGCGACCGAGGTTGAACTGCCACGCCAGCTCATGGGTAACCAGATCGGTTTCTACCGTTAGCGCGTTCGACGGGCATGCATTCACACAGGCCGCGCAGCCAATGCACTGCTGCGGATTATGTTCCGGTTTGCCACGGAAGTTTTTATCGACCGCAATCGGCTCCAGCGGATACGACGACGTCGGCGCCCCGGTTTTGATGACTTTTTTGATAAAGGTAAACATGGCGATTCCTTATTTCAGCGGCGAGTTTTTACGCTCGATGCTGTAGCGCTCAAGTTCTTTGTACGGCACGACTTTGCTCTTCTTCTTACGCACATCAACCACGGTCATACGGTCAGTACAGGAGTAGCAAGGGTCGAGGCTACCGATAATCAGCGGGGCATCGGAAACGGTGTTGCCACGCAGCATATAGCGCAGCGTCGGCCAGTTGGCGTACGTCGCCGCACGGCAGCGCCAGCGATACAGTTTCTGGTTGTCGCCGGTCATGCTCCAGTGGATGTCATCTCCGCGCGGCGCTTCAGCAAAGCCCAGTGCGAAGCGGTGAGGAATATAGGTAAAGCCTTCCACCATCAGCGGGCCGCCCGGCAGGTTGTCCAGACCAAAGTCGATCATATTCAGTGCGGTGTAGACTTCATTGATACGGACTTTCAGACGAGAAATAACGTCGCAACCCTGCTCGCTATGAACTTCCATCGGCAGCAGACCATAACCGACAAACGGGTGATCGGCACGGGTGTCACGCGCGTGACCGCTGGCGCGTACCATTGGGCCGACGTTACTGAAGTCACGAGCAATTTCCGGATCCAGACGACCGATACCAACGGTACGTTGTTCCATGTTCGGCGTGCTGAGCAGCATATCGACCAGTTCCTGCACGTCACGGCGCATCTGCTGCGCCAGTTGACGGGTCTGGATCATATCCTCTTTCAACAGGTCGCGACGAATACCGCCGATCAGGTTCAGACCGTAGGTTTTACGTGCCCCGGTGAGGATCTCGGCCATCTTCATCGACGTTTCGCGCACGCGGAAGAACTGCATAAAGCCGGAGTCAAAACCGGTAAAGTGACAGGCCAGGCCGAGGTTCAGCAGATGCGAGTGCAGACGCTCAACTTCCAGCAGAATGGCGCGGATCATCTGCGCACGCTCTGGCACCACGATGCCCATCGCATTCTCAACGGAGGTGGTATATGCGGTGCTATGCGCAAAACCGCAGATACCGCACACGCGATCCGACAGGAACGTCACTTCGTTATAACCCATACGGGTTTCCGCCAGTTTCTCCATGCCGCGGTGAACATAGAACAGACGGTAGTCGGCGTCTATGATGTTCTCGCCGTCAACGAACAGGCGGAAGTGACCGGGTTCATCGGAGGTGACGTGCAGCGGACCAATTGGCACCACGTTGTTTTTCTTGTCGCCCAGTTCGTTGATGAACTCGTAGGTTTCGGCATCGGTGGTCGGGGCCGGGCGCTGACGATAATCCATACTGTCTTTACGCAGTGGGTAGAGTTCGTCCGGCCAGTCATCCGGCAGTACCAGACGACGTTCATCCGGTAAACCTACCGGGATCAAACCGTACATATCGCGCACTTCGCGCTCGCCCCAGACTGCAGCCGGAACGCGCGGCGTGACGGAGGGAAACTCCAGCTTATTGGCATCGACCTCAACGCGGACGGTTATCCAGCACTTGGTGCCCTGCTCCATCGACATCACGTAGTAAACGGCATAATGGCCGCACAGCTGGCGTTCGTCGTTACCAAACAGCACGGACAACCAGCCACCCTGTTTGTAGTACAGGAACTCCACCACTTCCGGCAGGTAGTTCACCTTGACGGTGATCGTCAGCTGATCTTTGGTCTGCCAGGCTTCATCCAGTACGACACCCGGAAAGGCCTGGTGCAGCGCAGCGAGATATTGTTGACCTAATTTTTCTTCAGACATGCTCAAACTCTCTTAAATCACGCCACCAGCAAGGAGACGAACGCTAAAAACGCAAACCCAAAACCGGCCCAGGTCACGCGTGAAGTGGCGCAAAAACGCAGACGCGCCATGCTGTTTTCGAACAGGGCGATAACCAGCACGCCGAGAACCAGTTTGACGACGGCAATCACCAGCGCCAACAGCAGCCCACCGGCGGTGAAGGTTTCCATCTGTCCCCACGGCAGGAACACGCCGACGAACATTTGCAGAACGACCAGTTGCTTGAGGCTAATGCCCCATTTCAGCACCGCAAAACCGCTGCCGCTGTATTCGGTCAATGGACCTTCCTGCAGCTCCTGCTCTGCTTCCGCCAGATCGAACGGCAGTTTGCCCATTTCGATAAAGGTGGCGAAAGCACAGGCGCACAGCGCCAGAATCAGCGGGATGCTGCGCGCAGCAGGCCAGTGATAAATGGTATCGGCGATATTGCTGATATGAGTTGAGCCAGCAACCTGCGCCGCTACCCACAGCCCCAACAGCAGGATAGGTTCAACCAGTACGCCGAGCATCGCTTCGCGGCTGGCGCCAATAGCGGTAAATGGGCTACCGGTATCCAGACCCGCGATAGAGAAGAAGAAACGGGCGATGGCGAACAGGTAAATCAAGGTGATCAGATCGCCCAGTTGCGGCAGCGGCGAGCCAACGGTCACTACCGGCAACGCGGTGGCGATAGTCAGCATCACGCCCACCATCACGAACGGTGTCAGGCGGAAAACCCAGCTGGAATCCGCAGGCGCAATGCTCTGACGGCCCAGCAGTTTGATAATGTCGCGGTATTCCTGCAAAACGCCCGGACCACGGCGATTGTGCAAACGCGCACGCGCCACGCGGGTAACACCGGAAAGTAGCGGCGCAACGGCAAACAGCACCAGCGCCTGAATTAACGGATATAAAACACTCATTCTCAGGCTCCTCGTGAAACCACAATCACCACCAGCACCGCCAGCTCAATCAATGCCAGACGACGGAACAGCACCGGGGCAGCCGCATTCTGCCAGCCCGGAACCAGTGATACCGGGTTTAGCCATTTACGCAGTTTGAGTACCGGGGCAAAGGCTTCTTTCACCGGCATGGCAAAACCGTGCGCGGTAATGACCATTGACTGCTCATGATCGTAACCACACACCCATGCCGCACCGCGTGAACGCGACGGCAGACGGTTGCCTTTGAAAATTGCCATGATGATGAACGGCAGCAGCGGACATGCGATCAGCAGCAGCGTGATCATTGGCTGAGAAACGGTGGTGTTCGCAGTTTCCAGCGGCAGCGGAACGGCAGAGGAGATCATCGGCAGCAGCCACGGCGCCGCCACGCCGCCAATCACGCAACAGATAGCCAGCGCAACGACGCTCACCCCCATCAGGATTGGCGCGCAGCAGGCGTTTTCAGCTTCCTTCGTGCGCGGTGCGCCAAGGAACGTAACGCCATAGACTTTCGCCATACACATCACCGCCAGCGCGCCGGTAATCGCCAGTCCTACCGCCAGCAACGGTCCTAACAGACGGCCGACAAACGCGCCGCTGTTGCCAAGCTTAAAGAAGGACTGGTAGATAACCCACTCACCGGCAAAACCGTTCAGCGGCGGCAGTGCGGCCATCGCCATCAGGCCAACCAGCATCGCCAGAGAGATAACCGGCATACGTTTACCAATACCACCCAGTTTTTCGATATCACGATGACCGGTACGGAACCAGATGCTACCTGCGCCCAGGAACAGAACGCTTTTGAACAGGCTGTGGTTTACCAGGTGGTACAGACCGCCGGTCAAACCCAGCGCAATCAGCGCCGGTTGATTCAGGGAAATCCCGGTCACGCCAGCACCCAGACCCAGCAGAATAATGCCGATGTTTTCCAGCGTGTGGTACGCCAGCAGACGCTGAATGTTGTGTTCCATCAGCGCATACAGACCGCCGACAAATGCGGTGATCATACCCAGCACCAGCAGCGTAATCCCCCACCACAGCGGCGCGTTACCGCCCAGCAGCGACAGGGAGAGAATACCCAGCAGCCCCACCTTCATGACGACGGTAGAGAACAGCGCCGCAGCCGGTGCGCTGGCGTTGGCGTGCGCCTGTGGCACCCATCCGTGCAGCGGAATAATCCCGGCCAGCAGGCCAAAACCCGCCACGCCCAGCAGCCAGATGTCAGAGCCAAGGGGCAGCTCCTGAGTACGCAGGTCAAGCAGGCGCAACTCCAGGGTGCC
This sequence comes from Citrobacter sp. Ce104, assembly GCF_030334595.1. NCBI lineage: Bacteria > Pseudomonadati > Pseudomonadota > Gammaproteobacteria > Enterobacterales > Enterobacteriaceae > Citrobacter > Citrobacter sp. Ce104. Next base: position 30,632 of record NZ_JAOWDP010000066.1, read on the forward strand.
GTAACGTTGCCACACCAGGTAACAGGCAATAGCCAGCAGCAGCGTACCGACGCGTCCCAGCGCAAACCACAGTTTGCCCTCTTTACTGCAGCCGGTGAGGAACACGGCGCACAGCGCCATGATTTCCGCCATCACCACCAGCGTTCCGAGGTTGCTGGCCACTACCGCACATACCGCCGCGGCCATCAGCAAATTCACCAGTAGGCCGTTAGCTTTCACTTGCGGATGACGATGCCAGTCAATGTTGTACAGGCTGACAAACAGGCCGCAAAGGCCCAGCGTAATCAGCCAGATAGCGTTCAGCGGCGTGACTTGCAGACTGTGGCCGATAAACGGCATCACGCCGCTAATCGCAACGGCGCGGGTCAGTACGAGAAACCCCGCAGCCGCCGTACACAGGCTGCCCACCGCACCGCCAACCCCGGCAATCCAGCCGCTCAGCGGTTTATGAAACGAAAACAGAAATGCCAGAACCGCAGCCGCTGTAAACCAGGCCACGCCGCTGTTAATTAGTGAAATTGCGCTCATTTTGCATCTCCACTCTGAGCCTGCTGAAACAAGGTGAGATCGCCGAAATCGGTATTGAAAGTCAGCTCACGCTTACGTTTGCTGGCGCGGGCGATATCCATGTTGCTCACCAGATGCAGGGCTTTGGTTGGGCACATGCGTACACAGGCCGGACCAAGCTCATCAAAACTGCACAGATCGCATTTCACCGCGATGGCGCGAACGCCCGGAACCCAATCAAGCATCGTGCTCACGCGGGCAGGCGCTGGCGGAGCCGGAGGCGCTTTTGGCGTATTGGCGTTTGCCGGGATATGCAGCGGACGGCTACCGGAAAACTCAATTGCGCCAAACGGACAGGCAATCCCGCACAGTTTGCAGCTTACGCACAGGCTTTCATTCAGTTGCACGGCACCATCAACGCGATTAATCGCATTAACCGGACAAACGGTGGCGCAAGGCGCATCTTCACACTGGTGGCAAAGCTGCGGGGCGGATTCTTTTTCATTTAACATCACTTTCAGGCGCGGCATTGACTGCAGGCCATGCTGGCGATGTGTCTCTGAGCAGGCGGCTTCACAGGTGTGGCAGCCGATACAAAGAGTGGAGTCAGCAATTACAAAACGATTCACCAGGCATTCCTCAGGTGATAGTCATTTTTGACGAAAACATGTCTGGTAAATGTCATTTCGACATTTTTCGACATGCCCATTCCCTAAACTGTCGTGACGCAATATGAAAGCGCATCATGACAAAAGTGGGCAGCACCCGAGGCTTAAGCCGGGCTGTGTCCCTCAACCAGTTGGCTTAAATTCACCGGCATATTGTTCTCAACCGCGGTGTACAGGCTGTCGTAGACGGTGGCGATTTTTTCGAGATAGTGCTCCAGCACCTGCTCGCGATCGCGGTTGCTGATACGCTCATCGACTTTACCGTCGATGGTCAACTCTGCCCGTGCAATCAGTTGTTTATCATCACCATCTTTCGTTTCAACGTAGTATTCGATGGTGTGGCTGTTAAAGCCGTCCGCCAGCGTGACGTAGATGGTGAAGTGTTCAAAAAGGACGAAGCAGAGATCCTTGTCCGGTGCGCAGCTCATTGCATGATGCAAACGCGCTTTTGACAGGGTGATCCCCTGAACCAGCGAGTTACAGTAAATACGCCACTGGTCCTGTAGGCGACGGTGCCGTTCAGCGATGTAATCGGCTTTTTCGCTTATTTCCCAAATAGTCATGTCAGGTTACCCGTTTAGCAGAGATGAACACCCTTAAGCACATTTCATGCCAAAATTAAAATTCTTTATTTTCATATAGATAAAAAACATAAACCCGGTGACGACGTGTCATTTCGTCATCGTCGTCATTGTCACTCGCGGGAAATTTCAACCTGGCATGTTTATTGCTTTTAATATCGCAACTTCACAGGAGGCGGTATGCACGAAATAACCCTCTGCCAACGGGCACTGGAATTGATTGAACAACAGGCCACGCAATACGGTGCTCAGCGAGTAACTGGGGTCTGGCTCAAAATTGGCGCATTTTCTTGCGTAGAAACCAGCGCTCTCGCCTTTTGTTTTGATCTGGTATGCCGCGGGACCCTTGCAGAAGGTTGTAAACTCCACCTCGAAGAACAAGAAGCCGAATGTTGGTGCGAATCTTGTCAGCAATACGTCACCTTACTGACGCAACGCGTGCGCAGATGTCCGCAATGCAACAGCGATATGCTGAGAATTGTGGCCGATGACGGCTTACAGATTCGACGTATTGAAATAGATGAAACTCCAGCGCCGGATGCCGACGCCTAAGCGTCTTGTCCGGCCTACAGGAATGGCCTGAGTTGTTGGCCGGAAAAGACGAAGCCGCCATCCGGCAACAGATATACCGCAAGATAAAGATCAGGAGTGAGCGATGTGTACGACATGTGGTTGCGCTGAAGGCAACCTTTATATAGAGGGTGATGAGCATAATCCCCACTCGGCGTTTCGCAGCGCGCCATTTGCCCCGGCAGCTCGTCCGGCGTTGAACATTACCGGTGTGAAGACATCCAGTTTCACGCCAAGCCAGACCGAAGAAGGCGATTTGCACTACGGTCACGGAGAAGCAGGCACCCACGCGCCAGGCATGAGCCAGCGTCGGATGCTGGAAGTGGAAATTGACGTGTTGGACAAAAACAACCGTCTGGCCGAGCGCAACCGCGCCCGCTTTGCTGCCCGTCAACATCTGGTGCTGAACCTTGTCTCAAGCCCGGGCTCTGGTAAAACTACCCTGCTGACCGAAACGCTGATGAAGTTGAAAGATAGCGTGCCGTGCGCCGTTATTGAAGGTGACCAGCAGACGGTGAACGATGCCGCCCGTATTCGCGCCACAGGCACACCCGCCATTCAGGTCAACACCGGTAAAGGTTGCCACCTCGACGCACAAATGATTGCTGACGCCGCGCCGCGTTTGCCGCTTGACGATAACGGTATTCTGTTCATTGAAAACGTCGGCAACCTGGTCTGCCCGGCCAGCTTCGACCTCGGCGAGCGCCATAAAGTGGCCGTGCTTTCAGTAACCGAAGGTGAAGACAAACCGCTGAAATACCCGCATATGTTTGCCGCCGCATCGCTGATGCTGCTCAACAAAGTGGATCTACTGCCGTACCTCAATTTTGACGTAGAGAAGTGCATCGCCAGCGCCCGGGAAGTGAACCCGGAAATTGAGATTATCCTGATTTCTGCCACCAGCGGCGAAGGCATGGATCAATGGCTCTCCTGGCTGGAGGCGCAGCGATGTGCATAGGTGTTCCGGGTCAAATCCGCACCATTGATGGCAACCAGGCTAAAGTCGACGTTTGCGGTATTCAGCGTGACGTCGACCTGACGCTGGTCGGAAGCTGCGATGAACATGGTCAACCTCGTCTGGGTCAGTGGGTGCTGGTCCACGTCGGTTTTGCCATGAGCATCATTAATGAAGCTGAAGCGCGCGACACGCTCGACGCGCTGCAAAATATGTTTGACGTTGAGCCGGATGTCGGCGCATTGCTGTATGGCGAGGAAAAATAATGCGTTTTGTTGACGAATACCGCGCACCAGAACAGGTGATGCAGTTGATAGAGCACCTGTGTGAACGTGCCGCACTCCTCCCCTACACGGCTGAACGCCCGCTGCGCATCATGGAAGTTTGTGGTGGTCATACCCACGCTATCTTCAAGTTCGGTCTCGACCAGTTATTGCCTGAAAATGTCGAGTTTATTCATGGACCAGGCTGCCCGGTTTGCGTTCTGCCGATGGGCAGAATCGACAGCTGTGTTGAAATCGCCAGCCATCCAGAAGTGATTTTCTGCACCTTTGGCGATGCGATGCGCGTCCCGGGTAAACAAGGTTCTTTGCTACAAGCCAAAGCACGCGGCGCAGATATCCGCATCGTCTATTCACCGATGGATGCGCTGAAGCTGGCGCAGGAAAACCCAACGCGTAAGGTAGTGTTCTTTGGCCTGGGTTTTGAAACCACAATGCCAACCACCGCCATCACCCTGCAGCAGGCAAAACAGCGTAACGTGCAGAACTTTTACTTTTTCTGCCAGCACATCACGCTTATTCCTACGCTGCGCAGTCTGCTGGAGCAGCCGGACAACGGCATCGACGCCTTTTTAGCGCCAGGCCACGTCAGCATGGTGATTGGTACCGATGCCTATAACTTCATTGCGTCAGACTTCCATCGTCCGTTAGTGGTCGCCGGTTTCGAACCGCTCGATTTGCTGCAGGGCGTGGTGATGTTGATTGAACAGAAGATTGCCGAGCATAGTCAGGTCGAAAACCAGTACCGCCGCGTGGTGCCGGACGCCGGTAACGCGTTAGCGCAAAAGGCTATCGCCGACGTGTTCTGCGTCAATGGCGACAGTGAATGGCGCGGCCTGGGCGTAATTGAATCCTCTGGCGTTCACCTGACGCCAGACTATCAGCGTTTTGATGCCGAAGCGCATTTCCAGCCAGCGCCGCAGCAGGTGTATGACGATCCGCGCGCCCGTTGCGGAGAGGTATTGACCGGCCGATGCAAACCGCATCAGTGCCCGCTATTTGGCAAAACCTGTAACCCGGAGACCGCGTTTGGCGCCCTGATGGTCTCCTCAGAAGGCGCATGTGCCGCCTGGTATCAGTATCGTCAGCAGGAGTGTGAAGCATGAACAGCGTACAACTCGCCCACGGTAGCGGCGGTCAGGCTATGCAGCAGTTGATCAACAGTCTGTTTATGGAAGCTTTTGCTAATCCGTGGCTGGCAGAACAAGAGGATCAGGCACGTCTGGAACTGGCGCAGCTGGTGGCAGAAGGCGATCGTCTGGCATTTTCAACCGACAGCTATGTTATCGATCCGTTGTTCTTCCCGGGCGGCAATATCGGCAAGCTGGCTATTTGCGGTACGGCTAACGACGTAGCGGTCAGCGGCGCAATCCCGCGCTACCTCTCCTGTGGTTTTATCCTCGAAGAGGGTCTGCCGATGGAGACGCTGAAAACCGTCGTTAACAGCATGGCAGCAACCGCGCGCGAAGCGGGCATCGCCATCGTAACCGGCGATACTAAAGTCGTGCAGCGCGGCGCAGCAGACAAGCTGTTCATCAACACCGCCGGAATGGGGGCGATCCCCGCCAACATTCACTGGGGGGCACAGACCCTCAGCCCGGGCGATGTGCTGCTGGTCAGCGGTACGCTTGGCGATCACGGCGCAACTATCCTTAACCTGCGCGAACAGTTGGGTCTTGATGGTGAACTGGTCAGCGACTGCGCGGTATTAACGCCGCTTATCCAGACGCTACGTGATATTCCCGGCGTGAAGGCGCTGCGTGACGCGACCCGTGGCGGCGTGAATGCGGTAACGCATGAATTTGCCGCCTCATGCGGATTTGGTATTGAGCTGTCTGAAGCGGCCCTGCCCGTGAAGCCCGCGGTGCGCGGCGTTTGCGAACTGCTGGGTCTGGATGCGCTCAACTTTGCTAACGAGGGCAAGCTGGTGATTGCCGTTGAGCGCCAGGCGGCTGAAATGGCGCTTGCCGCGCTGCGCGCGCATCCGTTAGGGCGCGATGCCGCAATGATTGGTGAAGTGGTGGAACGCAAAGGTGTACGTCTTGCCGGACTCTACGGCGTGAAACGAACCCTCGATTTACCGCACGCCGAGCCATTGCCTCGTATATGCTAACAGCCGGTTGGCAGCAAGCTGTAGGCCGGATAAGACGCATTTGCGTCGACATCCGGCATTAACGATGCATTTTCGCCCGATGGCGCTTTGCCGATCGGGCCTACGGTTCGTGTAGCCGGACCAATCCGGCAATAAATTACGACTTATACCTATAATTCATTTACCGTTTTCGCACCGTTCTGCGGTGCTTTTCCTGGAAAAGCAATATGTCGTATACACCGATGAGTGACCTTGGACAGCAAGGCCTGTTCGATATTACTCGTACATTATTACAGCAGCCCGATCTCCCGTCTCTCAGCGAGGCGCTTTCGCAGCTAGTCAAGCGTTCAGCGCTGGCCGACTGTGCGGCTATTGTCTTGTGGCAGGCACAAACGCAGCGTGCGCGTTATTTTGCGACGCGTGAAAATGGTAAACCCATCGATTATGAAGACGAAACGGTGCTGGCGCATGGCCCGGTACGCCGTATTTTGTCTCGCCCCGATGCGCTGCACTGCAACTATCATGAGTTTACGGAAACCTGGCCGCAACTGGCCTCAGGCGGGCTGTATTCTGAATTTGGCCACTACTGTCTGTTGCCGCTGGCGGCAGATGGGCGAATCTTTGGCGGCTGCGAATTCATCCGTAATGAAGATCGGCCGTGGAGTGAAAAAGAGTACAACCGGCTGCAGACCTTCACGCAAATAGTCGGCGTTGTTGCTGAACAAATTCAAAGCAGGGTCAGCAACAACGTCGATTACGATTTACTGTGCCGCGAGCGCGACAACTTTCGCATCCTGGTCGCCATCACCAATGCGGTGCTCTCGCGTCTCGACATTGATGAACTGGTTAGCGAAGTCGCCAAGGAGATCCATCACTACTTCGACATTGATGCTATCAGCATCGTGTTACGCAGCGATCGCAAGAATAAACTCAGCATTTATTCCACCCATTATCTGGATGAACATCATCCGGCGCACGAACAAAGTGAGGTGGACGAAGCAGGCACACTCTCTGAACGGGTCTTCAAAAGCAAAGAGATGCTGCTGATTAACCTGAGTGAACGCGATACCCTTGCTCCTTACGAACGGATGCTGTTCGAAACCTGGGGTAACCAGCTACAGACTCTGTGCCTGCTGCCGCTGATGTCCGGCAATACTATGCTCGGCGTACTGAAGCTGGCGCAGTGCGAAGAGAAAGTGTTCACCACCGCCAACCTAAAACTGCTGCGTCAAATCGCCGAACGCGTGGCGATCGCCGTAGATAACGCCCTCGCCTACCAGGAGATCCACCGCCTGAAGGAACGTCTGGTCGACGAAAACCTGGCGTTGACGGAACAACTCAACAACGTGGAGAGTGAGTTCGGCGAAATCATTGGCCGCAGCGAAGCGATGTACAGCGTACTCAAGCAGGTCGAAATGGTGGCGCAAAGCGACAGCACCGTCCTGATTCTGGGTGAAACCGGAACGGGTAAGGAGCTGATCGCGCGGGCAATTCACAACCTGAGCGGACGCAACGCCCGCCGAATGGTGAAAATGAACTGCGCGGCAATGCCTGCCGGATTGCTGGAAAGCGATCTGTTTGGCCATGAGCGCGGCGCGTTTACCGGGGCCAGCACGCAGCGGATTGGGCGTTTCGAACTGGCGGACAAAAGTTCGTTGTTCCTCGACGAAGTTGGCGACATGCCGCTGGAACTTCAGCCGAAGCTGCTGCGCGTTCTCCAGGAGCAGGAGTTTGAACGTCTGGGCAGCAATAAGCTGATCCAGACCGACGTTCGCTTGATCGCCGCCACCAACCGCGATCTGAAAAAGATGGTCGCCGATCGCGAGTTTCGTAACGATCTCTACTATCGGCTGAACGTCTTCCCGATCCATCTGCCGCCGCTGCGTGAGCGCCCGGAAGATATTCCGCTACTGGTGAAAGCCTTCACCTTTAAAATTGCCCGCCGAATGGGGCGCAATATCGACAGTATTCCCGCCGAAGCTCTGCGTACGCTGAGCAATATGGAATGGCCGGGTAACGTGCGTGAACTGGAAAACGTGGTAGAGCGCGCGGTTCTACTCACCCGAGGCAACGTGCTGCAACTGTCCCTGCCGGATGTTGTCGCGTTGGCGCCATCCACCCCACCAGTGGCGACCGAAGTCGCGCAGGACGGCGAAGATGAATATCAGCTGATAATGCGCGTGCTAAAAGAGACCAACGGCGTCGTTGCCGGTCCGAAAGGCGCGGCGCAAAGACTGGGGCTGAAACGCACAACGTTACTCTCACGCATGAAACGATTGGGGATTGATAAGGATGCACTGGTTTAGCCAGTGTGGTTATACTGGGTGATATCTCAACGAAAGGAGGCAGTATGGCGGTATCAGCACGTAATCAATTAACCGGTACGGTGAGCGCAGTCGCTACGGGCGCAGTGAATGATGAAGTTGAACTGACGCTGGCTGGCGGCGCAAAACTGGTCGCGATTGTAACCCATAGCAGCCAGCAGGCGTTGGGTCTGGCAAAAGGGAAAGAGGCGATTGCCCTGATTAAAGCGCCGTGGGTAACGCTGGCAACAGAAGACTGCGGCCTGAAGTTCTCTGCCCGTAACCAGTTTGCCGGTAGCGTTTCCCAGGTCACCGAAGGCGCAGTCAACGCCACGGTACATATCAAAACTGACGCAGGCTTTGAGATTGTTGCCGTCGTCACCAACGAAAGTCAGCAAGAAATGAAACTGAGCCAGGGAAGCCGCGTTGTTGCGCTGATCAAAGCCTCAGCCATTCTGATTGCCACCAAAGCGTAATCGCCATCGTCAACGCATGGCCAGTTTGCCCGATAGCGCTGTGCTTATCGGGCCTACGCGGCAGGAGCGCTTGCTCTCGTAGGCCAGATAAAGCATCGCCGCCATCCGGCATAGAATTACTTCTTCCGCTGGTATTTCTCTGGCAATTCCGGTACCGGACGTTTGTCATCAATCAGATGACGCACGGTCAGAATCGGATGACGCCAGAGCATTCTTGGTCCAGCCCAGCGCATAATTTGCTTCATCTCTTCGCGTTTAGCAGGTTGATAACAGTGCACAGGGCACTGTTTACAGGCCGGTTTTTCCTCACCAAATACGCACTTATCGAGGCGCTTTTGCGCATAGGCAAACAACGCATCGTAATGCCCCGGCTCGTCTGAAGCCTGCGGACACTGGCTTTCATACAGCGAGATCATTCTCTGGATCGTCATTTTTTCACGTGCAATACGTTTGCCGGACATGATGCCTCCACAATTAAGTTGCATAAATAATACACCTTAACAGTGAAGGCAACCATCACATGAGATCAATTCCCCACGAGAATGACTAAATTGCCCTGCGTTTATAAGGACGGTAGTGCGGTAGCCAAAAGTTATCGTTGATGCTCTGCAACAGCGCGTCGTCGCTCATCTTCTCTGCCACACCTGACTGCTGCGCCGTCTTGCCGACCTCGAAGGCAATGCGGCGCGTCACGTCACAGATTGTCCCAATCTCCGGCAACAGAGCGCCTTCCCCGTTATGCACCAGCGGAGAAGCATCGGCCAGCGCACGGCTTGCCGCCATCAACATGGCTTCTGTTATTCGCGCCGCGCCGCTGGCGATAGCCCCCAGACCGATGGCCGGGAAAACATAAACGTTATTGCACTGCGCAACCGGAATGGAACACCCATTAAATTCAACCGCATCGCAGGGACTGCCGGTCGCGATGATGGCCCGTCCCTCGGTCCAGCGAACAATATCTTCTGGCCGCGCTTCCATTCTCGAGGTGGGATTCGACAACGGCATAACAATCGGCCGATCGCAGTATTGGTACATCGTGCTAATCACCTCCTGCGAAAATAATCCGGCCTGGCCCGACACACCCAGCATCACCGAAGGTTTGGCATTGTGGATAACCTCCAGTAACGACGGAGTCTGCCCCTCATACAGCCAGTCAGATAAGGCCACGGGAGGCTGCGCCAGCGGTTGCTGGAAATCCGCTAATCCATGATTGGTGGTCATCACCAGACCGTCACGATCCACCATAAAAATGGTCCGTCGGGCTTCGGCCTGGCTCATTCCTTCAGAGATGCGGCAGGCGATAATATGTCGGGCGATCCCACATCCGGCAGCACCCGCGCCCACAATCACAATCGATTGCTGACGGAAATCGCGGCCGCTGCCACGACAGGCAGCAACCACGGTCGCCAGAGCCACCGACGCCGTGCCCTGAATATCATCATTAAAACAGCACAGCTCATCGCGATAGCGGTCCAGTAACGGTACAGCGGTATGCTGGGCGAAATCTTCAAACTGCAGCAGAACGTTAGGCCAGCGCCGTTTTACGGCAGCAATAAACATACCAATGAATGCGAAGTAGTCTTCGCCAGTTATGCGCGGATGACGCCAGCCGATATAGCGCGGATCGTCCAGCAGTCGCGTATTGTTCGTACCGACATCCAGCAGAATGGGTAGCGTATTCGCCGGATTAACCCCGCCACAGACGGTATAGAGCGACAGTTTCCCGATAGGGATCCCCATACCGCCAACGCCCTGGTCACCTAGTCCCAGAATGCGCTCACCATCAGTGACGACGATGACCTTGATATCGTGTCGTGGAATATCATGCAAAATATCGTCAATACGATCGCGATCGGGCCAGGAAATAAAGACACCACGCGCCCGACGATATATCCAGGAGAATTTTTCGCAGGCAGCCCCGACTACTGGGGTATAAACGATTGGCAACATCTCGGGCAGGTACTTTTTCAACAGGTAATAAAATAAAGTTTCGTTGGTATCCTGGATATTACGCAGGTAAATATGTCGAGCGTTGTGGGATTCAGCCTCAAGATATTGTTGATACGCCCGCTCAGCTTGTTCATCAATATTCTCAATCGCGCAAGGCAGTAGCCCACTCAGGTTAAAGTCATGTCTTTCTTGCTGCGTGAAGCTACTTCCCTTGTTTAATAACGGAGACTCAAGCAGTAACTTCCCCGTAAACGGGACGTATAAAACATCGTTTGTCACGTTGCCATCCATAAATTACAACCAGATAAAAAAATAAGAGCCTGCATTAACAGGCTCTCGGGATTCAAATCAGGACATAGTTGGCAACCAGCATCGCCGCGATACCGGCCAGCGCTGGAAGCAGCGTTCTTCTGACAATCATAAACGGTGAGCATTCCCCTGCCTTGCTTACCGCAATAATGATGCCAGCCACCGGAGACATTGAGCGCCCCATTCCCGCCATCAACTGCATTGGCAGGATCATATTGACAGCGCTCTCACCGAATTTTGCCGCAATCGAAGGTGCCAGGCCGGAGAAAGAGAAAAAGGCTGCAACGCCAGAGCCAGTCAGGACGGCGGTGACGCCCACCAGCGCGGTCATTACCAGCGTCATGCTGGTAAAACCCAGCCCTGCGTTTTGCACGGACTGCAACAGGTAGTCCACAGCGCCAATTTTCTGCAGCCCCTGGGCATAAATATCCGCACATACCAGCAAGGAAACGATGCTGGTAAACATGCTGCCCATCCCTTTGAAAAAGACCTGTAATCCTTTGCAGCAGCTTTTGAAATCTCGGGTAGCCACCAGTTCGAAGAAAAAAGCGACGACCGCGCCAAGGATCATTGCTGTGACCACGTCAATTTTGATGGATTTGATAACCAAAGGGCTAAAGACCAGCACCAGTACCACAGGCAAGACGGGCAACAGCGCATAAATGACGGGCACCTTACGGCCTTCTTCTTCCGCTTGTGCTACGCTTTGCGCTCCAGGAACAAAGCCATCTTTTTTGTCGAAATACTTCGCGCTGAAGTAAATCACCACCGCCACGGCCAGCATTACGACCACCGCCACTGGCATCTGGTAATGAGCAAAGTAGATAGCGCTTTCCATGCCAGCATGCTTGGCTGCCAGATTCGCCGTACCAACCGCGGGCCCTAAATCCATAAACGCGCACAGACCGATCATCGCGGCCGCGGAGGCTTTACTGACTCCCAGGCGTACCAGGACCGGGAAGAATGTTACCAGCAGCAACATTGCCAGACCTGCCGCACTTGAAATTGCCACGTGCAGAAGCTGTGCGCAGATATACCCTAACGCAAGGATCAGGTATGGCGCTTTAATCACCTGCAGCGGTCGAATGCACATATTCACCATCGCGTTCGACGCTTTAATGTGATCCATATAGCTGGCAAATCCACCCGCCGCCATGATGATAAGACCAATACCCGCGATTTGTGTGGTAAGCGATTCTTTTGCAAAACTAAAGATATCCAGCCAGGTTGACCCCGTGGATTTTGCTTTATCATAAAGAATGCTGTTTTCAGGATAAAACAGTACGGTAATGGTCAATAATGCCAGTCCAGCGAGTAATAGAACAGTTTGCGGCTGATAGTTTTTCACAATTAACCATGCAGCAATAACTGTTATCACTATTGCTATAATAAACGCCGTCATAATAACAATTCCTATGCCATACAAATCGGGTAGGGTTTTCTGACATATCATCATAGCTTATGTAGGATAGTAAAAAATCACACCTATATATAAGCAGCTATAATATGCACGTAAATTTAACGTATTACATACTCAAATATTGAGATTTAATTGTAATGGGTTGTGCGGTTGTAAAATACGGGAAAGGTGTTTTCCCACCACTTTTTGTGAGTAAGATCGCAACTCATCTGAATGCGGTCGCATCCCTTAGAAAAGGCTGGATGCGGGTTTCCAACATATTCATTCTATGATTGACGTCGAAAGCGTATTCCCCTATAACAACGTTGATATACAGCAGCCATCGGGTGTTATCTATGTACAAAAAAAACACGTTAAGTCTGGATGAGTATAACTCACTTACTCTTAATATGGGTGATCTGACTGAATCTGAGTGCCGACTTAATGAGTACATTAATAAACACTTCAATGAACTCCCCTATCATGGCATTGTTGATCTCTCGCAAAATGCGATGGTAAGCAAAGCCACCATTGGCCGATTTTTAAATAAAATTGGGTTTACGGGTTATGCTGCTTTTCGCAAAGCATTAGACATTACGCTATCAAAAAATAAAATATCCGCACCCTTTGAGAAAAACATCAAACTACGTAACAACCCCAGCATTACCACTGAAAGTATCGTTACCGATTTCACCCACAAAGTATCAGAATTATTTAATCAATTTAAAAATAATATCGATATTGAAAGCCTTAATGCGTTTATCGATCTGGTATTGAACAATCAACGTCATATTTATGTCGTCGGCCCTTCATCATCTCATGCAATGGCAACGCACTTTTGTACACTGCTAAAGTACTTTCGCAGTGACATCACCCTGTTACCGACGGACATCAGCGAACTCCCCAAATGCCTCCTCAATATTGAGGAGGAGGATGTCTTGATTGTGTTCTCCTACTACCGATTTAACCGGGTAGCGCTCAATATTGCAAAGTGGTTCAGAAAAAAGAATGCCGTCGTGGTCCTGGTTACCAACTCAGAGGCGAATCCTTACGGTAAGTTCTGCGATCTGCAGTTCGTTCTTCCCAGCGACGTACAATCCATTTTTCAAAGCCGTATTCTTGGCTTCTTTTTTATCGAACTTATATTGCATCTGGCGTATGAGAAAGGTGAGAGCGAGGGGAATTTTGCCCAACTGGAGGAGTTGTTTGTCTTTTTCGAAACATTTTCAGCATCAGCCCACAATACTTAGACCCACCAGCAGCCAGGAGTGTTCTCACTCCTGGCAACAGGATGCATCAGGCTATCTCTGGGGTTTTCACGCGATCGAACTCAGCTATAGTTTCAGCGATTAGCGCGTCGTTCGCTCCGATATATGACAGCGGCTCGCAGGCGTCGGCAATTTCCTCTACAGATAATGATGCGCGGATTTCCGGGCTAGCCTGGACAATCTCCATGAAACTCTGCTCACCGTTTGCATGCTTCAGCAGGTCTTTAACTAAGTTATAGGCAGACTCTCTGCCAATTTTGGCGGCAAGCCTCATCGTCAGCGATTCCGACATAATAAAGTGCTTCGAACAGTCAAAATTGGCGCGCATCTTCTCTTCATTAATAATGAGATGCGCAAGCAGATTCTTTGCGCGTGTCAGGCTGGTCGATAAAGCATTAGAGGCCTCCGGGAGGATTGTCCAGTTTAATACCCTCATTGAGGCAGCCCGTACGTCCTGTTGATCCAGCATTGCTGGGGCGCCAGACGCATACATCCATCCCATCCTTGCCAGCGTTTGCATCATGTTACTGGCACGCGGATTAACTTTGTGCGGCATCGTGCTCGACCCTCCGCCGCCCTCACCCTCAAGCACTTCAGCAATCGGCGTGCGTCCCATTGTTTCGACATCGTTGGCCAGACGACACAGCGTGCCGTGAACAAGGGCAAAAAACTGCACGACTTCAACAACCGCATCCTGGCTGGCATTATTAATGCCGCAGGGCACGTTCAGACCCAGCGCTCGCATCAGCCGTTCACGCGTTTCCATTCCCTGCTCGCCCACCGAGGCCAGATTACCTACCGCGCCGCCAAAGAGCCCGGTGACCGCGCGCGGGTACAACTGCTGGAGTCTTATCAGATGGCGGTTAACCTCCGCCAGATAACTGCAAACATGTAGCCCCCATGTTGTCGCAGAGGCATCCACCGAATTGGTGCGCGCAACCATCACCGTCCTGGTATGACGTATTGCCATCGCTTTCATCGCTTCGCCAACATCAAGTAATTGCTCGCGCAGCAGATGCAGCGTTTGTTGTAGTCTCATCGCCATGCCAGAGTCCAGCAGGTCCTGAGTGGTACATCCCCAGTGCAGAAACTGGCTGACCAACGGTGTGCCGCAAGCAGAGATCTGATCGATCAACGGTTTTATCGCCATACCAACCGTCTGTGTTTCCTGTGCCAGGGCCGGCCAATCTATCTGTATATCCCTGCACGTTTTTTCAATTTCGACGGCGGCTTGCTCAGGGATAATCCCCAGCTCGCCTTGCACGCGAGCGACAGTCGCCTCAAACCGCAACCAACACCGCAGCAGATTGTCGTCAGACCATATTTCCCGCATCCGCCCCTGGGTGAACAATGAAGAATAAAGATCAGAATCAAATACCGTTGTTTGCTTACCGAACATACAGCGCCTCTCCGGCCAATGAATGCGTCAAAATCGAAAATGTGATTAATCAAGTTTGCGGGATCTGTTTTCCAAATTATAGGGGAAAATAGTATTCCCACCCCAAAATGGCCATGAGAATGCAATATTCCCATTTTCATTTTTCTCACCAAGTAGAAGTGCGATGTACTTCACAGTAATTTGTGAATTACACTTTAAACAACCGTAATATTTCCAAAAAAATGCTTATTAAATATAAGAACCATTAATACAATAGTGAAAACGGAGATATTTATGCGTGAATAATCACATTTCATCACGAGAAAAAATAATTCCCATACCGCTGTCATTCCATTTCCACAAACAATTACCTCGCTGTGAACTTTATTTTTATGGTCAGGAAATTA
Source organism: Citrobacter sp. Ce104 (assembly GCF_030334595.1). Taxonomy (NCBI): domain Bacteria; kingdom Pseudomonadati; phylum Pseudomonadota; class Gammaproteobacteria; order Enterobacterales; family Enterobacteriaceae; genus Citrobacter; species Citrobacter sp. Ce104. The sequence goes on from NZ_JAOWDP010000066.1 coordinate 45,776, forward strand.
ATGCTTGTTTGAGGGATGACATGAAGCTAAAAAATTATTCACTAATATTACTTATGGGTATGAGTTCCTCGGCGTTCGCCTTAAACGTCTATAATAAGGATGGCAATACTCTGGATATCTATGGCCGCGTTGAGGGTAAAATAGCAAGTGGCCAGAATTCATTTGCCGGCAGTGAAAGCCGAAGCGATCTGGGTGGCCGTGTAGGTATTTATCTCACCCGAGATCTGGATATTCTGCCAGAAACTAAAATCGTGGGTCGTCTGGAATGGCAGGTGCGTACCGAAAAAAATGATAACAATACCGGTGAAAGCGATATGGAGGCCCGCTATTCCTATGTCGGTCTGTCAAATAAAACATGGGGTGAACTGATCACCGGGAGAACCAAAAACCCGTTGTATCAGGTAATGAAAATGACCGATAAATATAAAAACTTCACTCCCAATATCTATAGCTATGGTATTACAACTATAGATGATTCGTACCAGTTCAACCGCCAGGACGGCACCGTTCAGTGGAACGCCAAATTTGCCGGTAACGAAATTCAACTGGCATGGGTCTCCGGTAATGGCAACAGCGACAACGAAGCCCTGGATTACGGCGCGATGGCCAGCTATCGCAAGTCTTTCAAATTTGGTGATTTTAGAATTACACCAGCACTCGCGGCCAGTCGTTACAAACGACAGGATGGCGTAGTGACCACCGATGGGCGTAATCAAAACGATCAAATTATGGGAGGGTTACAACTCGGTTATAAAGCCTATGAGGTCGCGGTAACCGCATTACGGACTTCTATTTCCCGTGATAACAATAGTGATAATAATTATAAAGGAATGGATTCGCTCATTTCCTACAACTTTGGCACCGTCAAGGTACTCACCGGGTATAGTTTTTTAAATGAAGACGGTAAAGATATTGCTGAAAAAGAAGACTGGCGTGCTGAGGCGCAATTAACATTGGCTGAGGATACGTGGTTATCATTTACTTACGATAAAGAATTCGCCAGTAAGAACAAAAAAACCAATGATGATGCGCTTATCGTTGGGCTCCGTTACGATTTCTAAGAGATAACCGATGAAAAAGATTACTTTGCTTGCCGCAGTAACAACCCTGGCACTGAGTAGTATCTGCGCTCACGCTGATACATTATTAGCGCCTTCCGCACATGCGAAAATGGATGGCGAGAATAAAATCGTCGCGCTGTATGGCAACTCGTTCACGTTCTATAACAACAATATCAATACCCGATTACGGGATTTGACACAGTCTTTATTGCCTGACCATGCAAAAGGGTATAAGTATCGCGGGATCACGATTTCCAGCGGCCATTTAGGCTGGCAAATTGAGAATATGCGCTACCAGAACACGCTACAGAAATGGGATGTAGTGGTATTACAGGGGAACTCCACAGAAACGATTTCAAAGAAAGAAAGTACCCGACAAAACTTCGTTGATTCTGCAACCCAAATGGCCAACATGGCACATCAAGCGGGTGCAAAAGTCGTCTATTTCATGACCTGGCCGAAAAAAGACAAACCCGAAGATAGCCAAAAACTGGCGGACGCTTATATCTCTATTGCGCAGAAAACGGGAGGATATGTCGCTCCGGTTGGCCTGGCTTTTGAGAAAGCGCGCAAAACCCATCCGGAGATAAATCTGTATTATCATGATGGTGTACATCCTTCAATTTCTGGAACGTATCTCGCCGCATGCGTATTCTTTGCCACCCTGTATAACCAGTCTCCGGTCGGTGGCGCGCTTCCCGTTGATACGGACATGACCCCTGCTACCGCCAAAATGTTACAACAGATTGCATGGGACACCGTCACTGAGTTCCAGAAGTCGTAATCATCAGGTAATTCATCACCGACACGCCGGCAATTCTGTCGGCGTGAAACGCATTATCCCCCGCCAATTCCTTAGCTCCCTACGCAAATAAGAATTATTTTCATTTATTTATACCTTGTGCTATATAACATAGCGAAGGCTATATTCGTTGATAAATTAACCACTTTGTTGTGAGGGATACTATGCCGCATCTGCCCCATCTGAAATCATTTCTCCTTGCCAGCGCGTTAACAGCGCTGACGCTGTCACCCGCCTGGGCGAAAGAAAAGTTCAAAGTGATAACCACCTTTACGGTGATTGCCGATATGGCCAGCAACGTAGCGGGTGACGCGGCGGACGTCAGCTCCATCACCAAACCCGGAGCAGAAATTCACGAATATCAACCCACGCCGGGAGATATAAAACGGGCGCAAGGCGCGCAGCTTATTCTCTCCAACGGCCTTAACCTCGAACTATGGTTTGCCCGCTTCTACCAAAATTTGTCCGGCGTACCGGAAGTGATGGTCTCAAACGGCGTGCAGCCAATGGGTATCAGCGAAGGGCCGTACAACGGTAAACCAAACCCGCATGCCTGGATGTCAGCGGAGAACGCGCTTATCTACGTGGATAACATTCGCGATGCGCTGATGAAATACGATCCAGACAATGCCGCCACCTACCAGAAAAATGCGCAGAATTATAAAGCAAAAATCCAGCAGACCCTGGCGCCATTGCATGCAGAACTGGCCAAGCTCCCTGCTGATAAACGCTGGCTGGTCACCAGCGAAGGCGCATTCTCTTACCTCGCGCGTGATAACAACCTTCAGGAGCTGTATCTGTGGCCAATCAATGCCGATCAGCAAGGCACGCCCAAACAGGTACGCAAGGTGATCGATGCGATCAGAGCGCATCATATCCCAACGGTATTTAGCGAAAGCACCGTGTCCGACAAACCAGCACGTCAGGTTGCCCGTGAGTCTGGCGCACATTACGGCGGCGTGCTGTATGTCGATTCGCTCAGCGCTGCCGACGGCCCGGTTCCGACCTATCTGGATTTACTGCGCGTAACCACACAAACCATTGTCAACGGCATCAATAAGGGCCTGGAGAGACAACCATGAGTCACTCTGCGATTACCGTAAATCAGGTTACGGTGACGTATCGCAACGGTCACACCGCATTGCGGGACGCCACTTTTCAGATACCGGGCGGCTCAATTGCCGCTCTGGTCGGCGTAAACGGTTCGGGAAAATCAACGCTTTTTAAAGCGCTGATGGGTTTTGTCCGCCTGGCGCACGGGGAAATATCGATTCTGCAACAGCCGGTTAATAAGGCGCTCAAACAGAATCTGATTGCCTATGTCCCTCAGTCAGAAGAGGTGGACTGGTCATTTCCGGTACTGGTGGAAGATGTCGTGATGATGGGACGCTTTGGCCATATGGGGTGGCTGCGTCGGCCAAAACAGATTGACCACGCCTGCGTGGATGCGGCGCTGGCGCGGGTGGATATGCTGGACTATCGCCATCGCCAGATAGGTGAATTATCCGGAGGGCAGAAAAAACGCGTTTTTCTGGCAAGAGCCATCGCGCAGGACGGGCAGGTTATTTTACTGGATGAACCCTTCACCGGCGTGGATGTGAAAACCGAGGCCCGGATCATCGACCTGCTGCGTGAACTGCGTGATGAGGGGCGGACCATGCTGGTCTCTACCCATAATCTGGGATCCGTCACCGAGTTTTGTGATTACACGGTGATGATTAAAGGCACGGTGCTGGCAAGTGGACCAACCGAAATCACCTTTACTCACGAGAATCTCGAGCTGGCATTCAGCGGCGTACTGCGTCACGTTGCGCTGAGCGGCGGTGAACAACACGTGATTACCGATGATGAACGCCCGTTTATTTCGCGACGCGCGACAAGCGAGGGTAAATAATCATGAACTGGCTGACGGAGCCGTTTGGCTACCAGTACATGCTCAACGCCATGTGGGTCTCGGCGATGGTCGGCGGCCTGTGCGCGTTTCTCTCCTGCTATCTGATGCTCAAAGGCTGGTCGCTGATTGGCGATGCGCTGTCGCACTCTATCGTTCCGGGCGTTGCCGGAGCTTATATGTTAGGGCTTCCCTTCGCGCTTGGCGCATTTCTTTCCGGCGGACTGGCGGCGGGCAGCATGCTGTTTCTCAATCAACGTTCACGCCTGAAGGAAGATGCCATTATCGGACTGATTTTTTCGTCCTTTTTCGGTATCGGGCTATTTATGGTGTCGCTCAATCCGATGTCGGTGAACATTCAGACCATTATTCTCGGCAACGTGCTGGCGATTGCGCCGGAAGATATTCTGCAACTGGCCATCATCGGCGTTATCTCGCTGACTATCCTGTTTTTGAAGTGGAAAGATCTGATGGTGGTCTTTTTTGATGAAAACCACGCGCGGTCTATCGGTCTGAACCCGGGCCGGTTGAAGCTGTTATTTTTTACGCTGCTCTCCGTTTCCACCGTCGCCGCACTGCAAACCGTCGGCGCATTTCTGGTGATTTGCCTGGTGGTGACGCCCGGAGCAACGGCCTGGCTGCTGACCGATCGTTTTCCTCGCCTGCTCACCATCGCCGTCGCTATCGGCAGCCTGACCAGCTTTTTCGGCGCCTGGCTGAGCTACTGGCTGGACGGCGCAACCGGCGGAATTATTGTCGTTCTGCAAACGCTGCTGTTCCTGCTGGCATTTGTCTTCGCGCCAAAACACGGTCTGCTGGCGAATCGCCGCCGAGCCCGTCTGGTGAATAAGGAGCAAGTATGATCTTAACAATGCTGCTGGAACCTTTTCAGTTCAGCTTTATGGTCAATGCGCTGGTCATCTCCACTATTGTCGCCGTCCCCTGCGCGCTGCTGTCGGTATTTTTAGTACTCAAAGGCTGGGCGCTAATGGGCGATGCCATGAGCCACGCGGTTTTCCCGGGAATTGTGCTGGCATGGATTGCAGGTATCCCGCTGGCAATTGGCGCGTTTATCGCCGGGCTATTCTGTGCGGTGGCGACGGGCTATCTCGACGATAACAGCCGTATCAAACGCGATACTCTGATGGGGATTGTCTTTTCGGGCATGTTTGGTGCGGGACTGGTGCTGTACGTCTCTATCCAGTCAGAAGTCCATCTCGATCATATCCTGTTCGGCGACATGCTGGGCGTATCGTTAAGCGATATCATGCAAACCGCGGTTATCACGCTGGGAATAGCGCTTATCATCGGACTTAAATGGAAAGATCTGCTGCTGCATGCGTTCGACCCGCATCAGGCAAAAGCCAGCGGGCTTAACACCGCACTGCTGCATTACGGCCTGTTATGCATGATAGCCCTGACGATTGTCGCCACGCTAAAATCAGTCGGGATTATTTTGTCGATCTCCTTGCTGATTGCGCCTGGCGCCATTGCGATTTTAATGACGCGAAAGTTTTCTCACGCCTTGTGGCTGGCGGTGGTTATGTCGGTTATTACCTCGTTTATGGGCGTGTACCTGTCATTTTTCATCGACAGTGCTCCGGCCCCTACCATCGTCGTACTATTTTCCCTGCTGTTTGTGATTACCTTTATTTATTCCACCCTGCGCGACCGCCGTTTAGAACGGCGACGCCTGCATGATGTGCTATAGGGCTAATCAGCGCCAGCTTAACAGCGGGCTGAACGCCTCTCGCCCCACCAAAGCGCGCAGCGCAGGCAGATGGCAACTGCGCGCCAGAAGCGGCGGAACGGCAAAAATGGTGTCGCTGGAGAGCATCACGTTCTCCAGCTGTCCCCAAAAGTACCAGCCGGTATCAACGCCGCTGTCAGGAACGCATAAATGCAAGTGTCTGCCCTCCTGCGGCTCATCGGCAATACCCAGCCAGTGACTAAAGCGCGGGATTTCCGGTACAACATGCGTCACCAGCGCGCAGCGTCCAACCTGGCTGGCCGGAATATAAAAATTCTGCGAACCCAGCGTGACGCGCACCGCTGCAAGGTTAGTGAGAGCCGTCATAGCCACGGGTCTCCTGATAACGATCAAACACCAGATTCAGGTCGAGCAGCGTGAACCAGGTTTCCGTCACGTTAACCACACCCACTGCGATCGTTTGCAGCGCCGAAGGCAGCGAGTCTCCCGGCAAATGAATCTGGCTTTCAACAACGTCCAGCACATCAATCAGTTTGTCTATCAGGATCCCGCTTTGCATTTTTTCGGCACAACCAATCAGGATGGTGCGTTTACCTGCCAGATTGACGGCAGGGGTGTCGATCAGGCTGTCCAGCCTCATCACCGACTCGACTCGCCCGCGGTAATTAATGACCCCTTCAAGCATTGGCGGGCAACAGGGAACCCAGGAGATCGGGCGCTCTGCGAGGATCTCTTTGATCTGCGCGCCGTAAAAAGCAAAATTCTTACCCGCCAGTTGAAATAACACCAGCGTACGCTGCGGCTCATCAACGTTTTCACATTCCGGCTTTTCGCCATGATTCAGCGCGAGAATGTGCTCCAGCTGTTGGCTCATGTTTTCTCCTTTTACTCAGCAACGCAGAAGGTGTTGCGGCCATTTTGCTTCGCGGCGTATAGCGCCTGATCGGCACGTTCGCGCAGCGTTTCGATCCGATCGCCAAACTGCCATTGCGCAATACCCGCGCTGAAGGTGCTGTGAAAGCTGACATCATTGACGGAAAACGTGACCTGTTCGTAATCTCTACGTAATCGTTCGACCACCCGCGCCGCCTTGTCACTGCTGGTGTTAGGCATGATGATGACAAATTCTTCACCACCGTAACGCCCCACGATATCGGTGCTGCGTAAGCGATGCGAAAACAGCTGCGAAATACCGACAATCACCTGATCGCCGACCGCATGACCGTAGGTATCGTTAACGCTTTTGAAGCGATCCAGGTCCACCATCACCATGCAAAACGGGTTGCCACTGTAGTTCGACTCGGCAATCGCGCTTTTAAGAAAATGGGTGGTCGTCGAGTGGTTATATAACCCGCTCAGGCTGTCCTGCGACATGCGGGCGCGCAGGACGCGCATTCTTTCCGCGCGGATCGATACGGCTCGAATCAACTCCTCTGGATCGGCCTGTTTGAGAATAAAATCCTCCGCGCCAATACTCATCGCTCCCAACTGCGCATGCTTGTTGGTCTCGCTGGAGAGATAAGCGATAGGCAGGCCAATATGTTGCGGTATTTGGCGAATCAGTTTTGTCAGTTCCTCGCCGCTGAACTCCGGCATGTGGTAATCCATCAACACCAGATCGATCGGTTGCGCATTCAGCACGTGCAGTAAATAGTGAGGTTTTTCCAATACATGTACTTCCATTCCCGCCATGCGCAGCATTTCGGCGTTGTACTCCGCCACCGCCGGCTCGTCATCGATCATCAGCACCTGATAAGGTTTTCTCAGCGACGGTTGAGTCAGGCGGTGAAGTTCCTGTACTAAATCGGTAATCGAAGCCGGTTTTACGTAGTAACCATCACAGCCGGATTTAATGGCGTTGATGCGGGCGTTAAAATCGCTATGACACGAGAGAAACAACACCGGGAAAGGTTTACCCACTTTGCGCTTCAGATCCGACATCGCCAGCGGTCCACCGTAGGCGTTGTCCGGAAAGCTGACGTCCATAATTACCACGGCAGGCGGTTGCAACAATACGGCCTGACTAAAATCCTGCGTGCTTGCGAACACATGGCAGGTAAAACCAAAGCAGCGCAGTTGAGTAGCGAGCAGTTCAACCTGGTCGAGGTCATCATCACACAGGTAGATAGGCTTGCTGGCCCGCCGAACATATCCCTCTTCCGGGCGTTGCGCGGCGATCGGTAAAGTGAAATCCGTATCGCTGATGCGATGCTCAAGATTGAGCTGCTCCTGAGTCAGGGTGTACAACCAGCGAATGATTCGCCGCAGCTCATCGTAATGCAGCGTGCCAGCCTCCGTTTCTGGCTCCGTCAGTAAACGCTCACCTTCTGCTGAAGCATTCGCCAGCGGGCTAAAACCAAATGATCCCGCCGAACCGTGGATACTGTGCAGCAGAATATGCAGCTGTTTACGACAGGCTTCGCTGGGCTCTGCGACCAGTTGAACGAGTAATCTTTCCGCTTGCGCCAGCATGTCGGGGATTCGACGTAAAAACCCCTGGCGCAAACGCGCTATTTTTTCCTGCGCAGCCGCCATCGCTATGTGTTTATTTTCTTGTTTCATCACACGCCCAGGCTTATTTCGTAACCGCAGGTGGCTGCAGTAGCGCGTTCACCGCAGCCCCCAGATTTTCCGCAAGGTTTTCATCTTTTTTAACCCAACGGTCGTACGCAACGTCGCTGGCCGTCACTTCATTGGCACTCAGTAAAATAAAAGGTTTGGACCAGTGCTGAGCGCGTAACAACGCCAGTAAATCCAGTCCGCTAATCTCTGGCATATGCAGATCGCTAATAACCAGGTCGATATTGTTGTCCGAGTCCAGGCTTGCTAAGGCGGAAATCGCGCTTTCCACAATCACCACATCGTAGCCATCCATTTGCAAAAAAATAGACGCCAGTTCGGCCGCAAAAAGATCATCATCAACTAATAAAATTCGCATCTTCTCTCTCGATTTTGCGCCATCAGCACAAAAGCATTTTTAATGTTTTTATCAAACTGTCCTGCTCGAAATCGCCTTTGGCGATGTAGGCATCCGCCCCCACCTGAATCCCTCGCCGCCGGTCCTCTTCCTTTGCGCGGGACGTCACGATGATGATTGGCGTGTGCTGATAATTTTTCTCTCCTCGCAAGGATTTGGTGAAGGTGAAACCATCCATAAACGGCATCTCGACATCCGTCAGTACGGCATCAAACTGGGTCAGTTTCGCTTTTTGCAGTCCAGACAATCCGTCTTCTGCCAGCGTGACCTGATAACCGTGCGCTTCCAGCACATTCTTTTCTATCTCGCGGGTATTGAGGGAGTCGTCAACCACCAGCACGTGCCAGGCATCCGGCGTAACGTTTGCCGCCGGTGCGGGTGCCGTGGTTTGTCGCGATTGCTGCGCCATCGCCATCAGCGCGGGGACTTGCAGAATGCTGACCAGTTGGTTTTCCGGCGTTTGTACCATCCCGGAAACCAGCGACTGCTGCTGCATATGCTTCGGTAACGGTTTGATCATCATCTTGCGTTCATCGAGCAGCTTATCCACCCGCAGCGCCATTTTGCTAAACTGGTTTTGCACCACGATTAACCGCTGCCCAGCCGGTGGAGAACTTCCCTGACGCTCATTAATACCCAGCAAGGCGCCTGTGCAGACCACCGGGATAAACTCGTTATGCAAAATAATGGCGGGTCGCCCGGCAATATCGCTAATTCCCTGCGCGGTGCACTCCACCACCTCGACCACATACTGCGCGGCCAGACCGAACAGGTGTCCCTGCTCTTCAAATTGCAGAATGCGCATCATCGTTAGCGAAACAGGCAGACGCAGACTAAAGCTGGTTCCGATGCCCGCACGGCTATAAACCTGCAAATCTCCTTGCAGATCGGTCACCACCGTTTTGCGCACCACATCAAGGCCCACGCCGCGACCGGAAAGCTCGGAGACTATCTTGCTGGTAGAAAAACCAGGATGAAAAATCAGCTCATTACACTCCTGCTCGGAGAGCTGCCCGGCCATGGAAGCAGGAACCAGACCTTTACTGACCGCCTTCGCGCTGATGGCCTCATAGTTCAGACCGCGACCGTCATCTTCGATACGCAGTAGTATCCCACTGCCGTCCTGTTGGGTAGTGATGGTAATGGTGCCACGCGTGGATTTACCGAGCGCCAGACGTTCATCGATCTCGCCAATCCCGTGATCGACGGCGTTACGCAGTAAATGCGTCAGCGACTCCGATAAGCGGTCAATCAGTTGACGATCGATTTCCACTTCTCCGCCGACAAAGCGGCATACCACCTGCTTATTCAGCGTGGAAGCCAGCTCACTGACCTGCAGCGAAATCGGTTCAAACAACGTTGAAAGCGGCAGCATGCGGATCCGTGCCGCCACGTCGTAAAGTTCAAACATTTGCAAATGCTGGAGCTGGACGCTCTCTTTCAACTGCGCGCTGAAATCGTGGATCTGCTGGCGAAGCTGTTCGGCACTCAGGCCTGGCAGTCGCGGGACCAGTTGACTCAGATTTTGGATCTGTTGCTCAAGGCGGTCATGCCCGGCGAGAACTTCCCCCAGGATGTCGATCAGGCCATCGAGCTTATTCAGCTTTACCCGCACGAAATCGGCCTGCTTAATGCCGGAATCCATGCTGGCTGCCGCTGCAGGCGTTGGGGTGCCTGCTTTTTCCGTTGTCCCTGCACCTTCGACCGCCAGTGTGACAGCCTCTCCCCGGCTGGCGCGGGCAAGGCGTTCGCACAGCCCGGCGTCCGCCGGTGGCAACTGATTATCCCCTTCGCTGACAAAAAGCTGCGTCAACTGGCCGGAGAGATACTCCACGGACTCATGAATCAGATTGCCCAGCGCCCTGTCCGGCGTCAGTTTGTTATCACGCAGCTCACTCAATACATCCTCAAGATGATGAGTGACATCGGCGATACTTTGCAGTTTCAGCATCCGCGCGCCCCCTTTCAGGGTATGCGCGGCGCGAAACATCTCGCCTATCCAGGCTTCCGTATGCTCATCAGCGGAGAGGAGAAACGCCCCTTCGCTGATCGTCTGCAAATGACCTCTCCCTTCATCAATAAAGCGCAGAACGAATTTTTTTAGACAGATAGCCATAATCGCTCTTATTAGCCACTTTGGTGGGCGAATTGCGCCAGTTGATGTTCACACAGGAAACGAAACGTATGGCCTGGAAAAACGATCGGCAAACGCAGACGACAAACCGATGATGGATTGTTCATTTCAGCATTCAGTAACTGCATTACCACGCGATAAGTCCGTTGTGCGGGCTGGCGCAGCTCGCTTTGTCGGTACATTTCGGCCAGGTAATAGTGTGCCGGCCAGTAGCCCGGTTCCTGATAAACCACCTGTTTGAACCAGGCGATAGCCTGCTGCGTCTGGTGTTGCCACATCATCGCCAGGCCGAGCAGCATTTTGGCCTCTGCCGACCACTCATCCTGCGCGAGGATCTGCTGCGCGTTGCCGGCTGTCTGAGAAAATTCACGTTGCTCAAGGGCTATCACCCCCTGGATCAGCAGCGCATCCTGATTACGGGGATCGTCGCGTAATACGCAGGCGATACACTTTTCGGCTTCAGAAAAACATTTCTCATCGAGACAGGCGCGTGCTTTCTTCAGCCAGTCATTATTCTGCTGCACCGTTGGCGCGGAAGCGTCCTGTTCAACCACCGTTCTCGGCGGCGCAACGCGCGATGCAGCTCGGGGCACGGGCGCGACCTTCGCCGCTTCGCGATGGTGACAAAAATAGAAAATGCCCTCTTCCTGCTCCAGTTTTAGAATGTCGAAATTGTTGGCCAGCGTTTCTGCATTGCCAAAAAATAAGGCCCCCTGCGGCTGTAACATCTTCAATAAATTACCGTGCAGTTCACGACGCGTTGGCGTGTCGAAATAGATGGACACGTTGCGCAGCAAAATGATGTCCACTTCCGGCAGCAACTGCTCTTTTATAATGTTGGTGCGATGAAAGGAGACTTTCTCACGAATCTCATCATGCAGCCGGTAGAGGTTTCCCGAGCGGGTAAAGTAACGTTGCTGAATACTCGGGTCGACGCCACGAAACGAGTAGCTTGAATAGCAGGCGTTACGGGCTTTTGCGAGGATTGCCGGGTCAATATCACAGCCGTAAATTTCAATACGCTGCGCCATCGCGCCGAGGAATTTCTCATGCAGCTTGATAGCCAGCGAGTAGGCTTCTTCCCCCGAGGAGCATCCGGCACTAAGAATACGCACCGGGCCGCTACGCTGTTGCAGCAGACGTGGGATCCACTTGTCACAGATTAAATCCAGCGTATCGCTTTCACGGAAAAAATAGGTTTCGTTAATCGTAATCAACGTAATGAAGCTATCAAACTCGTTCTGCGAGATACGCAGTTGCTCGTAGTATTCATAGTAATCACTGATTTTTCGCTCAGCCATTCGCCGACTCAGCGCCGTTTTCAGCAGTGCTTCCATGGCGTTATCGAAGTGTAAACCGACCCGTTCTTTGATCAGACGGGCATAATCAGGAAGATTGGGGATCATGGCAATTTACTCTCAAAGCGCCCGTGACACGCCATTGCAAGCAACACTTTGGCAAGGCCATCCAGTGGGATCGTGCGGTGTATCAGCTGCTTGTCGATCGCGTTCTTATTCATACCAAATACCACCGAACTCTCTTCGTCCTGCGCCAGCGTTCTGCCGCCTCGCCGGAAAATAAGCTCGATGCCGCGACAGCCATCGCTGCCCATCCCCGTCATAATCAGTCCGACGGCTTTTTCGCGAAACACTTCAGCCACCGACTCCAGCAACAGATTGCAACTGGGATGGTAAACGTCACTTTCCTGTCTGGGGATCGCCGCCAGACGCTGGTTGTTTTTGACGATCAGATGCTGCTCCGGCGGTAATATATATACATACCCGGCCTGTACCCGATCGTCTTCCTGCGCCAGTCGTACCTTCAGCTCGGTCACGCTGTCCAGCCAGCGCACCATATCTTTTGCGAAACCATCAGCTATATGCTGGGCGATTAGCACCGGACACGGGAACGTACCGGGGAGTTCCTGCAATAGCTTACTCAGCGCCTGCGGCCCGCCCGTCGAGCAGGCAATCGCCAGCACAAAAGGCCAGTCCTGCGGCGACTGTGCGGCATCCGTTGTCGGTCGTGCAGTTGGCATCACCGGTTCACCTGGATGGCGTAATCCCTTGATATGACGAATAACTTTCACGCCAACCAGCAATTCTACTTTGCGATGCAGGGCGTCCGTTGATAGCGGGAAATCACTGCTATGATGCAGCACCGCCAGCGCACCGCGTGAAATGTAATCATCATCCCATTGTTTTTCTGGGCAAAATCTCATGACCAAAATGGGGATGGCGCTGGTTGCCATAATCGTTTCGACAACCTCGACGTTATCGGCGCTTGAGGTATCCAGCGTCAGAATCAGCAGATCGGGCATCAGCTGTTGCAACAACCGAATCGCCAGCCGGCGATGGGCTGCTTGCCCCACCACCTTAATATGCGGGTGATCCTCCAGTTGCCTGACCAGCTCATTACGCGACGCGCTGCCCAGGTCGAGGATCAGCACCCGAATGTTGCCGCTATTCATGCTTCTGCTTCCGTCAGAGTGAATGAGGACGACGCCTCTTTCAGCGCTTTCGACAACTGCGTCATGTCCTGGCTGACAACCAGAATGTCTTTGATGGACTGCGAGGTATAGTTACTGGCAACGACAATCTCTCGCAGCGCCATAACCACCTGATTACTTGCTGTTTTCTGCTGCTGGGTAGACAGGGATATTTGCAGCGCCGCCGTCGAGGTTTGCTCTGCAGTCACGACGATATCATTCAGATGCTCGGCGCTGACTTTGCACGCTCTGGCGCCCGCTTTGATGCTCTCGCCGCCTTTTTCGGCGTTCAGCACCAGGCGATTGATTGCGTTTTGGATCTCGCTGATCTTATTCTCAATCTCAACCGTCGATTCCGTTACCGAGTCGGCCAGACGGCGGATTTCAGCTGCCACCACCGAGAAACGCTTACCGGCTTCCCCGGCGCTGGCCGCTTCCAGCGCGGCGTTAAAGGCGATCAGTTTCGTTTGATCCGCGACGCTGTTAATGATTACCATCACGCGACTGATTTCCGTCGACTTATTGCCGAGCATCATGATTTCACGCATGTTTTGCTGATTGTCGGTGTCAATATCCGTCATGCGCATCAGCAACTGCGACATCGATTCTGAACCTTTATTACAGTCATCAAGGGTCTGATTGGCGATATCCACAACCGCCCGCGAATGTTCAGCAATTTGCGTGGAAGACGCTGACAGTTCCTCCATGGTAGAGGTAATTTCAGCCACTGAAGAAGAGGTTTCCACGCTGGTTGACGCCTGACCATCTACCGCCTCGGTGATGTGCAGCGACGCCTGATGCACCGAATTCGCATGAGAAACCATACCACCGACCAGCGAGTGCAAACGCTGGCGCATCGTTTCTACCGCGCTCAGCAACTCGCCAATCTCATCGTGATGATCGACCTGCACATCCACCGTTAAGTCGCCTTCAGCGATACTCTGCGCAATCCCCAATACGCGGTTTAAGCGCCGGGAAATCAGGAAGCGGCTGGCAACGGCAATCAGCAATAAAATGATGGGCAGCAGCAGCGCGGTGAATAACAGCAGACCGTTACGCACCAGATTGCTGCTTTTGGCGACATCGTCAACGTAGTTGGTCGTTGCGATTATCCAGTTAATCCCTTCAACGTATTCATAAACGGCGACTTTGGTTTTCGGCAATGCGCCATAACCGCTCACCCAGTTGTAATAGGTGATGCCATTTTTATGTTCGAGCATATCGGCAAATAGCTTAAAACCATTGGCATCAGTAATATTAATGGCCTGCTGGTTGTTCAATGAGGGATGGACCAACATCCGACCCGGTTCAAATCCGGCATCCAGTACGTAGGCATAGCCATCTTTGCCAATATGCACATTCAGCAAACGCTGAATAATCGGTTGCAGACTTTGTTTGACGTCAAAACCTACCGCAACCGCCCCAACCACCTGGCCATATTTATCGGCAATCGGTTCATAGTGACTAATAAACTGCTTACCAAATAGCGTCACTACGCCGGAAAAAGGTTTATTCTTCAAAAGTAACGGTAATGCCGGGTTGTCGCGCCCCAACGCCGTTGCGGTTGCCGTATTGCCTGAACTTGCCAGCAAGGTGCTACTAACGCGCACAAACTGCTCGCCTTGCAGAATAAACGTGCTGGCAAATACGCTGGTTAATTCGGTGAAATGCGCGTTGGTGTTCGGGTTACTCAGGACCGCTTTTAATTCAGTAGAGTCCATGTAACGCAGCGGTTTATTAGCAACGTTTTGGTAGTTGTTGATATAAACATTGCTGTAATGCTCCGCATCGCGTGTCACTCGCTGGAATTCGTTAGATATGCTGTTGTGGAATATACGCGTGTTGGTCTTAATCATCTCCAGCGCATTGACCTGCAGTTGTCTGGAAAGATAAGACGATAATATAAAAGAGGCGCCAATCAGCAATGTTGCGATACAAACCACCAGAATCATGCCGAGCTTCATCGCTACACCGGGATGGATATTGTGTAGCCAGGATAGCACCCGAACGCGCGGCCCCACACCGCTGGCACCCGCCGTTCGATTTTTCACTTTAATAATGTCACTCATATTTTTTATTCTCTACCTGAGAAGAAATGACTCTTTTTGGTCATAAGAAGTTCGCGCTCTGCTTATTCCAGCGAAAGCAGCGGCGTAGGCTTGCCAATGTGATATCCCTGTAACCACCCCACATCCATTTTTTCCAGACACGCCTGAATCGTAGCGTTTTCAACAAACTCGGCGACAACCTGCATATTTTTCATTTCGGCAACGCGGCAGAATGACTCGACGATGTAATAGCTGATTTCACTTTCGGTGATCCGTCGAATAAAAGAGCCATCGATCTTCAGAATGTCTGCTTCGATATTCATCAGGCGGGCATGACTGGCAAACCCGGTACCAAAGTCATCAATGGCTACCCGACATCCCAGTTGGCGTATTAAACGAAGCGTTTCCACGGTTTGCTCTTTGTCTGAAAGCGTATCGGCTTCCGTTATCTCAAAAATAATTCGCTGCGGCTCCACCGCGTAATCGTGCAGGAGCTGGGTGAACTTCGCGATAATATTGGAGCGACATACCGTCACCGGCGCCAGGTTGATGGAAAAACAGCGCTGCGGATGGTTACGCATAAATTTCAGGGTATTTTCGATAACCCAGAGATCGATATCAGGCGCCAGCCCCGCATCATGAGCAACCGGCAGAAAGCTGTTCGGAGGAATAAATTCCCCCCGTTCGTTGAGCATGCGGATCAATATTTCATGATACGGCGCTTCACCATTGGTACTGACGATTGGCTGCGCCATCAGCACAAACGTGTTGTTATCCAGCGCATTTTGCAGCGCGGTGCGAATTTCCGTTTTATCGACAATGTGGTTGCCGAGGATCCGGCTATGCTGCGCCTCAATGTTTTCCGGCCTGCCGTTGGTCAGCGATAAACCCGCCACCATGCCCAGCTTCCCCACCAACTGATAAATGTCATCACTGAGATCGTTAATCAGGCAATAGCCCAAACCGCTGCGAAAACCCAGCCGATGGTTATTGTAAAAAAGCCGAAAACTATTGGCCGCCTGGTACAAGTCGCATAGCCGTTCCCAGGTACTATTTTCAAGCCGAATCAGCAGATCGTAACCCGCGTGGTAATAGACTTTCTCGCTTTTAACCAGGTGTTGGCGCAGATGGTCGGCGAGGATCTTCTGATAGCGGGCGCGAAAATGAAAGCCATAGCGGCGCGAAAACAGCTCCAGCTCCGGAATTTGTATCAGGCACACCGTCGCGTGCTCAGTCGTAAACAGCTCCGTCTTCAGCGCACGCAGATTCGCCATACCCGTCATCGGATCGGTCAGGCCGAGCAGAAGCGCCTGGTTAAATCGCTGGCGGGTAAATTTGGCCAGCACTCCCATGATCACGATGGTAAGCGTAAAGACAAAGATCAACGTTGAAACCAGCGCCTGATGCTGAATGAAGTCCACATCGCTGGCGATATAACTGTCGTTATGTTTGCCTAAAATGATCACCACGATGGTCCACACCAGCATGGTGAACAAATGACCAATTTTAATGGATCCCCACAGCATTAACGGGAACAGCAAGATCAGGCTATAGAGAGAGAAAAAGACGTTCAGATTGTCCGGTGATGTTAAAAAGAACATCAACAAAAAGAGTAAGGCGCACCATGAAATAGCGCCAAAGGCGCTGATATTGCCTTTACATTGTGCAGCAATTGCCCGCCAGAAAGTCAGCAGGAAAGATGGTCGACGGATGATTCGATAAATTTTGTAAAATAAAGGGATACCCGTCAGACAGCCGTTGATGCTCCCCTGAACGCGTACCAGCATACCCAGACTTAACGCCGGAAAGTTATCCACATCTGGTCGTTGGCCATGGGTGACAATCATCGCAAAAAGTTTACCCAGCACCAGATACAGCAGGACGTTATAGCCACACAGCCAGACCAGACGATTAAGGCTGATTTTGATACGACCAAAGCTAACGCAACTGCGTCTGCCCGTGACTCTGCGGTAAGCGGCGTAGCTTAAAGTTGCAGCTAAGATCAGGCACAACGCATCTACCCGTTGGTTTTGCGGGCCGATCGCAAACATGACGATAAGGAACAGAACAAATCCCGGTATCACCCGAAAACCAAACAAGACTAATGCGGCAGAAAATACGGCCAGTTTGAGATCGTAAACTGTTAAAATAGTATTATTGATAATACTGTAACCGTTAAGATATTGTGCCAGCGGGTAAAAAAGGCCAGGTAACGCAAGTGGCAGACACCATTCCCGAATGTTTTTTACCGTGTTTGTATTTATTATTGCGTCCAAATCAATTTATCCGCTATGCACTATACCAATAGGACTTTAATCCAGACTCGAATGTCACAAACAAATCCTTTTGGGTCAGTCGATGCACCATAGCAAAATTGTCAACATTGACCGCGCACTGAGAAAATAAAATAAGGTTCTATATTGAAGTGAGCATCTTATTCATATCAAATCAGGAAATAAATACCCATTTATAGACAAAAATGGACATCCCGCAGGGATAATGCCACGTCCTTCCCTGATAAAATAAAAGCTAATTCATTGATGCCACGTAAAAAAACAAGAACTCCAGTGAAAAGCCATTAGCACCTCCAACCAGTGTGCACAAAAAAGCTTCGCGGACAGCATTAATGTCAACATTAATATGTTGTCGAGGGCATAACGAAAAATGTATTTTTATGCACACTTTTGCCTGTTGACGAAAAGAGCAGCGTTATCTATATTCGCATACCGTATTTTTGTCATTACTCACCATGGTTCAATGTTATTTATTTGTTACGTCATTACGTTTCACCTCTTTCATCTACTTGTTTGCAACAATAATATTCCATTAAGTAATAACAGAAATTAAATTTAGTATCGCGTAATCTTTTCAGGAATTAACATAATCCGTGACAAAGTCTCTGTTTTCCCTTAAAGCAATAAAAGGGTGGCAACATTCCATCACTGGCAAAATAACGCAGTTCTTGCTGGCGGGTATCGTTATTGCTTTTAGCGCTGGCGCCTTTACTAACTGGAGCCTGATAGACAACTTTTCTTATCAGCAGTGGGTACAGCGAGCTGAAGCAAATGCGCAGATTATGACCTACATCATCCGTAGCGTGTATACCACCGTTTCGGTTGAGACCAGCGATGCGGGGCAGATATCCCGCATCGTCTCCGACAGACAGATTGGCGATACCGACTCCATCCTGCAAACCGGTTATAACCCGGTAGACGTCCTGGCGCTGGCGTCAGTTCAGACGCACAGCCCCACCTGGCTGTTTCTCTATACGCCGGAGAAAGGCTTCGTTGGCATCAATAACAAATCAGAAGATGGCGAAGGGATTATCTCCTTCTCAGGCCGCCTGCCGCGCGATGTGCTGGTCAATTACTATGTTGGTTTCGCCCAGATTAATGGCGAAGAGTGCTTTATCAGCGCCGTACCTATTTTGACGCCTTCTGGTGAGATCCTCGGGAGCCTGATAAGCAGCATCGGTAAAAAAAGCGAGTTGTATGCCACCTACGACGCGATGCTTAAAAAGAGCAGTATCATTTTTGTTCTGATTTTACTGGTGACGCTGGCCCTGGTCACAATGTTTATGCGCCGCCTGTTCCGTCCTGTTCCGCTGCTGATAAACTCCCTCACCCGCATCGCCCATGAAGAGACGGATTGCATAACCCCCTATCTTGATCAGGATGACGAAATTGGGCATCTGGCCGGGGCCATTGAAAAACTGCGCGTCGCGATGAAAGAGCGTGGCTATCTGCAACGCATGCATGAAATGTCGCAGAAGATGGAGCATATGGCCCATCATGATTCACTCACCGGATTACCCAACCGCGTTTCGTTCGGCCAGGCGTTGGATAAGCGCGTTAGTGAACTGCATCTGGAGGACAGAGCGTTCAATCTGCTGTTGATTGACCTCGACAACTTCAAGCCGGTGAACGATACCTTTGGCCATAAAGCGGGCGATGAACTGTTAATCAGCGTTGCCCAACGTCTGCAGTTATTGCTGGGTCCCAACGATATTGCGGCGCGTCTGGGCGGTGATGAATTCGCCATCCTGCAACATGTCGACGACAACGCCATCAAAGAAGCGAATCGGCTGGCGAAGCGTATCATCCGCGCGCTGAGCACCCCGTTTACCTGGAGTTCTCATACTTTTTCTATCAGCTGTAGCATCGGTATTACCACCGCGCCCAGGCAGGGGAATACTACCTCAACGCTCATGATCAATGCCGACCTTGCCATGTACGCGTCTAAACATCATGGCCGGGGTTGCTACCACTTCTTCGAAGACGGCATGGTGATGATGCAAACCCACAGCCTGTTCATTAATCAGGAAATTATCGATGGTATTGATAACAAGGAGTTCGAACTTCATTACCAGCCGATTATTAATCTGCAAGATGAAAGCGTCTATGGCTACGAATCGCTGATCCGCTGGAATCACCCCACTAAGGGACTGATTTATCCCGATTATTTTATCAATATCGCCGAAAGCTCCGGCCTGATTGTGCGTTTAGGCGAATGGATTATTCGCCAGTCCTGCGAAGCCGCAGCCAAATGGCCAGAGCATGTCAGAGTTGCCGTTAATATCTCGGCCTACCAGTTGCACAGCCCCGGACTGGTTGACGTGATTAAAGATGCGTTACGCATCAGCCAGATCTCAGCGGAACGCCTGGAAATAGAAATCACCGAATCAGAAAAACTGGATAAATCGATCGCCTTACCCGTACTGAAAGAGATCCGTTCTCTGGGTATCGAAATCGCGATGGACGATTTAGGAACCGGCTACGCAGCGCTGGACTATCTGCTGATCTATCCCTTCACGCGTATCAAGATCGCGCGCACGTTGGTCGATAAGCTCCAGCAGGATAATGCCAGCCAGTATTTGATTGTGATGCTGATTCAGTTTGCCCATAAATACAATATGTCGGTTACCGCTGAAGGGGTGGAAACCGCACAGCAGCGCGACATTTTGCGCGCCATTGAATGCCAGAATGTACAGGGCTATTTCTTTAGCTATCCGCTGCGTGAACGTGAGGTACTTGCCGCGTTTGCCGCAGAGGTCAGTGAAGAAGGACTGTGCCATGTCTGACATCTTGCGCCTGGCAAAACGCATGCTGATGGCGGTTGCCCTGCTGATGGTTGGGGCTACGCCATGCTTAGCGGGAACTCAGTTGCAACTGCACACGCTGGAGCAGATCGCGACTACAAAAACCATTACCCTTGGTTATCAGGATGATGCGTTTCCTTTTTCCTGGCAGAACGGCAACCGCCCTGCGGGTTACTCTATCGATATCTGCAACAGTATCGTCAGCGCGCTCAAGACAAAACTTCAGCTTAAAAAGCTGAATGTAAAGTGGGTAAAAGCCAATTCAGCATCGCAGTTTGTACTGATTAAAAACCACATGGCAGACATCATGTGTATACCTGCCTTTTATTCGAAAAGTCGCCACACTATTAGCGAATTTTCACTGCCGTTTTACTTTTCAAGCACCCGCTTTGTGATGCGTAAAAATGAAAGTAATGACAGTCTGGCAGAACTTTCGGGACATAGCGTGCTGGTAAAAAGCGGTACGATTTACGTTGAACAACTGCAAAAAGTGAATGCCGCTAATGACCTGGATATTAATATTCAGCTCGATACCAATAACATTACAGCCTTCAATGAACTGAAGAACGGCGAGTATTCTGCGCTGATCTCCAGCACCGTTTTACTGAAAGGGATGATTGCGCAAACACCTAACCCTGAAGACTACGAACTTTCCAACATTGCGCTTAGCGCTCCACTACCGGCAGGCTTGTTACTGCCGTTACACGATAAAGAATTTAAAGAATTCGTTGATGCCACGCTTTCTTCCCTGATGACCAGCAACGAATTTACTGCGCTGTACAATAAATGGTTTCTGTCTCCCATTGCCCCGCAAGCTATTAATTTAAACATCCCCATGTCAGACAACCTGAAAGCATTAACCGCAGCTAAAAAGAAGATCAGTTTTGATTATGAAAAATATAATTAATCGTGAGATGACAAGGATGAAGCGCACGGTGCAATGGCTGTTGTTACTGGCAGGCATCGTCATTTCCCCCGCGCTGATGGCGCAACAGAACGCTGCGACGCTCGACCACATTCAGAACAGCAGCGTGCTAAACGTGGGTTATCGCCAGCTGCCGCCGTTCTCTTTTACAGACAACAGTGGCAAGGTCACGGGGTATACCATCGCGGTATGTAACATGATTGCCGATAAGTTACGCCAGTATCTGAAGCTCAACAAATTAACCATTCATTATATTCCCGTGAATTTTGCCGAACGCTTCTCCGCATTAAACACGCGTAAAATAGATATGGACTGTGGCGTAAATACCAATGCGCCGGAGCGAACCTCCAGCGTGTCGTTTTCTGACAACTATTACACCGCAAAGATGCGCATCATCTCTTTGCGTAAAAATAATATCCAGTCAATTGCCGATCTTAAAGGACGCACGGTGAGTCTGACCGGAAGCTCAAAAGATTTGCTGGAATTTAATAAAGCAAACAGAGAGCAACATCTTAATATTTCAACGATTACCAGCACTACCATAAAGGGTGCATTTGAGAAGATGGCGCATAATGAATCCGCCGCGTTCTTTGTTGATGATATTCTCGCCTGGCCGCTGATTAATCATAGCGAGCAACCCGAACTGTTCAGCGTCTCAGCACAGAGCATCGGTAACGATATGCACTATGCCATTATGATGAGGAAAAACGATCCGCAGTTTGTGGCGTTTGTTAATGGTACGCTGAAGGACTTTTTTGCCTCGCCGACCAATATGCAATTACGCAAAAAGTGGTTGTCTCCCTGGACCTGCGAAAAGATGAAAAATCCATCGCCAGGCAGTTGCCAGCATAACCATTGAACATTATCAGCAACAGCTTACGCCACCGCCTGCTTCGCCTGTGGAAAATCCCCGGGATGCTGCTGTTGCTGCTATCGGTCCATTCGCTACGTGCGGCCTGGGATTTTGCCAGTATTCAGCAGAAGTCTGATGCGCTTTACGGCCCGGCAACGCCAGAGGCGCAACAACGGATCCGCGCCTGGCAACAGCTTTTGCTTACGTTGCGCAGTGCCGACGAGCAAACGCAATTACGCGCCGTAAATCAATTCTTTAACGATAAAATCCGTTATACCGAAGACATTGATGCCTGGCACAGCGTGGATTACTGGGCCACTCCCATTGAGTCGCTGCGCAAAGGTGAAGCGGATTGTGAAGACTACGCGATCGCCAAATATTTCACCCTCCGCCAGTTGGGCGTCTCCGAAGACAAGCTACGCATCACTTACGTTAAAGCCCTGCGCTTAAACCGCGCGCACATGGTGCTGACCTGGTACGCCACCCCTGAGGCGATTCCTCTGGTGCTCGACAGCCTGACCAGCACGATTTCACCTGCTACGCAGCGCATGGATTTATTACCCGTCTACTCCTTTAACAACACTGGCCTTTGGCTTCCCGGCAATCAGAACAATAAACGTGTTGGGGACAGCAAAAGGCTATCTCGCTGGCAGCAAGTTTTCACCAAAATGCGGGAAGAAGGCTTCCCGATGGATAAATAGGAATCGCCCGTGTCTCTTTTTAAACAGTTACTTCTGGCAATCTCTCTCTTTATGATGGTTGTATTCAGCGGCAATTTTATTGTGACGCTGGAGAGTTCCCGCAATCAATCCAATAACCAACTTCTTTCACATGCCCAGGATGCGGCAACGGCGCTGGGCGTTTCGCTGACGCCCAACGTCAACGACCCGGCAATGATCGAGCTGATGGTGAGCTCTATTTTCGATAGCGGTTACTACAAAAAAATCCGCATCGTCGACCTGGCAAACGGCAAAATGATGCTTGAGCGCAGCGCTGCGTCATCTATTCCCGACGTCCCCGGCTGGTTCGTTGATCTGGTGGATGTCACTCCGCAAACCGGTGAGGCAACGATTATGCGCGGCTGGCAGCAGGCTGCACGGGTTGAAGTGACCAGCGATCCTATCTTTGCCGTACAGCGTCTGTGGGACAATACCCTGGGTAATCTGTTGTGGATGCTGTCCTGCAGCCTCGCCTGTTTAATCGCCGGTAGTCTACTGCTGCGCAAGCTGCTACGCCCGCTCAATTATCTGGCAAAGCAGTCGGAAGCGATTACCCGCCGCGAGTTTCTGACGCTCCACGAGTTACCCAAAACGCCAGAATTGCGCCGCGTTGTGGGCGCTATGAATTTGATGGCTGCGAAGCTCAAGTCGTTATTTGAAGAACAAGCTATCTACAGCGAACGTCTGCACAATGAGGCTTATCTCGACAGCCAGACTGGAATTGCCAACCGCCGGGCGTTCGATATGCAGCTTCAGGCGCGGCTAAGCGACGCCGATACCGCGCCGGGATATCTGTTGCTGGTCCGCATTCAGGATTTGGGCGGTCTGAATCAGCGTTTTGGCGGACCACATACCGATAAGCTGTTGCTCAATATCGCCAACCTGCTGAACGCGCATAAAGAAAAATATGCCTCTCTCGACAGTACGCTGGCCCGAATTCGCGGCGGTGAGTTTGCCCTGCTATGTCCTGGCGTGACCCACGGTGAAATGCTGGACTTGTCCCATTCGCTCGGCCAAAAGCTGACGGCCTTTTACGCCACCGGGATGTCAGACCAACAGCCGGTGGCCTACACCAGCATGGTACCGTTTAGCGCCGGGGATAACGCCCAGTCATTGCTGATTCAGGCCGATCGCCTGCTGGTAGAAGCCGAAACGCGCACCGATCATCAGGTCGTTCCCACCGCAGAGGTACCTGCGAGTACAGAAGATCAGCATTTGTGGTTTGTTCGTCTGGAGCATGCGCTGGAAAACCAGCAGTTCCAGTTGGTTTATCAGCCGGTGGTCGATTGCCGCCAGCCCGACAAAATTCTGCATTACAAGGTGCTGTCGCGCATCATTGATGAACAAGGTAATACCCTTACCGCCGGTCGATTCCTGCCGTGGATCCACCGCTTTGGCTGGAGCCAACGCCTCGATAAAGTGATGCTGAAACTGACGTTGAATCAGTTGAAAACCGCGCCCGGAAAATTGGCATTGAGTATCTCCGGGAGCTCTGTCGCCAGTGCGACCGCCATTGCTGACCTACTCACTCCACTGCGCTATTCACCGAAATTAGCCAGTCAGTTGATTCTGGAACTCGATGAGAACCAACTGCCAGGCCCTTATCAAATGGCGGCGTTTGTTAAAGCCGTCAGTCAGCACCGCTGC
Organism: Citrobacter sp. Ce104; assembly: GCF_030334595.1. Lineage (NCBI taxonomy): Bacteria > Pseudomonadati > Pseudomonadota > Gammaproteobacteria > Enterobacterales > Enterobacteriaceae > Citrobacter > Citrobacter sp. Ce104. The sequence goes on from NZ_JAOWDP010000066.1 coordinate 70,130, forward strand.
GCGCTGGGTCTGCAACACTTCGGTAGTCGTTTCGATATGATCGGCCATCTGTCACAGTGGGGACTTGCTTACCTGAAAATCGACAGCAGCTATATCCGCAATATTGATGAAGAAAACGATAAGCGTTTATTTATTGAAGTGTTATGCTGCGCCACGCGCAGTATTGACTTGCCGCTCATTGCCGAACGGGTTGAAACACAAGGCGAACTGAAGGTATTGCAGGAGTTAGGGATTGATGGCGCAATGGGCCAATTATTAGGTGAACCCGCGCCGCTGTGATAAAAGCAGGCAGTCTTGAGACGCTTGTATATTGCCGGATGGCGCTTCGCTTATCCGGCCAACAAACTCACTGCCTGCGTCAGCTAAAAAATACGATCATCACCGCCTAGTAGTTGTTCTAACCCGCCAAGTTCCTGGCGCGCATTCGCACGATTCAATAATTTAACCTGCGCCATCGGCGGGAGATCGGTAATGGCAATCACGCCTTTACGCATCAACAGGTAAATCAGATCGTCGAGCACGCGCACCATCTCGAGGTCGCTTTTTTGCAACGTCGCTAAAGCCTGCTGGTTGCCATTTTCCGGGCTTTTTGCCCCGCCTTCTGCCTGCACGTTTGCAGCAGATGAATCAGAATTCATATCAATGCCTTTTCATTTTGCAAGATGCTGCTGCCCTGTTTACGCAGGGCAGCAGGCAATCGTTAGTGGGTGTGGTTTTGATCGGGTTTAGCAATCAGGTGATCTAACGAGTAGGTCGGAGAATGCATCTCGCTACTTGCCGGACCAGACAGCGCGGTATCTATTCCATGCGCCACTTTTGCCGGACTGGCGATCAAGTGATGATCGCCGCCGCTTTGAATGTACTTCGCAATATCTACGCCTTCATGCAGTTCGCGCGCCAGATCGCTGAGATCGACTTTTTCGAGTACGCCCTTCGCCTTATCGTCAGCGCTTAGCACGGCTGTCGCCTGGCCGTGCCCGGTTGCTGCTGGCGCGTAAGACAGAGACAATGCATTGTCATCGAACAGGTTATGCAGCGCATGTTGCATCGCAGCATGATTCCCTTTATCCACCGTATGTCCTTTCACTGGCGTGGGATCGTCCATCGTCACGTTCAGCGTTTGGCTATAAGGCGTAGTATTGCCGTGGTCATCATGCGCCTCAACCAATACGTTTACCCGGTTATGACCTGCACGGAATGCGGAGGTATCGGCCTCAATGTCATAGGTCAGCCCATTATTGCCCTGATGAAGAATGGCATCGTACTGGTGACCATTTACCAGCGCTTTAATATGCTCGCCATCATGCACATCACCGCTCACGCTGCCGGTAATATGCGTGACGGTATGCTGTGATTCCGCGCGTGAGATATGGTTATCCCCGGTAACTTTATCGACGATAAGCGTGGCGTCTGCCTGTTGATCAACCGAATAGCTGTGGGACGTTGTCTTTGAATACGGATTGCCCGGCGCATCATGGCCTTTGACCTCCACCGAAAATGTGGTGTTCACTTCCATGACATGACTGTCCACATCAACGTGATAAACCCGATCGCCATTGCTCAGCGTATCTACCGAACCGGTAAATTCCTGACCGCCAATGTTTAATTTGATCGAATCCCACACATCCACATCACCGCCAAGATGCCCGGTTACCCTCACCGTCGCGCCCTGGAGTTCCTGATAATTGAGAACGTTATCCTGGGTGACATTATCAATATCCATCGTTCCCGCAGCGGCCCTGTCGATGGTAATGGTCTTATCGGTATGGATTTCATCACGGTTACCGGCGTCGTCATGGGCGATAACGTGAGCGAGAATCTTTTGATCGTGAAGCAGGTCAATCGTACTGGCATCTACGCTAAAGACCTTCTGACCGCCGCTATTTTTCACATCAGCGACCAGATCTTTACCGTTAACTGTGATAGTCACCTGATCGCCGACGTCCACATCCCCGGTCACATAGCCGCTGATGGTGGTTTTCGCATGCTGAGTTTCCTCATTATTCAGCACATCATCAACTGACACCTTATTCAGCACGATGCTGGCATCGACATGCGTGTCGATAGTGACCGTTTTGTCGTTCACGGCATGCATTGGGTTCAACGCCGAATCCTGTCCTTGCACACTCACATGGATAGTTGGGTCGTTTTGCAGTCCTGTCGTGCTCACCATCGCTTTGTAGCCCAGCTGTCCGTTCATATGCGGCAGCTCAATGACTCGCGTATGTACCGTGACGCCATCGACGAGAATGTCGACTTTATCACCGAGATGCACATCGCCATCCACCGTACCACTCACCTCAACGCTACCGCCTTTCACTTCATCAGCATTGATAATATCGTCGCCGCCGACGGTGTTGATGGTCACACTGCCGCCTGCCGTTTGATCAATCGAATAGCCCTGCTTGAAACTGGCTGGCTGCACGTTACCGTGATCGTCATATCCTGTAACGGTGGCGACAATGGCGCTATCGGCCAGCAGGTCTTGGGTGTAGATATCCACGCTGTAGTGATGATTATTATCGACAGTCGCCGCATAAGGGTTGCCGTTAACCGTCAGCGTCACCTTATCGCCCGGGTGCACATCTCCTGAGACCGACCCCGTTACGGTCATCTTATGCTGCTGCGACTCCTGCGCATTAAGCACATTGTCATCGGCAATTTTATCAATCGTCACGCCAGCATTAGCGCTCAGATCGACCACGACATGGCTGCTGGCGGAGGCACTGCCCTGATTGCCATGAGCATCCGTCGCCAATACCGTCGCGACAACATCCGGATCATTATGCAGGTCGTTGATACTAACCTTCGTCGACCAGGCCCAGTGACCGTGTTTATCATCATGTTCTAACGCGGTCAGCGTATTGCCATTAACCTGCAGGCTCACCACGCTCCCGTCATGAATCCCTTCACCGCTTACCGTACCGCTGATGGTGGTTTTACCGCTTTGCGCTTCCGCCGCATTGATAACATCATCACCGGCAATCTTATCCATCGTTATCTGCAGCGGGTTATCCGTGTCGATGGTGATGGTTTTCTGCACCGAGTCTGTCGCAATCCCCGCCGTAACAGAGACATCAAACGTTGGATGCGCCTGCAGTTCACTCGTCGGCACATCCACTTCGTATGCCAGTTGCCCCGGCATCGTCGGGATAGTCATGACGTGCCCGGAGTACTGCACATTATTGATGGTGACAATAACATCGTCCCCGGCCTGAACGTCGCCGGTGACCAGACCTCGGATTGCCGTGGTTCCTTTTTGCGCTTCATCGTGGTTGAGAACGTCATCGCCCGCCACTTTATCAACGGTGAGATGCACGGTCGGTTGGTGCGGCGGTGTGGTGCCAGTACCTGTTGTCGACGGGGTGTGCATACCATAAGGAGTATTGGCTGGAACAGCGATATTGCCTAACCATGGAAGGTCAATAAACTTATGTTCTACCGCCGTTGCCGTATTGCCATGATCATCATGAGTGGTGATGGATACCGTGATATTACCGTCATCATGCCAGGCCCCTGAAACAACATTAAACGTGTAACCCAGCTTTCCATCCGGCAGCGTGATCACATTGGTTTGCAACTGGCCGCCGCCGACATCGACCGTAACCACATCGCCAGACTGTGCGTCTGGATCAACATGCCCCGTTACCGTGATGAATTCGGGACGTCCGTGCGGATTGAGGCTTTGACCCCCCTGAGACATCGCAGAGTCAATCGTTATCCCGGCATCTGCAACGGTATCAACCATCACAGGCATGTCATCGTGCCCGTGTGCAATATTGCCTGCGTCATCTTTTGCCGTTACTTCGGCATGAATCTTCGGATCCATAAGCAGATCCAGAGTCGACACCTTAGTGCTGAAAGCCCGCTGGCCGCCGTGATCTTCCACCTGCGCATAGTAGATCTGATGATTGATGGTCAACTCAACGGTATCGCCGATTTTGACATCGCCTCCCACCGTACCCGTAACCGTCGTTTGCGGATTAAGGGCTGCGTCGTGGTTAATCACCCCACCACCGCTACCGGTGAAGATCGGATCAATATGCACAATCGCGTCAATCTTATCGTCAATGACCACGGTACTGTGCACATCTGCCGTCGCGTTATTACCTGCCGCATCGGTAGTGGTGATGGTTGCAGTAATATGCTGATCGTTTTGCAGCCACTGGGTATCCACCTTAATGGCGTAACCCAACGTTCCCAGATTTGGCAGGTCCACCACGGTGGCATCAACCGTATGGCCACCAATATTCAGGTGCACCACATCATTAATTTTTGCATCGCCACCGACCGTACCGCTGACGATCGTCGTGGTTTGCCCTAATTCAATCTGATTCAATACATCATCGCCCGTTACCGGATCGATAGTGATTGAGGCTTTCGCTTCAGCGTCCAGCGTAACCGTATGATGCGCTGTAATTTGCGCATGGTTCAGGGCATCGTCCGTGATATCCATGGTGACGTCGATATGCGGATCGGCAACCAGATCGGCCGTGGCAACGGGAACGTGGAAGCCCATCTGCTGATTACCGCGATCCTCCACCACGCCAGAATAGTTGTGTCCATTGATGGTCATGGTGAACGGATCGCCCGGATGAACTTCACCGCTCACCGAGCCGCTCACTATCGTAAAGCCATGCATTTGCTCAGCAAGGTTCAGCGTATTATCCGGCGTCACGGCGTCAATGGTTATCTGCGCATCGACACGGGTATCGATAATAACGGTGGTTTCTGCATTGGCCGTAGCCGGGTTGCCCGCGCCATCGGTGGTGCTCACCGTCGCGGTTAAATGCGGATCGGAGATCAGGTCGGCAGTACTGACTTTAATGCTGTAGCCGAGAACCCCGCCTCCTACGTCACTCACTTTCCCCGTCAGGACGTGACCATTCACAGTAAGGTAAACGACGTCATTGACATGAACATCCCCAGCCACTTTCCCGGTTACATAGGTGAATGGCTGTTTTGATTCATCGCCATTAATCATATTGTCGCCAGTGACGGGATCAATTGTCAGCATGGCTTTCGCATGTAAATCAACCACCAGATCGTGCGATATCTCCGCTTTCTGGAAATTATGCACATTATCTTCGCCGACTACGCGGGCCACGATATGCGGGTCTTTGACCAGATCGCGGCTCAGAACGTCCAGCTTATATCCCAGCGCATTGTTATGCTCCGGGAGTCGCTGAACGGTTGTTTCGTAGGTATGTCCATGTACGATAACCTGAACTTTATCCCCGACATGCACATCGCCGCCCCCAACCGTCCCCATCACCTCAGTGAGGTGTTTCGCGGCTTCTGCGCCGTTCAGCTTGTCATCGCCCGCCACCGTATCAACGGTAATTCTGGCCCCGGCATGGTTATCAATATGGACGTCATGGGTTGCGGTGGTAATGACCTCATTTTTAACCGCATCGTGGGAGATAACCGTGACGCTCACGGTCACATTTTTATCCTGGAGGCCTTTATTATCGCTGAACGCCGTTGATTTGACCGGGACCTGATAACCTAAGTGACCGCCCCCGAGATCAATCACCTTGCCGTTAAACGTCTGGTGATTGATTTCTACGATCACCGCATCGCCAACCTGCGCATCACCGCCGACCTTACCGCTGATGAGCTGCATCGGCGTATCCAGCTCAAGATGGTTAAGGTTGTTGTCATCAGTGACGCTATCAATAGTGACGGTGCTTTGCGCTTGCGTATCCAGCGTAACGGTTCGATGCTCTACCGCTACCGCCTGATTGCCCGCAGCGTCGTGGCTAACCAGCGTCACCATCACGTCGTTGCTGCCTTCCTGCAACACACCTGTTGGAACAAACACGTCGTAGCGCAGAACGCCGTGATCGTTAACCACCGTGCCGCTAAAGTCCTGATTTTGCCCCTGCACGTGAACAGTCACCACGTCATCCGCTTTGGCATCCAGACCTTTCGCGATACCGCTAATCAGCGTCGGCATGCGGTTTTCAATGGCGTTCACCACATCATCCGATGCCACTACATCAGTCGTTACCTCGTTTTTGGCAAAATTATCGATGTGAATTTTATGGCTATCGGTAGCGATGGCAAGGTTACCCGCCGCATCATGAGAGGTGACAGTGACATGCACATCGACATCCGTTAACACATGGACGCTATTGTTCGCAAAGGCTGATGAGTCCACATCAATGCGGTAACCCAGATGCCCGTGACCAAGGTCAATGACCTGGCTTGCGTACTGATGACCATTAACGTCCAGTTGAATGGGATCGCCAACTTTCGCATCTTCACCATCGACGATGCCGGTAATGCGCTGTGTTGCCGCAGACAGTTCCTGGAAATTAATGACATTGTCCGTGGCAATGTTATCCAGTGAGATAGCGTTTTGCGCATGAGTATCAACCGTGATAATCCGGTGCGACTCACTGGTCACTGCGTTGCCCAGCGCGTCATGGCTCAGCAGGGTCGCAACTACCGCATTCTTACCTTCATGCAAGGTTCCATGCGGCAGAACCACTTCATAGCGTAGCTGACCGTTATCGTTGACCACCGTGCCGTTAAAGTCTTGCCCATGAACGCTTATTTTTACCGCATCCCCCTCCCGGGCATCGCCACCGGCTACGATACTAATAATGGTGGGCATCCGGTTTTCACTGGCGTTGACCACATTGTCCGTCGCCACTGCGTCAATCTTGAGGGTGTTTTCCGCGTAGTTATCGATATGAACTTTATGGGAATCGGTCGCGATCGCCAGGTTACCCGCGGCGTCATGAGAAGTCACCATTGCGGTAATTTTCACATTCGTCAGCACATGACCGCTGTTATCGGCGAATGCAGACGAGTCTACATCGATGCTGTACCCCAGTTTTCCGCGGCCAAAATCAATCACCTTACCGCTGTACTGATGGCCGTTTATCTCCAGTAGGACCGGATCGTTGACCTTCGCATCTTCACCGCCAACAAAACCGGTAATCGTCTGTTTAGCCGCCGTTAGCTCTTGATAATTCAACGCATTATCTACAGTGACGTCATGTATACGGACAGTATTATGCGCCTGCGTGTCCAGCGTGATGGTGCGATGCGCCAGAGCGGTAACTTCATTCCCCACCGCATCATGGCTGACAAGCGTTACCGCCACCTCATTTTTGCCTTCCAGCAAGGCCGTCTTCGGCAGTGCAACTTCATAGCGCAACTGGCCGTTATCATTAACGACCGTTCCGGTATAGTTTTGCCCACGCATGCTAACAGTGACCACATCGCCTGCTCTGGCATCACCGCCGGCTGCACCGCTAATCAGCGTTACCATGCGGTTTTCAATGGCGTTGACTACGTCATCCGTCGCTACCGCGTCGATGCTGACCTGGTTGGTGGCAAAGTTATCAATGTGCACGTTGTGGGTGTCGGTGGCGATCGCCAGGTTACCCGCCGCATCGTGAGAGGTAACCATGACCTTCACTTCCACATTACCGTCAATCGGTACGCTGTTGTTGGCAAAGTCTGAAGTGTCTACCGTGATACGGTAGCCCAGCGTATTGTTGCCTAAATCGATAACCTCCCCGCGGTACTGGTGACCGTTAATTTCGAGTTGAACCGGATCGCCAGGTTTAGCATCTTCATTGCTGCCGATGGAGCCGGAGATGACCTGGTTACGTGAGTACAGCTCACTCCGATTCAGGGTGTTATCGCTGTCTACATCATTAATTGTCAGAGAGTTGTGCGCCTGAGTGTCCAGCATGATGGTACGGTGCGCGATCGCCGTTACTTCGTTACCTGCCGCATCGTGACTGACCAGGGTCACCACCACATCGTTTTTACCTTCCAGCAGCGTCCCTTTCGGTAATGCCACTTCGTAACGCATCTGGCCGTTATCATCGACCACCGTTCCGGCAAATTTAAGCCCCTGCACGCTAACAACAACCGCGTCGCCCGCTTTGGCATCACCGCCCGCCACGCCGCTAATCAGCGTGGTCATACGGTTTTCAATAGCGTTGACCACATCGTCCGTCGCTACCGCGCCAATGTTGACCTGATTAGTCGCGAGATTATCAATGTGTACGCTGTGAGTATCGGTGGCAATCGCCAGGTTGCCCGCCGCATCGTGAGAGGTGACTGTAACCTTCACTTCCACGTTACCATCAACCGGCGTGCTGTTATTTGCAAAGTCAGATGAGCTCACCGCAACACGGTATCCCAGCCTGTTATTGCCAAGGGAGATAACCTGAGCGTGGTACTGATGACCGTTAATCTCCAGTTGCAGCGGGTCGCCAACTTTGGCGTCTTCGCCACTCACTGTGCCGGAAATCACCTGATTGCGCATATACAGCTCTACACGATTCAGGATGTTATCGTCGGTCACATTGTCGATGGACAGCGCGTTATGCGCCTGAGTATCCAGCACCACAGTGCGATGCGTTACGGCGGTGGCTTCATTACCTACAGCGTCATGGCTGACCAGCGTCACCTGCACATCGTTCGCACCTTCCTTCAGGGTTGCGGAAGGCACCACAATTTCATAGCGTAGCTGACCATGATCGTCGAAAACCGTGCCGTGAAACGCTTTGCCCTGAATAGTCAGCGTTATCGGATCGCCCGCTTTCGCATCACCGCTGGCAACGCCTGAAATAACGGTCGGCATACGAAACTCATTGGCGTTGACGACATCATCATTCGCCACCGTTTCAATGGTCACGGCATTTTGCGCAAACAGATCGTTGTTGACGTGATGATCGGTAGAAACCGTGGTGCTGTTTCCGGCATCGTCGACAGAGGTTAACGTGGCGTGAATATTCGGGTCATTCAATAATCCCTGAGTCAGCACCGGGATGGTATAAGTCAGAGTCCCTGTTCCCGGGTCGGTAACAACGCCGGTATATTCCCGGCCATCGACCAGTAAGGAAATGAGATCGCCAGGCCTTGCATCACCGCCGACAATCCCGTGGATTAACGTTTGCGGTTGGCGTGACTCTTCGAAGTTTATGAGGTTATCCGGCGTGACATTTTCAACGCTAATGCTGATATTTGGTCCAGTAATATCAATCAGCGCATGGTCAAAACTTTCCGCCGTCCGTCCCGTCACATCGGTCGCGATTGCCACAACTGTTACATTTCCAGGTACCAGTCCTGCCAGATCGGTAGCAATATTCCAGTGCCCGTTGTTAACCGGAACAGTTACGGTGAATGTGTTTTTTTGGCTATCGGTGAAGGTAAGCGTGACGTGATTTTGATTACTGGTGCCACTTAAATGGGTCTGGTGAAATTCGCTTTTGTTAATAAAATCATCGTTGCCGGCAAACTCGGTAATTTGCACTTCTGGCGGGAAAATATTCGCGGAGCCCTCGGTCACGCCTCCTATCGGCAGATTGATATCCCAGCCCGGACTACCGAGACCTTGAGTGTTAAAACCTGCTGTCGGATCAACCACCTGCCCGGTCAATTCAAGCTGCACCAGAGTATGACCGCCTCCGCCGCCCTCTAATGTTATCGGCGCTTCATTACCTGCAGCGGTGGCTTCCAGCACCTGCGTCGGATCAGCGCCTTCGGCAATGGCTTTTTGTGCGGCGGCAATATCCTGGGCACTACTCTCCGGGTTATGGCTGGCCTGTAACCCATGCTCGCCCCAGTGGCTGTTACGCCCGATATCCAGCGTTTTTCCGTCAGGTAAAGAGACGCTTACCGCGCCGCTGGCGCCGGTCACAATTTCTTCACCGCTATATACCCTGTCGCCTTCATGAACCTGTCGTTGTGCGCCATTGGCATCAACAACGTAAACCTGTCCAATGATTGCTTTGATCACACCGAGTAATTTGCTCACCGTAACCTCACTTAAATATCATCATTATTTTTATAAACTCGCTAATATATTAACGAACAAATATCACATTAATTTAATGTAAACATTAATATCTCAATGTAGAAAAAAACACATTTTATTGAATGCAATTACATGAGACTTGACTGGCAAATGAATATAATAAAAAATAACCAAAAATAAAACACGATGTGACAAAACATGTCGTCGAATAGCTGATAACAGCCATTAATTAAGATAATTCATATTTGTTAATTAATATAACGCATTTGTAAAAATGGATGATAGCGACGACAACTGGATGTCATAACCGTGAGATATAAGGCATTCATGTCATGAAGAAGTTTTTAGTTTTTCTGCTTTCGTGCTTTTCAATAAATGTAGCAATTGCAGAAGACTTACAAAATACCGTTAAAGAAGCATTAGCGAATCATCCAGAAGTTAATGCCGCAATAAATAGCCGTTATTCCTCAGAGCAAGAACTGCGGGCGGCACAAGGCGGCTATTTACCGTCCCTGAATCTGAACGCAGAAGCCGGGCGCAAAAATGTTGATGATGCGACTACCCGCGCGGCAGGTCGCAATAACGGTCTGACTCAATCGCCTAACGAAGCGACGCTCAGCCTTGAGCAAAATGTGTTCAACGGTTTTGCCACCAATAGCGAAGTGGCGCGGCAAAAAGCGACCGTTGACTCGCGCGCCTACGGCGTAATGAACACCAGCGAAAGTACCGCTTATGCCGTAATTCAGGCCTATTTCGATGTGCTGCAACGCGAAGAGTTTGTGCGCCTTGCAGAAGACGATCTGGCGAATCATGAGCGCATTTACGACCAGATAAAACTGCGTACCGATCAGGGCGTTGGTCGCTCCGGAGACTTTATGCAGGCCGAAGCGCGTCTGGCCCAGGCGCGTAACAATCTGCTGACCGAGCAGACCAATCTGGAAGACGCGAAAACCACCTTTGTCAGCGTAACGGGCATGGATCCGCAGGGCTTAAGCCAGCCAGAGAGCATTGACTCTCAGCTGCCGACCTCGCTGGAAGAAGCCAAAAGCCGAATGGAGAAAAATAATCCATTACTGAAGTCCGCCAATGCGGATATCGAAGCTGCGCACCAGCAATATGAGGCCTCGAAATCAACTTTCTACCCACGCGTAGACGTAGAGCTTTCCCGCGGGATTAGCAACAACACCGATACCACCCGCGCACACACCGAAGAATGGGAGGCGATGGTTAAACTGCATTACAACCTGTACCAGGGCGGCAGCGACAAAGCCAATATGAACTCCCGCGCTTATCTGCACAAGCAGGCTCAGGATGTGCGCAATAACACGCTTCGCCAGTTGAATCAGGAGCTGCGCCTGGCCTGGACAGCGCTGCAAAACGCACGCGCCCAGCTTCCTTCTGCAGAAGAATATGCCGACCGAAGCGTCAAAGTGCGCACGGCTTATCAGGATCAATTCAGTCTTGGCGAACGTACCCTGCTGGATTTACTCGATAGTGAAAATGAAGTGTTCTCCTCTAAACGTCGCCTTGTTGAATTACGTTATCTGGCAATGACCAGCGGCTATCGAATTAGCGAACGCACCGGTGAATTAATGAATATTCTAAAAATCACACCGCCGCCGTCAGGGCAACCGGTAGATTCTGCAGAAGAAAATAGTTTACCGGAACTTAATTAATAATTATTAATACCCATTAAATCTCTGACCTACATGCTTATTATAAGCTTGCTATTATTTAACCGTGTACGGTCAGAATGGTTGCGAAAATGAGTGCACAAGCCGAATTATTAAATGACGTCCCCGAGAATTATGTTCCGCCAGGTTCTCAATATCACGACCCACGTAGCCATAATGACGATCCGTTATTAGATAGCTTACTTATTCTGTGTTCTCTGCATGGTAAACCGGCGAGTCGTTCAACACTCAGCAGCGGTCTGCCATTAGAAAACGATCGGCTCACGCTGAATATATTTCCACGCGCGGCGGCAAGAGCCGGTTTGAAAGCGCGAGTCGTCAGGCGCACGCTCGATAAAATTCCGGCAATGTCTTTGCCAGCAGTGTTGTTATTGAACGCTGGCGGAACCGGCGTATTGTTAGCATGGAACGATGACGGCAGCGCCCGCTTTATGCCCAGCGAAAGCGAAGGTGGAGAAATTTGCGTCGATTTAGCCACGCTTGAGCGCAACTATGCGGGTAAAGTCATTTTTGCGCATCCGCGTCATGAATTCGATTTGCAGGCGGAAGCCTTCCTGCCACGTACCAAATCCTGGTTTAAAGACACGCTGAAGCTATCACGTTTTCTGTATATGGATGCGGTACTGGCCAGCCTGCTGATCAACCTGATTGCGCTCGGCACGCCGCTTTTTACCATGAACGTCTATGACCGCGTCGTGCCAAACCAGGCAACGGTCACGTTGTGGGTGTTGGCGGTGGGGATTTGTCTGGCCTTTATCTTTGATCTGATCCTGAAAATGCTACGCGGTATCTGTTTGGATCTTGCGGGTAAAAAAAGCGATCTCATCATCTCCTCGACCCTGTTTGAACGCATTACCGGCATGGAGATGAAAGAGCGCCCTGCGCGGGTGGGGAGCTTTGCGCAAAACATTCATGAATTCCAGTCGCTACGTGATTTCCTCTCATCGCTCACGCTGACGACGATTATCGATCTGCCCTTCACCCTATTGCTGCTGATCGTTACCGGCATTATCGGCGGCGCGCTGACATGGATCCCGATACTGACATTGCCGATTGCCTTGCTGTGTAGTTGGGCGCTGCAAAAACCGGTCAACGACGCGGTGGCAAAAACCATGAGCCTCGCCAGCGAACGTCAGGCATTGCTGATTGAAACCCTGGGCAGCCTGGATGCCATCAAAGTGAACAATGCCCAAAGTGAACGCCAGTTCCAGTGGGAACAGACGCTGGGCAGCCTGAGTCGTCTGGAACTGCGCGTCAAAACCTTGTCCAGCCTGGCAAGCAACCTCACCGGCTGGTTCCAGCAAATTTCGGGCGTGGTGATGATCATCGCCGGGGTATACATGATTATCGGCGGTAAGCTGAGTATGGGTGGTTTGATCGCCTGCTACATGCTCAATGGTCGCGCTCTGATGCCGCTGGGCCAGCTTACCGGCCTTATCGCCCGCTATCAGCAGGCGAAGCTCACCATCAAAAATACCGAGAGAATGATGTCGCTGGCGCAGGAGCGTCGCGCGGATGAAAATCCGCTCAAGCGGGAACAGTTACAGGGCAGCATTGAATTTCGCGATGTGGATTTCAGCTATCCGGAACAACAAACCCTGTCGCTGCACAAAATAAACCTGACCATTCAGCCCGGTGAGCGCATCGGCATTATCGGACGCAGCGGTTCCGGTAAAAGTTCACTGAGTAAACTTATCGTCAATTTGTACCAGCCGAGCGCCGGGAATCTGCTGATCGACGGTATCGACTCTCGTCAGTTGGATGTGAACGATCTGCGCCACAGCATCGGCTACGTGCCGCAGGACATCCAGTTGTTCAACGGCACGCTGCGCGACAACCTGCTGTGCGGGGCGCGCTATGTCGACGACGAAACCATGCTGCGAGCGGCAGAACTGGCAGGCGTCAACGATTTCGCCCGTCTGCATCCTGACGGCTATAACCTACAGGTCGGTGAGCGCGGCTCTCAGCTTTCCGGCGGTCAACGGCAGGCGGTGGCGCTCGCGCGCGCGCTGCTGTTGGATCCCCCTCTCCTGCTACTGGATGAACCCACCAGTTCGATGGACAACACCAGCGAAGAGAAGATCAAACACGCGCTGGCTCCCTGCATCGCGGGAAAAACGTTATTACTGGTCACGCACCGCGCCTCCATGCTGTCGCTGGTTGACCGTCTGATTATTGTTGATAAAGGACGCATCATCGCAGACGGCCCGAAAGCGGTAGTGATGGATGCGTTGAAAAAGGGGCAGATTAATGCATCTCGCTGATTTCCTGGCTCGAGCCCGCCGCTACTTACAGCATTACTTTCGCGGCCGTGATGAAAATCAAACCGACAGTATTAATGAGGTCAGCCAGGCCATTATTGATGACGCCCCGAGAGTAATACGACTGACGCTGTGGACGATCCTCGCGCTGGTGGTTTTGTCTTTCGTGTGGGCCGGCTTTGCAAAAATTGATGAAGTTACGCGCGGCGAAGGTAAGGCAATCCCTTCATCTAAGCTGCAAAAAATACAGAACCTGGAAGGGGGGATTGTCACCGAGCTATATGTGCATGAAGGGCAAATCGTTAACGCCGGAACCCCATTACTGCACCTCGATGACACGCGTTTCGCCTCCAACGTTGGCGAAACTGAAGCCGATAAGCTCGGTCTGCGCGCCAAGGTAGAACGCCTGACGGCGGAAGTTGAGAACCGCGACTTTATTATTTCCCCAGAGATAGCCAGCCAGGCGCCGGATGTCGCCCGGGGAGAAACCGAGCTGTACAACAGCCGCCGGGAGCAGTTTCACAACGAAATATCCGGGCTCGAAGAACAGCTGGTGCAGAAAAAACAGGAGTTGCGCGACTTTGAATCGAAGGAGGATCAGTTTAAGCACAGCCTTGGGTTAATCCGTCAGGAAATCAAAATGTCCGAACCGCTGCTCGCCTCAGGCGCCATTTCAAAAGTCGAACTGCTGCGCCTGCATCGTACCGAAGTAGAAACCGCCGGGCAGCTCAATTCTATTAGCCTGTCGCTGCCCAAGGCCGCATCAGAAATTAAAGAGATTGAGAATAAAATCGGTGAAAGCCGTGGCCGTTTCCAGAGCGATGCGCTGGCCCAGCTCAACGAGGCGCGTACCAATCTGAGCAAAACCCAGGCCAGCGTAAAAGCGTTAGAAGACCGGGTGAATCGGACCATGGTCACCTCACCGGTGCGCGGTATCGTTCAGCAGGTGATGGTGAACACTATCGGTGGCGTCATTCAGCCGGGCAGCGACCTGGTGGAAATCGTACCGCTGGATGACAAGCTGTTAATCGAAGCCAAAATACAACCGCGCGATATCGCCTTCCTCCATCCAGGCCAGCATGCGATGGTGAAATTTACCGCTTACGATTACACCATCTATGGCGGTCTGCAAGGCGAAGTGGTGCAGATAAGCCCAGATACCGTGACCGACAAGCAGGGGCGAAGCTTTTATGTTGTGCGCCTGCAAACGGACAAAAACTACCTGGGAACAAAAGAGCATCCGATGCTTATCATTCCCGGCATGGTGGCGAGCGTCGATATTCTCACCGGTAAGAAAACGATTCTGAGCTATTTGTTAAAACCGATTATTCGCGCACGCGCGGAGGCACTCAGAGAACGTTGATCGGTTGTGCTCCCTTTCATTATTGTCAGGGAGCGCAGAAATTATAACGGCATGCAAAAGGAAAGTTTTCCGCGATTCAGGGTGATTTTCCCGTCATTAACCAGCTCCTGTAACACCTTATGGATGGCGCTACGTGAGATATGATTGCGGGTCAAAATAAAGGTATACACGGACGTTTTCTCTCGGACATCGGGCTGCATTGCCCAGATATATTTCACGTGTTCAATAATCTGCTCGCGAATAGTGCGGTGCGATTGCAACGCCTCGCGCTGGAAATAACGTTGAAGATGGTGCGTTAAGATATCAAACGCCTGCTTCCATAAGTTTTTAGCGGTAAACAGAAGATCGGCGTTTTGTACGCTCATCGCCCACATCTCGCAATCGGTGTCACAACGTAAATAGTGTCCGGCCACTTCCGTACGCATTTGTGGCAGACCGAGAATAGCCGGTGCAGAAATACTCACCGTGACTAAATCATTTTCCACGCGATAAACAGAGACAGTCCCTTTCTCCAGAAATAAGATATTGCCATCAATCTTCAAATCAATACGCTGACGTTTTTTACGTAACGACAGCCAGGCATTATCTGACTTCTTCATTTCATCGCCAACGAGCACTACAGCATTTTCAATTTCTTTCTGGAACATAGGACTCTCTACCGCAAATTAAGGCTTTGTCAAATGAGGATAAATTTACTTAGCACGAAAAATAAATGTCAGCCTGCAAACAAGCTGACATTTATTCCCTTCTACATCTACCACCAACATTCCCTGGTGCCGTTGACGCGTTCAGGCTTCTGCTCTTTTCGCGTGGTGGTGCCAGGCAGTATAGGGCGCTGTCCATAAAGAATTAATGGCAATCATCTTTGTCGATATTTTTTCATCTTTCTGTTCTTTGCAACATAGCCAAAAAGATACAATCAATTGATTTATATATGGTTTATTTTCATTAAAAAGTTATCATTGTTGTTATATTATGATACTAAATTGAAACACTTAGCGGTTCTCGCTGTAGAGTCGGGTCCATACTGGTGGTCTTTATGGGCAAAGTGGTATCATGACTCACCAACCGCCTGGCGCATCAGCAAGAGTAGAGACCTTATGTCTGAGACTGGCAATGTCAGTTATCTGATTGAAAAAATAATAATATTTACGCCAGCGACGCAATGTCTGGCGCGGGTAGATCAACCCAATCAACGGATAAAACTCAAACACTCGGCGTCATTATGTCTTTTATTACTTATTCAACATCGCGGGCAAGTGGTTTCACAAAACGAACTGCTGGAATTCGGCTGGGGTAAAAATCACCGTCAGGTGAGCTTCAACGCCTTTTATCAAAGTATTCTCTCTTTACGTAAAAGTCTGCTACAACTAGAGCTGGAACAACCGCTTATCACCACGATCCCCCGCAAAGGGCTAATCATTCAGGATGAATGTGATATTCAGGTGATTGAAACACCAGAAGACAGCCCTTCTTCTACGGTTGAACATTTAGCACCGGATGTCGCCATCGAAGAACTATTGCCTTGCGCACCGCGTCAACCTTTGATGACTACTGCAGAAATGGTAATGCTGACCATTACCCTGATAATTTGTGTGCTTATATTGTATCCGTGGCAAACCAGCGATAACTATTTCTCTGGCTATATCACTGTGGGCAAAGCCCCCACTGACTGTCAGTATTATTTTAATAACGATGCCAGTAATTTCTCTCGACATACCGCGTTTATCGATAAAAATCCGGGGCTGTGTCAAAGCCATAAATTTATCTATATCACCACCTATCCTGAATCCAAAAAATTGTCCGTGCTTGTGTGTCGCTCACCGATGAAAGCCAGGCAGGAAAATGCCTGTCAGTCGGTTTATTACCCACGGTATGATAGCTAATGAATTTTTATCCCAGAACGTCCCGCATTCAGACAGGTATTATCCTGCTGCTTTGTTTTGTTACGCTAATTGTCGCCGTCGTCTATCGGTACAGCAAAAACAATGGCGAGTTACATAATCTTACCTGCCGTTCAGCTATCGAGATTGTACGCAATACCACTTCGTTCCGTGGCATCATTGATATAAAAACCGGCGGCAGCAAAGGTATTGTTAATATTGATGGCATTATCAAAGATGCCGAAAATAATGAGCAGACCGTGCAGCGCATGGTACTTTTTACACAATCCAGCTACGGCTCAAGCCCGGTCTGGATTTCGCAGAAAATCCAGATCTCTAATCGTGAAACGGCACCCGCCACTCTCATTCAGGAATTACTCCCCGACTTTTTCCTGACCAACACCAGCGTATCTAACGTCGATTTTTTTGCGCTGAATAGCGAGACGTATCTGATTACCAAAGAGGGGATCCCCTATCTCTACTGCCAGAACTATGCGTTGCCGGAAAATGAATAATCAATAAGGGTTCTGACGGCAAAACCTACGGGTGAATCTCAGTCGTTGTCGGTGATAAGATAGGCCATTCTGGTCGAACCAAGGCTCGTCGTTACTGCCCTTCAGGCGGCTTTCGAATGACAAATTTGTGGGTTTATGTGAGTTTCCAGGGGCTCACGTGAGACTGCCCAGGTACCCAAAAAGATTAAAAAAAGAGCAAAAACAATATGAAAGAGTCACTTGATACGGACTTCACTAACCATACGCCCATGATGCAGCAGTATCTCAAGCTGAAGGCTCAGCACCCGGAAATACTGCTGTTTTACCGCATGGGCGACTTTTACGAACTGTTTTATGACGATGCGAAACGCGCGTCTCAGCTGCTTGATATCTCCCTGACCAAACGCGGTGCATCTGCGGGCGAGCCAATCCCGATGGCGGGCATTCCTCATCATGCCGTAGAAAACTACCTCGCCAAGCTGGTCAATCAGGGCGAGTCCGTTGCTATTTGTGAGCAAATTGGCGATCCGGCGACCAGCAAAGGTCCCGTTGAGCGCAAGGTGGTGCGTATTGTCACGCCAGGCACCATCAGTGATGAAGCACTGCTGCAGGAACGCCAGGACAACCTGCTGGCTGCCATCTGGCAGGACAGTAAAGGTTATGGTTACGCAACGCTTGATATCAGCTCCGGGCGTTTTCGTGTCAGTGAACCTGCTGACCGCGAAACCATGGCCGCAGAATTGCAGCGCACCAACCCCGCGGAACTGCTGTATGCCGAAGATTTCGCCGAAACCTCACTGATTGAAGGGCGTCGCGGCCTGCGTCGTCGCCCGCTGTGGGAATTCGAAATTGATACCGCCCGCCAGCAGTTAAACCTGCAGTTTGGCACGCGGGATTTAATCGGCTTTGGCGTGGAAAACGCGCCCCGCGGACTTTGCGCTGCCGGTTGTCTGTTGCAGTACGTAAAAGATACCCAGCGCACCTCGCTGCCGCATATTCGTTCCATCACCATGGAGCGCCAGCAGGACAGCATCATCATGGACGCCGCCACTCGCCGCAATCTGGAAATTACCCAGAACCTGGCAGGCGGCTTTGAAAACACGCTGGCTTCGGTACTCGACTGCACCGTAACGCCGATGGGTAGCCGTATGCTCAAGCGCTGGCTGCATATGCCGGTGCGCGACACTAAAATCCTCACCGAGCGCCAACAGACCATCGGCGCGCTGCAGGATACCACCAGCGAATTACAACCCGTACTGCGCCAGGTCGGCGACCTGGAACGTATTCTGGCCCGCCTGGCCCTGCGTACCGCGCGCCCACGCGATCTGGCCCGGATGCGTCATGCTTTCCAGCAATTACCGGAACTGCGCGCACAGCTGGAAAACGTAGACAGTGCCCCCGTGCAAATGCTGCGCGAGAAAATGGGTGAGTTTACCGAGCTGCGTGAACTGCTGGAACGCGCCGTGGTGGAAGCTCCGCCGGTGCTGGTACGCGACGGCGGCGTCATTGCCCCGGGCTACAACGAAGAGCTGGACGAATGGCGGGCGCTGGCTGATGGCGCAACCGACTACCTCGACAGACTGGAAATCCGCGAACGCGAACGCACCGGTCTGGACACGCTGAAGGTCGGGTTTAACGCCGTACACGGCTACTATATTCAGATCAGCCGCGGGCAAAGTCATCTGGCGCCGATTAACTACGTGCGTCGCCAGACGTTGAAAAACGCCGAACGCTACATTATTCCGGAACTGAAAGAGTACGAAGACAAAGTTCTGACCTCAAAAGGCAAAGCGCTGGCGCTGGAAAAACAGCTGTACGACGAACTGTTCGACATACTGCTGCCGCACCTGGCTGATTTGCAACAGAGCGCCAGCGCGTTGGCGGAACTGGACGTACTGGTCAACCTCGCGGAACGTGCTTATACCCTGAATTACACCTGCCCGACCTTCACCGACAAGCCTGGTATTCGTATTACCGAGGGACGTCATCCGGTGGTGGAACAGGTGCTGACCGAGCCGTTTATTGCTAACCCACTTAACCTCTCGCCTCAGCGACGGATGCTGATCATCACCGGCCCGAACATGGGGGGTAAAAGTACCTATATGCGCCAGACCGCGTTGATTGCTCTGCTGGCCTATATCGGCAGCTACGTTCCGGCGCAGAAAGTGGAGATCGGGCCTATCGATCGCATCTTTACCCGCGTTGGCGCGGCGGATGATCTGGCATCCGGTCGCTCTACCTTCATGGTAGAAATGACCGAAACCGCCAACATTCTGCACAACGCCACCGAGAACAGCCTGGTGCTGATGGATGAGATTGGACGCGGCACCTCCACCTACGACGGCCTGTCGCTGGCGTGGGCGTGCGCAGAAAACCTGGCCAATAAAATCAAAGCATTAACATTATTTGCCACCCACTACTTCGAACTGACTCAGTTACCGGAGAAGATGGAGGGCGTAGCAAATGTGCATCTGGATGCGTTAGAGCACGGCGATACCATCGCCTTCATGCACAGCGTACAGGATGGCGCGGCGAGCAAGAGCTATGGCCTGGCGGTCGCAGCCCTGGCAGGTGTGCCGAAAGAGGTTATTAAACGCGCACGGCAAAAACTGCGTGAACTGGAAAGCATCGCGCCGAATGTTGCTGCGACCCAGGTCGACGGCACACAGATGTCGCTGCTATCGGTTCCGGAAGAAACATCACCCGCCGTTGAAGCGCTGGAAAATCTCGATCCGGATTCGCTAACGCCCCGCCAGGCGCTGGAGTGGATCTACCGACTGAAGAGTCTGGTGTAACGTTGTAATGCCCGATGGCGCCTGGTTTATTGGGCCTACAACAACTGGCGCGAACTTCGGGAATGGGTGCGAGAGGACAAAACCAGACCATCAGGACGCGGGGTTCCCCCCGCGTTGTTGCTACTTCTTCGGTTCGTAAGCGAGAACAGCTTTAAACTCCATATTACGCTCTTTGATACTTAACTCGCACAGCGAATCTCGTACCATTAACGTAAATCCCAGCACCGTGAAACACAGCACTACAATCGCCACCAGGGCATATTTTGTCAGCATGTCTTGCCTCCCTGCAAAGAAGAGACTAACATCCAAATGGTCTAGGTTTGAACGCTAGCCTCAGGTTGATAGAACTATCTCCTGGGGCTTTTGTCTTTCCGGGACCTTGCAAATGCTCAAAGCTCAGAAAGCCTCAAGCACCCGCCGCTATTCTATTCCAGGCGCCATCTCCTCGAACAATTTAAGCCATTTGCTACGAGCCTGCTCGCAAAATAACGAACCCCGGATATTCCGAGGCTAAATATTAGTGCGTTGTGACGCTGCGCTTATCGGGCCGACATGAACTACCATTTCCAGGCCCCTCAGCGTTGCGCCATCGGCGTACAAGTCTGAAGAATGACGCCAGAAATAGAATCTTTGCTATATTGCCTGACCGTATAGCTCGGCGGTTCACTAACGGTAATATCTGTATAATTAGCGTACGTAACACGTTGTTCCCGAAAAAGTTCACGCACTGTATTCGCCATTTCAGGATTTCCAGGAAAATCGACCCGCAGGGTTGAAAGATCGAGCTCACTACGTATTTTTCGCTGCTCTTCCTGGATATTTTCTTCCGCCGAAACAGACACATACATATAGGGCTTTTCTGCATTAACGATTGAATAGGTTATCGCACTATCATAATAGAGGTGATGAAATTGCCGACCCGTTATCGTCATTACGGACATAATCTGTACTGGAATTGTGCCATCCCCACTCTTAACGTCCATGTGGGCCTGACATTTAATAACAGAGCCAACGGACCCGCTATTATAGATTTGCATGATTTGTTCATGTGATGCGCTTTGCGCGCCAGAACTCATTCCCAGTAAAGATAATAAAACGACTCGCCGATAGAGTGACATATTTCTGAAAACATCCTTGTTGTCATGCTGCAAAAAAGAACTTAAGCAATTGTATACCGGGTAAGGCGAAGCCGCACCCGGCTATGTTGATTAGCGCTTATCTTCCGCCAGCAGCGGCGGGATACTCGGCACCATCGGCGCATCATCAATATCTTTTTGCGTCATGCGAAACGCTTGCGGGTAGTGCTCGCGGCTGGTGCGGCGTAGCGGTTCGGTATTACGCCAGGTGTACAGACAATGCTGGCACTGATATACCGTCCAGACGCCTTTCACCGGCGAGTTTGCCATCACTTCAATATGTTCATCGGCACAACGTGGACAAATCATCTGCTACTCCTTATTTACGGTTGGCCAGCATGGCGGTCAGCTTTTCAGCCCAGGCTTTCGTTTCCGGTAAATCGCATACCGGCTGGCTGTAGTGCCCACGGTTATCCGGCGCAACCGGCGTGGTCGCATCAATAATTAACTTGTCGGTAATCCCCGCCGGGCTGGAACCCGGATCAAGTTCCAGCACCGACATATTCGGCAGTTGCACCAGATCTCCCGCCGGATTGACCTTCGAAGACAGCGCCCACATCACCTGCGGCAGGTTGAACGGGTCAACATCCTCATCAACCATAATCACCATTTTCACGTAACCCAGGCCATGCGGCGTCGTCATTGCGCGCAGCCCCACCGCGCGGGCAAAGCCGCCGTAGCGTTTTTTGGTGGAGATAATCGCCAGCAAACCGTGGGTGTACATGGCGTTTACCGCCTGCACTTCCGGGAATTCAGCTTTCAGCTGTTGATAAAGCGGTACGCAGGTTGCAGGACCCATCAGGTAGTCAATCTCCGTCCACGGCATCCCCAGATACAGCGATTCAAAGATCGGTTTGGTGCGATAAGAGACTTTATCGATACGCACGACGGTCATGTTACGTCCACCGGAATAGTGACCGGTAAACTCACCAAACGGACCTTCGATTTCACGTTTACGGCTTTCAATGACCCCTTCAAGGATCACTTCTGACCCCCAGGGTACGTCAAAGCCGGTGAGCGGTGCGGTAGCGATTGGGTACGGACTTTCACGCAGCGCTCCCGCCATTTCGTATTCCGACTGATCGTACTTCAGCGGCGTGGCTCCCATCAGGGTGATGATCGGATCGTTACCCAGCGTGATGGCGATCGGCAGATCTTCACCACGTTCTTCGGCTTTATGCAGATGCAGCGCAATATCGTGCATCGGCACCGGTTGCAGACCAAGCTTGCGCTTGCCCTTGACTTCCATACGATAGATGCCGACGTTCTGTTTGCCAAAATTGTCAGGATCCAGCGGATCGCGCGACACCACGCAGGCTTTATCAAGATAAAAACCCCCGTCGCCATCGTTGAGGCGAAACAGCGGCAGAATATCAAACAGGTTGATCTCATCACCATCAACACAGTTTTCAGCCCACGCAGGGTTGGCACGACGCTCCGGCGTAACCGGAAATTTATCCCAACGGCGGATAAACTCATCAATCTGTTTTTTCACCGGGGTATTTGGCGGCAGACCTAAAGAGATGGCGTGATTCTGCCACGAGCCGATGGTGTTCATCGCCACGCGGGCGTCGGTAAATCCACGAATATTGTCAAACCACAGCGCCGGGGCACCGTCGCCAATACGCCCGGTTGCGTTGGCCGCCGCCGCCAGATCCGGCTCGGCGTTGACCTCTTCACTGATTTTCAGCAGTTGCCCCTGGTCGTCCAGCGCCTGCAAAAAGCTGCGCAAATCATCAAATGCCATTATTCATTCTCCTGTGCAAAATTCTGCGCCTGTCGTAATCCCTGCCAGCGACGGGCGTTGGGGTGTTCCAGACCAAACTGATCGAGCACGCGAGCCACAATGTGCTGCGTGATGTCATCGACCGTTTGCGGGTGGTTATAAAACGCGGGCATCGGGGGAACCATCGCGACGCCCATGCGGGAAAGCGCGAGCATGTTTTCCAGATGAATGGTGCTAAGCGGCATTTCACGCGGCACCAGTACCAGCTTGCGCCCTTCTTTCAGCACCACATCAGCGGCACGCCCTACCAGTCCTTCCGCGTAGCCTGCACGAATACCGGCCAAGGTTTTCATACTGCAGGGGATAATGATCATGCCGTCAGTACGAAACGACCCGGAGGAGATGGTTGCCGCCTGGTCTGCCGGGTTGTGGCAAAAATCGGCCAACGCAGACACCTCGCGGACGCTGTACGGCGTTTCCAGTTCAATTGTGGTTTTGGCCCACTTTGACAGCACCAGATGAGTTTCCACCCCCGGCATTTCCCGCAGCGCCTGCAGTAGCGACACGCCAAGCGGTGCGCCGGTTGCCCCGGTCATTCCTACAATCAGTCTCATGCAATCCTCAAGTTTGTTCGTGTACGAACATTTTATCAAAATACTCCCTCGATGCATTTCGGGCAAGAGCAACTCGCACTGATTGCTAAAGCAGCAATGGTTAAACTATGACGCGTTACCCGTTATGATAGAGACTGACAGAAATCCCGGAGTTCTCATGCGGTTACGAAATACAGCCTTCCACCTTTTACGCCAGCTTTTTCAGCATCATACGGCTCGCTGGCAACATGAATTACCGGATCTGACCAAACCACAGTATGCGGTGATGCGCGCCATTGCCGAACAGCCCGGCATTGAGCAGGTTACCCTGACCGAGGCAGCAGTCTGTACCAAAGCGACGCTTGCGGAAATGCTGAGCCGGATGGAAAAACGCGATCTGGTCAAGCGTGAGCACGATCCAGCGGATAAGCGTCGGCGGTTTGTTTATTTAACCGCGCAAGGAGAGGCATTACTGGCCAGCGCCACTCCGTTAGGCAATAGCGTGGATGAGGAGTTTCTGGGGCGATTATCCGATGAAGAGCGTGAGCAGTTCACTCGTCTGGTGAGTAAGATGATGAACTAATCTGCCGGATGGCGACATAAATGTCTTATCCGGCCTACAAAGTCCAGCTCCCCGTAGGCCTGATAAACGCAGTGCCATCAGGCAACAAACATAGAAAAAGGCCAGTCCCAATGAGACTGGCCTTTCTTGATAGAACTTGTGCTTACTCGCGGAATAGCGCTTCGATATTCAGCCCTTGAGTCTGCAGAATTTCACGCAGACGACGCAGACCTTCAACCTGAATCTGGCGAACACGTTCACGAGTGAGACCAATTTCACGGCCCACATCTTCCAGTGTCGCAGCTTCGTACCCCAGCAGACCAAAACGACGTGCCAGCACTTCACGCTGTTTGGCGTTCAGTTCGAACAGCCATTTGACGATGCTTTGTTTCAT
This sequence comes from Citrobacter sp. Ce104, assembly GCF_030334595.1. Taxonomy (NCBI): domain Bacteria; kingdom Pseudomonadati; phylum Pseudomonadota; class Gammaproteobacteria; order Enterobacterales; family Enterobacteriaceae; genus Citrobacter; species Citrobacter sp. Ce104. Next base: position 94,821 of record NZ_JAOWDP010000066.1, read on the forward strand.
ATCATCGTCTTGCGTGGTGTCTTCCGGACCGTTTTCCTTTTCATCGGCCAGAATATCCAGCAACGCTTTTTCGGAATCGCCACCCAGAGGGGTGTCTACCGAGGTAATACGCTCGTTGAGTCGGAGCATACGGCTGACGTCATCAACCGGTTTATCCAGTTGTTCAGCAATCTCTTCTGCGCTCGGTTCGTGGTCCAGTTTATGCGACAACTCACGCGCGGTACGCAGATAGACGTTCAGCTCTTTTACAATGTGAATCGGCAGTCGGATCGTACGGGTTTGGTTCATAATCGCCCGTTCGATCGTCTGGCGGATCCACCAGGTTGCGTATGTTGAGAAGCGGAACCCGCGTTCCGGGTCAAACTTCTCGACTGCACGGATAAGTCCCAGATTGCCCTCTTCAATCAGGTCCAGCAATGCCAGACCACGATTGCCATAACGACGAGCAATTTTCACCACCAGACGCAGGTTACTTTCAATCATGCGACGGCGGGATGCGACATCCCCACGCAGTGCGCGACGCGCAAAATAAACTTCTTCTTCGGCTGTTAACAGTGGTGAATAACCAATCTCACCAAGGTAAAGCTGAGTCGCGTCCAACACACGCTGTGTGGCCCCCTGCGATAACAGCTCTTCTTCAGCCAGGTCGTTATCACTGGGTTCCTCTTCACTCAAGGCTTTTTCATCAAAAGCCTCTACTCCGTTCTCATCAAATTCCGCATCTTCATTTAAATCATGAACTTTCAGCGTATTCTGACTCATAAAGGTGGCTCCTACCCGTGATCCCTAACGGAACTAGCACGTGAAAGCCTGGTTCCGCCGAATTATCGCTGCGGTAAATAACGCAGCGGGTTTACGGATTTCCCCTTGTAACGAATTTCAAAATGCAAGCGTGTTGAACTGGTTCCGGTGCTACCCATGGTAGCTATTTTCTGCCCCGCCTTGATTTCTTGTTGTTCCCGGACCAGCATCGTATCGTTATGGGCGTAGGCGCTCAGGTAATCATCGTTATGTTTGATGATAATAAGATTACCGTAACCACGCAGCGCATTACCGGCATAAACGACGCGTCCATCTGCGGTCGCGACAATAGCCTGTCCTTTGCTGCCTGCAATGTCGATCCCTTTATTGCCACCTTCGGTAGCCGCAAAGTTTTCGATCACTTTGCCGTCAGTCGGCCAGCGCCAGGTAGAGATTGGCGAGCTTGTCGACGTTGAGCTTGCAGTTGATTCGGTTGCGCTAACTGCTGGAGCCGTTACAGGCGCTGTGACCACGGTCCCAGCAGGCTTGTTGTTCGGCAACATTTTATTAGCACTTTGTTCACCTGAATCCTCAGAATACGTAATTGTTGGTTTCGAAGCAACAGCAACGGTGGAATTTTGTGCAGGGTTGGTCACAACTCCTTGCTGTGCTGCATCCGCCTGGGTGATGGCATTTCCACCGGTAATCGGTGCGCCAGACGCGTTGCCCACTTGCAGAGTTTGACCGACATTCAGGCCATACGGGGCCGGAACGTTATTGCGTTGTGCGAGGTCACGGAAATCGTTCCCGGTGATCCAGGCAATATAAAAAAGGGTATCGCCTTTCTTAACAGTATAGGTACTGCCGCCCGTGTAGCTACCTTTCGGAATATTCCCATACTTACGGTTGTACACAATACGACCGTTTTCCATCTGTACAGGCTGCTGTGCGACAGGCTGGATTTGCGTTGGCTGCGTGGTTGGTTGCTGCACCGGCTGGATCTGTGGCGTCTGCTGTACTGTCGACGTCGAGCCCATTTTAGGCGGAGGTGTAATCAGCATGCCGGAACTGGTGTTCGTAGATGAACTGCCGGCAACGGAGCTGACTGGCGCTGGTGGATTCGAGGTGTTAGAACAACCTGCCAGCCATAATGAAACCAGTGACAATGCCGCAATACGGCGAACGGTAAATTTTTGGCTTCCCGCGCTCATTTATCCCCCAGGAAAATTTGGTTAAAACCAGTGACGTAATCACCGTGCAAAGCATCGACACGATACGCTGACTAATTCCAGAATATCCAGGAAAACTCCAGGTATTCAGAGCCAGTATCTACGCAAGCTCCCCCTTCACAAGGGGAACGAAACGTACGGCCTCCACGGTATCGATAATAAATTCGCCTCCCCGACGACGCACCCGTTTTAAAAACTGGTGCTCATCGCCCACGGGTAAGACGAGAATGCCGCCCTCATCCAGCTGCATCATCAATGCGGTTGGGATCTCGGGCGGCGCTGCCGTTACAATGATAGCGTCAAACGGGGCTCGCGCCTGCCAGCCTTGCCATCCATCACCATGACGGGTCGAAACATTATGTAAATCAAGCTGCTTGAGGCGACGACGTGCCTGCCACTGCAAACCTTTAATGCGCTCAACGGAGCATACATGATGCACCAGGTGCGCCAGAATCGCCGTCTGGTAGCCAGAGCCGGTACCAATTTCCAGCACCCGGGACTGCGGCGTTAGCTCAAGCAGTTCAGTCATCCGCGCAACCATATAGGGCTGCGAAATCGTCTGCCCCTGGCCAATCGGCAGGGCAATATTGTCCCAGGCCTTATGTTCAAACGCCTCATCAATGAATTTTTCACGCGGCACGGCGGCGAGCGCATCGAGAACAAGCTCATCTCTGATGCCCTGTGCACGTAATTGTTCAAGAAGAGTGTGTACGCGTCTGCTTACCATTGCGTGTCGGCTCCCACGCTGTCTAACCAGTCAGAAACCACCTCATGCGCGCCGTATGCGGTTAAATCGACATGCAGCGGCGTGATGGAAACATAGCCTTCATCGACGGCGGCAAAATCCGTATCCGGCCCGGCGTCGCATTTTTCACCCGGCGGCCCGATCCAGTACAGCGTATTACCGCGCGGATCCTGCTGTGGAATCACCTGATCCGCCGGATGGCGACTGCCGCAGCGGGTGACGCGAATTCCTTTAATTTGATCCAGCGGTAAATCCGGCACGTTGATATTCAAAATGCGACCGGTGCGCAGCGGTTCACGGCTCAGCGCCCGTAAGATACGACAGGTTACTGCGGCAGCAGTATCGTAGTGTTTATGCCCATCGAGCGAGACAGCCAGCGCAGGGAACCCCAGATGACGACCTTCCATCGCCGCCGCAACGGTACCGGAATAAATAACATCATCACCCAGATTAGGACCCGCGTTAATACCAGAAACGACAATGTCCGGACGCGGACGCATTAACGCGTTTACGCCCAGATAGACGCAATCGGTAGGCGTACCCATTTGTACGGCGATATCGCCGTTATCATAGGTAAACGTGCGAAGTGAGGATTCCAGCGTCAGCGAGTTAGACGCGCCACTGCGGTTACGATCCGGGGCAACCACCTGTACGTCAGCAAACTCACGCAGCGCTTTCGCCAGCGTTTGTATACCGGGTGCGTGGACCCCATCATCGTTACTCAGCAATATACGCATAATCACCCATTGTGTTAATAAGTTCCCTTACAACACTGGTGGCGAAGCTACCTGCCGGTAGCCAGAAGCGTAACTCAACGGTTACGTCATCCCACCAGTTCCAGCTTAATTGTTGTGGATACAGCAACATAGCGCGACGCGACGCGTCAACTTTCTCGCGCAATAACAGAGACTGCAGCGCGGTTTCATCAGCAATAGCGGCTTCTTCAAACGCCAGCGCGTCGCGCTGAGTTCCCCACTCACCGCTGCCCGGTAATGCTGCTGTTACCATCAATTCTTTCTCATCGACGCGACGCTGTAATTCAGTTTGTTCTTCCAGTGTGGCGACAAACCAGCTTCCACGTCCCGACAATTGTAGCGCATCGCCGTCAACAACTTGATTAAAGTCTGTTTTTTTCAAGCGTTCACTGACTATCTGATTAAACAACGCGCTACGGGCCGCCGACAACCAAAAACTGCGTTTATTGCGATCGCGCACCGGCGCATCGCTTTGCGCCCAGCGCAGCGCCCCTTGCAGGTTGCTGCCGCCGATACCAAAACGCTGAGCGCCAAAATAGTTCGGTACGCCGCGCTCGCCAATCGCCTGTAAACGCGCTTCAACGTCATTGCGCTCGCTCACTTCACGCAGCACCAGCGTAAATTCGTTGCCCTTCAGCGCCCCTAAACGCAGCTTACGCTTGTGGCGCGCGTACTCCAGCACTTTACAGCCTTCAAGCTCAAATTTGCTTAAATCAGGCATCGCATTGCCGGGGACGCGTGCGCACAGCCACTGTTCCGTAACCGCATGTTTATCTTTCTGCCCGGCAAAGCTTACTTCACGGGCGTGAATTTTCAGGAACTTCGCCAGCGCGTCAGCCACAAAACGGGTATTACAGCCGTTTTTTAGGATGCGCACCAAAATGTGCTCGCCTTCGCCATCCGGTTCGAAGCCTAAATCCTCGACGACGACAAAGTCTTCCGGATTCGCTTTCAGAACGCCATGGCCCAGTGGTTTGCCATGGAGATACGTCAGATCTTCAAACGCAGTCATTTCGTTGCCTTAATGAGTAACGCCACCGCTTCACAGGCAATCCCTTCCCCACGCCCGGTAAAACCGAGTTTTTCCGTGGTGGTCGCTTTCACGTTAACATCATCCATATGGCAGCCGAGATCTTCGGCAATAAACACGCGCATTTGCGGAATGTGCGGCAGCATCTTCGGCGCCTGAGCAATAATCGTCACATCCACATTACCAAGCGTATAGCCTTTGGCCTGAATACGCCGCCAGGCTTCACGCAATAATTCACGGCTATCTGCACCTTTAAAGGCCGGGTCGGTATCCGGGAAGAGTTTACCGATATCCCCCAGCGCCGCCGCGCCCAGCAGAGCATCAGTTAGCGCATGTAACGCCACGTCGCCATCAGAATGCGCCAGCAATCCTTTTTCGTATGGGATGCGTACACCACCAATGATAATTGGGCCAACTCCGCCAAAAGCGTGTACGTCGAAACCGTGTCCAATTCGCATTATGCCTTCTCCTGATATACACAGCATCCTGCAGGCTGCCTCGTTGCAGCGTGAAGGATGAGGTGTCTAGATAGTTCGGGTCAGATAAAATTCCGCCAGCGCCAGATCTTCCGGGCGAGTGACTTTGATGTTGTCAGCGCGTCCTTCAACCAGTTGCGGATGAAAGCCGCAATATTCCAGCGCCGAGGCTTCGTCCGTAATGGTTGCGCCTTCGTTGAGCGCACGGGTCAGGCAGTCGTGCAACAGCTCACGAGGAAAAAACTGTGGCGTCAACGCATGCCATAAATCGGTGCGATCGACCGTATGAGCAATGTCTGTTCGGCCCGGCTCCGCGCGCTTCATCGTGTCGCGTACGGGCGCCGCCAGGATCCCGCCGGTGCGGCTGGTCTCACTTATTGCCAGTAAACGGGCTAAATCATCCGGGTGCAGGCACGGACGAGCGGCATCATGCACCAGTACCCAGTTGGCTTCCCCTGCGGCTTGCAAACCGGCAAGGACAGAATCAGCACGCTCGTTGCCGCCATCCACTACGGTAATTTGCGGATGCGCAGCGAGTGGAAGTTGGGCAAAGCGGCTGTCGCCTGGGCTGATAGCGATGACGACTCGCGTCACCCGGGGATGAGCCAGCAGCGCATCAACCGAGTGTTCAAGAATGGTTTTATTGCCAATAGAGAGGTACTGCTTAGGACACTCTGTTTGCATTCGGCGGCCAAACCCGGCAGCCGGCACCACGGCGCAAACGTCCAATAAAGTGGCTGCCATGTTAAATCCCTGGACGGTTTATCGATTGTTTTGCCCTGCAGTCTGAGCGCGTTTAGACGCGTCAGGTACCAGACGATAAAAGGTTTCGCCCGGCTTAGTCATGCTGAGTTCGTTACGCGCGCGCTCCTCGATAGCCTCTTGTCCACCATTGAGGTCGTCAATTTCGGCAAAGAGCTGATCGTTACGCGCTTTAAGTTTCGCGTTTGTAGCTTGCTGCGCAGCAACATCATCGTTGACGCGACTATAGTCATGTATGCCGTTCTTACCGAACCACAGCGAATACTGCAGCCAGACTAATAAAGCCAGCAACAGCAGCGTTAGTTTACCCATCCTGCCCCCTGAAAAACGGCATTAACATCCCATAACTTCCGCAGACGACTTTACATCAACGGGCGGGAATGCCGCGACAACGCGGGCAAATGTACCACATTTGCCCGTTGTTACGTATACCCCGTGTAAGGAGAACATAATCTCATTGTTGGTTACGGTTTGAATTATGGCCAGAGAGTGAACAACCGCGGCGATTATGCGAAATTGACGTGAGCTTAACCCAATAACCACAAAAATAGTGCTCCAAACATAGCCCCAACCACCAGCAGGGTACAGGTAATGCTCAGCAACAACCGTCCTTTTAATAGCGAGTGCAGGGCAATACCCGCGACGATCGCCACGGGCAACAATGCGAGGAAAAAGGGCCAGGTATAAATAAAGAAAAACAGTGTATTAGGGCCATACATCAGACACGGAAATCCCAGCGCCAGCAACCACGCTGCAAATCCGACCACGGCCCCCGGAAGTGACCAGGTGGTTTCGTCGTCGGCAGCGAAGGTATCTGACTCTGTAATAGTAATGTTATGGCTGTTACGCATATCTAATCCTGTGACCGTGACTGACCGGGCATACAAGCTCGGGTGTCTCAGGATCTGATAATATCTTCCTGCCTCAGCAGGTCTAATAATTGGGGTACCAAATTTGTTACCAATTGTTCACCATCAAGATGAATCTCTGGCGATTCAGGCGCTTCGTATACTGAGTCAATTCCGGTAAAATTGCGCAACTCCCCCGCCCGCGCTTTTTTATACAGCCCTTTTGGATCGCGTGCTTCACACGTTGCTAATGGCGTATCGACAAAAACCTCAATAAAACGCCCCTCTCCCACGCGCTCACGGACCATTTGTCGCTCGGCGCGATGCGGAGAGATAAAAGCGGTCAACACCACCAGACCGGCATCGACCATCAGGTTAGCCACTTCGCCAACCCGACGAATATTCTCCTTGCGGTCGGCATCGCTAAACCCGAGATCGCTGCACAGACCGTGACGCACGTTATCACCATCCAGCAGATAAGTGCTCACCCCCAACTTATGCAGCGCCTCTTCCAGCGCCCCTGCTACCGTGGATTTACCGGAACCAGACAGCCCGGTAAACCACAGCACAACACCACGATGACCGTGGCGTTGTTCCCGCTGTTGCGGTGTAACAGGATGGGCATGCCAGACGACGTTTTCGTCATGCAACGCCATTATTTGCCTCCCAGCAGATCGCGCGCACCCCAGTGTGGGAAGTGGCGACGCACCAGCGCGTTAAGCTCCAGCTCAAACGCGCTGAACTGAGAAGCCGCGACGTGCTCCTGGACGATTGGCTCACGCACCAGGCCCGCGCCAACGGTAACGTTGGTCAGGCGATCAATGATAATCAGCCCACCCGTAACCGGATTCTGCTGATAGGTATCCAGCACCAGCGGCTCGTCAAAGGTCAAATTAACCAGACCGATGCCGTTTAGCGGCAGCGCTTCAACGTCACGTTGAGTCAGGTTATTAATATCGACCTGATACTGCACGCTATCAACGCGTGCGCGAGTCTTCTTGCCTGCAACTTTGATGTCATAGCTCTGCCCTGCCGACAACGGCTGCTCCGCCATCCACACCACATCAACGGCAGCGCTTTGTACCGCTGGCAATGCTTCACCGGCATCAAGCAGCAGGTCGCCCCGGCTGATGTCGATCTCATCTTTCAGCACCAGGGTGATTGCTTCGCCTGCATGCGCTTCCTGTAAATCGCCATCAAAAGTCACGATCCGCGCCACGCTGGACTCAACGCCAGACGGCAACACTTTGACGCGTTGCCCGACCTTCACGCTACCGGAGGCCAGCGTCCCGGCATAACCACGGAAATCCAGATTCGGTCGGTTCACATACTGCACCGGGAAACGCATCGGCTGAGTATCAACAATGCGCTGGATCTCAACGGTTTCCAGCACTTCCAGCAGCGTTGGACCGCTGTACCACGGCATGCTGGCGCTTTGCGAAGCCACGTTGTCGCCTTCCAGTGCAGAAAGCGGCACAAACCGGATATCCAGGTTACCCGGCAGTTGTTCAGCAAAAGTAAGATAGTCTTCGCGAATGCGATTAAATGTCTCCTCGCTAAAGTCCACCAGATCCATTTTGTTGATCGCCACCACCAGGTGTTTGATCCCAAGCAACGTAGAGATAAAGCTGTGACGACGAGTCTGATCCAGCACGCCTTTACGCGCATCGATCAATAGGATCGCCAGATCGCAGGTCGACGCCCCGGTCGCCATGTTACGGGTGTACTGCTCATGTCCGGGAGTGTCCGCAATAATAAATTTACGCTTCTCGGTAGAGAAATAACGGTAAGCCACGTCGATGGTGATGCCCTGCTCGCGCTCGGCCTGCAAGCCGTCAACCAATAACGCCAGATCGAGCTTTTCGCCCTGAGTACCGTGACGTTTACTGTCGTTGTGCAGCGATGAAAGCTGATCTTCATAAATCTGACGCGTGTCGTGCAGCAGACGGCCAATCAGGGTACTTTTCCCGTCATCCACGCTACCGCAGGTTAAAAAACGCAGCAGACTTTTGTGTTGCTGGGCGACCATCCAGGCTTCAACGCCGCCTTCATTAGCAATTTGTTGTGCAAGTGTCGTGTTCATGGCGGCTCCTTAGAAATACCCCTGACGTTTCTTCAGCTCCATGGAGCCCGCCTGGTCGCGGTCAATCACGCGCCCCTGACGTTCACTGGTGGTTGAGACCAGCATCTCTTCGATGATTTCCGGCAGCGTCTGCGCATTCGACTCCACCGCGCCTGTCAGCGGCCAGCAACCAAGCGTACGGAAACGCACCATGCGCTTTTTAATCACTTCCCCAGGTTGCAGATCGATTCTGTCGTCATCAATCATCATCAGCATGCCGTTGCGTTCCAGCACCGGACGCTCCGCCGCCAGGTATAGCGGCACGATGTCGATATTTTCCAGCCAGATGTACTGCCAGATATCCTGTTCAGTCCAGTTAGAGAGCGGGAATACGCGAATGCTTTCGCCCTTGTTAATCTGCCCGTTGTAGTTGTGCCACAGCTCCGGGCGCTGATTTTTCGGATCCCAGCGATGAAAACGATCGCGGAAAGAGTAAATGCGCTCTTTAGCACGCGATTTCTCTTCGTCGCGACGAGCACCACCGAACGCGGCGTCAAAACCGTATTTGTTCAGCGCCTGCTTCAACCCTTCGGTTTTCATAATGTCGGTATGCTTGGCGCTACCATGGACAAACGGGTTGATGCCCATCGCCACCCCTTCCGGGTTTTTATGCACCAGTAGTTCACAGCCGTAGGCTTTCGCCGTGCGGTCACGAAACTCGTACATCTCGCTGAATTTCCAGCCGGTATCAACGTGCAACAGGGGGAACGGCAGCGTACCAGGATAAAACGCTTTGCGCGCCAGATGCAGCATTACGCTGGAATCTTTGCCGATGGAATACATCATCACCGGATTAGAAAACTCGGCGGCCACCTCACGAATGATATGGATGCTTTCCGCTTCCAGTTGCCGCAGGTGGGTAAGTCGTTTTTGATCCATAACCGTTCCTATGTAATGCCGTTATTTTGCTAACGATGCTCAGATAACCTGACTATAGGGAGGGCAAGGAGGCGAATGAAATTACGAATTGGAATGAGTAGTTCCTCAAAGGAATAACGATCTGGAAAAGCAAATATCAAAAAGTGCTTAAGCTACCGAATTTAGGGCATTTAGGAGCAAATGAAATTGTTTTACCTCGATCACGGTTTCATACTAGCGGCTGAAAATTTTTGCTTGGTATTTAAGGACTCACTATGTTTTCCGCATTGCGCCACCTGACTACCGCCCTGGCGCTCGGCGCGTGCTTCATCCTTCCCGCACAGGCAACATCCTCCAAACCTGGAGATATCGCAAATACCCAGGCTCGATATATCGCAACGTTTTTCCCAGGCCGCGTGACGGGATCTCCGGCAGAAATGTTATCTGCTGATTATATACGTCAGCAATTTCAACAGATGGGCTATAGCAGCGATATTCGGACGTTTAATAGCCGTTATGTTTATACCGCTAAAGATAACCGTAAAAACTGGCATAACGTAACGGGAAGCACCGTTATTGCAGCACATGAAGGTAAAGCGCCGCAGCAGATTATTATCATGGCGCACCTCGACACCTACGCCGCACAAAGCGACGCCGATTCAGATGCCAATCTGGGTGGACTAACCCTGCAAGGTATCGACGACAACGCCGCCGGTGTTGGCGTGATGCTGGAACTGGCGGAAAAACTCAAAAACGTGCCGACGCAATACGGCATCCGATTTATCGCCACCAGCGGCGAGGAAGAAGGCAAACTGGGCGCGGAGAACATTCTGAAGCGAATGAGCGCTGCAGAGAAGAAAAACACGCTGCTGGTTATCAACCTCGATAACCTGATTGTCGGCGATAAGCTCTATTTCAATAGCGGTAAGAAAACCCCGGAAGCGGTGCGAAAATTGACGCGCGACCGGGCGCTGGCTATCGCGCACAGTCGCGGTATCGTTGCCAGCACCAATCCAGGTCTGAACAAAGACTATCCGAAAGGCACTGGATGTTGTAACGATGCAGAGGTCTTCGACAACGCGGGCATTTCCGTTCTCTCCGTTGAAGCGACCAACTGGAACCTGGGCAAGAAAGATGGCTATCAACAGCGCGCCAAAAGCGCCTCGTTCCCGGCAGGCAACAGCTGGCACGATGTGCGACTGGATAACCAGCAGCATATCGATAAAGCGTTACCGGGCAGGATAGAACACCGTAGCCGCGATGTGGTACGCATTATGCTGCCGCTGGTAAAAGAACTGGCAAAAGCGGGTAAATCCTGAAGAAGTGGTCCGGTAGGATGTAAATCTTACCGGACCACTTTCCTGTTACCCTTCGTGCAGTCCGCACTCGCGCTTCAATCCGAAGAACCGCGTCTCTTCTTCCGCCATTCCCGGCTCCCATTTGCGGGTGGTGTGGGTATCACCGACTGACAGATAGCCCTGATCCCACAACGGATGGTACTTCAGGCCGTGTTTTTGCAGATACTGGTAAACCGTACGGTTATCCCAGTCGATGATCGGCAGCACTTTAAACACGCCGCGCTGGATAGCCAGCACCGGCAAATGCGCGCGACTGCCCGACTGCTCGCGGCGCAGACCGGCAAACCAGGTTTGCGCATGCAGGTCCTGTAGCGCCCGGTTCATCGGCTCGACCTTGTTGATGTCATTGTATTTCTCAATGCCTTCAACGCCCTGCTCCCACAGTTTGCCATAGCGCGCTTCCTGCCAGGCGGCACTCTCTTTTGCCCGGTAGACTTGCAGATTAAGCTTGAGCTTGTCCGTTAACTCATCAATAAACTGGTAGGTTTCCGGGAACAGATAACCAGTATCGGTGAGGATCACCGGGATATCCGGGCGAACCTGATTTACCAGGTGCAGGCTTACTGCTGCCTGGATCCCAAAACTTGATGACAGTACATATTCACCAGGCAGGTTTTCCAGCGCCCACGCCACGCGATCCTCGGCGCTCAATTTTTCCAGTTGATCGTTGGTTTGCGCCAACGCCATAACGCGTTCAACTTTCGGCAGCTCGTTCAACGCGTTGAGATCGAGTTTGGACATAAATTCCTCGCTGTTTGCCTTGCCTGATGGCGCTACGCTTATCAGGCCTACAAATTCAGTAGACCCGATAAGTCAATTTCACATTATTCCCAGAAATCCCGGGCAGGATCGAGCACCGGGCGAATAATGCCCGCACGCACCGTAAAGTCACCGAAGCCTTCACCCGCTTCGCGCTCTTTCGCCCAGCGCCCAATCAGTTCATCCAGCGATGCCAGAATTTCCGGCTCGGTGATGTTCTCTTTAAACATCCGGGGAATGCGAGTTCCGATGCGATTGCCCCCCAGATGCAGGTTGTAACGTCCGGGTGCTTTACCCACCAGACCAACTTCCGCCAGCATCGCGCGGCCGCAGCCGTTCGGGCAGCCGGTAACACGCATGACAATGTTTTCATCACTCAGGCTGTGCTTCGCCATCAGCGTGTCGATGTTGTCGATAAACGTTGGCAGGAAACGCTCGGCTTCCGCCATCGCCAGCGGACAGGTTGGGAACGAGACGCAGGCCATCGAGTTTTCACGCTGCGGAGTTACCGCGTTCATTAAGCCACTCTTCTGCGCAATCTTTTCGATCTTCGCCTTTTCACTCTCAGGAACACCGGCAATGATCAGGTTCTGGTTCGCGGTAATGCGGAACTCGCCTTTGTGGATCTTCGCGATCTCAAGCAGACCGGTTTTCAACGGTCGGCCCGGATAATCGAGGATGCGTCCGTTTTCAATAAACAACGTCAGATGCCATTTATTGTCGATCCCTTTCACCCAGCCGATACGATCGCCGCGACCAGTGAACTCGTACGGACGGATCGGCTCAAACGTGATCCCCGCCCGGCGCTCAACTTCAGCTTTAAAGGTCTCAACGCCTACGCGTTCCAGCGTGTATTTGGTTTTCGCGTTTTTACGATCGGTACGGTTACCCCAATCACGCTGCGTGGTCACCACAGCCTCCGCCACGGCCAGCGTATGCTCAAGCGGCAGATAACCAAACTCGCTTGCCGTACGGGCATAGGTTTTCTTGTTGCCGTGCTCAATCGACAAACCACCGCCCACCAGCAGGTTAAAGCCCACCAGCTTGCCGTTTTCCGCAACCGCCACAAAGTTCATGTCGTTGGCGTGCAGATCGATGTCGTTCTGCGGCGGGATTACCACGGTAGTTTTAAACTTACGCGGCAGATAGGTTTGACCGAGGATCGGCTCTTCATCGGTGGTCGCGACTTTTTCCTGATCCAGCCAAATCTCTGCATAAGCGCGGGTGCGCGGCAACAGGTGCTCGGAAATTTTCTTCGCCCATTCATAGGCTTCGGCGTGCAGCTCAGATTCATACGGATTCGAGGTGCACAGCACGTTACGGTTCATGTCATTGGCGGTCGCCAGAGCGTCAAGCCCGACTGAATGCAGCATCTGGTGTACCGGTTTCACGTTCTTCTTCAGAATGCCGTGAAACTGGAATGTCTGACGGTTGGTCAGACGAATGCTGCCGTAAATGGTGTTGTCATGGGCGAACTTATCGATCGCCTGCCACTGTTTGGTGGTGATCACCCCACCCGGCAGACGACAGCGCAGCAGCATGGCGTGGCGCGGCTCCAGCTTTTGCTCGGCACGTTCGGCGCGGATATCGCGGTCATCCTGCTGGTACATACCGTGAAAACGGATCAGCAGGAAGTTGTCGCCTTTAAAACCGCCGGTCAGACCGTCATTTAAATCTTCGGCAATGGTACCGCGCAGGTAGTTGCTCTCAACCTTCATGCGCTCAGCATCAGTCAGTTTGCCTTCGACCACCAATGGTCCTGGATGTTTTTCGCTCATTAGTAGACATCTCGCTGATAACGGCGCTCAATGCGCAGCTCACTTAAAAATTCATCCGCCGCTTCGATATCCATACCACCGAATTCGGCAATCACTTCCAACAAAGCCTGCTCAACGTCTTTCGCCATACGATTGGCGTCGCCGCAGACATAAATGTGGGCACCGTCATTAATCCAGCGCCACAGTTCCGCGCCCTGTTGGCGCAGTTTATCTTGTACGTAGACTTTTTCTTTTTGATCTCTGGACCAGGCGAGATCGATACGGCTCAGTACGCCCTCTTTGACGTAACGCTGCCATTCCACCTGATACAGGAAATCTTCGGTAAAGTGTGGGTTGCCAAAAAACAGCCAGTTTTTGCCTTCGGCTCCGTCAGCCGCACGCTGCTGCATGAATGCACGAAACGGCGCAATACCGGTGCCAGGTCCAATCATAATCACCGGCGTCTGCGGGTTCGCCGGCAGGCGGAAGTTATCGTTGTGTTCAATGAACACGCGAACTTCACCTTCTTCATCTACACGATCGGCAAGGAAGCTGGACGCGCCGCCTGCGCGGGCACGACCTTCAATGTCATAACGCACCACACCCACGGTAACGTGCACTTCGCTTTCCACTTCCGCCTGGGAAGAGGCAATGGAGTACAAACGCGGCGTCAGCGGGCGCAGCAGATCAACCAACGCCTGGGCATCCAGTTGCGCCGGGGAGAAACGCACCATATCGACGATGGGCGTGGTTGCGGCGTAATGCTGTAACTGCGCTTTGTCACCCACTAACGGCAGCAAAGTTTCGCTGCGAGTCAAGGTGGCATAATTTTCTACGATATTGCCGGTGTTGACCGTCAGTTCGAAGTGCCACTCCAGTGCTTCGGCGAGCGGCAGGGTTTTGCCATCAACCGTGACCGGTTCATCCCCTTTCAGCCACAGCAGTTCTACCAGCTCTTTGACCAAAGCCGGATCATTTTGATACCAGACACCCAATGCATCGCCCGGCTGATAGCGCAGGCCGGAATCGCCTAAATCAATCTCAATATGGCGCACGTCTTTTTCAGAGTCGCGGCCGGTAATTTTCTGATTCACCGCAAGCGACGCCGTCAGCGGTGCTTCTTTGGTATACGGACTGGTGTGTACTTCGTTTACCGCGCCGCTCGCGGCAACTTGCACAGACGATGCCGCAGGCGCACGTGCTTTCAGGACATCAACCAGACGGGCACGCCACTGGGCAGCCGCGGCCTGGTATTCAACATCAGCGTCGACGCGGTCAAGCAGACGTTCACCGCCCAGCTCGGCCAGTTTCGTATCAAAGTCTTTTCCTGACTGACAGAAAAACTCATAAGAGGTGTCGCCAAGACCAAACACGGCAAAAGCGGTGTTATCGAGCTTCGGCGCTTTTTTCGAGAACAGGAATTTATGCAACGCCACGGCTTCTTCCGCCGGTTCACCTTCCCCTTGCGTCGACGCCACCACGATCAGCAGTTTTTCATTGGCGATTTGTTTGAATTTATAGTCGCCAGCGTTGATGAGAGTGACGTTGAGCTTCGCGGCGATCAGATCATCGCGCAGGGCTTCCGCCACACGACGCGCATTACCGGTTTGCGAGGCGGAGATAAGCGTAATGCCCGGCATTTGAGCGGCAGGCGCTGGTGACGCCGTATTGCTGCCTGGCTGCTGATTCAGCACGCCCCAGAAATAGCCAGAAACCCACGCAAGCTGTGCGGGAGTGAAATCGGTCGTGGCCGCCTGAAGGCGTGCCAGTTGCTCCGGGTTTAGCGGTAGCAAAGCGGAAGGTGGGGCCTGTGTCGTCATGCGTTGTCATGTTCCAGTAAGCAAAGCTGTTTTTCGTGCCCAAATAGCACCAAAAAAAGAAATGAAAATACTCTAAATAATTCGAGTTGCAGGAAGGCGGCAAGTGAGCGAATCCCAGGAGCTTACTGAAGTAAGTGACTGGGATAAGAGAGTGAAGCCAACGCACATGCAGCTCGAAGTATGACGAGTATTAGGTTAACGGTGGTGATAGTAACAACTAAAGAAGTGATGGAAATAACAAATAACCAAATGGACTAACCTGTTTTAGTTATAGTTATTAACAGCAAAATCGATTTAATAAGCATTTGATATATAAATAGTTATTGAACATTATCTTTATGAATGGATTGTTCTGATACTCTGCGCCCTTTTAACTAATGATAAAATTTGCTCTTTACGGTACCCTACGCCGGTTTTTCGCATTCTTGAGAGTAAATAATGTCCACCACCTTGTTTAAAGATTTCACCTTCGAAGCCGCTCACCGCCTGCCACATGTACCGGAAGGGCATAAGTGTGGCCGCCTGCATGGTCACTCATTTATGGTGCGTCTTGAAATTACCGGTGAAGTCGATCCGCATACCGGTTGGATTATGGATTTTTCTGAGTTAAAAGCGGCGTTTAAGCCGACGTACGATAGGCTTGATCACTACTATCTGAACGATATTCCAGGCTTAGAAAACCCAACCAGTGAAGTGCTGGCAAAATGGATTTGGGATCAGGTAAAACCGGTTGTCCCTCTGCTGAGTGCCGTAATGGTGAAAGAGACCTGCACAGCGGGCTGCGTGTATCGCGGCGAATGATTGTAGCCTTGACGGATGGCGAAACGTCTTCTCCGGCCAGCAACGAACAACAAACTCTGGCCGGGTAAGCGAAACGCTCCCGGCACAGTTATCAGGCAATATTCAGATATTTATGGGTTTGCATCGACAGACGCCAGTTTCGCGCAATACAGGTATCAATGCACAAACGCGTCGCATCCTCTTTCTGGCTGATTGGCTGTAAGGCGATGATTCGTGGTTTGTCGTCACTCAACGTTGCCAGCAGTTCATCCAGCGCTTCAATATCGCGAACGCGACCAACCGGATGTTTGATTTCATTCGCGCGCTCCAGCGCCTGCGACAGCACATCATAACCACCGCGCATATTCACCTTCGGCGATACGGTTACCCAGGTATTCGGCGTACAGCGTACTTCGTGGGTACCACTGGTCTCAATCTGGCAGCTAAAGCCGTTCTTTTCCAGCAGGTCAGTCAGCGGCATCAGGTCATGAATGCAGGGCTCGCCGCCAGTGATCACCACGTGACGGGCGGTATAGCCCTGACGCAAAATGACCGCCAGCAGATCTTCGCTGCTCGCCGCGCCCCATTTGTCGCTCTCTTTAGTCTTGGCCAGGATGCTGTACAGGGAGACTTCCCGATCCTCAAGCTTATCCCAGGTGTGTTTGGTATCGCACCAGGCACAGCCAACCGGGCATCCCTGTAAACGAATAAAAATGGCGGGGACGCCGGTAAAGTAGCCCTCGCCTTGCAGGGTCTGGAACATCTCGTTAATCGGGTACTGCATAGCGCTCTCAATATGGGGATAAACGATAATTATCGCAGATCCCCGCCAAAGTATCATGCCCCATCGATGCTTTACGAGGCGATCGCCGCGACAAAGCGTGCCGTTATCTGCTGCGGACGCGTTATAGCCCCCCCAACCACCACGGTATGAGCGCCTAATGCCAGACAACGTGCGGCGCGTTCCGGGGTATCGACGTTTCCTTCCGCTACGACCGGTATGCTGACCGCAGCCAATACCTCACGTAAAAAACCACAGTCGTTTTCCGCCAGCACATGCCCGGCAGTGTCAGCGGTATAGCCGTAAAGCGTGGTGCCCACGCAGTCAAAACCCAGACGCTCAGCTGTCACCGCCTCGTTTACGGTGGCGATATCCGCCATCAGCAGTACGGACGGGTATCGAGCGCGGATTTGCGTGACCAGCTCTTCCAGCGTTTGTCCACCAGGGCGCGGGCGCGCTGTCGCATCCAGAGCAATAATTTCCGGTCCAACTGTCATTAGCTCATCCACTTCCCGTAGAGTAGCCGTAATAAACACATCACTGCCCGGATAATCGCGCTTAATAATCCCAATCACCGGCAGGGAGACGCTCTCTTTGATCGCGCGAATATCCACCACACTGTTCGCACGGATACCTACCGCACCGCCCTGGGCTGCCGCCAGCGCCATACGCGACATAATAAACGAACTGTGCAGGGGCTCATTTTCCAGCGCCTGACAGGAGACGATTAATTTACCTTTTAGGGAATCCAGTACAGTTTTCATTACGATAAGATCTCTTCGACTTCGTTTTTAATGATGGTGACATGCGGGCCATAAATCACCTGAACACCGTTACCGCGAATAATTACGCCACGCGCTCCGGTCGCTTTCAGCGTCGCTTCATCTACCTTGCTGCTCTCTTTCACCGTCACGCGTAAGCGTGTGGCGCAACAGTCCACCTCTTCCAGATTATCTTTGCCTCCCAGCCCGGCGATCACTGCCGCTGCTCGCTCACTTTGCGGCAGGCTGGATTCCATCGGAGTTGCGTTTTCACGGCCAGGCGTTAGCCAGTTAAAGCGGTTAATCAAATAGCGGAAGGTGAAGTAGTAAAGAAAGAACCACGGTACCCCCACCAGGGGGACGTACATCCAGTTGGTTTTAGCTTCCCCCTGTAGCACGCCAAAGAGGAGGAAATCGATAAGCCCACCCGAAAAGGTTTGCCCAATAGTGATATGTAAAATATGAGCCATCATAAACGCCAGACCATCGAAGAAGGCGTGAATGACGTATAACACGGGCGCCACAAACAAAAATGAGAACTCGATAGGCTCAGTGATCCCCGTCAGGAAAGAGGTCAGGGCCGCAGACAACAGCAGGCCAGCAACAAGCTTTCTGTTCTCCGGCCTGGCAGTATGGTACATCGCCAGGCATGCACCAAGCAGGCCAAACATCATGGTGATGAAGCGCCCGGACATAAAGCGCGAGGTGCCCGCATAGAACTGCTGCGTATTCGGATCGGCAAGTTGGGCAAAGAAAATCCGCTGCGTACCTTCAACTAACTGGCCGTTGACGATTTCGCTCCCGCCCAGCGCCGTCGTCCAGAAGGGCAAATAAAAGATATGGTGTAACCCCAATGGGCCGAGCATACGCAGGATGAAGCCGTACAGCAGCGTCCCCAGATAGCCTGTCGCATCAACCAGACCACCCAGTCCAAAAATGAGTTTCTGGAAATGCGGCCAAACCACCGTCATGACCGCCCCCACGACTATCGCGGCAAGGGAGCTAATAATCGGCACAAAGCGCGAGCCGCTGAAGAAACCAAGGAACTGAGGGAGTGAGACTTTATTGAAACGGCCATGCAGCGCACAGGTAACCAGGCCAATCACCACCCCACCAAACACACCTGTTTCCAGCGTCTGAATGCCCAGCGTCATCCCCTGGCCTACGGCACCGGGATTCTCGTGTGCCAGCGTTCCGTTGAGCGTCAATAAGGCATTAATGGTGGCATTCATCACCAGAAATGCCAGCAATGCCGCAAGCCCGGCGGTGCCTTTATCCGTTTTCGCCAGTCCTACTGCGACACCCACCGCAAAGAGCACCGACAGGTTGGCAAATACAATAGAACCTGCGCTGGTCATGATTGTGAAGATTGCCTGTAACCAGTCAACGTCCAAAAACGGATAAGCCGTCAATGTGTTTGGATTCGACAGCGCGCCGCCGATCCCTAGCAACAGCCCCGCGGCGGGCAATACCGCAATCGGCAGCATGAACGATTTGCCGAACCGCTGTGCCTTTTCAAACCATGCCCCCGACGAGGCGCCGCTAAACATTTGCATCATTTTTTCATCTCCCCGATTGATGATGAAAATTTTTACCATATTAATTTTTAAAAGTGAAAATTATCATCAAAATCCAGGAAGCCGATCATACTTTTTTAAAATGACTGGCATCTCTCCCCTGCTTTCCGCCACACTATCAGCAGAGAAACGCATTAAGGATTTTGCATGTCAGAAAATGAAAACCTGCTGCTGAGATTGCGCCAGAGCGTTGACGGATATAGCCGAACACAGCAGAAGCTGGGAGAGTTTGTGCTCAGCGATCCGGCAAAAGTTGTCTACCTGACGATTACCGAACTGGCGCGTGAAAGCGACACCAGCGAGGCGAGCGTTACGCGTCTGTGCCGTACGCTGGGGTGTAAGGGCTACAACGAATTCAAGATGGCGCTGGCACTCGATCTCCAGCAAGAACAGCCGGTAGAGCACTGCGGGGATGAAATTGACAATGTGGTCAATGAATCGGTGCAAGCATTGCAGGACACTGCAAAGTTACTCGACAGGACATTACTTGAAGCCGCCGCCCTTGCGTTGCATCAGGCTCAGTCAGTACAGATTTATGGCGTAGCGGCCAGCGCCATTCTGGGGGAGTATTTACATTACAAACTCCTGCGTCTCGGCAAACCTGCACAATTGTTCAGCGACATGCATCGTGCAGCCATGAATGCCACGACGCTTAACAAAGACACGATCGTGGTAGCGATTTCCAGTTCTGGCTCGACGCGCGATCTGCTGCACGTCGTTAAACTGGCGCGTAAGCAAGGCGTGCGCGTGCTGGCGTTGAGTAATACGCCGCGCAGCCCGTTGGCTTCGCTGAGTGATATTCAACTGGTCGCAGCCAAACCTGAGGGTCCGTTGAGTGCTGGCGCGCTAAACGCCAAGGTGGGAGTGATGCTGTTGGTAGAACTGCTCACCACATCGCTGATTGCGCTGGATGAAAAGTACAGTGATGTGAGCCAGCGAACCGCCAGCGCGACCTTACCACTGCTGCTTTAAAGACATAAAAAAACCCGCCGCAGCGGGTTTTTACGTTAAGAGCTAAAGAACAGGATTACGCCTGGCCTTTGATCTCTTTACGACCGTTGTACGGTGCTTGTTCACCCAGAGCTTCTTCGATACGAATCAGCTGGTTGTATTTAGCAACGCGGTCAGAACGGCTCATAGAACCTGTTTTGATCTGGCCTGCAGCGGTACCAACAGCCAGGTCAGCGATGGTAGCGTCTTCAGTTTCGCCAGAACGGTGAGAGATGACAGCGGTGTAGCCAGCGTCTTTCGCCATTTTGATCGCAGCCAGAGTTTCGGTCAGAGAACCAATCTGGTTGAATTTGATCAGGATGGAGTTAACGATGCCTTTTTCGATGCCTTCTTTCAGGATCTTGGTGTTGGTTACGAACAGATCGTCACCAACCAGCTGGATTTTGTCGCCCAGTACTTTAGTCTGGTATGCAAAACCGTCCCAGTCAGACTCGTCCAGACCATCTTCGATGGACACGATCGGGTACTGTTTGGTCAGTTCTTCCAGGAAGTGGGTGAATTCTTCGGAGGTGAATGCTTTGTTGCCTTCGCCAGCCAGAACGTATTTACCGTCTTTGTAGAATTCAGAAGCTGCACAGTCCATCGCCAGGGTGATGTCTTTGCCCAGCTCGTAGCCAGCTGCTTTTACCGCTTCAGCGATTACAGCCAGAGCTTCAGCGTTGGAACCCAGGTTCGGCGCGTAGCCGCCTTCGTCACCAACAGCAGTGTTCATACCTTTAGCTTTCAGAACTTTAGCCAGGTTGTGGAACACTTCAGAACCCATACGAACGGCTTCTTTCAGAGTCTTAGCGCCAACCGGCTGAATCATGAATTCCTGGATGTCGACGTTGTTGTCAGCGTGCTCACCACCGTTGATGATGTTCATCATCGGAACCGGCATGGAGTATTTACCCGGAGTACCGTTCAGTTCAGCGATGTGTGCATACAGCGGCAGGCCTTTAGCAGCAGCTGCTGCTTTGGCGTTCGCCAGGGACACAGCCAGGATGGCGTTTGCACCGAAGTTGGATTTGTTTTCAGTACCGTCCAGATCGATCATGATCTTGTCGATGCCAGCCTGATCTTTAGCATCTTTACCCAGCAGAGCCTGAGCAATTGGGCCGTTAACAGCTGCAACAGCTTTCAGTACGCCTTTACCCATGAAACGAGATTTGTCGCCATCGCGCAGTTCCAGTGCTTCGCGGGAACCAGTAGAAGCACCTGACGGAGCTGCTGCCATACCAACGAAACCACCTTCCAGGTGTACTTCGGCTTCAACAGTCGGGTTACCACGGGAGTCGATGATTTCACGACCGATGATTTTAACGATTTTGGACATTAGATTTTCCTCAGTACAAGTTAAACTAAAACTCCAGACAAACAATGCACCCGGATGGGTGCATTGCCGTTCTAACTTATTTACTTCTTACTTCGCCTGACGCTTCTGATGTTCACTGGCGGCTTTCACAAAGCCGGCAAACAGCGGGTGCCCATCACGTGGCGTGGAAGTAAATTCCGGGTGGAACTGACAGGCCACGAACCACGGATGATTCGGTACCTCAATGATCTCGACCAACTGATCATCACCGGAACGGCCTGCAATACGCAGACCCGCAGCTTCAATCTGTTTCAACAGCATATTGTTGACTTCGTAACGGTGGCGATGGCGTTCAACAATGGTCGGCGTACCATATAACTTACGCACCAGACTCTCATCGTCCAACTGACACTGCTGCGCGCCAAGGCGCATTGTGCCACCCAGATCGCTCTTCTCGGTACGGACTTCGACGTTGCCGTCTTCATCGCGCCATTCGGTAATCAGGGCCACCACTGGGTACTTACAGTCTGGCACAAATTCCGTGGAGTTGGCGTTGTCCATACCTACTACGTTACGTGCAAACTCAATCAACGCAACCTGCATACCCAGGCAAATGCCCAGATAAGGAATATTGTTCTCACGCGCAAAGCGCGCCGTCGCGATTTTACCTTCAACGCCACGGTAGCCGAAGCCGCCAGGGATCAGGATTGCATCAAGACCTTTCAGGATCTCAACGCCGCGCGTTTCAACATCTTGCGAATCGATCAGCTTGATATTGACGGTGACACGATTCTTCAGACCACCGTGCTTCAGCGCTTCGATAACTGACTTATAGGCATCCGGCAGTTCAATGTACTTGCCAACCATACCGATAGTCACTTCGCCTGCCGGATTCGCTTCTTCATAGATAACCTGTTCCCATTCTGACAGATTAGCTTCCGGACAGTTCAAGCTGAATCGTTTACAAATATAATCGTCAAGGCCCTGGGATTTCAACAGGCCCGGAATTTTATAGATGGAATCGACATCTTTCAGAGAAATCACCGCTTTTTCCGGAACGTTACAGAACAATGCAATTTTCGCACGTTCATTAGCCGGAACTGCGCGATCGGAGCGGCAAATCAGGATATCTGGCTGAATACCGATAGAAAGCAGCTCTTTTACCGAGTGCTGGGTCGGTTTAGTTTTGACTTCACCTGCCGCCGCCATGTACGGAACCAGCGTCAGATGCATAAACAGCGTGTGCTCACGGCCAATTTCTACGGCCATCTGGCGAATCGCTTCAAGGAACGGCAGAGATTCGATATCCCCAACGGTTCCGCCGATTTCGACCAGAACAACATCATGACCTTCGCCGCCTTCCAGAACGCGTTCTTTAATCGCATTCGTGATGTGCGGGATAACCTGAACGGTAGCGCCCAGGTAGTCGCCACGGCGTTCTTTACGCAGAACGTCGGAATAGATACGACCCGTGGTGAAGTTGTTGCGGCGGCTCATTTTGGTACGGATGAAACGCTCATAGTGACCCAGGTCCAGGTCGGTTTCAGCGCCGTCTTCGGTAACGAACACTTCCCCGTGTTGGATTGGGCTCATAGTACCTGGATCGACGTTGATGTACGGATCCAGTTTCATCATGGTCACATTGAGGCCACGGGCTTCAAGAATGGCTGCCAGGGAGGCTGCGGCAATGCCTTTTCCCAGAGAGGATACGACCCCGCCGGTCACAAAAATATAGTTCGTTGTCATGCTGGACCTGAGAAGTTAGGGTGAAACGATGGAATTACCAAGACGGGAAAGTAGTATACCCGAACATGACGAGCGCCACAAACTTTCATTATTCCCTCTCCTTCGTTCTTCAAGCCGCACCGGTGTTGGCTTCCTTCACTCACCCCAGTCACATAGCATTTCTATGTTCCTGAGGATTCTTTCAGTCGCCGCCTTGTTGCGACTCGAATCACTCGATGAGGCAGTATACAAGGTGTTTCATCAACATAACGGGAAGAGAAAATAGCCTCTTTTGGGTAAATGTTTTTGACGTAAATCAAGCGCTTGTTATTTAAAAAATCACACAAATCGCCCTTGACCGACGAAATCCCTTAGAGATCAATTTCCTGCCGTTTTACCTGTTGCCAGACTTCTTCCATAGTTTCCAGATCAACACCAGTCATTTCCAGACCGCGAGCAGCCACAATTCGCTCAACCTCACGAAAACGCCGCTCAAATTTCTCGTTCGCTTTTTGCAATGCGGTCTCTGCTTTGGTGCCTAAATGCCGGGCCATATTGACCGTAGCAAACAGCAGATCGCCCATTTCCTCCTCCAGTTTAGCCTGGTCGACAACAGCCTGCTTCGCCTCAAACATGACTTCGTCGATCTCTTCGTAAACCTTGTCGACAACCGGCCCTAATGTTTTCCAGTCGAATCCAACATTTGAGCAACGTTTCTGGATTTTTTGTGCGCGCATTAATGCCGGTAAACTACGGGGGATATCGTCGAGCGCGGAATGCTGCGCCTTCTCGGCGCGTTCTTCGCTTTTGATTTGCTCCCAGCGGGTCAATACCTCAGTGCTGTTACTGGCAGAAACATCCGCAAAAACATGCGGGTGGCGGCGTTCAAGCTTATCGCTTATCGCAGCACAGATATCATCAAAGTTGAAGCGCCCTTCTTCCTGCGCCATCTGGGCGTAAAACACCACCTGGAACAGCAGATCACCCAACTCTCCACGCAGGTCGTCGAAATCTTCTCGAGCGATGGCGTCCAGCACTTCATAAGTTTCTTCGAGGGTGTAAGGGGCAATAGTGGCAAATGTCTGCTCTTTGTCCCACGGACAGCCGTTTTCCGGGTCGCGCAGGCGCTGCATAATACCGAGCAGTCGGTCGATTTGATTCATTGGAATATCCTGGAATTTCAATACGGTAGGCCGGATAAGGCGATAGCCTACATCCGGCAACATGGCAATGCCTGATGGCAACGCTAACGCGTTTTATCAGGCCTACAAGATTATCCGGCCTACAAAATAATTAATTACCGTGCAGACGACGTGCGTCGATCACGTCCGGTACCTGGTTCAGCTTGCCAAGCACGCGACCGAGCACCTGCAGGTTATAGATTTCGATGGTCATATCGATGGTAGCAAGCTGTTGTTTGGTATCACTCCGGCTGGCAACCCCCAGTACGTTCACCTTCTCGTTGGCAAGGATCGTGGTGATATCACGCAATAAGCCGCTGCGATCGTTCGCCTGGACGCGAACCACCAGCGAATATCCTGCCGAGTAGCTTTCGCCCCAAACTGCATCAACAATACGTTCCGGCGCATGCGAGCGCAGCTCAGTCAGCTGTTCGCAATCCGCCCGGTGTACGGAAATACCGCGGCCCTGAGTGATAAAACCGACAATTTCATCGCCAGGAATCGGCTGGCAGCAGCGCGCGATGTGGTGCATCAGGTTACCCACCCCTTCAACCACCACGCGACCGTCGTCTTTACGGCGGCTCTGCGGCGCCTGCGTTTTCTGCTGAAGCTGTTTCAGCGCGGCGGCATCCTGTTCGGCAGCGCTTGGCTTATTAAACTGCGCCTGCAGGAAGTTCACCATCTGGTTGAGGCGGATATCGCCCCCGCCAATCGCTGCCAGCAACTCCTCCAGCTCATTGAAGCTGTAGCGCGGCAGCAGGTGTTTTTCCGCTTCTTTCAGGCTAATGCCTAAATGCGCGAGCTCATCGTCAAGGATCTGACGGCCAGCAAGGATGTTTTTGTCGCGGTCCTGTTTACGGAACCAGGCGTGGATCTTCGAGCGCCCACGACTGGTGGTCACGTAGCCGAGGTTAGGATTCAACCAGTCGCGGCTTGGGTTTGGCTGCTTCTGGGTGATAATTTCAATTTGATCGCCCATCTGCAACTGGTAGGTAAACGGTACAATGCGTCCGCCAATTTTCGCGCCAATGCAACGGTGTCCCACATCGCTGTGAATGTGGTAAGCAAAATCGAGCGGCGTGGAGCCCGCCGGTAAGTCCACAACATCACCTTTTGGCGTAAAGACGTACACGCGATCATCAAAGACCTGGCTGCGGACTTCATCCAGCATTTCACCGGAATCCGCCATCTCTTCCTGCCAGGCGATCAGCTTACGCAGCCATGCAATACGATCTTCATGACCAGAACGCGCCGCGCCTGAAACGGTGCCCTCTTTGTATTTCCAGTGTGCCGCGACGCCCAGTTCGGCATCTTCGTGCATCTGTTTGGTACGGATCTGAATTTCGATGGTTTTCCCGCCCGGCCCCAGTACAACCGTATGGATTGACTGGTAGCCGTTAGGTTTTGGATTAGCAACGTAATCATCGAACTCATCCGGCAGATGGCGATAGTGAGTATGTACTATCCCCAACGCGGCGTAGCAGTCCTGTAGACGCTCGGCCACGATACGCACCGCGCGCACATCGAACAGTTCATCGAAGGCTAACTGCTTTTTCTGCATTTTGCGCCAGATGCTGTAGATGTGTTTCGGACGTCCGTACACTTCGGCTTTGACGCCTTCCGTTTTCATCTCTGAGCGCAAATGACCGACGAACTCATCGATGTAATGCTCCCTGTCGATACGACGTTCATGCAGCAGCTTGGCTATACGTTTGTATTCAGCCGGGTGCAGGTAACGGAAGCAGTAATCTTCCAGCTCCCATTTTAACTGCCCAATGCCCAAACGGTTGGCCAGCGGCGCATAGATATTGGTGCACTCTTTTGCCGCCAGTACGCGTTCATCTTCCGGCGCGTCTTTCACTTCGCGCAGATGGGCAATCCGCTCCGCCAGCTTGATGACCACGCAGCGAAAATCGTCCACCATAGCCAGCAGCATGCGGCGGACGTTATCGACCTGCTCGGAAGAGACTGAATCGGTATGCGTGGCTTTAAGCTGGCGTATTGCCGCCATATCCCGCACGCCGTGGATAAGATGAACAATGGATTTACCCACGCTCTCGCGCAGGATGTCTTCACTGACCACGTTGGCATCTGCCAGAGGGAACAGCATTGCTGCGCGCAGCGTGTCGATATCCATGCTCAACATGGAGAGTATTTCTACCATCTCCACGCCACGCCACAGCAGCAGCTCCGCATCAGGGTGACCCTGTGTCTGCTGCTGGCAGTACGCCCAGGTTTCGGCTAAGCGTTCACACGACTGCTGGCTGGAGATCCCCAGACTCGCGATCCATTTCTTTGGATCAAACTCACCAGCTTTATTTATATGTGCACTTCTTACCGCAACCATTGTCCTCTCCTTAAGGGGCCAGGCCTGTCGAAGTCGACAAGCCATACCCATTGTCTTTCATGCTACGTTACAACCCGAAATCCAATGGGTACAAAATTCATTACATACGCTCAAACAGGACCATTGATTCCAGGTGTCCAGTGTGCGGGAACATATCGAGCATCGCCAGTCGCCGTATGGCATACCCCGCATTGAGCAAAGCGTCGCTGTCACGAGCCAGCGTTGCCGGATTACAGGATACATAAACAACGCGTATAGGTTCCAATTTTATAATATGTTGCATCACACCTGCAGCCCCCGCACGCGCAGGATCGAGCAATACTTTGTCGAATCCGTTTTTCGCCCATGGCTGCCGGGTAACATCTTCCTCAAGGTTTTCATGAAAGAATGTCACATTGTGCAAACCGTTATTCAGCGCATTTTCCCTGCCTTTTTCCACCAGCGCAGGCACCCCTTCCACGCCCACCACGCTTGCTGCCCGGGTGGCCAGCGGCAGGGTAAAATTTCCCATTCCGCAGAACAGATCGAGTACGCGATCTTCTGGTTGCACATCGAGCCATTCCAGCGCACGGGCAACCATTTGTTGGTTTACCCCTTCGTTGACCTGAATAAAATCACGCGGGCTGAAGGTTAACCGTAGCCCATTTGAGTCATACCAGGGCGATTCTTCTGATAATGATTCCAGTATCTCGCTTTGCGGGGCCAGAAACAAAGACAGCCCCTGAGAATGCGAAAAGCATTCCAGTTTTTCTTTATCCGCCGCACTCAAAGGCGCCGTGTGGCGTAAAATCATCAGGGTTCCGCTCCCTGCCTGCACCAGCTCGACATGACCAAGATGGCGTAACCCTTGCAGACTTTCCAGGCATGCCCTGATGTGGGGCAATAACGCGTCAAGCTGGGGCACCAAAATAGGGCATTGTTTGACATCAATAATGTCGCTGGAGCCGGATTTGCGGAATCCCATCTGCAACTTTTGTTCTTTTGGCCGATAGTTCAGGCTTAACCTGGCACGACGACGATAGCCCCACGGGGTATCAGCTATAACATCCGACACTTCACATTTCATTAAACGCGACAACGCCGCGCTTTTGCTACGCTGCTGCAACGAGATGCTGGCATGCTGCTGCTGGCAACCGCCGCACACGCCAAAATGCGGACAACGTGGCACTTCACGCTGCGGGCTGTCGTTTAAACGTCGTTTTACTTGCGCGCGGGCGAACTGTTTTTTATCTTCGGTAATGACTACCTCGGCGCTTTCCTGAGGCAGCAATTCCGGTATAAACAACGCCTTTCCGTCGTGGCGAGCGACGCCCTGACCGAAAGGATCAAGGTCATTGACGGTAACGGTTATGATCTGACGCGTCGTCACGCGTCGTTTTGCAGAGTAGAATTGCGCCATCGACGAGATATTTCTCTATTTAACAGTGTGACCCTAATTGTCCCATAACGGAACTCCATGACCAACTACAGCCTGCGCGCACGCATGATGATTCTGATCCTGGCCCCGACCGTCCTGATTGGTTTGCTGCTCAGTATCTTTTTTGTTGTGCATCGCTATAACGACTTGCAGCGTCAACTGGAAGATGCTGGCGCCAGCATCATTGAGCCACTCGCGGTTTCCAGCGAATATGGCATGAACCTGCAAAACAGGGAATCCATCGGCCAACTTATCAGCGTGCTGCATCGTCGCCATTCCGATATCGTGCGGGCAATTTCTGTCTATGACGAGAACAACCGACTGTTCGTCACATCCAATTTTCATCTCGATCCGTCTGAAATGCAGTTGGCGACGGGTTCACCATTCCCCCGTAAGCTGAGCGTCACCCGGCTCGGGGATATCATGATCCTGCGAACGCCCATTATATCGGAAAGCTATTCGCCGGATGAATCCGCCGTCAGCGACGCCAAAAATACGCAAAACATGCTGGGGTACGTGGCGCTTGAGCTGGACCTCAAGTCAGTGCGATTGCAGCAGTATAAAGAGATCTTTATCTCCAGCGTAATGATGTTGTTTTGCATCGGTATTGCGCTAATTTTTGGCTGGCGTCTGATGCGCGACGTGACCGGCCCGATTCGCAATATGGTGAATACCGTTGACCGAATACGTAGAGGACAGCTCGACAGCCGGGTAGAAGGCTTCATGCTGGGCGAGCTGGATATGCTCAAAAATGGCATCAACTCGATGGCGATGTCTCTCGCGGCTTACCATGAAGAGATGCAGCACAACATCGATCAGGCCACCTCTGATCTACGCGAAACCCTGGAGCAGATGGAAATCCAGAACGTCGAACTGGATTTGGCGAAGAAACGCGCCCAGGAAGCGGCGCGTATTAAGTCTGAGTTTCTGGCTAACATGTCGCACGAGCTGCGTACCCCGCTGAATGGCGTGATTGGCTTCACCCGTCTGACGCTAAAAACCGAGCTCAATACCACACAGCGCGATCACCTGAATACGATTGAGCGTTCGGCCAATAATCTGCTGGCCATCATCAATGATGTGCTCGACTTCTCCAAACTGGAGGCCGGCAAGCTGATTCTGGAAAGCATCCCGTTCCCGCTGCGCAGCACGCTGGATGACGTCGTCACGCTGTTAGCGCACTCATCCCATGATAAAGGGCTTGAGCTGACGCTGAATATTAAGAATGACGTGCCGGACAACGTCATCGGCGACCCGCTGCGCTTACAGCAGGTGATCACTAACCTGGTCGGCAATGCCATCAAATTTACCGAAGGCGGCAATATCGATATTCTGGTTGAGAAACGCGCCCTCAGTAACACGAAAGTGCAGATTGAAGTACAAATCCGCGATACCGGGATTGGTATCCCTGAGCGCGATCAGTCACGCCTGTTCCAGGCCTTCCGCCAGGCGGATGCCAGTATTTCCCGACGCCACGGCGGGACGGGGCTGGGTTTGGTGATTACGCAAAAACTGGTCAACGAAATGGGCGGGGATATCTCCTTCCACAGCCAACCGAACCGGGGATCCACGTTCTGGTTCCATATCAGCCTCGATCTCAATCCTAACGTTCTCGTTGATCGCTCAACCACGCTCTGTCTGGCCGGTAAACGACTGGCCTACGTCGAACCTAACGCCACAGCCGCGCAATGCACGTTAGATATCTTGAGTGAAACGCCGCTGGAGGTGATTTACAGCCCTTCGTTCTCCGGGCTGCCGAAGGATCACTACGATATTCTGCTGCTCGGCATTCCGGTCACGTTACGCGAACCGCTCACCATGCAGCATGAGCGGTTGGCAAGCGCTGCGGCGATGACCGACTTTTTGTTACTGGCCCTGCCTTGCCATGCGCAGATTAACGCAGAGAAGTTAAAACAAGGCGGCGCGGCGGCGTGTCTGTTGAAACCTCTCACCTCAACCCGCTTACTGCCTGCGCTGACAGAGTATTGTCAGTTGAACCACCGCGCAGATCCGCTGCTGTTAGACGAGAGCAAAATCGCGATGACCGTCATGGCGGTGGACGACAACCCGGCGAACCTCAAGCTGATTGGCGCACTGCTGGAAGATAAAGTGCAGCACGTGGTGCTCTGCGACAGCGGACATCAGGCAGTGGATCGTGCCAAACAGATGCAGTTTGATCTGATCCTGATGGATATTCAAATGCCAGACATGGACGGTATTCGCGCCTGCGAACTGATCCACCAGCTTCCTCATCAACAGCAGACGCCGGTCATTGCGGTCACCGCGCATGCCATGGCCGGGCAGAAAGAGAAGCTGCTCAGCGCCGGGATGAACGATTACCTGGCGAAGCCTATCGAAGAAGATAAGCTGCATAATCTGCTGTTACGCTACAAACCCGGCGCAAGCTCATCGCTTCGGGTGCTCGCGGTTGAACCTGTTGAGCCGGTCGTCAATCCTAATACCACACTCGACTGGCAACTGGCATTAAGACAAGCCGCGGGTAAAAACGATTTGGCGCGCGACATGCTGCAAATGCTGCTCGATTTTCTGCCCGAAGTGCGGAACAGAATTGAAGAACAGCTGGTAGGTGAAAACCCGGAAGGGTTGGTAGATATGATCCACAAGCTGCACGGCAGCTGCGGCTATAGCGGCGTTCCCCGTATGAAAAACCTGTGTCAGCTTATTGAGCAGCAATTACGTAGCGGAACCAAAGAAGAAGAGCTGGAGCCTGAGTTTTTAGAGCTTCTGGATGAAATGGACAACGTTGCACGCGAAGCGAAACGGATATTGGGGTGATATTCGCCGGATGCGGCGTAAACGCCTTATCCGGCCTACAGGTTTCGCTGTTTACCGTAGGCCCGATAAGCGTCGCGCATCGGGCACATCGCCGAATGCGGCTAACAATTCAGCGTAATTGTTGCCCTGCTTTGAGCGTTGCAGCCACGTTTCTCGCCGTCATTCGCACGTTCTCGCTCGCGTTCTTTAGCGCTTCATCCAGCGTACAAATGGTATAGATGACGCTGAAAACCGCATCCAGCCCATGCTCGTGTACCACACCAACATCGGCCGTCAGGCTACCGGCAATGCCGATAACCGGTTTATTGTAACGCTTTGCCACCTTCGCTACGCCAACCGGAACCTTACCGTGAATGGTCTGGCTGTCGATACGTCCTTCGCCCGTGACCACTAAGTCCGCATCCGCAACGCAGTCGTCGAGGTGTAACGCATCCGTCACCACCTCAATACCGCAGCGTAGCTGTGCGCCACAAAACGCATACAGCGCCGCCCCCATGCCGCCAGCCGCGCCACCGCCCGCCAGCTCCAGCACGTTGATGTCCAGATCGCGGGCAATGAGTTGGGCATAGTGCGTGAGCGCCCGATCAAGGCGGGTAATCATCTCCGGCGTTGCCCCTTTTTGCGGGCCAAATACCGCAGAGGCCCCCTCTTCACCGGTCAACGGATTAGTCACGTCGCAGGCCACTTCAATACGACACGCGGCAAGTCGCTGGTCTAACTGAGAGATATCAATCCGGGCGAGCGATTCGAGGCCAGCCCCGCCATGAGCAATATCGTTATTTTGCGCATCCAGCAATTTAGCTCCCAGCGCTTGCACCATCCCGGCACCGCCATCATTGGTGGCGCTACCGCCAATCCCAATAATGATATGCTCAACACCAGCGTCCAGCGCATGACGGATTAGCTCCCCGGTTCCCCAGGAGGTGGTTTTCAACGGATCGCGTAAATCAGCAGGAACCTGCTCCAGCCCGCTGGCGGCCGCCATTTCGATAAACGCCGACCGCTCATCACCGGACAAACCATAAAATGCCTGAATTGTGTTGCCCAGAGGGCCGGTAACATCAACATGCACAAGGTGGCCTTGCGTTGCGGCAACCATCGCTTCGACCGTTCCTTCACCGCCGTCCGCGACTGGGATTTTCACGTAATCCGCCTCAGGCCAGATCTCACGAAATCCCAGCTCAATAGCCGTTGCCACTTCAAGCGCACTCAAACTTTCCTTATAGGAATCCGGTGCGATTACTATTTTCATAAAGCATCCTTACGCATGTTGACTGTGTTAAGCATATACCAGGATAAAAACCGCCCCTTCATGGGATCGGTCCCAGTTCGCTTAGCGTACCATGCACGGACGCTTATTATCAAACGTCCAGTTCGGGATCAGATACTGCATCCCCATCGCATCATCACGCGCCCCCAGCCCATGTTGCTGATACAGCTCGTGAGCTTTCATGACCTGATCCATATCCAGCTCCACGCCCAGACCCGGTTTCGCCGGTACCTGTACCATGCCGCCTTTGATTTCAAATGGCTCTTTGGTCAGGCGTTGATTGCCTTCCTGCCAGATCCAGTGCGTATCGATCGCGGTAATTTTGCCCGGAGCCGCCGCCGCGACATGCGTAAACATCGCCAGCGAAATATCAAAGTGGTTGTTAGAGTGCGAGCCCCAGGTCAACCCAAAATCATGGCACATCTGCGCCACACGAACCGACCCTTGCATGGTCCAGAAGTGCGGGTCCGCCAGCGGGATATCCACGGACTGTAACGACAGCGTATGCCCCATCTGACGCCAGTCGGTGGCGATCATGTTGGTGGCGGTCGGCAGACCGGTTGCACGACGGAATTCCGCCATGACTTCACGACCAGAGAACCCCTGCTCAGCGCCGCAAGGATCTTCCGCATAAGCCAGCGTTCCTTTCAGGTACTTACCAATTTTAATCGCTTCATTTAACGACCATGCGCCATTGGGATCGAGCGTGACGCGCGCCTGTGGAAAGCGTTTCGCCAGCGCCACAATAGATTCCGCTTCTTCTTCTCCGGCCAATACGCCGCCTTTCAGCTTGAAGTCGTTGAAACCATATTTCTCATACGCCGCTTCCGCCAGGCGCACCACCGCATCCGGGGTCATCGCCTCTTCATGACGCAGGCGATACCAGTCGCATTTCTCATCCGGTTGGCTCTGATACGGCAGCGGTGTCGCGTTGCGGTTGCCGACGAAGAACAGGTAACCCAACATTTCAACTTCGCTACGCTGTTGGCCTTCGCCCAGCAATGAAGCGACGTTGACGCCCAGATGCTGGCCCAGCAGATCCAACATGGCCGCTTCGATCCCGGTAACCACATGAATAGTGGTACGTAAATCGAAGGTCTGCAAACCACGTCCACCGGCATCACGATCGGCAAAGGTATTGCGGACCGCATTCAGTACGTTTTTGTATTCGCCTAACGTTTTGCCTACCACCAGCGGAATGGCATCTTCCAGGGTCTGACGAATTTTCTCGCCGCCGGGTATCTCACCCACGCCGGTATGACCGGAGTTATCTTTAATAATTACAATATTACGCGTGAAGAACGGGGCATGTGCGCCGCTCAGGTTCATCAGCATGCTGTCATGGCCTGCCACCGGAATAACCTGCATGGAAGTCACGACGGGAGTGGTAAATTGTGCGCTCATAATTAAGTCCTTATTCAAAATTAGTGGCGGCCGAAAACAGGACGTTTACGGTCAAAAGTCCATCCGGGGATCAGATACTGCATTGGGCCTGCGTCATTACGCGCGCCGCCGGGCAGCGCCTTATAGGCTTCATGCGCTTTTTGTACCTGTTCCCAGTCCAGTTCCACGCCCAGGCCGGGCGC
Organism: Citrobacter sp. Ce104; assembly: GCF_030334595.1. Lineage (NCBI taxonomy): Bacteria > Pseudomonadati > Pseudomonadota > Gammaproteobacteria > Enterobacterales > Enterobacteriaceae > Citrobacter > Citrobacter sp. Ce104. The sequence goes on from NZ_JAOWDP010000066.1 coordinate 128,607, forward strand.
GTCGGGTACCGCAATTTTTCCGTTTTTAATCTCCAGCGGATTTTTGGTCAGGCGACAATCTCCCTCCTGCCAGATCCAGTGGGTGTCGATAGCCGTCGGGTTGCCCGGCGCCGCGGCGCCGACGTGAGTGAACATCGCCAATGAAATATCAAAATGATTGTTCGAGTGGCAGCCCCAGGTCAGTCCCCAGTCATCGCATAACTGTGCCACGCGCACCGCGCCGGAAAGGGTCCAGAAATGCGGATCGGCCAGCGGAATATCTACTGAGTTCAGCATCACCGCATGGCCCATCTCACGCCAGTTGGTGGCTATCATGTTCGTTGCTACTGGCAGACCGGTCGCGCGGCGGAACTCGGCCATCACTTCACGCCCCGAAAAACCCTGTTCAGCGCCGCACGGATCTTCGGCGTAGGTCAGAACATCGTTCAGCCCTTTACACAGAGAGATGGCTTCATCCAGCAGCCAGGCGCCGTTGGGATCGACCGTAATACGCGCATCCGGGAAGCATTTTTTCAACGCGCGAGCGGTATCGATTTCCTGCTCGCCGGGCAGCACGCCGCCTTTAAGTTTGAAATCTTTAAAACCGTAGCGATCCTGCGACGCCTGAGCCAGACGCACCACCGCCTCACTGTTCATCGCTTGCTGGTGACGCAGGTGATACCACTCATGGTTACCCGGCGTGCTTTCCAGATACGGCAGATCGGTTTTGCTGCGATCGCCTACATAGAACAGATAGCCGAGCACGGTGACCGCATCGCGCTGTTTGCCAGGCCCTAACAATTCACAGACCGGCACGTTCAGCGCCTTGCCCAGCAGGTCGAGCAGCGCGGCTTCCAGCGCCGCCACCGCGTTGACCCGTAGTTCAAAGGTCCAGGCGCCTTTGCCGAAAGTGTCAAAATCAGCGGCCTGATTGCCTTTATGCACCTGCTGAACCACCTTATTCAGGCGTGCGACCTCCTGGCCTAACACCTGTGGAATCGCCTCAACCAGCGTCTGATAAATCACTTCACCGCCCGGCGCTTCACCAACTCCGGTATTGCCGGCGTTATCGGTGAGCACCACGATATTGCGGGTAAAGTATGCGTTATGCGCCCCGCCTATATTGAGTAGCATGCTGTCATGCCCGGCCACCGGGATGACCTTCATATCGGTAATAACGGGACTCGATTGTGTTGTCATCATCATTGTCCTGCGACAGGTTTCAGTTCGATACGTTTAATATCACCCACCAGCACCAGATAGCTCACTACCGCAATCAGCGCATGCACCCCGACGTAAATCAACGCGCCGTTAAATGAGCCGGTGGTCCCTACGATGTAGCCGATAGCAATTGGCGTGACAATCCCGGAGATGTTGCCAAACATATTGAACAGACCGCCGCTCAGACCGCTGATCTCTTTTGGCGCGGTATCCGCCATCACCGCCCATCCCAACGCACCGATGCCTTTACCGAAGAAGGCCAGCGCCATAAAGCCGATGATCATCCACTCCACGTTGACGTAGTTACAGAACACCATCACCATCGACAACAGCATACCCAGCACGATTGGCGTTTTACGGGCGATATTTAGCGAGCCGGTACGGCGCATCAGCCAGTCGGAAATAATGCCGCCGAGCACGCCGCCTGCGAATCCGCATATGGCCGGGACCGAGGCAACAAAACCGGCTTTCAAAATCGACATGCCCCGCGCCTGTACCAGATAAACCGGGAACCAGGTGATAAAGAAGTAGGTCAACGCGTTTATGCAGTATTGGCCGATGTAAATACCGATCATCATCCGTGAACCCAACAGTTGCTTGATCTGCCCCCACTTCACGCTGAACGGTACTTTGGCTTTGGCGGCCGCCTGATCCATGTTGATCAGCGCCCCGCCTTCGGCAATGTACTCCAGCTCTTTTTGGTTTACACCCGGATGCTGATTCGGTTCATGAATCACCTTCAGCCAGATAAAGCTGATAACAATCCCAAGACCGCCCATAAAGAAGAACACGTGCGACCAGCCCACTTCGTGGGTCAGCCACCCCATGATTGGCGCGAAGATAACGGTGGCAAAGTATTGCGCAGAGTTAAAGATAGCGACCGCCGTGCCCCTTTCCTGCGCAGGGAACCACGCCGCCACAATCCGACTGTTGCCGGGGAAGGAGGGTGCTTCAGCTAGCCCCACGAGGAAGCGCAGGGTAAACAGCGCAACGATAATGCCGAAGCCACTGAAGATATCAACGAAGCCCTGCAGCAGGGTAAACATGGACCAGATAAAGATGGACCAGAAGTAGACGCGTTTTGAACCGAAGCGGTCGAGCAGCCAGCCGCCGGGGATCTGGCCGATAACATAGGCCCATGAGAAAGCGGAGAATACATACCCCATACCTACGGCATCCAGGCCAATGTCTTTGGCCATCTCCGAACCGGCAATGGATAAGGTGGCGCGATCGCCGTAGTTGAAGGATGTGACGATAAACAGCATCACCACTATCCAGTAGCGAGCGTTAGTGCGTTTTTCCGCGCTGCTCGCCGCCTGACTTAATGAACTCATTGTTGCACTCCTGAATCTTGGCTGTCGCCAGTTCATTCTGTACAGCACCTGTAGGGTGATCAGAATGAGAGGTTAGTGTGTGGCAGTTTTGGTACAGCTCAGGGCCGTTTTATTCTGACTCGCTGCCTTTTCGGGAACTGACGGGAAAAGTATATGAAGGAGTGCCACTGACCCTCACCGTGCATGAACACAACATTAGAGAGGCAGTGAGAAGTTGTTTGGGGCATAAGCCCAAAGCAGTGGAAGTTAGTTCACGTAATTGGGGTTTTATTGCCGGGTGGCGGCTGCGCCAGACCCGGCCTACGGTTCAAATGGGGATTGAATGCCCGTGCAGGCGAAGGGTTATTTAAGCAAGGTTCCCCAGTTTTCTACCCAGGGATTAGATTCGCTTTCCGGTTCAGGATGTTCGCTGGCGTCAATCAGCAGCATTTCACCTACGCGTTGAGCGCTTTGCTCCTGCAACAGCGCATCGAACTGCTTACCGCCATTGCAAAAATTAACGTAGCTACTGTCGCCCAGGGCAATGATCCCGTAATGCAGATTTGGCTGAAAACCGAGATTATCTTTGATTCCCTGAAACAGCGGCACAATGCTATCCGGCAAATCGCCCTGCCCGGTCGTTGAGGTCACGACCAGCACATATTTATCCTGATATGCCTGCCAGTCGCTGAGCTCCGGATCTTCGAACACCGTGGCTTTATGACCCTGCGCCGTCAAAATCGCTTCGGCCTCTTCGGCAACCAGCAGTGCGTTTCCGTACATTGTGCCGACAAAAATTCCAATTTCCGCCATAACCGTAATCTCCTGGACTTAAGAATCTATTTGCTCATCCTGACCTGACAGCCCGCTGAACTCAACCCTTTCATTCTCAGGGAGAAGTCCACGCCAGCCAAAGTGTGATAGCGCCTGCATCCAGACATCATCCAGCCCGGCGCGAATCACCAGCGGTTCGCCGGTAAAAGGATGAGTCAGCGCAAGCTGGCTGGCATGCAGCATCAGGCGCTGACAGCCAAAATGCTCTGCGGCGCTGCGGTTTTGCCGCAAATCACCGTGCTTGCTGTCACCGATAATCGGATGGCGCAAGTGTGCCAGATGGCGTCTGAGCTGGTGTTTTCGACCGGTTTTAGGGTCCAGCTCCACCAGTCCGTAGCGGGTAGTCGGATAACGCCCGGTCGCTACCGGCATCTCCACCGTCGCCAGACCGCGATAATGGGTGACGGCAGGCTGCGGGCCTTTATCATCACGAGCAAACTTATCGGCGATCTTATCCAGTTCTTCGACTAACGGATAATCCAGTACGGCATCCTCCATCAGCCAGCCACGCACAATCGCATGATAGCGTTTCTGAATTTGATGATGTTCAAACTGCTGAGACAACAAACGCCCGGCTTCGCTGGACAACCCCATCAGCAGCACGCCGGAGGTCGGCCTGTCGAGTCGGTGGGCGGTAAAAACGTGCTGACCAATCTGGTCGCGTACCGTTTGCATCACCACCACTTTCTCATCCCGGTCGAGCCAACTGCGGTGAACTAACCAGCCCGAAGGTTTATTGACTGCGACCAGCCATTCGTCCTGATAGAGGATCTCCAGCATCAGGTGTTATCACTTGTAAACAGCGCATCCAGCTCCTGCAATGCAGTCAGGAGGATGTCGCGTTGCGGATGATCGGCAGCCAGCGCCATTTCGTAATACGGTGCGACGGCAAAAGCCTGTGGAAGCGGCTGCGCGTTATCAATCAACGTATGCATGCGGGGAATCAATACCCATTGCAGCCATTCAACCGGCTCCATGGTATCCATACAAAAAGGCTGCGTGCTGGTAAACAGATGGTCTGCAGGCTCATCCATCCGCCAATGATGATGTTCACGCAGTAGCGCTTCAAGCGCGTGTAACTGCTGGCGCACACGGTCATGAGTCGTCATGAAATTAACCTCAATGATGAAAAATCTGGCGCGAAGAATAGCACTAGTGAAGGGAAATAAAAAAAGGGAGCACTGTAAAAACAGTGCTCCCGGTTCGTTTCGCAGCATTCCAGCTACTTTTAGTGCTCCCTGCTCATCCGTGACAACTTTTCCTGTGGTCTTGCGACCGTGTTCATCCTGAACTTTTGCATCCTGCTCACATCACCCCGATGTGAAAACTTCATCCTGAAGTGTCCTGGCCATCCTGACCCGCCGAACATCCTGACCGGCTCTCATTCTCCGTCCTGGAGGTGTCCTTTAACGCATCCAGCGTTTTCCGCTTTGCTTCATCCTGAAGCCTGTCCTTGTAACACCGTTCTGGTGTGTCCTGGCGAAGAGCCATCATCCTGATGTTCTCTTCGTTGTGCGACTCCTTGTCGACAGATATAGAATCGCCTGTTTCGCCTTGTCTTACAAGACGCTTACAGACATACCCTTAAGATTATTTTCGTATGAAAGTTGACATCGAATCATTAACAAACTGAATAATAAGGAATTATCATTTTATCCGTTGATTAAGTCTTCGCTTATTACCTGGCAATGTCCTACAGGGTTTGTAAGAGATCTCTCACAAGGTTCAGGGCAAACTGGATTACAGAACTGGCTTAAGTTGAGTGAGGAATTCCGCAAGTGAGGCCGCCAGCACCTTTCTTTTACGGGTTCCCAGCGTTTCTTTGCACACTTCACCGGACAGATTGCACACCGAAATGACATCGAGCTCATTGTCCTGTGTGGCAATAAAAAGCGTAGGCGATAGCTTGAGGCGCTTTTGCGTGACCAGATGACCAATCAGGTTTTCCTGAACGCGCCTGAAGTCATCTTCACTCCAGGTTTGCAGCAGCGTTAACTTTTCATCCGCAAACTGCGCGTGCATGTCCCCGGCAAACTGGGTGGTGTAAAAAGCGTGAACCGCAGGTTGTATCACGATATCAAAGGCCCGTTCAACCGCGTTGAGGTTTTTTTCGCCAACAAAAGGCTGAGGTTGCCAGTAAACCGCATCGTTTGTGGAAGAAATGATGCACGGAGAAGGTACGCCATACAGCTCTTCACTGAGCGGCCAGCTGTTGTTTTTTTCATGCCATGCGTCGCAATAACGTGTCGTAAAGGCTGTCAACGCCTGCGCTGTCAATTCGTCCACTGATTTCTCTCTTCACAAAAGCCAGGATACACTTGTCGCATAGTGTATCTGGTTTATGACGGTGAAACATGTCCTCTTATGAAAATCATCAGGCGCTTGATGGCCTGACTCTCGGTAAATCAACGGATTACCGTGACAATTACGATGCCAGCCTGCTGCAGGGCGTCCCGCGCAGCCTGAACCGCGACCCACTGGATTTAAAGGCCGATAATCTGCCTTTTCACGGTGCCGATATCTGGACGCTGTATGAACTGTCGTGGCTGAATGCCAACGGTTTACCGCAGGTCGCGGTCGGTCATGTAGAACTGGATTACACCAGCGTAAATCTGATTGAATCGAAAAGCTTTAAGCTGTACCTGAACAGTTTTAACCAGACGCGTTTTGACTCCTGGGAAGCGGTACGCCAGACGCTGGAAAACGATTTGCGCACTTGTGCTGAGGGCGATGTCAGCGTGGCGCTGTACCGTCTTGACGAACTGGAAGGACAGCCGATTGCCCACTTTAACGGCACCTGTATAGATAATCAGGATATCGTCATCGATAACTACCAGTTCAGCACTGAGTATCTGGAAAACGCCGTGAGCGGTGAAAAAGCGGTGGAAGAGACGCTGGTCAGCCATCTGCTGAAATCTAACTGCCTGATCACCCACCAGCCAGACTGGGGCTCCATACAAATTCAGTATCGCGGACGCAAAATCGACCGGGAGAAGCTGCTGCGTTATCTGGTCTCCTTCCGCCACCATAATGAATTTCACGAGCAGTGCGTGGAGCGCATTTTCAATGACATTCTGCGCTTCTGCCAGCCGGAGAAACTGAGCGTCTACGCGCGCTACACGCGACGTGGCGGTCTGGACATTAACCCATGGCGCACCAACACCGACTTCACTCCGGCAACGGGTCGTCTGGTGCGTCAGTAATCTTTTTTCTCAATTTTGCGTGCCCGATTCCGCGCACAAGGTTGTGAAAGGTCATAAGCCAGGGCTATTGTAATCAGTAGAGGATGATGTCTCTCGTCCCGTAAGGAGTTTACTTGATTACACATATTAGCCCGCTTGGCTCAATGGACATGTTGTCGCAGCTGGAAGTCGATATGCTTAAACGCACGGCCAGCAGCGACCTGTATCAACTGTTTCGTAACTGTTCGCTTGCCGTTCTGAACTCCGGCAGTTTGACCGATAACAGCAAAGAGCTGCTGTCCCGCTTTGAAAGTTTCGACATTAACGTGCTGCGCCGCGAACGGGGCGTGAAGCTGGAACTGATCAACCCGCCTGAAGATGCGTTTGTTGATGGACGCATTATTCGCGCGCTACAGGCCAACTTGTTTGCCGTGCTGCGCGACATTCTGTTCGTCAATGGCCAGATCCATAACGCCGGTCGTTTTCAGCATCTGGATCTCGAAAGCTCGGTGCATATTACCAACCTCGTATTCTCGATCCTGCGTAATGCCCGGGCACTGCACGTTGGCGAAGCGCCGAACATGGTCGTCTGCTGGGGCGGTCACTCAATCAACGAGAATGAATACCTGTACGCCCGTCGCGTAGGCACCCAGTTGGGCCTGCGTGAACTGAACATCTGTACCGGCTGTGGTCCGGGGGCGATGGAAGCGCCAATGAAAGGCGCTGCAGTCGGTCACGCCCAGCAGCGATACAAAGACAGTCGCTTTATTGGTATGACCGAACCGTCAATCATTGCCGCAGAGCCGCCTAATCCGCTGGTTAACGAACTGATCATCATGCCAGACATTGAAAAACGTCTGGAGGCGTTCGTGCGTATCGCCCACGGTATTATCATCTTCCCGGGCGGCGTAGGGACAGCAGAAGAGCTGCTGTATCTGCTGGGGATCCTGATGAATCCGGCCAACAAAGATCAGGTTTTACCGCTGATCCTGACCGGACCAAAAGAGAGCGCCGATTACTTCCGCGTGCTGGACGAATTTATCGTGCACACGCTGGGGGAAGATGCGCGTCGCCACTATCGCATTATCATTGACGATGCAGCGGAAGTGGCGCGTCTGATGAAAAAAGCGATGCCGCTGGTGAAAGAGAACCGCCGCGACACTGGCGATGCCTACAGCTTTAACTGGTCGATTCGTATCGCACCGGATTTGCAGATGCCGTTCGAGCCGTCCCATGAAAACATGGCTAACCTTAAGCTGTACCCGGATCAGCCCGTTGAAGTACTGGCGGCCGACCTGCGTCGTGCGTTCTCGGGTATTGTGGCGGGGAACGTGAAGGAAGTTGGGATCCGCGCCATTGAAGAGTTTGGCCCGTACAAAATCCACGGTGACCGTGAGATGATGCGCCGCATGGACGATCTCCTGCAGGGCTTTGTTGCACAGCATCGTATGAAGTTACCAGGCTCTGCGTATATCCCTTGCTACGAGATCTGCGCCTAACCTTCAACAGCCGCCAGCAGACGCTATCGCGGTGACAGTTTTGTCCATATTAAAGCCGGGTCTGGCGCATTAGCCTCTCGGCTTTTTTTAGTGATACCAGTCACATAGCTCAGAGGATCATATAAATATCAGTGATATTTCATTAAAAAAGAAGCGGCACGCAAACGATTACCTTAAAAACCCAACCGTGATTTATCTTAGGAAATTATTATTAGTCGCCAAAATCCTCTAAAAACAACAGTTTTTACAGCTTAACACGCCTATCTTCGCGCCTTCGCTTTCATGAGATATGTCGTTAATGTTAGCCTTCGCGCCCGTAAATTCGCTTTGACTATTTTTTAACAGATTAATGGCCCAAATTTATCCACATAAAAGGTGGATTATTGCATTTGGGATCCCGATCACTGATACATCCATTACTAAAATGTATCTTTCCGCCCGCAAATTATTACGGCGAAAAATTATATAAAAAATCGCTCAACGAATTTCGATTTACAGTCGGGTGCTTTCTCATTGGATTGAACCCAAACCCGACTTTTTAAGCTTCCTCCAGGAGAAATAGATGGAAAACACTCAAACCAGCACTATCGTTACGGGCCAGACCCGCAGCGCATGGCGCAAGACAGACACCATGTGGATGCTGGGCCTTTACGGCACGGCGATTGGCGCGGGTGTATTGTTCCTGCCGATTAACGCAGGCGTAGGCGGCATGATCCCGCTTATCATCATGGCGATCCTTGCTTTCCCAATGACCTTCTTTGCACACCGCGGTCTGACTCGCTTCGTGCTGTCCGGTAAAAATCCGGGTGAAGACATCACCGAAGTTGTAGAAGAACACTTTGGTGTCGGCGCGGGTAAACTGATTACCCTGCTCTACTTCTTCGCTATCTACCCAATTCTGTTGGTCTACAGCGTTGCAATCACCAACACCGTTGAAAGCTTCCTGACCCACCAGTTGGCGATTACGCCGCCGCCGCGCGCAATCCTGTCTCTAATCCTGATTGTTGGCATGATGACCATCGTGCGCTTCGGTGAGCAGATGATCGTGAAGGCGATGAGCATCCTGGTATTCCCGTTCGTTGCGGCTCTGATGCTGCTGGCGCTGTACCTGATCCCTCAGTGGAGCGGTGCGATTCTGGAAACCCTGTCCTTTGATTCTGCAGCAACCACCGGCAACGGCCTGCTGTTGACCCTGTGGCTGGCAATTCCGGTAATGGTGTTCTCCTTCAACCACTCACCAATCATCTCCTCCTTCGCCGTGGCGAAGCGTGAAGAATACGGTGATGAAGCTGAGAAAAAATGCTCTAAGATCCTGGCATTCGCTCACATCATGATGGTGCTGACCGTAATGTTCTTCGTCTTCAGCTGCGTGTTTAGCCTGTCCCCAGCGGACCTGGCTGCAGCGAAAGAGCAGAACATCTCTATCCTGTCTTACCTGGCAAACCACTTTAACGCGCCGATCATCGCCTGGATGGCACCGATCATCGCGATTATCGCTATCACCAAATCCTTCCTCGGCCACTATCTGGGCGCGCGTGAAGGTTTCAACGGTATGGTGATTAAGTCTCTGCGCGGCAAAGGCAAAACCATCGAAATCAACAAACTGAACAAAATCACTGCGCTGTTCATGCTGGTAACCACCTGGATTGTGGCGACGCTGAACCCGAGCATCCTCGGTATGATTGAAACCCTGGGTGGCCCGATCATCGCGATGATTCTGTTCCTGATGCCGATGTATGCCATTCAGAAAGTACCGGCAATGCGTAAATACAGCGGCCATATCAGCAACGTCTTCGTTGTGATTATGGGCCTGATCGCTATCTCCGCTATTTTCTACTCTCTGTTCAGTTAATTCCCCTGCGCCGCTCTTCGGGGCGGCGCACCTCGATACACAATGGACGCCTCATGATTAGCGTATTCGATATTTTTAAAATCGGCATTGGCCCTTCCAGCTCCCATACTGTTGGCCCGATGAAAGCAGGCAAACAATTCACGGATGACCTGATTGCACGCGGAATTCTCACTGACGTAACCCGCGTAGTGGTTGATGTCTATGGCTCTTTGTCTCTGACGGGGAAAGGTCACCATACCGACATCGCGATTATTATGGGCCTGGCGGGTAATCTGCCGGATACCGTAGACATTGATGCCATCCCGGCCTTTATCCAGGATGTGAATACTCATGGACGTTTGCTGCTGGCGGACGGTCAACATGAGGTTGAGTTCCCGGTCGACAAGTGCATGAATTTCCATGCGGACAATCTGTCCCTGCACGAAAACGGGATGCGTATTACCGCACTGGCGGGCGAAAAAGCCATTTACAGCCAGACCTACTATTCCATTGGCGGTGGGTTCATCGTTGATGAAGAACATTTTGGTTTACCGAACAACTCTCCGGTAAACGTGCCGTATCCGTATAAATCTGCGGCTGATTTGCAGCGTCATTGCCAGGAAACCGGCCTGTCGCTTTCTGGTCTGATGATGCAAAACGAACTGGCGCTGCACAGCAAAGAAGAGCTGGAACAGCACTTTGCCAACGTCTGGGAAGTGATGCGTAGCGGGATTGAGCGCGGTATCACCACCGAAGGCGTATTGCCAGGCAAACTGCGCGTTCCGCGTCGTGCTGCGGCGCTGCGTCGTATGCTGGTCAGCAGCGATAAAACCACCACTGACCCGATGGCGGTTGTTGACTGGATCAACATGTTCGCGCTGGCCGTGAACGAAGAAAACGCTGCCGGTGGACGCGTGGTTACCGCGCCAACCAACGGCGCATGCGGGATTGTTCCTGCTGTACTGGCGTACTACGACAAGTTTATTCGCGAAGTGAACGCTAACTCGCTGGCACGCTACATGCTGGTCGCGAGCGCCATTGGTTCACTGTACAAGATGAACGCCTCTATCTCTGGCGCCGAAGTGGGCTGTCAGGGTGAAGTCGGTGTTGCCTGCTCCATGGCTGCGGCCGGTCTGGCTGAACTGCTGGGCGGTAGCCCAATGCAGGTGTGCATTGCGGCGGAAATCGGTATGGAACATAACCTGGGTCTGACCTGCGATCCGGTTGCCGGCCAGGTACAGGTACCCTGCATTGAGCGTAACGCTATTGCTTCGGTTAAAGCAGTTAACGCCGCGCGTATGGCGCTGCGCCGTACCAGTGAACCGCGCGTGTGCCTCGATAAAGTTATCGAGACCATGTACGAAACCGGTAAAGACATGAATGCCAAATACCGCGAAACCTCTCGCGGTGGTCTGGCGATGAAGATTGTCACCTGCGATTAAGTCCCCTGAAGAGGCCTCTTTTGCGAGGCCTCTTCCTGTTTTTCTGCCAACTATTCGCCTCCCTTCGCCGTGAATGTTACCCTACAGACTGATTTGTTAGGGAGAACACCGTGGCCGTCCATCTGCTCATTGTTGATGCACTGAATCTCATCCGCCGTATTCACGCCGTACAGGGCTCACCCTGCGTGGAGACGTGCCAGCACGCACTTGATCAGCTGATTGTGCACAGTCAGCCCACGCACGCCGTGGCGGTATTTGATGACGAGGCGCGCAACAGCGGCTGGCGTCACCAACGCTTACCTGACTACAAAGCCGGTCGCCCGCCAATGCCTAACGATTTACACCAGGAAATGCCCGCCTTACGCGCTGCTTTTGAACAGCGCGGCGTCTGCTGCTGGGAATCCAGCGGGAATGAAGCCGATGATTTAGCCGCTACTCTGGCGGTTAAAGTTTGCCAGGCGGGACATCAGGCAACCATCGTTTCAACCGATAAAGGCTATTGTCAGCTACTCTCCCCAACGCTGCGTATTCGGGACTATTTCCAGAAACGCTGGCTGGATGCGCCCTTTATCGAGAAAGAGTTCGGCGTACTACCGCAACAGTTGCCTGATTACTGGGGACTGGCGGGGATCAGCAGTTCTAAAGTTCCAGGGGTTGCCGGTATTGGACCCAAAAGCGCCACACAATTGCTGACGCAGTTTCCAACGCTGGAAGCGTTGTATGAACATCTGAATGACGTACCGGAGAAATGGCGCAAGAAACTCGAAGAACATCGGGAGATGGCGTTTCTGTGCCGCGATATCGCGCGGCTGCAAACGGACTTACATATCGACGGAAACCTACAGCAATTACGCCTGGCGCGGTAGCCTTATTGTCGGATGCGGTGTCAACACCTTATCCGGCCTACTTATCGTACAACCCAGCAGGCCGGATAAACGCCAGGTGATTACCAGGCGGTATGGTATAGCTCGACGATATCCCCAAGGCTCGCTTCACGCGGATTTCCCCCGGTACAAACATCGTCAAATGCCGCCTGCGCCAGTGCAGGAATATCCTCTTTGCGTACGCCAACATCGCGTAAATGCAGTGGGATCCCTACATCACGGTTAAGGGCGAAGACAGCATCCACCGCCGCTTTACGTGCTTCTGCCAGCGTCAGGCCTTCAACCTTAACCCCCATCGCCCGGGCGATATCGCGGAATTTTTCCCCGGTAAATTCGGCGTTATAGTGCATCACGTGCGGCAGCAAAATGGCATTCGCAACGCCGTGCGGCGTGTTGTAAAACGCGCCTAACGGATGTGCCATGCCATGCACTAATCCCAGGCCAACGTTGGAAAAACCCATTCCGGCAACGTACTGGCCCAGCGCCATCGCTTCACCCGCCTGGCTATCGCCCGCGACCGAACCGCGTAATGCCCCGGCAATAATTTCGATGGCTTTGATGTGCAGCGCATCGGTAAGCGCCCACGCCGCCCGCGTGATGTACCCTTCAATGGCATGAGTCAGTGCATCCACTCCTGTGGCGGCTTTTAATGCAGCGGGCATGCCGTCCATCATGTCAGCATCGATGAACGCCACCTGCGGGATGTCATGTGGATCGACACAAACAAACTTACGCCGGTTCTCTTCGTCAGTGATCACGTAGTTAATGGTCACTTCCGCTGCCGTTCCCGCGGTGGTTGGGACTGCCATAACCGGTACGCTCGGGCTGCGCGTCGGCGATAACCCTTCAAGGCTGCGCACATCTGCAAACTCAGGGTTATTATGGATAATGCCAATCGCTTTACAGGTATCCTGCGGGGAGCCTCCGCCGATGGCTATCAGATAGTCTGCGCCACTTTGCTGAAACATACCCAATCCTTCCTGCACCACCGCAATGGTTGGGTTAGGGATAACGCCTGAATAGATTTCCCATGCCAGACCTGCAGCATCCATTCGGGAAGTCACCTTTTCAACAACGCCGCACTGTACCAGATTTTTATCTGTCACAATCAACGCCTTGCGATAACCACGACGGATGACTTCATCGGTTAACGCGCCAACAGCTCCCCGGCCAAACCATGCCGTTTCGTTCAGAATCATTCTGTTCGCCATCGTATATCTCCTTTTCGCTATGCGAAATTACTCTTCAATGCGTAATCCGTAAGATTTGAATTTCTCCAGCACAATGGCGATCTCTTCGTCATCCAGCACCGGAACTGGGTCAACAATCGCCAGCGTGCTCAGATACAGGCGGGCCAGAACTTCCACTTCATGCGCCAACCACAGTGCTTTTTCTAAATTCGCTTCACAAGCAATCAACCCATGGTGCTGTAAAAGCGTTGCCTTACGGTTTTTCAGGGCGACGCTCACATGCTCTGACAGCTCTCGTGTACCAAACGTCGCATAAGGCGCACACGGAATAGAGTTTCCCCCCGCCGCTGCAATCATGTAGTGAATTGCCGGGATAGGGCGATTGAGAATTGAAACGGCGGTGCAGTGTACGGCATGGTTATGGACAACCGCATTGGCATCCGGACGCGTCTGGTATGCCGCCAGGTGAAAACGCCATTCACTGGAGGGTAATTGTCCTTTATCATATTTCCCGTCGTTATCTACATACACGATCATGTTTTCAGTAAGTCTTTCGTAAGGAATACCGCTGGGCGTGATCAGCATCCCGTTTTCATAACGCGCACTCACATTTCCCGCCGTCCCCTGATTCAATCCAAGGCTGGTCATTTCCAGACAGGTTTCAATGATTTCTCGCGACAAACGCATTCTTTCCATAATGATTCTCCGGGTACAGTTTCCCCTCGTCTTTATTGCGAAAAATGCAGCCGCAGAATAAGACGGGTCAGGTTTCAGGTACAGGCAACCACTGAATGTATTTATTCAGATTCAGTTGGCCGATTTATTTTTAGCGACGAATTATGGTTGTCTTACGCGCTTAATTAGTTTCATTTCAACTTTTACAGTTTCTTTAATTGGCCGGTCATCAATAGCACTCATCATCATATCGAATGCTTTTTCCGCCCAGACATTTTCATCCTGTTGCATTGACCAGACATTATTGGCGAGGAATCCCAGCATTGGGTGTTCATCGAATGTCCCAATATTAATTTCTGGTGGAATAGTGCCTAAACGATTACGAATAGCGTTAATGGCCCCTTCCAGTACGGGTAATGATGAGGCGATAAATGCCTGCGGACAGTCCTGTTCACCGATCAACTCATCCATGAGTCGATAACCACCTTCAGGTGTGTTATCCGGACCTTCGCGCACCCAATCTCTGTGAAAAATACCATTATTGTTCAATGCATTAAGATAACCTTGCAAACGGTCACCAATGCTGGGTAATCCGGTATCCCCTACTAAAAACCAGATCGGCGACTTTCCAGCGTCAAACAAACTTTGCGTCAATTTTTCGCCGCCCAAAATGTTATGACTTTCAACCAGTGCGTTGTCGGTATACTTAAAATCACGGTCAAGCAACACCATTGGTTTCCTGACCTGACGTAAATGGTGTTGCTGATTCTCTAACGTTGAAGGAACAATAAAAAGGCCATCGACATTGCGCGCGATTAACGCTTTGGTCAGTTTATTTTCGTAATCAACATCGTCATAGGTACAGCTAATCGTTAGCTGATAACCAGAACGGCGACAGCGTTGCTCAAGTTTTTCTGCAAGTGTGGCAAAAAACACGTTGGAAATATTAGGGACTATCAATCCTAACGTATCCGTTTTATTCAATTTCAGGCTGCGTGCTGAATGGTTAATGACGTAACCATAGCGCTCGACATATTCATTAATACGCGTTTGGGTTTTGACACTGATTCGATATTGCTCTGCTTTCCCGTTCAGCACCAGTCGTACGGTCGTAACCGATAAATTCAGATCGCTGGCTATCTGTTCTACTGTTTTAGCCATTTATATGCCCCAGTTCACATCCAAAAACGTCAATCCCCAATCATAAAAGTATTTTAAACTTTTGTCTTACTGCATAAGTTGGTTAATCGCCTGCTGCTGATCCCACAGCATCAGATAAGCCTGGTATTTACGATCATAGAAGTTCCGCCGTGCTGGGTTAGCCTTGATCACCTCGCCCGATCGAACCATCGCCTGACATGCGGACGGAATCGTGGTCCACGCGCCGCATGCCACCGCGCCGGTAATGGCCGCACCTAACGTTACCGCATCCTCTTCCTGCATAAGATGAATATCACATCCGGTGGCATCGGCATATTCTCGCAACCACAGTGGGTTATGCGTTGCGCCGCCGCACAGCGTCAGACGGGAAATGGTGTGACCGTTTTCGCGCATCACCTCCATAATATGTCGCGTACCGCAGGCGATCGCCTGTATTGTCGCCAGGTACAGACGAGCAACCTGCATCTCGCCTCGTTCCAGCGTTAAACCACACACACTCCCCCGGGCATCGGGTCGCGCGCGCGGCGAACGATTACCGTGGTGATCGGCCAGCACATGCAAATAACGACCAGGCTCTGACTCCTGCTCCTCAAGTGCTGCAACCCACTCATTAACTAAAACGATGGGATGGCACCCCCGCGCTTCAGCTTTGTTAAACAGCTCAGCGCTGGCACCTGACTCCTGAAGCGTCCAGTCGACTAACGCCCCGGCGGCGCTTTGTCCCCCTTCCGTCAGCCAGTAGCCTGGCAGCATGGCTGACCAGTATGGTCCCCATACGCCTGGCGTATGAATTTCGTGCCGGCTGCACAGCATATGGCAATTTGACGTTCCGCTGATCAGCGCCAACGTCCCCTCAGGCTCGGCACCAGCTAGCGCCACTCCGCCTGCATGGGCATCAATCATTCCACTGGCGACGACCACTGCAGTCGTCAGCCCCAGCGCCTGGGCCGCATCGCTGCTAAGCGTTCCAACGCCAGCGCCTGGCGGCAGAATACGCGACGGGATTTTGCCCAATAAATCCGTTAATTCAACGGCATCGAGCAGGGAGTGGCTGAAGCGTTGTTCATGTGCCAGATAGTTCCATTTACAGGTTAGCGTGCACAACCCCGCAACATCAGTGGCGGTAGCTTTAGAGACCAGAAAGTCCGCCAAATCGTAGAATCGATGCGCACTCTGCCAGGTGGCTGGAAAATGGTTTTTCAGCCATAGCACTTTGGGAAGCTCCATTTCGACGCTGACCTCACCGCCAACATAGCGCAGAGAGGGATCCTGCGTGGCGTTAATACGCTGCGTCTCCTGCGCCGCACGATGATCCATCCACATGATGATGTTATGGTCTGACGGTTCGCCGGGGGAAACCGCCAGTCCCCGCCCCTGTTCGTCCAGTGCTACCAATGAACAGGTGGCATCAAAACCCAATGAGCGAATATCCTCAATGCAAACCCCGGATGACGACACCGCCTCCTTCACTGCATGGCAAACCTGCTGCCAGATTTCTGCAGATGACTGCTCAACCCGCTCAGGACCTGGTCGAAACTGCGAGATGGAACGAGTCGCAAAAGCCAGCCGTTTGCCACTGGCATCAAAGACACCCGCCCTGACGCTGGCGGAACCGACATCCACACCGAGGAAATATCCACTGCCCATAGTAACTCCCTGACGCTGGCTAATGATGGGGCGAGCACCTCGCCCCAACGGTCTTATTTTTTACCGAATGGGTGTAACAGCTTGTCAATTTCTGGCGTATCAATATTCTTCGCGCTGACAAATTTCACCGGAATATCAATTTCTTTCGGTACAGACTGACCCGATACCGCTGCATTCAGCGTCTTAATACCCTGGTAGCCAATCTGATAAGCGTCCTGCACCACAAATCCCTGAATCACTCCGGACTTCAGGAAAGCAATGATTGCCTCGGTGCTATCAAAACCAATCACCTTCACTTTGCCTTTCAGATTTTGGCTATCAATAGCGTTTGCTACGCCAAGCGTTGAGCCTTCATTCGTACCATAAATTCCTGCGATATCCGGGTTGGCCTGGATCATATCGATGGTTTTATCCATCGCTTTTTGCGGATCGCCATCGCTGTACTGGACCGGTAGCACCTGGATATCCGGATATTTCTCCTTCATACGGGCAATAAACCCTTCCGAACGTTCAATCGCTGAAGAAGTCCCTGCTACGTGCGCAATAATGCCCACTTTCCCTTTGCTGCCCACTTCCGCTGCCAGCGCGTCTGCGGCTTCAGCACCGGCTTTTCGGTTATTCGTAGCGACAAAGCTCACCGGAATATCGGAATTCACGCCGGAGTCAAACGTCACAACTTTAATGCCGCGTGAATTTGCGGTCTCAACTAATGGCGCCAGCGCATTGGCATCTAACGCGGCCAGTAATAGCCCATTCGGTTTTTGCGCCATCGCGTTTTCAACTAACTGAATCTGCTCGGCAATCTGAGTTTCATCCGCCGGGCCAACATAGCTGGTTTTATCACCCAACTCTTTTGCTGCCGCTTCCGTCCCCATTTTTACGGTTTGCCAGAATTCATGCTGGAAACCTTTACTGACCACCGGAAGGTTCATATCTTTAGCCAATACGCTGGATGTCATACAGGCCAGCAGGGATAACGCATAGACAAAATTCCTGGTTCTCATTGTTTTACTCCGTTCTGAGTGAGTCACCCTAAACGTCAGGGTTATGATGCCCCGTGACTTCCGGGAGCGTAAATCAACGAATTTTTTTGCGTAATGTGTCGAGATAAACCGCGGCAATGACCACCACGCCCATGGCTACCATTTGCCAGAACTGGGAAACGCCCATCAGGTTCAGGCCATTCTTCAGCACGCTCATAATGAATGCGCCGATGATCGTGCCGCCGATGGTGCCAATTCCGCCCATCAGGCTCGTACCGCCAATAACAACCGCCGCGATGGCTTCCAGCTCATATCCCACGCCGACCGTTGGCTGACCAGAGTTCAAACGAGAGGCCAGAATCACCCCGGCAATCCCGGTCAGCAGACCACAAAAGGCGTAGACGAAAATTTTGACGCGCTGAACTTTAATACCGGAAAGATGTGCGGCCACCTCATTGCTACCCACGGCGTAAACATAGCGACCAATCACCGTTTTCTTCAGGATGTAGGCGGCGATTAACGCCACCACTACCAGGTAAAAAACGGGATAAGGCAGCACATCGAACAAACGTCCCTGGGCCAGCATTTTGAAGGTGGGGTAATCTGCGAAATAAATCGCACGACCATCCGTCATCACCATATTGATGCCTCTGACGGACATCATCAGGCCCAGCGTGGCAATAAAAGGCGGGATAGTCATTTTGGTGACCAGCAGGCCGTTGATATAGCCGCATAATCCCCCGGCCAGCACCCCCGCCAGAATACATACGGGCAGAGGCAGTCCCAGCGTGGCGCTGATACCGACCGCAACACCAGAAAAGGCCACGACCGAGCCAAGAGAAAGGTCGATTCCTGAAGTGATAATGACGAAGGTAACGCCAATCGCCATGATGCCAATCACCGACGTTTGCAGGGCAATTGTCATAATGTTTTCAGTGTTAAAGAAAAATGGCGAACCGAAGCTAAAAAATATTACTAAAATAATCAGACTCAAAAGCGGCGCAAGGCGCATTAAAAGTTCTTTATTAATTTTTATTTTCTTATTATTGCTGTCTGAAGAGGTTACAGAGATAGTCATAAATTAGTCCTCTAACGTCGCATATTGCATGATTTTTTCTTGTGTGGCGTCATCAGAAGCTAACTCCCCGGTAATACGTCCATTACGCATCACTAAAATGCGATCGCACATACCCAGCACTTCCGGTAATTCAGAGGAAATCATGATAATTGACTTCCCTTTTGCCACCAGTCGATTCATTAATTCATAAATTTCAAGTTTGGCACCCACATCAATACCGCGAGTTGGTTCGTCAAAGATGAGAATATCGGTATCTTTACATACCCATCTGGCAATAATAATTTTCTGCTGATTACCGCCACTTAAATTCAGTGCTGCCTGCTCTAAATGTGGTGTTTTAATACGTAGGGCCTTAACCTGTTCCTCGCTGGTTTTCTGACAACGTTTGCTGTCCACATTGCCATAACGGTCGGAATACTCAGGATAATTGCCCAACATGATATTGCGCTCAACGGACAGCCCTAATGCCAGCCCCTCTTTTTTTCTGTCCTCGGTTAAATAGCTGATGCCCTGTTTGATAGCATCAGGAATATCTTTAATTACCGTAACTTTGCCGTTTAGCTTGAGAGTTCCGCCATCAATGGGATCCGCACCAAAAATCGCCCGCGCCAGCTCAGTACGCCCTGCGCCCATCAAGCCGGCAAAGCCCAAAATTTCGCCCTGATACAGGGTGAAATCAATGTTGTTCAGTACGCCATTGCGCGTCAGACCACTTACTTCCAACACCGGCTTACGTTGAGCCAAAGGTCCACGACGAGGATAGATATTGCCGAGGTCACGCCCAACCATCATGGCAATCAGATCGCTAATTTTAACCGCATCATAATCTACGGTGGCAATAAACTGACCATCCCTCATCACCGTCGCGCGGTCGGCTATCAGCGCCAGTTCCTCCAGCCTGTGCGAGATATAAACAATGCCTGTTCCCTGTTCCTTCAACAAACGGGTCACCTGAAATAAGCTGTCGATTTCCGTTTCCGTCAGTGCCGCCGTCGGTTCATCCATAATAAGGATCTTGGCATTCACCGATATCGCTTTAGCAATCTCAACCATTTGTTGTTGCGCGACGGTCAGATCGGCCACCAGCGTTTCTGGTGAAATATTCAGGTTTAATTTTTGCAAAATATCGATAGCGGCCTGTCGCTGCTGTTTTTCATCCAGACGCCAGCGATTATTTTTGCAAAACTCCCTGCCAATAAATATATTTTCTTCTACTGTGAGTTCAGGGAATAGATTGAATTCCTGGTGAATAATAGTGATACCTGCGCTTTGTGCGCTCAGTGGGTTCGCAAAAGTAACAGGTTGCCCTTCGAAAATAATATCTCCTTCATCAGGCTGATAAACACCGGATAAAATCTTCATCAACGTAGACTTTCCTGCGCCATTCTCACCCAGCAGCGCATGAACCTCACCTTTGCGTAAAGCAAAATCCACATTACTCAACGCTAATACGCCGGGAAAACGTTTCGTAATATGACTCATCTGTAAAAATGTTTCAGACATTGCTGCTTTCCTCAATATACAGAAACTGCAATCAGTGAATCAGGCGAAAAAACGTTGCCAGGAAGCCATCGTCACCGTTAATGCGAATACTACCTTCACGTTCATATGCGTTTTATCAATCATGCTAACTCGAGTTAGCGAATTGCCTTTTAAAGCTATTTTAGCTACTCAAATTAGCCAAATCATTTGGTTTAAAACTGTGACGCTGAACAGACAATTTATTGCAACCAATTAATTTTAAAGAATTTATCTAAAAAAATGCGACCTGGTTTATTTGACGCAGATCGAATTTTAACCACTTCTCGTGAAGCCTCTCACAGTTCCACAACAAAAAAGTTGTGCAAAAAACTCTCTAATACCTAAGCTAACTCGAGTTAGCAAAAATGGGTTATTCAGCCAACTGCGACGGTGGTGTTCAAAATCCGCTTTTGCAGCACGGCATAAAGTGAGATGAGGAACCTCGAATGAAAAAAAATAGCTTGCCGAAAATTGGCATTCGTCCGGTGATTGATGGGCGCCGTATGGGTGTTCGCGAATCGCTCGAAGAGCAAACCATGAATATGGCTAAAGCCACCGCTGCGCTGATCGCTGAGAAACTTCGTCACGCCTGCGGCGCGCAAATTGAATGTGTGATCGCCGATACCTGCATTGCCGGGATGGCTGAATCTGCCGCCTGCGAAGAAAAATTCAGCAGCCTGAATGTGGGCGTGACAATCACTGTTACCCCATGCTGGTGCTACGGTAGCGAAACAATCGATATGGATCCGATGCGCCCGAAAGCTATCTGGGGCTTCAACGGTACCGAGCGTCCGGGGGCCGTTTATCTGGCCGCTGCACTGGCTGCGCATAATCAAAAAGGACTTCCCGCCTTCTCTATTTATGGCCATGACGTTCAGGATGCCGGCGACACCACGATCCCTGCCGATGTGGAAGAAAAATTGCTGCGTTTTGCCCGCGCGGGCTTAGCAGTTGCCAGTATGAAGGGCAAAAGCTATCTGTCCGTAGGCGGCGTTTCAATGGGCATTGCCGGCTCAATTGTCGATCATAACTTCTTTGAATCCTGGCTGGGAATGAAGGTTCAACCCGTTGATATGACTGAACTGCGTCGTCGCATCGACCAAAAAATCTATGATGAAGCTGAGCTGGAAATGGCGCTGGCCTGGGCGGACAAAAACTTCCGCTACGGCGAGGATCAGAATGCGCAGCAATATAAGCGTAACGCAGAGCAAAGCCGGGCTGTGCTGAAAGAAAGTCTGCTGATGGCCATGTGCATTCGCGACATGATGCAGGGTAACCAGAAGCTGGCCGACAAAGGTCGGATTGAAGAGTCGCTGGGGTACAACGCGATTGCCGCAGGCTTCCAGGGCCAGCGTCACTGGACCGATCAATATCCGAATGGTGATACCGCCGAAGCCCTGCTCAACAGCTCCTTTGACTGGAATGGCATACGCGAACCGTTTGTTGTCGCCACCGAAAACGACAGCCTGAACGGCGTGGCGATGCTGTTTGGTCATCAACTCACCGGCACGGCGCAGGTCTTTGCCGATGTGCGCACCTACTGGTCGCCAGAGGCGGTTGAACGCGTCACGGGGAAACCACTGACCGGCCTTGCTGAGCACGGCATTATTCACCTGATTAACTCCGGCTCGGCAGCACTGGACGGCTCCTGCAAACAGCGCGACGGCGCAGGGAAACCGACTATGAAGCCGCACTGGGAGATCGCGCAGAAAGAGGTCGATGATTGCCTGGCGGCAACCGAATGGTGTCCGGCTATTCACGAATACTTCCGCGGCGGCGGCTACTCCTCTCGCTTCCTGACCGAGGGTGGCGTGCCGTTCACCATGACTCGCATCAACATCATCAAAGGCCTGGGGCCGGTGCTACAAATCGCGGAAGGCTGGAGCGTGGAATTACCGAAAGATATGCATGACCAGCTCGATGCGCGTACCAACTCTACCTGGCCGACCACCTGGTTTGCCCCGCGCTTAACCGGTAAAGGCCCGTTCAGCGATGTCTATTCAGTGATGGCAAACTGGGGCGCAAACCACGGTGTGTTGACGATTGGTCACGTGGGCGCGGACTTTATTACGCTCGCCGCCATGCTGCGTATCCCGGTTTGCATGCACAACGTGGAAGACGAGAAAATTTACCGTCCTTCAGCCTGGGCAGCCCACGGAATGGATATGGAAGGCCAGGATTATCGCGCCTGCCAGAACTACGGCCCGCTGTATAAGCGTTAATGCGACTCCGCCCGGTGGCGCAAGCTTACCGGGCCTACAGGAGCACAACGTGTAGGCCGGATAAGGCGTTTACGCCGCCATCCGGCAACGTCTCGGGAGCGATTATGAAACAAGACGTTATTCTGGTCCTCGATTGCGGCGCGACCAACGTGCGGGCAATCGCCGTTGACCGACAGGGAAAGATTGTCGCCCGCGCTGCGACCCCGAATGCCAGCGACACCGCAACAGAAAATAGTAGCTGGCATCAATGGTCGCTGGAGGCCATTCTGCAACGCTTCGCCGAATGCTGTCAGCGACTCAAAACGCAGCTGGCCGCCTGCCATATCCGCGGGATCGCCGTCACCACCTTCGGCGTAGACGGCGCGTTGGTTGATAAAACCGGCAAGCAACTGTATCCGGTAATCAGTTGGAAATGCCCACGCACCGCAGCGGTAATGGAAACTATCCACCGCTATATGTCACTGCAGCAGTTGCAGGAAATCTCCGGCGTCGGCGCGTTTAGCTTTAATACGCTGTATAAACTGGTGTGGCTCAAAGAAAACCATCCGCAATTACTGGAACAGGCGCATGCCTGGCTATTTATCTCATCGCTTATCAACCACCGATTAACCGGCGAGTTCACCACCGATATCACCATGGCGGGCACCAGCCAGATGCTGGATATCCGCCAGCGCGATTTTAGTCATGACATTTTGCAAGCAACAGGCATACCGCGTCGTCTGTTCCCACGCCTGGTAGAAGCTGGCGAACAGATTGGGATTCTGCAGCCAGAGGCCGCCAGCCAGCTCGGGCTTGCGGCGGGTATTCCGGTCATTTCTGCCGGACACGACACGCAGTTTGCGCTATTTGGCGCAGGGGCGCAGCCCGATGAACCGGTGCTCTCTTCCGGCACATGGGAGATTCTGATGGTGCGCAGTGCACAGGTAGATACCTCCCAGCTCAGCCATTATGCGGGTTCCACCTGTGAACTGGATAGCCAGGCAGGACTGAAAAACCCCGGCATGCAGTGGCTGGCTTCCGGTGTTCTCGAGTGGGTACGTAAGCTACTGTGGACTGCCGACACCCCCTGGCAGACGCTGATTGATGAAGCCCTGGCTATTCCCGCAGGTGCCGAAGGGGTGAAGATGCACTGCGACTTGTTGGCCTGTCAGAATGCGGGCTGGCGAGGGGTTACGCTCAATACCACCCGCGGGCACTTTTATCGCGCCGCGCTGGAAGCGCTCACAGAACAGTTGCAGCGAAATCTGCACACGCTGGAAAAAATCGGTCATTTTCAGGCCACGGAACTGCTGTTGGTTGGTGGAGGAAGCCGCAACGCATTGTGGAATCAGATCAAAGCGAATGTACTCGGGATCCCTGTCAAAGTGCTGGATGATGCCGAAACCACCGTGGCCGGGGCCGCGATGTTTGCCTGGTCAGGCATCGGGGAATTTACCTCTCCCGAACAGGCACGCACGCAGGTGTGCTACCAATACCGTTACTTCTATCCGCAAACCGAATCCGAACTGACAGGAGTCGTGTAACATGCTCAAAACAATATCTCCCTTAATTTCCCCAGATCTACTGAAGGTGCTGGCTGAAATGGGACACGGTGATGAGATTATCTTTTCCGATGCCCACTTCCCGGCCCACAGCATGGGACCGCAGGTCATTCGCGCAGATGGTCTACTGGTCAGCGATCTGCTGCAGGCGATTATTCCACTGTTTGAACTGGACAGCTACGCCCCACCACTGGTGATGATGGCCGCTGTTGAAGGCGACACCCTCGATCCTGATGTCGAGTCACGTTATCGTCAGGCGCTTTCACTACAAACCCCCTGCCCAGATATCACACGTATTGACCGCTATGCCTTCTATGACCGCGCGCAACAGGCGTTTGCGATCGTTATCACAGGAGAGCGGGCAAAGTACGGGAATATTCTATTAAAAAAAGGGGTAACGCCGTAATCTCTGGTCTGAATGCCCGTCAGCTACGGGCATTCATCAAAAGATAAGGATCAGAACATGAAAGCGGCGCGCCAGCAGGCAATTGTAGATCTACTTACTCACCACAAAAGTCTGACAACCGAAGCCCTTTCTTTGCAGCTTAACGTCAGCAGAGAGACCATCCGCCGCGATCTCAGTGAGTTACAAGCCCAGGGAAAAGTGTTGCGTAATCACGGGCGGGCCAAAGTGATTCACCGGGAAGATCAGGACAGCGGCGACCCGTTTCATATGCGACGCAAAAGCCACTATGCCCACAAAGCACATATTGCCCGCGAAGCGCTGGCATGGATCGAAGAAGGTATGGTGATAGCCTTAGACGCCAGCTCAACCTGCTGGTATCTGGCGCGACAGTTACCGGACATCAACATTCACGTTTTTACCAACAGCCAGCCCATCTGCCAGGAATTGGCTAAACGTGAACACATTCAGCTTATCAGCTCCGGCGGTCGCCTCGAGCGTAAATACGGATGCTACGTTAACCCCTCGCTTATCTCGCAGCTCAAACCACTCGACATCGACCTGTTTATTTTTTCCTGCGAAGGGATCGACCGCGACGGCGCGCTCTGGGACTCAAATGCGACCAACGCCGACTTCAAGTCCATCTTGCTTAAGCGTGCAGCGCAATCATTATTGCTGATTGATAAAAGCAAATTTAATCGTTCGGGGGAGGCCCGGATTGGGCATCTGGATGATGTGACGCATATTGTTTCGGATACGCCGCTGATTGAAACAATTCAGGCCGAATAAGGCGGTTATGCCTTGATCCGGCCTTCAATTTTATCTTATCGCTCGTCGCGACGACCGCCGACGGCAGCCCACAGGCGACGTACATGCACGGTCACTTCTTCACGGTCATGATACAGCTGACGCGCCTGAATCTGGGCATTTACGCCATGCTCGTCAAGCTGCGCCTGAATGTAAGCCAGATTTTGCGACACTTCTTCGTAGCGTTTTTTCATCGGCAGCTTGAGGTTGAAGATAGTCTCACGACACCAGCCGTTGACCAGCCACTGCGCCATCAGGGCGGCAACCTTCGCGGGCTTCTCCACCATGTCGCAAACCATCCACGAAATGTTGTTACGATTCGGGCGATACTTAAATCCGTCTTCGCGCAGCCATGTAACCTGTCCGGTATCCATCAGGCTTTGCGCCATCGGACCATTATCCACGGAATAAACCCACATGTTGCGTTTAACCAGTTGATAGGTCCAACCGCCGGGGCATGCGCCTAAATCCACCGCATACATTCCGTTAGCCAGACGCTCATCCCATTCATCAGCTGGGATAAACACGTGCAGCGCTTCTTCCAGCTTCAGCGTTGAACGGCTTGGCGCATCGGCCGGGAACTTCAGACGTGGAATACCCATGTAGAACGGGGAGTTATTGTCAGGCAAGGAATAGCCTGTATAGCAACAGCCAGGAGCGATAAAGAAAACGTGAACCACTGGACGTTTTGGCGTTTCATACTTTGCCAGCACGCCAGCTTCACGCAGCGCCGCGCGCAGCGGTACGGTAAATTTACGGCAAAATTTGACCAGCTCTTTGCTTTCATTGGTGTCAGCAACTTCGACACGCAGATCGCCGCCTTTTTCCACCACGCCCTGCAACATGCCGACAATTGGCGTAATACGGTCTTCCGGCGGTAAATATTGCAGTAGCTCGCCTACCACAAACATCTGGCGAGCAAAAATCAGCGAGCTAAACGGCAACTCTTTCACTAGCTTTTCGGCATCGTCCTGCTGATAGCATTCGAAGATGACGTAACCCGCATTGTCTTTCACGCGGGCAAAACCGAAGATTTCCCGGCGTCCTGCTTTATCCGTAATTTCTGCGGCGCACTCTTTTTCAAAACCCGGGCGACACAACAATACTACCTTATTCATGGCTAACGCCCTTACGTTTCAATCTAATAGCGCCCACTAACATCAGCGCCCAGCCCACAAGGAAGCTGAAACCACCAACGGGGGTAACAAACGCCCACAGGCGTAAATGAGAGAGCGCGAGGCAATAGAGGCTGCCGCTAAACAGCACCGTTCCCAATGCCAGAAACACGCTACTCCAGTAAAACCAAATGCTAATACGTCGCTGCATGGCGACGGCCAGACCAAAGATAGCCAACGTATGAAACGCCTGATACTCAAGGCCAGTCTGGATCCACCCCATCTCAACGACACCGAGGGTTTTACTCAGAACATGTGCCCCAAAGGCGCCCAACGCCACAAAGATAAAGCCACTTATGGCGGCAAAAATCAGCATAAAACGGCTGGTCATGTGAATACCCTACGTAAATTATTGTTCATAACGAAAGCGGAATTTTTCTTGTTCCGTGGCCGCTTTCGCCAGAATCCACTGACGGAAGGCGGCTATTTTACCCAGTTCTGCCTGACTGTCATGACAAACCAGATAAAATGCGTTTTTGCTGACCAGAACATCGTTAAACGGACAAACCAGACGTCCGGCTTCAATTTCGGATTGCGCCATGACGTTATTCGCCAGCGCAACCCCCTGTCCATGGATAGCAGCCTGTAGCACCATGGCGCTATGGCTGAAGATAGGTCCCTGCTGTACGTTGATATGATTCAGGCCAAGCTGACGCGTATAGGCTTGCCAGTCACGACGCGACGCATCGTGCAATAATGTGTGCTTAGCCAGGTCATCAGGCGCCTTCAGCGGTTTATCACCGGTCAATAATAGCGGCGAGCAGACCGGCAATAAATATTCAGCGTACAATTTTTCAACGCGCAGACCCGGCCAGTTGCCGCGTCCGTAGAAAATCGCCACATCAACATCGTCAGCCAGTTTGTCTTCCTGACGGTCCACCGCCTGGATCCTGACATCGATTCCCGGATAAGCTGAGTTAAAGCTAGAGAGTCTGGGCACCAGCCACTGGATCGCAAAACTGGGCAATAAACTAACGGTGAGCGCACCTTTTGCGCTGCGAGCCTGAAGCTTACGCGTCGCGTCGGTTAATTGCGAAAAAATCTCTTTGATGTCGAGGAAGTAACTTTGGCCTTCTTCCGTTAACAGCAAAGATCGATTGCGTCGACGAAACAGCTTTAGCCCCAGGAAATCCTCAAGAGACTTGATTTGATGACTTACTGCGGCCTGCGTCACAAAAAGCTCTTCTGCTGCGCGAGTAAAGCTCAAATGACGCGCTGCAGCATCAAAAACACGCAACGCATTTAAGGGTGGTAATCGTTTTGACATGACTTTTAGGCTTTGATGTTAAATGAATTTAACAATTATCTAACAGGCTGTAACCTATTAGTTTTTTTTATCTGAGCCATTATAAATTGTCCGTTGAGGTTCTACCAGCAAATACCTATAGTGGCGGCACTTCCTGAAGCCGGAACGAAAAGTTTTATCGGAATGCGTGTTCTGGTGGGCTTTTGGCTTACGGTTGTGATGTTGTGTTGTTGTGTTTGCAATTGGTCTGCGATTCAGACCATGGTAGCAAGGCTACCCTTTTTCACTTCCTGTACATTTACCCTGTCTGTCCATAGTGATTAATGTAGCACCGCCAACTTGCGGTGCTTTTTTTTGTCCGACTCTTTGTCGATGGACGACTGGTTAGTTATCCAGTTCTACCATCTCTTTCACATCGGTACGGTTAATCTGCTGTTTGTTGCCGTTAGCGTCTTTATACGAAATCATCCCCGTTTCATTATCAGTCTGTGGCTTACCATCAGACACGATTGATCGACCATCGTTGGTGTGCATCACGTAATTCGAACCGGAACAGGCGCTCAGGGCAAAAGTCAGCATACAAGCAGAGATAATTGCGGCAGTCTTTTTCATCTTCTTCTCCTTAAAGCGATTTATGCTATTAAAAATACACTCCGTAACAGGCAAAATTGCTCGCCTAACGCTAATTAGCATAAGACACTGCGCGGACTTTGCCAGGATATCCAGAGTATTCCGATGGTTAGCACAACTCTTGTATCAGCGCCATTTTTGCGCCACGATCGGTTTACTGAACTGAGGAATACCATGAACGCTTTTAACCCCGCGCAGTTTCGCGCCCAATTTCCCGCACTCAACGATGCTGGCGTTTATCTCGACAGCGCTGCTACGGCGCTGAAGCCGCAGGCGGTGATTGAAGCTACCCACCAGTTTTATAGCCTGAGCGCCGGGAACGTCCATCGCAGCCAGTTTGCCGAAGCACAACGCCTGACCGCACGCTATGAAGCCGCGCGGGGAAAAGTCGCAAGTCTGATTAATGCGCCGGATGACAAAACAATCGTCTGGACCCGCGGCACGACCGAGGCGATTAATATAGTTGCCCAAAGCTATGCGCGACCGCGCTTACAACCGGGCGATGAGATTATCGTTAGCGTGGCAGAACATCACGCCAACCTCGTGCCCTGGCTGATGGTGGCGGAGCAAACGGGAGCTAAGGTAGTCCGGCTGCCGCTCAATGCCCATTTATTGCCAGATGTTGAAAACCTCGCGCAACTCATTACTCCCCGCAGCCGCATTCTGGCGCTCGGGCAGATGTCGAACGTCACCGGCGGTTGCCCGGATCTGGCCCGCGCCATCACGCTCGCCCATGCGGCTGACATGGTGGTGATGGTTGATGGCGCCCAGGGTATTGTCCATTTCCCTGCTGACGTACAGCAGTTAGATATTGATTTCTATGCATTCTCGGGCCACAAACTGTATGGCCCGACCGGCATTGGCGTGCTGTACGGTAAACCTGAACTACTGGAAGCGATGTCTCCCTGGCTCGGCGGCGGCAAGATGATTAGTGAAGTCAGTTTTGATGGTTTCACCCCCCAGGCAGCGCCATGGAAGCTGGAGGCCGGTACGCCTAACGTTGCTGGCGTTATCGGGCTGAGCGCGGCGCTCGAATGGCTGGCGGACGTCGACGTTGCGCAGGCCGAAAACTGGAGCCGGGGTCTGGCGACGCTGGCAGAAGATGCGCTGGCAAAACGCCCCGGCTTTCGTTCCTTCCGCTGCCAGGATTCCAGTCTGCTAGCCTTTGATTTCGCTGGTGTTCATCACAGTGACATGGTCACTCTGCTGGCCGAATATGGCATTGCGCTACGCGCAGGGCAACATTGTGCGCAACCGCTGCTGGCAGAACTGGGCGTATCCGGGACGCTACGCGCCTCATTTGCACCTTATAATACCCAAAGTGATGTGGATGCGCTGGTCACAGCCGTGGACCGCGCGCTGGAAATATTGGTGGATTAATGACAAGCCCTCTGTTCGCCGGACACCCGTTTGGCACAACCGTAACCGAAGAGACGTTACGCAATACCTTTATCCCGCTCACTCAGTGGGAGGATAAATATCGCCAGCTGATTCTGCTGGGTAAGCAGTTGCCGGCGCTTCCGGATACGCTAAAAGCACAGGCCAAAGAAATTGCGGGCTGCGAAAACCGCGTCTGGTTGGGACATACCCTTCATGAGAATGGCACTCTGCATTTCTTCGGCGACAGCGAAGGTCGCATAGTACGCGGGCTGTTGGCGGTATTACTCACGGCGGTCGAAGGTAAAACCGCAGCCGAGTTACTGGCGCACTCGCCCATGGCATTATTTGACGAACTGGGTTTACGCGCGCAGCTTAGCGCCTCGCGTAGCCAGGGCCTGCATGCTCTTAACGAAGCTATTCTTGAGGCTGCTCAGAAAGCCGAATGACGGCGCTGATGTGTCTTATCCGGCCTACAACACCGCACGAACCGTAGGTCGGATAAGCACAGCGCTATCCGACACTATCAGAGTTGGCGCGCCGCTTTCGCCATCATCTTCTTCAGCGCATGTGAGACGGCAACAAAGCCAAAGGTGGCGGTCACCATAGTGGCTGCGCCAAATCCGGACGCGCAATCCATACGTTTTGGCCCTTCCGCCGTCGCTTTCATCGCACATACCGAGCCATCTGCCTGCGGGTAAACCAGCGCTTCGGTCGAGAACACACAGTCCACACCCAGTTTGCCTTTGCTGTTTTTCACTACGCCAAAATCGCTTTTCAGCCGCTCACGTAGCTTAGCCGCCAGCGGATCCTGAATGGTTTTTGCCAAATCAACGACCTGAATCTGCGTCGGGTCGATCTGCCCGCCAGCACCGCCGGTAGTCACCAGCGGAATTTTATTACGCCGACAATAAGCAATCAGTGCCGCTTTTGGGCGCACGCTATCAATCGCATCAATGACATACGAAAATCCCGCACTCATATACTCAGCAACGTTTTCTGGCGTAACAAAATCATCGACCACGCTAACACGGCACTCCGGGTTAATCTGGCGGATACGTTCTGCCATCACTTCAGCTTTTGCCAGGCCGACGTTATCGCGCAGAGCATGGATCTGGCGGTTAGTATTGGTGACGCACACATCATCCATATCGATAAGTGTAATGGCACCAATGCCGGTACGCGCCAGCGCTTCCGCCGCCCATGACCCCACTCCGCCAATTCCAACCACACAAACATGCGATTGGGCAAACAGCTGCAACGCATTTTCGCCATACAGACGCGCCGTACCGCCAAAACGCTGGCGCCAGGCATCACTGATTACCACAGACATAGAACCTCAAATATAGAAAACAAAAAGAGCGGACAAATACCGCCCTTGATGACTGCATCACTGCCTGATGGCGGCTACGCCTTATCAGGCCTACTCAATAATGTAGGCCGGATAAGCGAAGCGCCATCCGGCAATTAACCGCTAAAAACGTTACCCGCACCCGGCGCTGTTTTCAGTACCCATACGCGACCGTAGTGATTATACCACCCGGCACGGTGTCCGGCGTCAGCCCCAATGCCCTGGTAGATATCGAAGTGTTGCCCTTTAATCGCCCCACCCACATCTAACGCCACCATCAGACGCAGTTCGTACTGACCAGTAAACTTGCCGTTGTTGTCCAGTAACGGAACTTCCGCCAGTAACGTTGTGCCCGCAGGAATGATACTACGGTCAGAAGCCACGGATGCACGGCCAATCAACGGTACCGCGCTGGCCCCTTTTACCGGAGCAAAAGATTGCGGTTTAAAGAAGACAAACGATGGGTTCTGCTCCAGCAGCTCACGCACTTCGGCCTCGCTGTGCGTTTCTCCCCAGTGGCGAATGGCCTGCATCGACATATCTTCTTTTTTCACTTCGCCACGGTCGATAAGCACTTTGCCGATACTGCGATAGGCGTGGCCGTTTTTCCCGGAATAGCTAAAGAAGTTGAGTGGGCTGCCATCGCCAAAATCGATGTAACCACTGCCCTGAACATCCATAATGAAGTTATCCATCAGGGAGTTGCTGTACGCCAGAATGTAATTATCGCTTAGCGCGCCAGCGTAGATCTCGGCACGAGAGGGTAAGCGCCCACGTTTTGGCGGCATACGATAGATAGGATACTGAAACTCGCCCTGACGCGTATGGCGCGCCTGAATCACCGGCGTGTAGTAACCGGTAAACTGGACGTTACCGTAATTGTCCGCCCCTTCCATTTGCCAGGCATCAATACCAAACTGGCGCATACTGCGCGTATCACCGCCCGCGCGTAGCCATTGCTGGATAGCGTTGTAGACGTTGCTCTGGTTACCGTACAAACGCGGCGAAGCGCTGCGAATTTGATTAACCTGCTCGGCGAAATCACCGGCATTGATTGGTGCGCCAACCGCATCAGGCTGGTTCACCAGTGAGAAAGGCTGGGTAAATTTCCCGTCTTTATACTGCTGCCCACGATCGGTGGGTTTTGAGGAACACGCGGCGAGCATCGCGACTACTGCTCCCGCCAGAAGATATTTTGCCCAACGTCCTTTCATTGTTCTCGTCTTATGTTGCCTGAATGCGAGACGAAGATAACAAACCCCCGTACCTAATGAAATGCGTATACATACCCCGACGCAAATTTTGAGCAAAAAATAATCCAGAATGCGTTGTTTTTGTTCATTTTCACCCTAAAAACGTGATCAAGGTGAAAAAAGGGTTGCATGAAAATGCGAGCAGAGTATAGTGCGCATCCACGGACGCGGGGTGGAGCAGCCTGGTAGCTCGTCGGGCTCATAACCCGAAGGTCGTC
>NZ_JAOWDP010000066.1:161369-333479 GCF_030334595.1 Citrobacter sp. Ce104
GACGCGGGGTGGAGCAGCCTGGTAGCTCGTCGGGCTCATAACCCGAAGGTCGTCGGTTCAAATCCGGCCCCCGCAACCAACACATTAAACACCTTAACGGGTGTTTTTTTGTTTCTGTCGCCCATAAAAAAAGCGCTTTTCAGCGCTTTTTTGTTATCCCCTTCTCGCCAGCGTCGCCCCATCGGCAAAGTAGGCTTTAATCCCCGCCAGAATCGACTCTGCAACTTCCTGCTGGAAGGTCGCCGTTTTGAGTTTGCGCTCTTCCTCAACGTTACTGATAAATGCCGTTTCTACCAGAATGGATGGGATATCCGGCGCTTTTAGCACCGCAAACCCGGCCTGTTCAACCTGATTTTTATGTAGGTTATTGATTTTTCCAAGCTTGTTCAATACCGCTTTACCAAACTTCAGGCTGTCGGCGATGGTCAGCGATTGCACCATGTCGAACATGGTGTGGTCGACATAACGGTCACCGCTTTTGCTGACGCCACCGATGAGATCCGAGGCGTTCTGGGTCTGCGCCAGATATTTCGCGGCGGTACTGGTGGCGCCTTTGGTTGAGAGCGCAAACACCGACGAACCGCTGGGCTGTCTGCTGGTAAAGGCATCGGCGTGAATAGAGACAAACAGGTCTGCACGCTGCTTCTGCGCTTTCGCCACGCGGACTTTAAGCGGAATGAAGATATCTTCATTTCGCGTCATAAAGACCTTCATGTTGCCCTCTTTCTCTATGAGGGCTCGCAGGCGGCGGGCAATCTGCAGTACCACATCTTTTTCACGCGTCTTGTATTTCCCCACCGCACCGGAATCCTCTCCACCGTGGCCAGGGTCCAGCATAATGACAATCGGACGATCGCGCCCCGCTTTACCAGGCTGCGGGCCACTTTGCGCAGGCGGCACCTGTTTATCCAGATCGCCCTTGTTGTAATCTTCCAGCAACGCCAGCAACGGATCCTGAACATCCTGGGCATTCGCAGGATAGAGATCCATCACCAGACGTTCTTTAAAGCCAGCCACCGGAGCCAGCGCAAAAAGTTGCGGCTTCACGTTCTGTTTCAGCTCGAACACCATCCGCACGGTCTGTGGGTCAAACTGCCCAACACGCGCCGACTTAATATACGGATCGTCAGGACGGATCTGCGTACCAATGCCCTTAAGCACCGAGTTCAAGTTAACGCCTTCAATATCCACAACCACACGCTCAGGATTACTCAGGGCAAACTGTTTGTATTTCAGCAGACGGTTAGATTCTACCGTGACGCGGGTATAGCTGGACGCAGGCCAGACACGAACGGCAACGACCTGACTCACGGCAGCCAGACCGACCTGGCTGACGCTCAAAAGCCACATAGCACCCGCACCTTTCAGTAAACGGCGGCGACTGATTGCTGAATTGGATCCCGACATGCTTCTCCCGAGCAAAAGAAATCTTTATTGAGGTAATACGTAAAACGTCCGAATTGACCGGAAACTTTAGCGAATGACGCATAATCTGTCATCAATAAAAGGGTAAACATTCTTTTTATATTCACGGCATTACTGAGATAAATCTTCGGGATGGGTAAAAATTACGCTTGCGCACAGCGCCAAAACAGAATAAAAATACACAAATTACGAATAATCATGCAATGAGGGTGTGCCGTGGTGAAGGAGCGTAGAACCGAACTGGTACAGGGATTCCGCCATTCTGTTCCCTATATCAATACCCATCGGGGAAAAACGTTTGTCATTATGCTGGGCGGCGAAGCCATCGAGCATGAAAACTTTTCCAGTATCGTCAATGACATTGGTCTTCTTCATAGCCTCGGCATCCGCCTCGTCGTGGTCTATGGCGCACGACCGCAGATTGATGCCAACCTTGCGGCGCATCATCATGAACCGGTGTACCACAAAAATACGCGCGTTACCGACGCTAAAACGCTCGAGCTGGTCAAACAGGCTGCGGGATTACTTCAGCTTGATATTACCGCCCGCCTGTCGATGAGCCTGAATAATACGCCACTGCAAGGTGCACACATCAACGTGGTCAGCGGTAATTTTATTATCTCTCAGCCACTGGGCGTTGATGACGGCGTAGATTACTGCCATAGCGGGCGTATTCGTCGTATTGATGAAGATGCCATTCACCGCCAGTTAGACAGCGGCGCGATTGTGCTGCTGGGGCCGGTCGCCGTTTCCGTCACCGGTGAGAGCTTTAACCTGACGTCAGAAGAGGTCGCCACACAGTTGGCTATCAAACTGAAGGCGGAGAAAATGATCGGGTTTTGCTCGTCTCAGGGCGTCACCAACGATGATGGCGATATTATTTCCGAGCTGTTTCCTAACGAAGCCCAGGCTCGCGTTGAGTTGCAGGAAGAGAAAGGCGATTACAGCTCCGGCACGGTGCGCTTCCTGCGCGGGGCGGTGAAAGCCTGCCGCAGTGGCGTACGCCGCTGCCATCTGATCAGCTATCAGGAAGATGGCGCCTTGCTGCAGGAACTGTTCTCCCGCGACGGGATCGGTACACAGATCGTAATGGAAAGCGCCGAGCAGATCCGTCGCGCCACCATTAACGATATCGGCGGGATTCTGGAGCTGATCCGCCCGCTGGAGCAGCAGGGTATTCTGGTCCGCCGCTCCCGTGAACAACTGGAAATGGAGATCGACAAATTCACGATTATTCAGCGTGATAACCTGACCATCGCCTGCGCCGCTCTGTATCCTTTCCCGGAAGAGAGAATTGGCGAGATGGCGTGCGTGGCGGTGCATCCGGACTACCGTAGTTCGTCGCGCGGGGAAGTGTTGCTGGAACGGATCGCCGCGCAGGCCCGGCAAATGGGGCTAAGCAAGCTGTTTGTGCTGACCACGCGCAGCATCCACTGGTTCCAGGAGCGCGGTTTCACGCCGGTGGATATCGACCTGCTGCCGGAAAGCAAGAAAGAGATGTACAACTATCAGCGGCGGTCAAAAGTGCTGATGGCGGATTTGGGGTAAGAGTCGTTGCCGGATGCGGCATAACTGCCTTATCCGGCCTACATCTACATCATGCCGTCATTAAATAATGACGACAATCCGCTGCGACGTTCGGTGCGGGTGGCAACGGCGCCACTCAGTATCCGCTCATCGGCATACAGCGACAGACGGCGACGCGCGCGGGTAACGGCGGTATAGACCAGCTCGCGGGTAACCACGGGTGAATGCTGGCTGGGTAAAATCAACGCCGCGTGGTCAAACTCGGATCCCTGCGATTTATGCACCGTCATCGCCCAGGTGGTTTCATGCTCTGGCAAGCGGCTGGGTTGCACCGATTTGATAGCACCGTCCGGCAGCGTAAACCACACCCTCAGGCCCTGTCCACGATCGAGGGCAATACCGATATCGCCGTTAAATAATCCCAGCGAACTGTCATTGCGCGCGATCATCACCGGCCTTCCCTCATACCAGCGGCTATGCGGTGAACGATGAATTTTACGTTTTTGCGCCATCACCTGCTCGATGCGTTCATTCAAACCGCCCACGCCAAACGGCCCTTCCCGCAGGGCACATAGCAGTTGATACTCATTGAAGGCCTGAATGACAGCATCCGGCTCGGCACCCTCGCGCAGTAAATCCAGATAGTGCCCATAGCCCGCCAACGCCTCATCCAGCATTGCGGCATAATCCTCGCTGCTGTGTAACGTGCATTTTTCGATGTCGCTAAATCCCTGCTGGAAAACCGTTTTTATCGCAGCTTTGTCGCCGCGATTAATCGCAGCAGCCAACTGACCAATTCCGGAATCGCTGCCAAAACGGTAGCTCTTTTGCAGCAGGCACAGACTGTCGCGCAGAGCTGCCGCCTGAGTTCCCGGCCCTGCCGGAATAGCGCTTCCGGTCAGGCGACTGAGCTGGCGGGCGCGTTCCGGGGTAAACCCGTCACTGACGAAAGCACAGATATCCCCCAGCACCGCCCCCGCCTCGACAGAAGCGAGCTGGTCGCGATCGCCCAGAAAAATCACCCGCCCGTGCGGCGGCAGCGCATCGATAAGGCGCGACATCATCGGCAAATCGATCATCGAAGCTTCATCCACCACCAGCACATCCAGATGCAGCGGGTTTCCCGCATGATGACGCAGGCGCTGACTGCCAGGCTGAGCGCCTAATAATCGATGCAGCGTACTGGCGTCATCGGGAATGCGTTTCTTTTGCTCATCGGTTAGCGGTAGCTCTCGCAGTGCCGCACCCAGCGAGGAGGTCAGGCGCGCTGCCGCCTTTCCCGTTGGCGCTGCCAGTCGAATACGACAGCGTTCACCGTCCGCCATCTGAATCAATGCCGCCAGCAGCCTCGCAACCGTTGTCGTTTTTCCGGTTCCCGGCCCGCCGGAGATCACCGATATACGACGGGTCAGCGCTACAGCAGCGGCCACTTTTTGCCAGTTAACTCCCTCTGATGGCGGAAACAGCGCCTCCAGCGTATGGGTCAGGCGTTGTTCGTCCACCTCAATGGCGTGGTTTACCTCACTGAAAAAGCGCGCCACCGCGCGTTCGTTATGCCACATCCGGTTCAGGTACAGGCGATCGCCATACAGCACCAGCGGCGTGGGTTGATCGCCACGGCTTACCGCCCCGGAAGCCAGCAGGCAGTCCGCCCAGTTCTCAGGCTCTCCCGCTTCAGCGAGCCAGCCGCTTAACAGAGGATGCGCGTCCTCACTCAGGGATAACCGTGAAAGCGGTAAGCAGACGTGTCCTTCACCTGCTTCGCGGCTGAGCAACGCCGCAGCCAGCGCAACGGCAGGGTTATCATTTCCGGCAACCGCCAGCGCAAACTGAGCATCCAGAGGCCTGAGCTGCTTTTGCTCAACGGCTTCCAGTAATCGTTTCTGGATTGTCATGACATCTCCTCCAGCAGCGCACCAGCAAACAACTCATCCATCAAGGCGATCAACTCCCCGTCAGGTCGGGTCGCGTAAATTCCCTGCTGCGGATTCTCACTGTCAACGCCACGCAGGAAGAGATAAATAACGCCGCCAAAATGACGTTCATAATCGTAATC
Organism: Citrobacter sp. Ce104; assembly: GCF_030334595.1. Lineage (NCBI taxonomy): Bacteria > Pseudomonadati > Pseudomonadota > Gammaproteobacteria > Enterobacterales > Enterobacteriaceae > Citrobacter > Citrobacter sp. Ce104. The sequence goes on from NZ_JAOWDP010000066.1 coordinate 166,378, forward strand.
AGCAATGCGATGGCGCAAGTAGCGATGCAGCGCCAGGGTATAAAGTTGATACTGCAGGTCGTAGCGATGCGCCTGCATGGCAGAGGCCATCGCCTGCTGCGTATAGGCTGAGCTGTCTTCGCCCAGCCAGTTCGATTTGTAATCGAGCAGGTAATAACGCCCCTGGTGGCGGAATACCAGGTCAATAAACCCTTTCAGCATGCCACGCACCTGCATAAATTCCAGCGCAGGGCACCCCGCCGAGAGCGGATCGTACTGACGAATCAACGCATCAAGTTGGTTGGCCATCAGCGGCTGCGAAATCGGCAGATAAAACTCCATCTCCACCTGTTTTTCACGCGCGGAAAGATGGCTCAAACTCACGCCCGTCTCGTTGAGAGGCGCTTGCAAAATGGCGTCCAGCCATTCGGTCAAAACCGGCGTCCAGTGCGCGTCATAACCCCCCAACGCTAGTTGCTCTTCGACCCAATGCGGATCCACCGGTTGCGTAAAATCGAGATCTTCAAACAGGCTATGCAAGAACGTACCCGGCGAAGCGCCGCGCGGGAACTGATGCGGTGTAAGTCCTGACTCTTCAATAACCTCACCGACGCCTGCGGCATCGATATCGAGTCGCGGGATCAGATCCTGCGCGATACCATGTCCCCGCTGTTGCAGACCGGAATAACTGGTCACTCGCCAGCTATCGCCGGGCGTACGCCGCAGTATTTTCGCACTCAGTTCGCTGCTAACAGCCTGCGTAACCTGCCAGGGTTCACCGTCAGGCTGCGCAGGCGTCTGGCAGGCAATATCGTTGCTGCAAAGCGCTTCAATCGCACCACGCAGACCCGCAGCATCCATCGGCTCGCCTTTTTGCAACAGGTGGCCAAGGGCACTCTGATGCACATCGGTATCCCCTTTTTTATCGCCCCGGCGTCGCACCAACGGCGCAACGCCAAGGCTGCAGTGCCATACCGAACGGGTTAGCGCGACATAAAGCAAACGCAGGTCTTCCGCCAGGCGTTCCGCTTCGGCCAGCTCAACGCTCTCCTCGGCATCGCTGAGATCCAGCACAGCTTCAAAAGAGCTGCGATCGTGGTAGAAAGCCTGATCCTGGACACGGAAATTGGTGATAAACGGCAGCCAAACCAGCGGATACTCCAGCCCTTTCGATTTATGGATGGTGACGATTTTGACCAGATGCTTGTCGCTTTCCAGCCTGAGCTGCTGGCTGGACGCGTTGCTGTCGGGTTCAAGAATATGCTGGGATAACCAGCGCACCAGCGCATGCTCACTTTCCAGTTGCGACCCCGCTTCCTGCAACAGTTCGCTGATGTGTAGAATGTCTGTCAGGCGGCGTTCGCCCCCCGCCGTCGCCAGCAGGTTTTCCGCAATCTGGCGGGCTGCCATCAGCGCGCGTAGCATCGGCATCACGCCGCGTTTATGCCAGATCTGACGATAGCCATCGAACTCTTCGACCACCGCATCCCAGGCATTTTCGTCGTTATTTAACGCTTCAAGATCCTGCGCATTCAGCCCCATCATCGAGGTCGCCAGCGCGCTACGCAGCGTATTCTCACGCTCCGGGGTCATCACCGCCTGCAGCACCCACAGCAACTCCTGCGCCTCCAGCGTTTCAAACACGCTGTCACGGTTAGAGAGGTAGACGGAGGGAATGGCCAGTTGGGTCAGCGCATCACGGACCAGCGCCGCTTCCTGGCGGCTACGAACCAATACGCTGATGTCCGACGCGCGTACCGGACTGGATGTTTTACCACTGACCAGTTGCGCCGCGCCAGAATGCCCGGCCTTAAGCCAGTCGCGAATTTGCGTGGCGCACACCTGGGCCATGTAGTTCTGATAGTCGCCTACGCCACAGCTTTCCCCTTCCATCAGCCACATACTCATAGCGGGTTGCGTTTCACCGTGTAAAACAAACTGAAGCGCCTGGTTTTTTTCTGCAGATTTTACCGGGCTGAAGGGGATTTCGCGGAACATAAAGGCGTCGTCCATCTGGCTGAAAAGCGTATTCACGCTATTGACCATGCCAGGGGCCGAACGCCAGTTGGTATCGAGCGTATAGTGTGCGCTGACTTCGCTGCGCGCCTTCATATAGGTGAAGATATCCGCGCCGCGAAACGCGTAAATCGCCTGTTTCGGATCGCCAATCAGCAGCAGTGCAGTATCCGGCTGATGCTGCCAGATCCGGCGAAAAATACGGTACTGCTGCGGATCGGTATCCTGAAATTCATCGATCATCGCGACCGGAAAACGGGTACGAATCGCCGTCGCCAGCGCATCGCCGCTTTCACTGCGCAACGCCGCATCCAGACGGCTAAGCATATCGTCAAAACCCAGCTCACCGCGGCGTCGTTTCTCTTCGGCAACCGCCGTGCGGATCTCCGCCAGCGCCCGGGTGATCACCAGATCCCGCAGGGTTAACGGTTCGCTAAGCAGTTCATCAATAGCGACAAACAGCGGGTGCTGAGGAGTTATCCCGCCCGCTTTAGTGCGCTCTTCCAGAAAACGCTGTGAGAATTTCTCCAGCGCGTCAGGAAGCTGGTAACTTTGAGTTTCTTCCTGCGCCCACGCGCTGATCTTTTCGATCCACTTCCCCTGGTTACCGCGATTAAATTTACGCCGATCGATCCCGGAGGCTTCCAACAGGCCGTCCAGCTCATCAACGCAATCGCGCCACTGCTGCTTGATTTGATTAATGCGCGCGAGAATTTGTTCGTGCCGGGAGGCCAGCGTTTCGTCATCGGACGGCGGAGCCTTGATAACTGGTGCTTCCCCCTGCAGATAGCGATCGATATCCCTCAGCAGCGCCTGCGGTCCTTTCCACGTTTCAAAAATCACCTGCGCAATGTCGCGGGGCAGCGGGTAGCAGTGTCGACGCCAGAAGTCCGCACAGGCCTGATAGCGCAGCAGCGATTCATCTTCTATCAGTTGCTGTTCGAACAGCATGCCTGATTCAAAGGCGTTGAGACTGAGCATACGCTGACAAAAACCGTGGATGGTAAACACTGCCGCTTCATCCATCTGTCTTTCAGCCAGTAGCAGCCACTGAGCGGCCTGTTTTTTATCGGCGATTTCATCTAACAAACGGGCGTATAGCGGGTTGTCGGTGGTTTCACGCAGGCAGGCAATTCGCAGTTCATGAATGTTGCTACGAATTCGACCTCGCAGCTCTTCGGTGGCCGCCTCGGTGAAGGTGACCACCAGCAGTTCTTCGACGGTCAGAGGACGAGGAAAGGCGGCAGCGCCGCCCAGTCCAAGCAGTAAACGTAAATACAGAGCGGCGATGGTAAAGGTTTTACCGGTGCCCGCAGAGGCTTCAATCAGGCGCTCGCCCGTCAGGGGCAAGCGCAGTGGATCAAGGGACTCAGCGGCATCATTCATTCTTATCACTCATCAGGGGTAAGGTTTGCTGCAACGCGCTGACGGTCTGCCACACTTTCCAGCCTTCCGGGTGCACATATTCTGCTTTCCCGTTCTGACTGCCGGAAACCTGTGACAGTATCGCCATGCCTTGCGGCTCAACCACCGCCTGATGGAAGAAATCGGCAAGTTTTTGCGGCGTCAGCAGTTTAATCTGAGCCACTATTTTATCACGTGAATCGAAGCGCATATTACCGCGATCAAAATCTTTGCTTAACTGCGAGGCTTCAGCCCCCAGCGTTTGCGGCGCCTGCAGCATTTGCGCAATAATCGCCTGCTGAATTTGCGCAAACTCTTCAGGTTTCATCGCCCGCAGCTTCGCTTCCGCCGTCGGGAAGAACGCTTTATAACGCTCCCAGAGGTAAGACGGCTGCTTATCGCTGCTTTGCAGCAGGAACCCCATTCCCCACTGACGGCCAACGCTCATTGGGAATGCAAATACGGCGTAGCCTAACTGTTCTTCAGTACGCAGTTGATTGTAGAACCACGGCTGAACAATCTGCCCTAACATGGCGCTGTAGGCTGAACTGGCGTATTCATCGTATCCGGTTGGCACAAATACGGCCGCCAGCGCAGAATCCGTGCTGCTACCTGCTTTTTCAAAGATAACGGACTGCTTCTTGTCCACCACCACATCTTTATTGCGACACCACTGTGACCCGTTAGCGCCAAGCTGTTGCTGGATATCCCGCGCCATGGTTGTCGCCTGAGCTGCGCTCATATTACCAATTACCAGGAATTCAGGCCGCGCACCGGTTTTTAAGGCGTCGCGGTAGGTCATCACCTCTTTCAGGGTGATAGAAGGCAGCAGCTTACGGCGTTCATCACGTGAGAAATACGGTACCTGAGAAAGCATCTGCACCGGCATAATGGCCTGATCGTAGGCTTTCCCCTTCTCTGCGGAATCCATCATCTGCGCATACCACGATTTTGCCTGTTCCAGCAGTTCATCCGTTGAGGTGTAGCTGAAATAGCCGCTCAGCAGCGCCTGAAAAAGCTGCGGCAGACGTTGGGTGTAGCCGTTGGCGTTAAGCATCAACCCATTGTTAGCATTGGTTGAGAAACCAATTCCACCTACCGACGCCTGGTTGCTTAACTGATCGAGCGCAATCCCCGCCAGGTAATCGTTAAGTGCGAATAAAACCTGGTTGCGCGCGCTGTCCATGGCTTTCGGGTTACGCAGGATCGCGCTAACGTCAGCCTTCGGCTCACTGGCAAAATACTGGCTCGGCGCATACACCACACGTAAATCCGGCTCATCAACAATCAGTTCCGGGTGGGCGTATTTTTTATCCGTTTTAATCAGTGTGAAATCATCCGGAATGTAGGGGTTTAACTCCGGTAAAGACAGCGCAATGCCCTGCGCTTTTTGCTGCCAGTCGGCAAAGGTTTTGTCGCTGATCTTATCCACCTGGTAAGGCGCATCGACAAAATACGCGGTTTTATTATGCGGTTCTTTCGCGCTGATATACCAGATACGCGCATTCTGCGGCGTCATCATTGCCAGGCGTTGCTCAACGGCTTTCGCATCGTACTGGTCAGCAATATTCACCGCATCCAGCGTATGTTCGACGGGAACACGGATCATGGTATCAGCCAACCATTCCACGTAGTCCATATCACGGGTGATGGAGGGATAACGGAAATCCAGATCCAGCACGTGCGCCAGCTCGTCAAAATAACGTTTATCGACGCCTTTCTCGCGTAACAAATTGAGGTAGCTAAAGATTGCCGCAACAACTTCATCGCGGTTCGCCAGCCCCTTGTCGGTTAACGTCGCGGAAATGGCTAACACGCCGCTGTTCCCGTTGACCACCGGATCGGAGTCTGCGCGAATACCTTCAACCAGGCCCTGCTTTTGCAGCCAGTCAGACAACGTGCCCGGGCTACGATTGCCAATCAGGTAGGTCACCAGTTCATCGGTTTTACTGCGGAACTGCGCGCTGTTGTTATCGATACGAAACTCGACGCGCAGCACTTTACGCGGCATTGCCGGAACATAGTGGATGATGACGCCCTTTTGCGCGTCGGTGACTACCGGTACGGTAATTTCAGGTTTTGCGATATTTCTGTTCGGTACGCGTCCAAAGGTGTCAGCCGCTATCCGCGCCAGCTCTGGCAGCGGTTTATTACTATAAATCACTGCCTTCATCAGGTTCGCGGAGTAGTACTTTTCATGAAAATTTTGTAATGCCTGCACCACCGGGTTACCCGGTTTATCGCTTAATGTCTCGAGATTTCCGCCGGAGAAACGCGAGCCTGGGTGCGCCGGGTTGATGGTCTCAGCGCTCACCTGCGCCATACGCATCCCGTCTCGGGTACGCGCCAGCGTCAGCTCGGAGTTAACCGCGTTACGCTCACGGTCGGCATATTTTTTATCCAGTAACGGATCGGCAATAGCGTCCGCCAGACGATCCACTGCCCCCACCAGCGCGTCGTTTTCGACTTCAAGATAGAAGGCCGTACGATAAGGCGCTGTGCTGGCATTGTGGCTGCCGCCATGCATTTTCAGGAATTCAGCCAGGCTGTCCGGCTGCGGGTATTTTTTCGAGCCCATCAGGCACATGTGTTCAAGATAATGCGCCAGCCCCTGATGATCGTCCGGATCTTCCAGCGAGCCCACGGGGACGACCAGTGCAGAAAGGGATTTCACGGCCTGAGGATCGGATACCAGCAGCACGACCATGCCATTATCAAGGCGCACGGCCTGATACTGACGGGTGTCTTTATCGCTTTTACGGATGGTTTCAGCTAAAGGCTGCCAACCGGTATCTGCCTGACTTACGGGAACCCAAAGGGCGACGAACAACAGTAATGCGCTGAACCAGGTGCTGCGGGGCATTCACAAACCTCATCATTAACGTATTCACCTGTTCACTGCAAAGCACGTATGAATACGTGGTCTGAACAGGGCAAGACTCTGTGCTGAACGAGCCAGCATCTTCTCTTTATAAGAATCAGTCCGTGACAGAATGCGCATCATAGATGAAGCCATCGAGTTGCGCAATTTTTATACAATCATCATGACTGATTAAAGCGAAAAATCGGTAACAGGTAGTGCTGAGACTGTAAAACAATGGTCTCCAGCGTATCAGCATCCAGTTGTCGCCAAAGACGCTGATACCAGATGTCGTCGCCTTCACCTCGTACTATCATGTTGCCTTCATAGGCCTGCAGAAACTTACTGCGCGCTTTTTGCAACGTTGCATCGTCATCTAACATGGCATCATTTGCGGCGTCATAACAGGTTTTTATCCATGCACCGCCGCTTTCGGGCAACACCAGCAACGGTGACGACATGCCTTCCCGATACCCCTCAATGAGTTGCGACAGGTACAGTAACGCCTGTTCTGCATCCAGCGGCGGAAAACGCCATTCCCCGTCTTTACGCAGGAACAACCGGCTCTCTCCCATACCGCCACTGGCACAATAGACAAGATGTTCCAGCCAAAGTTGCACACCTTGCGCAATGCTTATCAAAGATGGGCGCCAGCGCAACAAACCGTCCTCTTGTACCTGCGGCAGCCAACCGGTGATTTGCACGCCGTTACAGTTAAGATCGATTTCCATGCTCTGACAGGGCTGGCGACAGGCGATAATGCGTTCAGCCAGCGACTGCATCTCCTGACGCTGCGTATCCCACAGAATTTCGCCAAATGGCCCATAGGGTAGCGCGCCCGCCGCACGAAAACGGCGGAACAGCCGTTCAGCATCGTTCTCTTCAACCAGCGTATTAAGCAATTGCTGATTAAGTTGATAGCGGGTTAATCCTTCAAGGGTGAAAGGTTCCGTATCGGGGATCTCACTCTCTTCAGAGCGGAAATTAACCCTCAAACGCATCTGGAAAAAGGCGCGTACCGGATGAGCCCAAAATCGCTGCAGCGTTTCCAGCGTCAGCGTTTCGGGTATCTCAAAGGGCAGAGGCTGTACAAAGTCCGAGTGCGCTTTTCCTGACAGACTCGCCGCAGGCAGCCATTCCCGGGCATAGCTTTGCTGTTCACCCGGTAGATAGTTTTGTGCATCAAAGGGCATACGGGTATGCAAACGGGTAACGTGCGCTTTTACCCGGGCCTCGCTTTGATCGCAGGTTAACGATTCATCGCCCGGCAGATAGTGGCTTTGCCCAATGTAGTCCATCAATTCCTGTACCAGAACCGACGGGAAGCGCTCGCTGTTGTCCTGAATGGATCGGCCAATGTAGCTGATATAGAGCGTTTGCTGTGCCGAAATCAATGCTTCGAGGAACAGATAGCGGTCATCATCGCGACGACTACGATCGCCCCGCATCGGTTTTTGGCTCATTAAATCAAAGCCCAGCGGCGCAAGCTGGCGCGGATAAACGCCATCGTTCATGCCCAGCAGGCACACCACCTTGAAAGGAATAGAACGCATCGGCATCAGCGTACAAATGTTAACGGGCCCCGCCAGGAAGCGCTGGCTGATGCGCTCCTGGTCAAGACGCTGCGCCAGCTCATCACGTAACAGAGAGAGCGGTACGGCCTCGCCATACTCGGCTCCCAAACCTTCAGTGATAATGGCCTGCCACTGCTGTTCAATCAGCGTCATCGCCGCTTCGGTATCCGCGTCCGGCAGGAAGAAATCATTAAGCATGTCCCGGCAAACAGGTAGCCATTCTTCCAGCGGTCGTTCCTGCGCTAACCCTCTACGCCAAAGATTGAGCTGCATCAGCAACGAGGCCAGATGCCCAACCAGCTCGGCAATCAATCCGCTGGACTCATCGTAAGGCAATACCGATTGCCACTCGCCCTGCGCGCTTTCCATCGCGTAGCCGAGCAGCATACGCGTTAAACCAAATTGCCAGGTATGCTGACCTGTAGGCGGAAGCTCCAGCTCACGCACGTTATCGTCGTCAATTCCCCAGCGAATACCGGATTCATTGACCCATAAGCGAAGATAGCGCAGCCCCTCTTCATCGATATTGAAACGCGCCGCCAGCACGGGAACATCCAGTAACGCCAGGACATCCTCTGAGACAAAACGGCTATCCGGCAGCGACAGCAGGCTAATAAAGGCCTGTAAGACGGGATGAGACTGGCGCGCCCGACGGTCGGAAATCGCGTAAGGTAAGTAACGCTCGGCTGGCGCGCTGCCAAAGACCGACTGAATGAATGGACTGTAGCTGTCGATATCCGCCACCATCACGATAATATCGCGCGGCGTCAGCGTTGGATCCGCTTCCAGCATTGCCAGCAAGCGGTCATGAAGAATTTCTACCTCGCGCTGTGGGCTATGGCAGACATGGAAAGTCACGCTGGTATCGTTCAGCTCAAGCCGGCGTTTATTGTCGCTCCGGGAATATTCTTCCAGCGTAACGCCCGCCACAGCATGACTTTCAAGCTCCAGAATATCCGATTGAATATTGTGCAAAAGATTGTCAGGCGTAATATCGACGAACGCATCCAGCTCCTGACTATTCTCTAGCTCTGAAAGCAGGTAAATGTAATCGCGCCCCAGTTTGCCCCATGAGGCCAGCATCGGGTTGCCCACATCCTGTTCGCCATCGCTATTAAATAATCCTTCAGCTTTCTGACTGTCACGAAACAACGGCAGATGGCGTTCTTCAAAGCTGTGCCGACGCTGACGCGCCATCAGCTTCGCCAGCCAGGCGGGATCTTTTATATCCCCCCAGTAGTAGCGACAAGGGTTGGTAAACAGCAGATGAATATCAATGTGCTTACCCAGCGCCTGCAATGCCTGCAAATAAACCGGCGGCAGCGCCGAAATACCGCAAATAAAGACGCGAGAAGGCAGTCCCTGCGGGCACTCGGACGCACTTTCCAGGGTCTGAATAAAACGTTGGTATAAATTGGCACGATGCCAGCGCGGCTGGCCCAATTCCTCAGTGTATTCCACCAGCGCTTTCCACAACGGGGCCTGCCAGGCCTGAGACTCGCCAAGTCCGTCAACCAGTCGCCCGGCTTCCCACTGGGTCAACCAGTCAGGGCGGTAGACTAAATACTGGTCAAAAAGGTCAGCAGCGCGCGAGGAAAGCTGAAACAGCTTGCGCTTATCGGTGTCGTCCGTCAGATAGTGGCGCAGCAATGCGAAATCATCGCCATCCAGTAACTGCGGCAACAGCGTCATCAACTTCCAACTCATGCTCTGTTTGCTAAACGCGCTCTCTTTCGGGATATCCGGCAGCACGCGCACAAACATATCCCAGATAAAACTCGCAGGCAGCGGAAAATCGATGTTGGCGGCAATACTAAACTTCTGTGCAAGGGTCATTTGTAGCCACTGCGCCATGCCGGTACTTTGAACCAGGATCATCTCAGGTTCAAAGGGGTCGTCCAGCCGCTCGCGCTCAACGATAAATTCCATTAACGCTTCCAGCACATCCAGACGATTGGAGTGGTAGACCCTTAACATAGCGACTCCTGACTACTGACGATTCGGGCAATGCAGACGCGTCATCTGACCCTGCCTGCCCAGGGGTGAAGATATTTTAACGTTGATGCTGACACATCCCGCTCTCGTTGTCTGCATTCGGTTAACCTGCCAGTCCAACGGTGATGAAAACTGATACAGCTGGGTTTGCTGCCAGGCATGACGCCAGAGTTGTTGGTACTGGTTTCTGATGATAAAGCTGTTCATCAGCGCCCGCTGGTATCCCGACAACGCGGTCACAATCATTATCATCAGTACCATTGCCAGCATCACTTCCGGCAGGCTAAAGCCACGCTGTCTGTTCAGGGGATCTGACATAACGCCTGCTCCTTTAACGGGCAAAAATCGCTCCAGCCATTGGCCGAGAAGGCGATGTTGCCATCGATAACCGCTCCCTGACGCCATAGAGACACCCCTTCATAGTGAGCAATAAGCAGCACGAAATTATTAGTAAGCAGGCGCAGGCAAACCGCGGCATCCTTCATGGTATCGCGCCGACACTGTACGGCGGGTTGTATGCGCCAGGGCTGCATACGTCCCCATTCCAACGCGGATTGCACCGTCGCCTGACGCTGCAGCGCCTGGCTTTGCGTCACCACTCGTGAAGCAAAACTGGCCTCCTGTCTGCTAGCGCCTTGCAGCAGAAGACTACCGAGCACCAGCAGCAACAGGACCATCGCCAGAGATGAAGCGCCTCTCTCGCGGTTCACAGGTTGAATCCCGTAACGCTGTACACGGCTTCAATAACCTTTTGTGGTTCGACATTGTTCACTCCGCGCAAACGCAGCGTAAGGAGCGGGGAATATCCGCTGATCTTCAGGCGTTCAACCTGAAATGCCTCAATCTGTATCGTGGCTGGATCGGTCATTTTCTCCCACCCTTTTCCATTACAGTCAGTTGCTCCCCGCAGGGTCTCCAGCACCTTGTCCTGTAAACGAAACCCGATAGCATCAGCCTCTTTAGCGGAACTGCTGTCCCAAACGCCGTTGCTGTTAGCATCCCAGCGGGCAATAACACAGTCCCCCTTAGCCGATATCACCAGTCCCTCTCCGCCACAGTTTCCCCGGCAATACCCTGCCCGCTGAAGGTGCTTAGCCACGGTATAGACCCGCTGCCATATTTCATCTTCCAGCGCCAACTGGCTCGTATTGCGCAGAATCTCTCGCTGTAGCGCCGGTAAAAATTGCGCTGAGCTAAGCAGTAAAACGCTGCTAATCGCCATCGCAATGAGTACCTCCAGCAGTGAAAATCCCCGTTCCTTTACTGACATAACCGGGCCTCATCGCGTTCGCAAAGCCTGATTCGCCCCCAACCAGATACCACCACCCGCCATTCCCCTGCCGTATTTTTCAGGCGGATATGTCCGGCCCATGCCGTATTGCGCAGACCAAAAAAGGCCAGTGAAGGCGTTATCTCTGCCAACTCGACATCGTCCCAGAGCGGTGTAAACACCAAAGGTGAAGCGGGTTTGCACACATCTTGCGAAGCCGCAGAGCTGACAAAGCACCACGATGCGCCATCCCGAATCACGCTTATCACGTGATCGCGGTTACGCCAGTTAGCATCTTCACGCAGTTGCAGCAGGTAATCCCGGACCTGGCAGGCGGTTTGCCACAGGCGCTGTTGTTGCTGCCAGCGCTGCCAGCCATAAAGACCTGATGCTCCAAGCGCCGCGACGATCAGCATCGTAATCAGGGTTTCGAGAAGCGTGTAGCCGTGTTGTTTTTTCATGCCGCCAGTATGGCGTGAGGAAAATGAATAACGAGCGGGAAATTCGGTTTCTACGGCGAGCTACGGAGAATATTTTTCGAGTTGCAGTCCATTGCAATAATTCAGGAATCTGCGCCGAAGAACGCGATTTTAGATAAAAAAAACCGACGCACACAGGCGTCGGTTGTGACAGCATGAAGCCGGTTAGATAGCCACTGGCGCTTTAATACCAGGATGCGGATCGTAGCCTTCAATTTCGAAGTCTTCGAAGCGATAGTCAAAAATAGATTCAGGCTTACGTTTGATAACCAGCTTCGGCAGCGCGCGCGGTTCACGGCTAAGCTGCAGATGCGTTTGATCCATATGATTGCTGTACAGGTGCGTGTCGCCACCGGTCCAGACAAAATCACCTACTTCCAGATCGCACTGCTGCGCCATCATGTGCACCAACAGGGCGTAGCTGGCAATGTTAAACGGCAAGCCGAGGAACACATCGCACGAACGCTGATACAGTTGGCAGGAGAGCTTGCCATCCGCTACGTAAAACTGGAAGAACGCATGGCACGGCGCCAGCGCCATTTTATCCAGCTCGCCGACGTTCCATGCGGAAACGATGATACGGCGAGAGTCCGGGTCATTTTTGAGCTGGTTTAACACCGTGGTGATCTGGTCAATATGGCGTCCATCTGGCGTAGGCCACGCGCGCCATTGTTTGCCATAAACCGGGCCTAAATTACCGTTTTCATCCGCCCATTCGTCCCAGATTGAGACGTTGTTTTCATGCAGGTAGGCAACGTTGGTGTCGCCCTGCAAAAACCACAGCAGCTCATGAATGATCGAGCGTAAATGGCAGCGTTTAGTCGTAACCAGCGGGAACCCTTCCTGCAGATTAAAACGCATCTGATGACCAAAAATGGAAAGCGTTCCGGTTCCGGTACGGTCGTTTTTCTGTGTGCCTTCATCCAGCACTTTTTGCATCAGTTCTAAATACTGTTTCATGGTTCCTCAGGAAACGTGTTGCTGTGGGCTGCGGCGGTACGCCCAAACCATCATAATAATGCCTGCGACAATCATCGGGATAGAGAGGATCTGTCCCATGCTGATGTACTGTACCCAGGTACCGGTAAACTGCGCATCCGGCTGGCGGAAGAATTCAACGATAATACGAAACGCGCCATAGCCAATCAGGAACAGACCGGATACCGAGCCCATCGGGCGCGGCTTGCGAATGTACAGGTTGAGAATGATAAACAGCACGACACCTTCGAGCGCCATCTCATAAAGCTGTGAGGCGTGGCGCGGCAGCGAGCCGTAGGTATCAAAAATAGACTGCCATTGCGGGTTAGTTTGCAGCAGTAAAATATCTTCGGTGCGAGAGCCCGGGAACAGCATGGAAAACTTGAAGTTCGGGTCAACGCGTCCCCACAGCTCACCGTTGATAAAGTTACCCAGACGCCCTGCGCCCAGACCAAACGGAATCAGCGGGGCGATGAAATCAGAAACCTGGAAGAACGAACGTTTGGTGCGTTTGGCGAAGATAATCATCACCAGGATCACACCAATAAGCCCACCGTGGAAGGACATCCCACCGTCCCAGACGCGGAACAGATACAGCGGGTTGTCGAGGAATAACGGGAAGTTATAGAACAGTACATAACCAATACGTCCACCAAGGAACACCCCAAGGAAGCCCGCATACAGTAAGTTTTCTACTTCATTTTTGGTCCAGCCACTGCCCGGACGATTCGCGCGGCGGGTCGCCAGCCACATCGCAAATATAAACCCCACCAAATACATTAAGCCGTACCAGTGAAGCGCGACGGGTCCGATTGAGAAAATGACCGGATCGAAATCCGGAAAATGCAGATAGCTACTGGTCATCTGTCACCACAAGTTCTTGTTATTTCGCTGAAGTCAGACAGCAATTGATAAGCGCGCCTGCATAATACAGGCGCTCCAAAGGTGCGAATGATAGCACAAGGGGATCGCAGCGGATGCCGGGAAGATGTAAAAGATCTGTATAGGTAATCTTTATCCCCCCGTAATGCCTGATGGTGCTACGCTTACCAGGCCTACAGGCTGATAACACGAAATTTGTCAGGCCTATAATCCCCCGCGAATCAATCCCCCCATGCCACGGCGCTCCATAAAGGCCGCTACCTGATGGCGTACTTCTGCCGCCATCTGCGCTTCCAGGCTGCGCTGCGCCAGCGTTTTCGCTTCATCAAAATCGATATGACGCAGCAGATATTTGACGCGAGCGACGGAACGACCGTTCATCGACAAATGACGAAAACCAAGGCCGATCAGAATAGCCACGCACATCGGGTCGCCCGCCATCTCACCGCACAGGCGCAAATCGATACCGCTTTTTTCGGCTTCCTGCGCAATCATCGCCAGCGCACGTAACATCCCCGGATGCAGGCTGTCATAAATGCTGGCTACCCGCGTATTGTTACGATCGACGGCCAGAATGTACTGGGTTAAATCGTTAGTTCCGACCGAGATAAAGTCTATCCGGTTTGTCAGATGCGGCAGCATGAATACCATCGACGGAACTTCCAGCATGATGCCAATGCGCGGTTTCGGGATCGCATAGCCGATCATCTCTTCCACTTCGCGTCCGGCACGTTCAATCAAACGTCGCGCTTCGTCCACTTCATCAATGCTTGTAACCATCGGCAGCAAAATGCTGAGGTTGCCTGTTGCCGCGTTGGCTCGCAGCATGGCGCGAACCTGGATCAAAAAGATCTCTGGCTGATCGAGCGTTATGCGGATCCCACGCCAGCCAAGGCACGGGTTCTCTTCACTTATTGGCATGTAGGGCAGTTGTTTATCGGCGCCGACATCCAGCGTACGCAGAGTTACCGGCTTATCGTTAAACATTTGCAGCATACCCTGATACTGTGCAACCTGTTCTTCTTCCGAAGGAAAACCGCTTTGCAGCATGAACGGGATTTCAGTACGGTACAGGCCAATGCCGTCGATTCGGCTACCCAGCTTTTCTTCATGTTCCGGGCTGAGACCCGCATTGAGCATCACCTTCACGCGCTCGCCGCTTTTCAACTGCGCGGGCTGGTTGACGTCGTCTTCCGCCAGGCGGCTCAGCTCAATTTCTTCACTGATAAGACGCTGGTATTCCTGGATCAACACCGGTTCCGGATCAACCAGCAGTTCACCGCGATAACCGTCCACCACCAACGTACGGCGATGCAGCACCGAAGGCTGGATATCGGCCCCCATGACGGTAGGGATACCCAGCGCACGAACCATAATTGCCGCATGGGAGTTGGCTGCGCCGTCCCGGACAACCACGCCGACTAGCCGGTCCTGAGGAAGTTCCGCCAGCGTGGTCGCGGAAAGCTCATCCGCCACCAGCACAAAACGTTCCGGCCAGGCATTCGGCCCCTGAACAGAGTCGTCAAGATGGAACAGCAGACGCTGGCCCAGCGCACGTAAATCTCCGGCCCGCTCTTTGAGGTAGTTATCGCTCAGGGCGGCAAACTGTTCGGCAAACTTTTCGATGATCGTTTTAACGGCCCACTCGGCCACCGAACCATTATCCACTTCCGCAAATAACTCACGGCGCAGGCGGGTATCAGAAAGCAGGTGTGAGTAAAGATCAAAGATCGCCGCTGTTTCTTTCTGCGCCCCGGCGGTAAAGCGTTTGCTGTAGCGGCGAAATTCGTTCGCCGCCTCTTCCAGCGCACCGGTCAGTCGCTCGCGCTCAAGCACCGGATCCAGCGTTGAAGCCTGATAGACCTGTTCCATCAGCGGCAGCGTCGCGTCCTGCCAGCCTTCGGCTATTGCCACACCGGGAGCGGCAGGCAATGCACGGATACGCGTTTGCCGGTATTGGCCGAACAGCGCGTTTAGCTGCGACTGCGAAAGAATAGCCGCCATTTGCGTGGCGAGCGTGACGAGGAAAGACTCTTCACTTTCATCGTACTGGCGCAATTCGCGCTGCTGTACCACCAGCACACCTAAAAGCTGGCGGCGCTGAATGATCGGCACGCCTAAGAACGCACGAAAGCGCTCTTCTTTTACCGAAGGAATGTATTTAAAGCTGGGATGTTTTTGCGCATCGGCGAGGTTGATAGGTTCCGCCAGCCTGCCAACCAGGCCAACGATACCTTCATCAAACGCGAGTGCGACAGTGCGACCACGCGGTTTTTTCAGTCCCCGGGTCGCCATGAGGTAATAACAACGTCGATCGTGATCGGCCAGATAAACCGAACAGACCTCTGTATCCATCGCAAGACAGATGTCGGTAACCAGAATATTCAGCGCTTCATTCAGACGCGGAGCACTGGCCACCTTTTCGACTATTTCGCGCAGGCGGGTGAGCATAATTTGCGTAGCTTAACCTCTTTTACGTCTGTACGCAGGTGCGCTTTGCGGCTTAGGAGTACTCTCCTGAAGCGCCATGACAACACTTGCGAATTCTTTCATCACCCTGCGATAGACATCGCGTTTAAATGACACCACCTGTCGAACCGGATACCAGTAACTCACCCAGCGCCAGCCGTCGAACTCAGGTGTACTGCTGGTTTGCATATTGATTTCAGCATCGCTGCTGACCAATTGCAGAAGAAACCATTTTTGTTTCTGGCCGATACAAACCGGCTTCGTGTCCCAACGCACCAAACGTTTCGGTAACTTGTAACGCAACCAGTTACGAGTAGAAGCAAGGATCCGTACATCTTTACGACTAAGACCCACTTCTTCAAAGAGTTCCCGGTACATCGCCTGCTCTGCTGTCTCTCCTGCATTTATCCCACCTTGCGGGAATTGCCAGGAGTGCTGACCAAATCGCCGGGCCCACATGACCTGCCCCTGGCGGTTACAAATTACTATCCCTACATTCGGGCGGTAGCCATCGTCATCAATCACCGGACTACCTCAACATAAACCTTATATACAAACGATTGTTTCACACTCCTGAGGGGCGGTAAACCACTCTGTTAAGGGTGCGATATTCTAATAACAATTGAATAACTCACAGCTAAGGGCCGAGTTATAAACAGAATAAGGGCAAGCAAGGCGATTTTATTCACCTTTTCTGTGGATATAGTTGTGAAGAAGTACGGAATTACTATGGGAAAACCCAGAACAGTCCGAATAAGACATTCGTCACATATTAAAAATAGTCTTATGGATTCATAAAGTTAAAACCGATCAGTGCAAATAAACACTTAGAAATGTGACGTGTATCACGCACACGATCTTCAGGCTGATGAAAGATCGACCAGCGTTGGTTTTATCCACAGATTATGCCAATAAGTTAGGCACAATTTGTGTGAAAATTCGATTTTCGTCGCACGTCAAGGCTGTAAATTGAAACAGTAGTGGGGCTTTTTCACAGTTATCCCATCTTTCTGTGGATAACATGGTGTAAGATCCTGTTCATTGTCAGTGACCAGAATTGGAAAACCTACTTCGCTGTTGCGCAACTCTGCACACGTGAATCTAAAAACCAATATAAATCATAGAATTGAATAAAGCATGTGGAAAAAGATAAACTCTGTCCACACGGTATAAAACCATTGCTCATTTTTTCACCTAAGGGTTAACCCGATGCCTGAACTCCGTCCGTTGCTTTCTCCCCCTGAATCTGAAGCCCAGTTGCTGAGCCAGGCGCGGCTACTTTCGGGCTACGCGTTAGGAGAATTAGCGGCAATGGCGGGAATCGTGGCGCCTAAGGATCTCAAGCGCGATAAAGGCTGGATTGGCGTGCTACTGGAAATCTGGCTCGGTGCCAGCGCGGGCAGTAAACCAGAGCAGGATTTTGCGGCACTGGGCGTGGAGCTGAAAACGATCCCTGTGGACAGTCTTGGCAGACCGCTGGAAACCACCTTTGTGTGTGTGGCGCCGTTAACCGGTAATACTGGCGTCACCTGGGAAACCAGCCATGTGCGGCACAAACTTAAACGCGTTCTGTGGATCCCGGTGGAAGGCGAACGCAGCATCCCGCTGGCTGAGCGTCGCGTCGGCTCTCCCCTGCTGTGGAGCCCGAATGAAGAAGAAGACCAGCAGTTGCGTCTGGACTGGGAAGAGTTGATGGACATGATAGTGTTAGGCCATGTCGAACGCATCACCGCTCGCCATGGGGAAGTACTGCAGCTGCGTCCTAAAGCAGCCAACGCCCGAGCGCTAACCGAGGCCATTGGCGCTCATGGCGAACCCATCCTCACCCTACCACGCGGCTTTTACTTGAAAAAGAACTTCACCCGCGCATTGCTTGAGCGACATTTCTTGTTCCAGGCGCAATAGGCACCGTCCGGCCTTTCACCCGCCGCGTTACGGGCCTATAATTACCGCTTCTTTTTTTTGGCAGGACTTTGTTCGATGTTATTTGCATGGATAACCGATCCTAACGCCTGGCTTGCGCTCGGTACGCTGACGCTGCTGGAGATCGTTCTTGGGATCGACAATATTATTTTCCTCTCTCTGGTTGTAGCCAAACTCCCGACAGCGCAACGTAATCATGCCCGACGCATTGGGCTTGCAGCGGCGATGATCATGCGTCTGGCACTGCTGGCTTCTATCGCCTGGGTAACGCGGCTGACAAACCCGCTATTCGAACTGTTTGGCGAGGCGATATCAGCGCGCGACCTGATCCTTCTGCTGGGGGGATTGTTCCTTATCTGGAAAGCCAGTAAGGAGATCCACGAATCCATTGAAGGCGAGGAAGAGGGACTGAAAACCCGCGTATCTTCTTTCCTGGGCGCGATTGTGCAGATCATGTTGTTAGACATTATCTTCAGTCTGGATTCCGTGATTACTGCGGTTGGCTTGTCCGATCATCTGTTTATTATGATGGCGGCGGTGGTGATTGCCGTAGGCGTGATGATGTTTGCCGCGCGCCCAATTGGCGAGTTTGTCGATCGCCATCCTTCGGTAAAAATGCTGGCGCTCTCGTTCCTGATTTTGGTCGGTTTTACGCTAATTCTGGAAAGTTTCGACGTCCACGTTCCGAAAGGATATATCTATTTCGCCATGTTCTTCTCTATCGCAGTAGAGACCCTGAACCTGTGGCGTAATAAAAAAAATCCGCTCTGAGGAAACCCATCGCTCCCTGCAAGGGGAGCGAATGCCGGCCACACCTACCCCTTCTCACAGTTTAAGATTTTACTGCTTTCACCATGCACAACTTCGCGTTATTACTAAACTATTGTCAGACGCAGGCCATGTGAGGATAAGCAGATGAAAAAATGGGCAGTTTTGATTTCCGCCGTAGGACTGGCTTTTGCCGTTTCCGGATGCAGCAGCGATTATGTAATGGCAACAAAAGATGGTCGAATGATCCTGACCGATGGAAAACCAGAAATTGACGATGATACCGGTCTGGTGAGCTATCACGACCAGCAGGGCAATGCGATGCAGATTAACCGCGATGATGTGTCTCAAATCATTGAACGCTGATGGTTGAGGTCAGCAGCGCGCTGGCCTTAACAATTTTACTTCCCTTTTTCGCTTCCCTCAGCCATTTTTATAATCCTTATGTCGTGATTATAAAAAGGAAACGGCTATGCAATATCACCGTATACCCCACAGCTCGCTGGAAGTCAGTACACTGGGGCTGGGCACAATGACGTTTGGTGAACAAAACAGCGAAGCCGACGCACATGCACAGCTCGATTATGCCGTAGCACAGGGCATAAATTTAATCGACGTTGCCGAGATGTATCCGGTACCGCCGCGTCCTGAAACCCAGGGGCTCACCGAAACCTACGTAGGTAACTGGCTCGCCAAACACGGCAGCCGCGAAAAACTAATCGTTGCTTCTAAGGTCAGCGGCCCATCACGTAACAACGACAGCGGCATTCGCCCGAATCAGGCGCTGGATCGTAAAAATATCCGTGAAGCGCTGCACGACAGTCTGAAAAGACTGCAAACCGATTACCTGGATCTGTATCAGGTTCACTGGCCGCAGCGCCCGACCAACTGCTTTGGTAAGTTAGGCTACAGCTGGACGGACTCCGCGCCGGTCGTTTCCCTGCTGGATACGCTGGACGCGCTGGCAGAATTTCAGCGGGCGGGGAAAATTCGCTATATCGGCGTGTCCAATGAAACCGCCTTTGGCGTGATGCGCTATCTGCACCTGGCGGACAAACACGATTTACCGCGAATCGCCACCATCCAGAACCCCTACAGCCTGCTGAACCGCAGCTTTGAGGTTGGACTGGCGGAAGTGAGCCAGTATGAAGGGGTTGAACTGCTGGCCTACTCTTGCCTGGGCTTCGGTACGTTAACCGGTAAATACCTGAACGGCGCGAAACCTGCCGGTGCACGTAATACGCTGTTTAGCCGTTTCACGCGCTACAGCGGCGAGCAAACACAAAAAGCCGTCGCGGCCTATGTGGATATCGCGAAACGCCATAATCTGGATCCTGCGCAAATGGCGCTGGCATTCGTGCGTCGTCAGCCGTTTGTCGCCAGCACGTTGCTGGGTGCCACGACGATGGAGCAGTTAAAAACCAACGTTGAAAGCCTGCATCTGGAGCTGAGCGAAGAAGTACTGGCGGAGATTGAAGCGGTGCATCAGGTGTATACCTATCCTGCACCGTAACGGTTAGCGCCTGATGGCGCTATGCTTATCAGGCCTACAGACAGCGTTCCCTGTAGGCCGGATAAGGCAACGCAGCCATCCGGCAACAGCACGTAACAGACTAATGGCGGCGCTGCCAAATCCACAGCGCCGCAATCGCCAGCGCAAACAGCGCACCAAATCCAATACCAATCGCAACTGCCGGGATCCCCACCAGCACCGCCAGTGAGTAAATACCCAGCATCAGCAGCATCGCACTGTTTTCGCCGAGGTTTTGCACCGCTATCGCATTACCCGCACCGACGCTTTTCTTGCCCCGCTCCTGCAGCAACGCATTCAGCGGCACCACAAAGAAGCCACCAGACACGCCGATAAGCATCAGCAACGCGTAGGCCGGAAGCAGCGAATGTTGAAGAGAGAAAATCAGCACCACAATGCCAATCAGGATCCCCGCCGGCATACAGCGCGACACGGTTTCCAGCGTCACCAGCTTCGCTGCCGCACCCGCGCCTACCACAATCCCAATCGCTACCATGGCATTGAGATAGGTCGGCGTGGCGTTATCGGTGATACCGAGCGCCACCGGGACCCACAGCACCAGCAGAAAACGCAGCGTAACGCCCGCGCCCCAAAAAAGGCTGGTTCCGACCAACGAGAAGCGTGTTTCACCGTTGCGCCATAGCGAAGATGCGGCACAGAAGAAACTGCGCATCATTTTCCCCAAGTGCCAGGACTGACCAGGGCGAGCCGCGGCCAGTTTCGGGATATACAGGTTAGCCACTACCGCGCCAGCATAAGCCAGCGCACAGGCAGAAAGCGCGGCAATCACATGCCAGTCGGCCAGTACGCCGCCGGCGACAGAACCGAGCAAAATCGCGGCAATGGTGGAGGCTTCCATCAGGCCGTTGGCCTTCACCAGTTTGTCACCGGTAGTCAGTTCACCGAGAATGCCATACTTGGCCGGTGAATACGCCGCCGCGCCGATCCCCACCAGCGTATACCCGAGAAAGGGATTAATGCCGAAGCAAATACTCGCCGCACCCAACAGTTTCAGGGCGTTCGCAAACATCATCACTCTGCCTTTGGCAAAGCTATCCGCCACCTGTCCAACAAACGGCGCAAACAGGATGTAAGCGCCCACAAACACCATTTGCAGGATTGGCTGGCTCCAGTCCGGATAAAATTGTTCCTTCAGCAGCGCCAGCGTGGCGAACAGCAGCGCGTTATCGCCAAACGCCGACAGAAACTGCGCGGCGATAACGGACATCATCCCTTTGGACCAGATTGAAGTGTTAGTGTGCACTGACTCACTCATGTTGTTTTTCCGGCTCATCGACCCAGCTTTTCAGCGTAACAAAATCCGGCTTACCGCTGCCGAGTAATGGGAGTTGCTTCAGGTGGCGAATATCACGCGGTACGGCAAGTTCAGGTACGCCGTGCGCCCGCGCATACTGTTGTAGTTTTTCACGCGTGAGGTCGGTGTCGGTAGTAAACAGCACCAGCGCCTCACCTTTGCTGGCATCACTCTTGATCGCCGTGGCGTGCATTTTGTCTGCAGATACCGCCAACGCCAGTTGCTCAACCATTTCCAGAGACACCATCTCTCCGGCAATTTTAGCGAAACGCTTGGCGCGCCCCTGAATCTGTACAAAGCCGTTTTCATCAAAGCGCACAATGTCGCCGGTGTCATACCAGCCGCGCTCAATCTCACCTTGCGCATTCTCTGCCGTCGGCACTTCCAGCACACCGGGTTTTTCAACGCGTAAATAGCCGCTCATAATATTGGGGCCTTTCAGCTGTAAACGCCCACCGTCCTCAATACCCGGAACGGCTAACAGTCGGGCATCCATGCCAGGCAAGATGCGCCCTACCGTTCCCGGTTTTGCCGCCATTGGTACGTTGATCGACACCACCGGCGCACATTCCGTCACGCCATAGCCTTCAAGGACGCGCAGGCCAAATTTCTCCTGCCACAGCTGCTTTGTGCTGTCCTGCAGTTTTTCCGCGCCCGCCACCACATAGCGCAGGCGGTGGAAATCGTACGGATGCGCGAAACGCGCGTAGTTGCCAAGGAACGTAGACGTACCAAACAACACGGTGCAGTTCCGGTCATATACCAGCTCTGGCACAATGCGGTAATGCAGCGGGCTGGGATAAAGGAACACTTCTGCGCCAGTCAGCAGCGGCGTGAATAATCCCACCGTCAGGCCAAAGGAGTGGAACAGCGGCAGCGCCGACATAAAGCGGTCATCAGCGGTGAAATCGGCAATCGTTTTAATCTGCTCAACGTTCGCCAGAATGCTCTTGTGGCTATGGACCACGCCTTTCGGATGGCCTTCCGAACCGGAGGTAAAGAGGATCACCGCGGCCTCTTCCGGCTGCTGTTTAACTTGCGCCAGATGCGGTGCCAGCAGATGTGAGAAAATCCACAGCTTATCGCTAAATGTCACATCAGCTTTTAAGTCCTCCAGATAAACCCAGCGCACCTGGGTGAGCTGTTCTGGTAAATGCCAGAGTTTGCCTTTTTCGAGAAACTGTCTGGATGTGAAGATCGTTTTGATTTCGGAGGCAGTAATGGCGCTGGTTAACCCTTTCACGCCCGCGGTGTAGTTCATCATGGCCGGAATGCGTCGACGCGCAATGGCGCCAAAAATGACCGCCGCGCTGATGCTCGCGTTTGGCAGCATCAGGCCAATTTTTTCACCTTCGACACTGTATTTTTCCAAAATACGGGCCACAAAGAGCGTCTTCGTGAGCAGCTTGCGGTAGCTGTCCGGGGTAAAGTTGATATCTTCAATGCAGTTTTTGCCTGCGCCAAAACGGTATTTTGCCGCCAGCAGCGACTCGTATAGCGTTTCACGCGGACGCACCGCCATGCGCGCTTCCATCATAATTTGATGCAGCATTTCACCAGCAATTTTGCGGCGATCGCGAGCACGCGGCGCTTCCGGCATCGGCATGTGGGTCGGCGGCAGAATATGCAGTTGGATACGCGGGAAGAATCGCTGTTTCACCCGACCTTTCAGGCGGCTAAAGCGGGAAAGCTCTGCGCCCTCAATACGGACAGGAACGACCGTCGCCCCCGACTTAGCGGCGACAAACCCCGCGCCGTCATAAATTTTCATTAACGAACCGGTGGTAGAAATACGTCCTTCCGGGAAAATAACCACCGGACGCCCCTGCTCGACCAGACGAACCAGATGTTTAATCGACATTGGTTTGGTTGGGTCTAACGGCACGAAATCAATCAGCGGGGTTAGCCAGCGCATATACCATTGCTGGCTGATCGAGGTGTAAACGGCGAAGACGGGACGAATTGGTAAAAATAGCGCCAGCAGGATGCCGTCTATAAATGAGACATGGTTGGGAGTGATTAGAACGCGTTCTCCCTGTAGCGCGTTAACATCGCCCGTGACGCGAACGCGGAAAAGCACGCGAAACAGATTACGAAAAAAGCCAAATAGCATCTCAACTCCCTGTGCCATTAATTACATAAACATTAATGGTGGGAGAGTATACGAGTTGGGGAACAGGCGCGACAGGTAACTGGTAAATACAATCCGAAAAAAAACCTGCGCATCCGCGCAGGTCGGTGCAAGAGACAGGTACGAAGTGCGTACCGAATAATCTCACCAATCAATACCTCTGGGATCTTGATTGTGGTCGTCAGACACCAGATACGCCAGCGCGAAAACGCAAAGGAATGAACCCAAATGCAACGAGTTGTGTAAATTATCGGTTACTGTTACAGATAGGCTGAAGATAAAAAAAAACCTGCGCATCTGCGCAGGCTGGTGTAATTCTAGTGATCAACCCGAAAGTTGATTTCAACTATCAATACCTCTGGGATCCCAACTCTAGCAATCCGCTCAGTTCTCCCACCAGCGAACAATCGCAACAGCGCATCGCAAAGTGTAAGCAAAAATTAGCATTTTCTATTTTCTGTCTTACTTCGCTCGTGCGCGCTCACATTTGCGACGTCCTGACGGGCAATCTGCTTGAACAGCCAGCCATTTTCCGTAACACTGACGGAATGTAAGCGTTTACCCACAACAGGTACTATCATGGCGACCATAAAGGATGTAGCCCGACTAGCTGGTGTTTCAGTCGCCACCGTTTCTCGAGTGATCAATGATTCCCCCAAAGCCAGCGAAGCATCGCGTCTGGCCGTAACGAGTGCAATGGAATCACTCAGCTACCACCCCAATGCCAACGCGCGTGCGCTGGCGCAACAATCCACAGAAACCATCGGCCTGGTGGTCGGTGATGTGTCCGATCCATTCTTTGGGGCAATGGTTAAAGCAGTCGAGCAGGTGGCCTATAACACCGGGAATTTTTTGCTGATTGGCAACGGCTACCATAATGAACAGAAGGAACGTCAGGCGATTGAACAGCTCATTCGTCATCGCTGCGCGGCGCTTGTTGTCCATGCCAAAATAATCCCGGATGCCGAACTGGCTTCGTTAATGAAGCAAATCCCCGGCATGGTCTTGATTAACCGAATTCTGCCGGGATTCGAACAGCGCTGCGTTGCCCTCGATGACCGTTTCGGCGCGTGGCTCGCTACCCGACACCTCATTCAACAAGGCCATACGCGCATTGGCTATCTGTGCTCCAATCACACGATTTCGGATGCGGAAGATCGTCTGCAAGGTTATTACGACGCGCTGAATGAGAGCAACATACCGGTCAGCGATCGACTGGTGACCTTCGGCGAACCGGATGAAAGCGGCGGTGAACAGGCGATGACCGAGTTACTTGGCCGTGGTAAAAACTTCACTGCGGTAGCCTGCTATAACGACTCAATGGCGGCTGGCGCCATGGGCGTATTGAATGATAACGGCATTGATGTGCCGGGAGAAATCTCGCTGATTGGCTTTGATGATGTGCTGGTTTCCCGCTACGTGCGCCCACGTCTGACCACGGTACGCTATCCCATCGTGACGATGGCAACCCAGGCCGCCGAACTGGCACTCGCGCTGGCGGAGAAGCGCCCCGTGCCTGAAATCACCCACGTTTTTAACCCGACTCTGGTGCGTCGCCATTCCGTTTCGACGCTGACGGAGCCAGGGAATTCATCATCAAACGATTAACCAGGATAGCGTTATGACTACGATGTTGGACGTTTCACGGCACGCAGGTGTCTCAAAAGCGACCGTTTCGCGCGTACTGAATGGCACGGGTCAGGTAAAAGAGAGCACGCGCCAGAAAGTGTTTAAGGCCATGCAGGCACTTGATTATCGGCCCAATTTTTTAGCGCGCTCTTTGGCAAACCGCACCAGCAACAGCATTGGTCTGGTCGTTTCGACATTTGATGGATTCTACTTCGGCCGCCTGCTGCAACAGGCCTCGCGCCAGACGGAGTCTCACGGCAAACAGTTGATCGTCACCGACGGACACGACACGCCGGAGCGTGAACAGGAAGCCGTACAAATGCTGGCCGACAGGCAGTGCGACGCCATTATTCTCTATACCCGCTATATGAGTGAAAAGGCGATAATGTCGCTGATGAACAGCATTGCTATGCCCCTGTTGGTCATCAACCGTGATGTCAGTCAGGCCCGCGATCGCGCCATTTTCTTTGAACAAGAAGATGCAGCATATCAGGCGGTCAATTATCTGATCTCTCAGGGACACAGCGATATTGCTTGTATCACCGTGCCTGGCCATACGCCTACCGGTAAATCCCGCCTGATGGGATATCGTAAGGCGTTGGAAAAAAACGGTATTCCCTGGGATCCTGACAAGGTCAAATACGGCGACTCCACGATGACGCGAGGCTATGAAGCCTGTCGTGAACTGCTGGCGGAAGGGGTGAAATTCAGCGCTCTGTTCGCCTGTAACGATGACATGGCATTAGGCGCATCAAAAGCGTTACATCAGGCCGGACTGAGGATCCCAGCGGACGTCTCATTATTTGGTTTTGATGATGCGCCCAGCGCCAAATGGCTGGAGCCGGGGCTGTCTACCGTTTATCTGCCGATTGATACCATGATAACCACGGCAATCGACCAGGCTATCCGGCTGGCTAACGGCGAGAGCGTAGAGCCGATCCCACCGTTTACCGGTAAACTGGTGTTGCGGGAATCGGTGACAACGGGGCCGTATTACGAATAGTGCCGGATGGCGCAAGCGCCTTATCCGGCCAGTTAATTTCGTAGGCCGGATAAGCGTAGCGCCATCCGGCGTTTCACAACGCTATATTCAGATTAACTCCAGCGCCAGTAGCTCATCAATGGTCTGGCGACGGCGAATCAGTCGCGCCACGCCTTTATCAAACAAGACCTCCGGCAGCAGCGGGCGGCTATTGTAATTTGACGACATTGACGCGCCGTACGCCCCGGTATCATGCAAGACCAGATAATCTCCCGACACCACCGCAGGCAACAGACGGGTTTCTACATTCCCACCTTCCTGCTGGGTAAACACGTCGCCGGATTCACACAGCGGCCCCGCCACCACGGTTTCAATCTGCTGCGCGTTTTCCAGCGAGCGGCCATCACCCGCCAGCGCGGAGATATGGTGATAGCTGCCATACATCGCCGGGCGCATCAGATCGTTGAATCCCGCGTCGATCAGCACAAAGTGACGGCTGCCCATCTCTTTTACGCTGCGCACCTGCGCCACTAACACGCCAGCTTCTGCGACCAGAAAACGACCAGGCTCTATCTCAAGTGCGACCGGGTGGCCCAGGTGTTTAGCGATCTGCTCACGCGCGGCATTCCACAGGCCGAAGTAATGATCGGTGTCGATCGCCTCTTCCCCTTCACGATACGGGATTGATAAACCGCCGCCCGCGGAGATCGCCTCCAGATCCTGACCAAATTCAACCACCTGACGCACCATCGCGCCGCACACCTGCTCCAGATGGCCGTAGTCTACGCCGGAGCCAATGTGCATATGAATCCCCACCAGCTTTAACTTATAGCGCTGGATCACTTCCAGCGCCGCCGGTAGATCGCTGTACCAGATACCATGTTTGCTGTTTTCACCGCCGGTATTTGTTTTCTGACTGTGCCCATGCCCAAAGCCAGGGTTTACGCGTAGCCACACGCGATGGCCCGGCGAGACCTGACCCAGTTGTTCCAGCATGTCCACCGACCCGGCATTTACCGGAATGCTCAATTCATGCACCCGCGCGAGCGTCGCTTCATCAATCATATCGGCGGTAAAGACTATCTCATCTTTCCCAGGTACAAAGCCTGCCGCCAGCGCACGTTCAATTTCGCCAAGCGAGACGGAATCAACCTTCACGCCCTGCTCGCGCATCAGACGCAAAATATGAATATTCGAACATGCCTTCTGAGCAAAACGCACCACGTCAAACTGACTCAGCTTAGCAATCTGGGCGCGAATAATCTGCGCATCATAGACCCACACCGGGCAGCCGAATTCGGCAGGCAAGCGCAGCAGGTTGTCGGCGGTCAGGTCAGTGTCTGTATTGTTGAGTGGGCGTGGCATGGTGTACTCCGGTATTGGCTTTTTTATGATTACGCCACAACCCGAAAAGAATAAAAAATATCGTTTTATCGTGAGTCTATGCAAAAATGATATGGATTGGTTCATTCGAGGATTGCCCATGCCCGCCGTTAACCTGCGTCACATTGAAATCTTTCACGCTGTGATGACGGCGGGAAACCTGACGGAAGCCGCGAGGATGCTCAATACCTCACAGCCTACCGTCAGCCGCGAGTTAGCGCGCTTCGAGCAAGTTCTGGGGCTAAAGCTGTTTGAGCGCAGCCGTGGGCGCTTGCATCCAACGGTACAGGGATTACGTTTATTTGAAGAGGTGCAACGTTCGTGGTATGGCCTGGACAGAATAGTGAGCACCGCCGAAAGCCTGCGCGAATTCCATCAGGGCGAACTGTCGATCGTCTGCCTGCCAGTATTCTCACAGTCTTTTTTACCGCCGCTGCTGCAGCCATTTCTCGCGCGTTATCCGCAGGTCAATATTCAGATAGTGCCGCAGGAGTCACCGCTGCTGGAAGAATGGCTGTCGGCACAGCGCCACGATCTGGGGTTAACGGAAACGCTGCATACACCTGCCGGAACGAAACGCACCGAATTGCTGGCGCTGGATGAGGTGTGCGTACTGCCGCAAGGGCATCCGCTGACCCGCAAAGCGGTATTAACACCGCAGGATTTTCAGGGAGAGAACTACATCAGCCTGTCACGAACCGACAGTTACCGTCAGCTACTGGACACCCTGTTTAATGAACATCAGGTGAAGCGCCGCATGGTGATTGAAACCCATAGCGCCGCTTCAATTTGTGCGATGGTGCGGGCGGGCGTTGGGATCTCGGTGGTAAACCCGCTGACCGCGCTGGATTACGCCAGCAGCGGAGTCGTTATCCGCCGCTTCAGTATTTCGGTGCCGTTCACGGTCAGTCTGATTCACCCGCTTCATCGCCCCGCCTCGGCGCTGGTTGATGCTTTTACTGCACATCTGCAAGCCCATCTGCCGAGACTTATCGAACCGCTGGAGGCTATTTTGCATCCACAGTCGAAAGCATAAATGCCACCGCATCTTGCGCATGGATTGCCGCAGTGTCGAAAACAGGTAGTGGGCTTAGCTCTGCCGGAACCAGCAGACCAATCTCGGTACAGCCAAAGATAACCCCTTGCGCACCCTGTTTAGCCAACTGGTCAATCACGCTCAGGTAATAGTCACGAGAGGCTTCGCTGAACTCACCGAGGCACAGCTCGTCGAAAATAATCTGGTTTATTTTCTGGCGGTCATCAGCTTCAGGAATAAGCGTGCTAATGCCAAATTCAGTCTGTAAACGCCCACGATAAAAATCCTGCTCCATGGTGTAGCGCGTACCCAGCAGCGCCACGTTGCTCATCTGCTGCTTTTGTATAGCCCGACCCGTTGCGTCGGCAATATGCAGGAACGGCACATCACAGGCGCTTTCAATCGCCTCAGCAACTTTGTGCATGGTATTTGTACACAGCACAATCCCTTGCGCTCCAGCTTGCTGAAGCCCTGTGGCGGCCTGCGCGAGGATCTCCCCGGCCCGCTGCCAGTCACCGCTTGACTGACAAACTTCAATCTCGTGAAAATCTACGCTGTGCAACAGAATCTGTGCCGAATGCAGACCACCCAGATGCTGTTTTACCCCTTCATTAATGAGCCGATAATAAGGAATAGTGGATTCCCAGCTCATACCGCCTAACAGACCGATCGTTTTCATCATTTCCCCTGACTCGTTGTTGTCTCTCCAGTGAACCAAAGATGTGATCAACTTTCCACATCTGTTGGCGTGCATTTCTTTTTTTTATTTTCTGACATAGGTTTAATGAAACATCGTTTTAATTAATAACAGGAAGGCCGGATGTTTATTTTTCATAAAGAGACTACGCTTGACGATCTGGGCAATGGCGTTACCCGGCGCATTCTCGCTCACGACGGTAAAATGATGGCGGTTGAGGTGAACTTCGAGCAAGGCGCGATAGGCCCGATGCACAATCATCCGCATGAGCAGCTGACTTACGTGTTGTCCGGTGAGTTTGAATTTACCATCGGCGAAGAAAAGCATGTCGTCAGGGCAGGCGATACCCTGTATAAACAGCCGAACATTATGCATGGCTGCGTTTGTTTAAAACCGGGAACGTTGCTGGATACCTTTACGCCCATACGCGAAGATTTTCTGCACGGGTAATTTCGCTGTTCTCAAGCCGTGCTACTGACCGGTTTGAGAACACGCTAAAATGCGTACTCAGTTCCCTAAAAATGTATACGTTACAAGGTGAGGCATTTTCCCTCGATACCAATTCGCATAAGCGTTAATCACCCGATGCGTCTCGCCATGTGGGCGATTACAGTCACGTTATCTTAATTAACGGTGACGGATCGCCATGACAAAAATGACAACATCCACTCCACATGACGCAGTCTTCAAACAGTTCTTGTACCATCCTGATACCGCAAGAGATTTTCTGGATATCTATCTTCCATCAACCTTGCGGGAGCTATGTGATCTGCAAACACTAAAACTGGAATCAGGCAGTTTTATTGAGGATAGCCTGCGAGCCAGCTACTCCGACGTACTGTGGTCATTAAAAACAAATGAAGGCGATGGATATATCTATGTTGTTATCGAGCATCAGAGTTCGCCAGACGCTCACATGGCATTTCGGCTAATGCGCTATGCAATGGCCGCAATGCAACGCCATCTGGATGCTGGCCATAAAACATTACCTTTGGTGATACCGATGCTGTTTTATCATGGCGCACTCAGCCCCTACCCCTTTTCACTCTGCTGGCTGGATGAGTTTGACGACCCCATAGTGGCACGACAGCTATACTCAGCAACATTTCCGCTGGTGGATATCACCGTAATACCCGATGACGAAATTATGCAACATCGCCGTATAGCACTGCTGGAATTGATGCAAAAACATATCCGCAAGCGTGATTTAATGGGATTAGTGGAACAACTGGTCTCGTTGCTGGCTACGGGATACGCTAATGACAGCCAGCTCAAAACACTATTTAATTACATGATGCAGTTTGGAAATACGCCTCACATAGATAAATTTATCCGTGAAGTCGCTCAGCGGGTACCACAGCAAAAGGAAAGTCTGATGACTATTGCGGAAGTGTTGCAACAAGAAGCCAAACAACAAGAAGCGTTACGCATTGCCCAGATGATGTTAGCGAATGGTATTAGTCATGAAATTATACTAAAGATAACCGGGCTGTCTGCTAAGGATCTCCTCGCCAGGCAGGCTGCTCCACACTGAAATAAGTAGTTATGAGAGCCCGATAATCAGTTGTTCTATCGGGCTCCCTGCTCACTTACACCCCAATATCTCTTAACTTCTCACCCGCCATCAGCTTGCGTTCGATATGCTCCAGCGTGACATTTTTGGTTTCTGGAACAAGCCAGAAGGTAATCCCGATAAACGCGACGTTCAGCGCGGTATAAAGCCAGAACGTACCGGCTGCGCCAATGCTGTCGAGCAGCGTCAGGAACGTTGCGCCAATAATCATGTTCGATACCCAGTTGGTGGTTGTGGAGCAGGTAATACCAAAATCGCGGCATTTCAGCGGCTGAATTTCCGAACACAGGATCCACACCACCGGCGCGGCGCTCATCGCATAGCCTGCAATACACATCATCGTCATGCCAACTGACAGCCAGGATAGTCCATTGGAAGCCGTGCCGTTATCAAACTGCATAAGGCAATAACCAAGCACCAGCGTCCCGAGGGCCATCACGCTGAAACCAATTTTCAGCGCCGGTTTACGTCCTGCTTTGTCGACCGTGAAAACGGCGATAAAGGTGGCAAACATAAACGTTAAGCCGACCACCAGCGTGGCAATCATTTGCTGCTCTGTGGTGGTAAAGCCCGCCATTTTAAAAATTCGCGGCGCGTAATACATGATGATGTTCATCCCGGTAAATTGTTGCATCGCCTGCAGCAACATCCCGAGGAAAACCGCGCGACGCACGTTGCGGTTAATTTTAAACAGCGCCCAACCGCCCTGCTTCAGCTTCAGACTTTCACGGATTTCGTTCAGCTCATCGCGGGCCTTTTCTGACGTATCGCGCAGCATACGCAGTACTTCTTCGGCTTCGATGTGGCGACCTTTTTCCGCCAGCCAGCGCGGGCTGTTGGGCAGAAAAACAACCAGGATGATCAGTAACACCGCCGGGAGCGCCAGCACGCCCAGCATAGCGCGCCAGTTACCGCTGTAGCTGAATGCCGTATCGGACAAAAAGGCCAGTACGATACCCAGCGTTACCATCAGTTGATACATACTGATCATTTTGCCACGCACGTTCTCGCTGGCCATTTCGGAGAGATAGAGCGGTGCGGTGTAAGACGCGATCCCCACCGCAACGCCCAGCACCACGCGGGCAAAAATGAGCATTTCTACGCTGGAGGCGAAGGCCGACCCCAGAGATCCGACGACGAAAAGGATCGCGCCCGCCATCAGACTGTATTTACGTCCCAGGCGGAATGACAGCCAACCGTTAAACAGCGCACCCATTGCCGCACCCAGCATCATGCTGCTCACCACCCACTCCTGCAGACGGCTGGTCAGGACAAAATGATCGGTGATAAAAGGCAACGCGCCGGCTATCACGCCAATATCCAGGCCGAATAACAACCCTGCGACAGCCGCAGAGATAGATACAAACATATTCATACGTCGCGTATCGCGCGCAGTGCGCGGCGCTAAAGCAGCATCATTATTTATTGAGACCATTTTTTCCTGCCAGATACAGAATAACCATGTCATTGAAAGTAAGGGATCCCTTACAGGAAGCGTCAGGCGGGAAACGGCAAAAACATGGATTAAATAGCTACACCACATCGTTATGTGATGGATATTCCAATTTTAAAATTTAATGACAATCACTCAATTAAATTTAATCTATTGATATTAATGAATATTAAAAATCAAGAATCCATAAATATGGAAATGAATATGGAATAATTTATAACCACAATATGGATTTTAATGATCAAAATGTAAAAAAAACCCTGCCAGAGGGCAGGGTTTGACGGTTCAGGAAAGCGAATTAACGTGCCAGCCAGCCGCCATCAACCGCAACGGTATAGCCGTTGATATAGTCAGATGCGCTGGACGCCAGGAACACGACAGGCCCCATCAGGTCGCTCGGCAGCCCCCAACGACCCGCCGGGATACGATCGAGGATTTCTGCGCTACGCTGCTCATCAGCACGCAGCTGTTGAGTGTTGTTCGTCGCCATATACCCCGGCGCAATTGCGTTGACGTTGATGTTATGTTTTGCCCATTCGTTCGCCATCAGACGGGTAACGCCCATTACGCCGCTTTTAGACGCGGTGTAAGACGGCACACGGATCCCGCCCTGGAAGGACAGCATAGAGGCGATATTGATAATTTTGCCGCCGTTACCCTGAGCGATAAAGTGTTTCGCCGCGGCCTGAGACATAAAGAACACGCTCTTAATGTTCAGGTTCATCACGTCATCCCAGTCTTTTTCGCTGAAGTCGATCGCATCGTCACGACGAATAAGACCCGCATTGTTGACCAGAATATCGATATGACCAAATTCCGCCACTGCACGCTCAAGCAGCGCCGGAATGCCGTCGATTTGACGCAGGTCGGCGGTCAGACTTAAAAAACGGCGGCCCAGCGCGGTCACGCGTTCGATGGTTTCCGTCGGTTCAACAATGTTGATACCGACGATATCGCAACCTGCTTCAGCCAGACCCAACGCCATACCCTGACCCAGGCCGGTGTCACAACCGGTCACAACGGCGACTTTTCCTTCAAGAGAGAATGCATTCAAAATCATTGTAAATCCTTAATTTTTATATTGCCTGCCGCAGCAGGCACGGCTGTCGCCCGCGATTAGCGCAGATCTTTGACTGCAACATGGTCCATATCATCAAAGACCTGGTTTTCGCCGACCATGCCCCAAATGAACGTATAAGCTTTTGTGCCGACACCGGAGTGAATTGACCAGCTCGGAGAAATCACCGCCTGTTCGTTGTGCATCACAATATGACGCGTTTCCTGAGGCTGACCCATCATGTGGAAGACGCAGGTATCTTCTTCCATATTGAAGTAGAAGTAGACTTCCATACGACGTTCATGGGTATGACACGGCATGGTATTCCACAGGTTACCCGGCGCCAGTTCCGTCAGGCCCATGCTCAACTGGCAGGTTTCCAGAACATCCGGCACAAAGTATTTGTTGATGGTACGACGGTTACTGGTGAGGTTATCGCCCAGCGTCACTGGCGCAACGTCTGCTGGCGTGACTTTTTTGGTTGGGTAAGTCGTGTGTGCCGGCGCGCAGTTGTAGTAAAACTTCGCCGGTTTCGCCGTGTCGATGCTGGCGAATACCACTTCTTTTGCCCCTTTCCCGACGTACAGCGCATCGCGATGGCCAATTTCATAGCACTGGCCGTCAACGGTAATCGTGCCAGGGCCGCCGATGTTGATCACACCCAGCTCACGACGCTCGAGGAAATAGGTTACGCCCAGCTGTTTGCCGACTTCGCCACCCACAGAGACGGTTTTGGCCACTGGCATAATGCCGCCAACAATGATGCGATCGATGTGGCTGTAGACCATGGTGTATTCATCTGCGACAAACACTTCTTCGACCAAAAACTCATTACGCAGCCCCTGAGTGTCCAGGGTTTTCGCATGCGCACTATGGATGCTTTGTCTTACGTCCACATTTACCTCCAGTGATAAATTGACCGTGAATGCTTAAACGAATAGCAAAACGCTGTTCCGTTTTATCTTATGCGCTCATGATATCCCTCCCGGAATGGGTTTTCAATTACAACTAAAACGATGTTTCACTTTTTCTGCATCTTATTGTCAAAAGTGTAATTGTGATCACGCTAGCGCATATAAATCGCGAGAACATTTCAAATAAAATTATTTAAAACAATTAGATAGATAAATACACAAAGAAGTGGTTCATTAGTGGCGGGGATAAGACATTGAAAATACAGTCGGACTCATACGATGTTTGCACACCTTTTCAAACAAAGTGCGCAGTCAATCACATGAAATGAAACAGCGTTTTGATATGTTGGCAGGGTTTAGAGTGTATGTTTCTGTAACTGGCCTTGCCCTCCTGTTGGAGGGCTTTTTTATAGAGGAAGAGATAACACGGCAGAAAACTGTTCGAGAAGAAAAATATATACCCTAAATAATTCGAGTTGCAGGAAGGCGGCGACGCAGCGAATTCCCCGGAGCGTACATAAGTACGTGACTGGGGTGAGCGAGTAAAGCCAACGCACATGCAGCTTGAAGTATGACGGGGATTAGTCTCGTTCGATAGCGAGCGCCACCCCCTGACCGCCGCCGATACACAGCGTTGCCAGTCCTTTGTGCGCCCGACGCTTCACCATTTCATGTACCAGTGAAACCAGAATTCGGCAGCCAGATGCGCCAATCGGATGGCCGAGAGCAATGGCTCCGCCGTTCACATTTACCCGCCGTTCATCCCACTCCAGCATTTTCCCAACGGATAATGCCTGCGCGGCGAACGCCTCGTTAGCTTCAATAAGATCAACATCAGCCAGTTGCCAGCCCACACGCTCAAGACAGCGGCGCGTCGCATACACTGGCGCAATCCCCATCAGTGCGGGATCAACCCCGACGCTGGCAAAGGCGCGAATGCGGGCCAGCACCGGTAAATTCAGCTCCTGCGCTTTGGCTTCGCTCATCATCATCACCGCGGCGGCGCCATCGTTGATGGATGAAGCGTTACCCGCGGTGACCGAACCGAGCCGGTCAAAGGTAGGATCCAGACGCGCCAGCCCTTCGGCGCTGGCATCGGCGCGCGGCTGCTCGTCGGTATCCACCACGAAAGATTGCCCATTACGCTGCGTTACCACCGGCACGATTTCATCTTTAAAACGTCCGGCATCGATTGCCATCCGTGCCTTGTGCTGTGAGTGCAGCGCGTAGGCATCCTGTAATTCACGGCTGATGCCGTATTCCCGCGCCAGGTTTTCCGCAGTAACGCCCATATGGTAATCGTTGAAAGCGTCCCACAGTCCGTCATGCACCAGGCTGTCGACCAGTTGACTGTTTCCCAACTGTGCACCGGTGCGGCTATCGGTAAGAACATGCGGCGCACGGCTCATATTTTCTTGCCCGCCCGCAATCACAATGTCGGCTTCGCCGCACTGGATAGCCTGGGTCGCCAGATGCAGCGCTTTCAGACCCGAACCGCAGACATCGTTAATGGTGATGGCGGAAACGGTATTGGGTAGCCCACCATTGATGGCGGACTGACGCGCCGGATTCTGCCCGGCGCCTGCGGTAAGTACCTGTCCGAGGATCACTTCATCCACGGCGTGAACATCCACGCCAGTGCGTTCCAGTAACGCCCTGACCACCATGCTACCTAATTCAACGGCAGAGTGGCGCGCCAGCGTCCCCTGGAAGCAGCCAATCGGTGTCCGTAACGCCCCGACTATCACAACCTCTTTCATCACCACCTCAGCGCAAAATAACACCGCAATAGTAGATGATTGTTAAAAAGAGTTATCAAGGTTGTTTAAAAACGGTGATTTTTATCACAAAGGAAATTCGTATCATTTATTGGTCATCTGAACGCCACTCTGCTGTAAATGGTCGCGCAGCCAACTTCCCGCCACGCCAGGGGGGGATTTTTTATTCCACAACAGATCGATAGAGATAGCCTTTGGCCAACCGGGCAGATTCAATTGAACCAGCGGTTTTTCTGCCGCAAACTCCTCCACCAGCGCACAAGGGAGCGCGCACCAGCCGAATCCCTGCACCGCCATACTCAGCAGCAACAAATAGTTAGGCGCCGACCAGACGGGGCCACGCGCCACGTTGGTGCCGTTTTCCAGATAGGTATTCAGACGCAACTCGCGCCAGGTATGTAGCTGTTCCCACTGCAGTTTTTCATGAGCCGCCAGCGGATGCGACGCCGCGACGTATAATCCCATCCAGGTTTGCATCGGCAGACGCGTAACGCCCATGTCGGTCGGGTAATCCTCGCGCGCTTCGATCAACCCCACCTGAGCACGCCCTTTTTGCAGCAGATCGATCACGTCTTCATCTTCGCCAATCAGACATTCAAACTCGGTATGGGGAAACTTGCGGTCAAACTGCACCATCAACTCTTCCAGCACATCCGGGTGAAGCGTGTCCGAAAGCACGAAAGTCAGACGCGCTTCCGTCTCACCCGACAGCGAGATCGCCGCCTCATCGAGACGTTCGCTGGCCGTCAAAATTGCCTGCACATAGCCCAGCACCCGCTTACCT
Organism: Citrobacter sp. Ce104; assembly: GCF_030334595.1. Classification (NCBI taxonomy): domain Bacteria; kingdom Pseudomonadati; phylum Pseudomonadota; class Gammaproteobacteria; order Enterobacterales; family Enterobacteriaceae; genus Citrobacter; species Citrobacter sp. Ce104. Next base: position 203,238 of record NZ_JAOWDP010000066.1, read on the forward strand.
TCTTCAGTCAGCGTTGGCTGGCGGGATGAGCGGTCAAAGAGCGCAAAACCAAGATCGGCTTCCAGATGCGCAATGGCCGTACTGATGGTGGACTGGCTTTTGCGCAGCCGCCGGGCCGCCGCAGAAAACGAGCCGCAGGACACGGTCTCCACAAATGCCGTTAACGCTTCAGGAGAGTAACGCATGAACTATCTACTTTATCGATGGATACTATCTTTTAGATATCACATAAAACGATAAAATTGCCACCATTCCGTTATCCGGGCATTAAAGAAGGTTTTAGGTTATGCAACACGATACAGTCCAACGTCGCTCGCTAGTGGAGCGTATTTTTCATGCCGTCTGCTTTGAAGGCATTGCCACCGCTGTTCTCGCACCAACCACCGCATGGTTGATGCAGCGCTCGGTGCTGGAAATGGGCGGACTGACCGTTCTTCTCGCCACCACGGCGATGATCTGGAATATCATTTATAACGCCCTGTTTGACCGCCTGTGGCCATCACATCTGGTAAAACGTACGGCGAAAGTGCGGGCATTTCACGCCTTAGGCTTTGAGAGCGGTTTTATTGTGATCGGGGTGAGCATCGTGGCGTATGTGCTAAACGTCAGCCTGCTTCAGGCATTCACGCTGGAAATAGGTTTCTTCCTGTTCTTCCTGCCGTACACCATGTTCTATAACTGGGCTTATGACACGTTACGCGAGCGTGTTATGAAGCGTCGCCAGCAGCGCGTTACTGCCTGATAATTAAAATAATAGTCGGAATCTTCTCGGTTCCGGCTATTAATCCATTCACTAGCCCACTCGTTCACACCTCCCCCAGCCCCTGCCATTTGTGGTAAATTGCGCTTCTTTTTGTTTATTTTATAGTTGATACGTTCAAATAATGTCGAAATTTTGGTCAAAAGAAGAGACTCTCTGGAGCTTCGCACTATATGGGACTGCCGTCGGCGCAGGAACCCTCTTCCTCCCCATACAGCTGGGTTCTGCAGGCGCGGTGGTATTGTTTATCACCGCACTCGTCGCCTGGCCTTTAACCTACTGGCCGCACAAGGCGCTGTGCCAGTTTATCCTGTCCTCAAAAACCTCGGCAGGTGAAGGAATTACCGGCGCGGTTACGCACTACTACGGCAAGAAGATTGGCAGCCTGATCACCACTCTCTATTTTATTGCCTTCTTTGTGGTGGTGCTGATCTACGCCGTAGCGATAACCAATTCACTCACCGAACAGCTGGCAAAACATATCACCATCGATCTGCGGATCCGCATGCTGGTCAGTTTTGGCGTGGTGCTGGTGCTGAACCTGATTTTTCTGATGGGCCGACAAGCCACCATTCGGGTCATGGGCTTTCTGGTGTTCCCGCTGATCGCATACTTTTTATTCCTTTCGCTTTACCTGACCGGAAGCTGGCAACCAACGTTACTCACTGGCCAGATGTCTTTCGATCAGCACACGCTGCATCAGGTTTGGATATCTATTCCCGTGATGGTTTTCGCTTTTAGCCATACGCCAATTATCTCTACGTTCGCCATTGACCGACGTGAGAAATACGGCGAGCAGGCCATGGGTAAATGCAAAAAAATCATGAAGGTAGCCTACGTCATCATCTGCCTGAGCGTGCTGTTTTTCGTCTTCAGCTGTTTGCTTTCGATTCCGAAAAACTATATCGAAGACGCGAAAAATGAAGGCGTGACCATTCTGTCAGCGCTATCGATGATGCCCAACGCGCCGGCATGGCTGTCGATATCCGGGATCATCGTTGCCGTTGTGGCGATGTCAAAATCGTTCCTCGGCACCTACTTTGGCGTGATTGAAGGGGCAACGGAAGTAGTAAAAACGTCGTTGCATCAGGTGGGAGTGAAGAAAAGCCGGGCTTTTAACCGCGCCCTGTCCATTATGTTGGTTTCGACCATTACGTTCATCATCTGCTGCATTAACCCTAATGCCATTTCAATGATTTACGCGATTAGCGGGCCACTGATTGCCATGATTCTGTTTATCATGCCGACATTATCGACCTATCTGATCCCGGCACTGAAGCCGTACCGTTCAGTGGGTAATCTGATCACCCTGATTGTCGGTCTGCTGTGCGTATCTGTGATGTTTTTTGGCTAGAACGTGTTGTTTTACGGCTCATTTCAGTATTTAGATGAGCCGTTAAACTGACTTATTTGATGTACGAATCCAGCACTTTCAGGATCACATCCAAATCCTCTTCGCGCTTAATTTCATCGCCCTGATGCACAATGTGCTCGGTTAGATGACCTTTAATCACTTCACGCATTAATCCATTTACCGCACCGCGGATCGCCGCTATTTGCTGCAATACCGCCGCGCATTCATGCGGTTCATCCAGCATGGTTTTCAACGCCGCTACCTGCCCCTGAATCTTGCTGGCTCGGGCTTTCAGCTTTTGTTTGTCGCGGATCGTATGTGACATAGCTTTACCTTTTTAACGTCTGGCTGTAGCGACAATACCATCCTCATTCTACTGGGGGGTAGTATTTAATACTGGGGGGGAGTAGAATCAAGCAAAATTAAACAACTAAGAATCATTCTCATGGGTGAGTTTTCTACGCTTCTTCAGCAAGGCAACGCCTGGTTTTTCATTCCCAGCGCGATTCTATTGGGTGTGTTACACGGGCTGGAACCAGGGCATTCCAAGACGATGATGGCGGCCTTTATTATTGCTATTAAGGGAACCATCAAACAGGCGGTGATGCTGGGGCTGGCGGCAACGCTGTCGCATACCGCCGTGGTATGGCTGATTGCGCTAGGCGGGATGTATATCAGCAAAGCGTTTACCGCCCAGGCCGTCGAGCCCTGGCTGCAGTTTGTCTCGGCGATTATTATTCTCGGGACCGCATTCTGGATGTTCTGGCGGACCAGGCAGGGAGAGCAGAACTGGCTGGCCCAGACGCATCATGACCACGATCATGGGCATCATCACCACGCTCACGAGCATCACCATGATCATGACGGTCATCACCACCATCATGATGACCACGATGACGATCACCATCATCATCATGAACACGACCATGGCGCACTGGCCGGGCTGAACGAAGGTTCAAAAGAGTATCAGGATGCCCACGAACGAGCGCATGCCACCGATATTCAGCGCCGCTTTGCGGACAAAGAGGTCACCAACGGCCAGATATTACTGTTTGGTCTGACCGGCGGGTTGATCCCCTGCCCTGCCGCCATTACGGTACTGCTGATTTGCATCCAGCTCAAAGCCTTCACGCTGGGCGCGACCATGGTACTGTGCTTCAGCCTCGGGCTGGCGCTGACGCTGGTAACGGTGGGCGTGGGAGCGGCAATCAGCGTGCAACAGGCGGCCAAACGCTGGAGCGGATTTAACACGCTGGCACGCAAAGCGCCCTATTTTTCCAGCGCACTCATTGGCATGGTGGGGTTGTATATGGGGATCCACGGCTATCTGGGAATTGTCGGCTAACAAGCAAAGAGCGCAGCAGCGATTGCCGCCGCGCGTAAAACCAGATTAGCTTGCGACATTCCCCCACACCAGTTGCCCTTGATGGAAGGTCGCGGTGCGTGGGGAAATTCGCGCGACGGCTTCCGCCGAACAGGAGGCATCCACCAGCACAAAGCTGGCTTCATCCTGCGCTTTCGGCCAGACGCGCTCACCTTTATCGTTGAGCGGCAACACATCGCCAGTGGCGAGGAACAACGCCCGCGACAGGTTGAGTTCGTTGGGGCGAATATAGAGCTGCGCGTACAGATTTGCCTTTTCCAGCATGTCGCCCAGCCCGTACGGCGACCAGTGGTCAATCACGCTGTCAGTTCCGGTAATCACTTCCACACCTTTGTCACGCAGCTGTTTAAGCGGCATGTGCAAGGTACCGATCGGCACCGTCGAGGCAATGGTAATCTGCTGTGCCGCCATGCGGCCCGCCAACGAGTCTACCTGCTGTTCGTTCAACGTTGCCAGCGCAAACGCGTGGCTGATGGTCAGTTTGCCCTTTAACTGTGGCGTTTTCTCCACCGTCTCCACCATGTAATTCACTGCCGCCACGCCCGCCGGGCTGGTTTCATGCAAATGGATATCCACGCCTTTATCGTAATCCAGCGCAATCTGGAACATGGTGTCGAGGGATTTTTCCATCGCCCCATCGACGCTGGTGGGGTCCAGACCGCCGACATAATGCGCTCCCGCCTGCATCGCTTCGCGCATCAGCGGTTCAGATTTTGATAACAGCAGGCCATGCTGCGGAAACGCCACGATTTCACAGGTAAAACCCGGTTGGCGACGCGCCAGTACCGCCTGCAGGTTTTCGAGATTTTTCAGCCCGGAAACCGGTTCGATATTACAGTGGCTGCGCGCGATCGAGGTGCCTTTTGACTGCAGCAGATCGATGAGCTTTTCCGCGCGCTCCTGTGTGTAAGGCTGGAGTTCAGGCAGCAGCTTTTGTTCCAGGCGGATCATATCCTGAATGGTAGTGCCTGCCGGACGGTTCAGCGAGCGCCAGGGACCGCCGTAAAAGGTTTTATCCAGATGGATGTGCATGTCGCGCATGGCGGGCAGCATCAGCTTTCCTCCCGCATCATAGTGCGGCAGCGTCGCATCCGGATGCTGCTTATTCTCGCGCAGCGCAACAATTTTCCCGTCCTGGATTTCAACGGTTTGTAGCGCGGTACGGGTATGCACCACCACCGAATTATCGTAATCAAACCCGGCTTCCAGCAGGACGTTATCCAGGTAATAGTGCTTATCGTTAATCGTCATTGTGCTCTTCGACCCGCAGGTGTTCCCGACAGGATTAGCAGCATACGCGACCGGAGCCACTGCGCCAAACAGCGCGGCAGCTGTCACCATTTTTCCACTCTGACTTAAAAATTCACGGCGGCTGTTACTTTCCTTCATTCACGTTTCCTCTCAGGAATGGACAATATGGGTGCCCGTTTCGCCACGCAGTGCGGCAGGCAGGCATTCCGGTGTGGTGATGATCACTCGTCTACCGCCACGCTCCAGAAACGCCAGACTGGCAACGATCTTGGGTAACATGCTACCCGGCGGGAAATGCCCCTCCTGCATGTAACGGGCCATCGTTGCGACATCCACCGTATCCAGCGCCTGCTGGTTGGGTTTACCAAAATGAATACAGACCTGCTCGACGCCGGTGGTGATGACCAGAATGTCAGCGCGGATCTCCTGCGCCAGCAGCGCCGTGGAGAGATCTTTATCAATCACTGCGTCCACGCTCTGGTAATCTCCCTGCTCGCTACGCACCACCGGGATGCCGCCACCGCCCGCGCCAATCACCACAAAGCCTTGCTGGGTCAGCGTTTTGATCGCCTCCGCCTCGACAATGCGCTTCGGTTGTGGAGAGGCGACTACCCGGCGGTAACCGCGTCCTGAATCCTCAACAAAGCGCCAGCCCGGATTGACCCGCTGCAGTTCATCGCGCTGCGCTTCACTAAAGAACGCCCCGATAGGCTTGGTGGGGTTAGCGAAGCCCGGATCGTTTTTGTCGACCTCCACCTGCGTGACCACCGTGACCGCCTTCTGCTCGCCGCGTCGTGCCAGTCGGTTGTTCAGCGCCTGTTGGATCAGATAGCCGATGCCGCCCTGCGTATCGGCGACGCAGTTTGCCAACGGGGTAAGCGGCAGCCCTTCACGCTCGTGTGCGATTTCCGCACGCCGTAGATCCAGCCCAACCTGCGGCCCGTTACCGTGCGTCAGCACAATGTTGTAGTCCGATGCCAACATCTCCAGCACCGTATCCGCCACCGCTTTCACCGCTTCAGCCTGATGTTCAATCGACTGGCTGGCGTTATCTTTGATAATGCTGTTGCCGCCAATGGCAACGACCACAAGTTCTTTCATAGTGTTATCTTCCGCGTGCAGGCGATTCAGGTCGTTTTCGTCGGTTCCTGCTCTGGCGCAGTCACCGCTTCACGGCTATCAAGAACATGCTTGAGGACAAACATGCCGCTCATCATCAGGTAGGCCACAACAAACATCATCGAGCTGCCTTCGGCAAAGCCAACCGCTGGAGAGTGGATCACGCCAAACAGCGATAACAGCGCGCCAAAGGCTGCGGCAATCGCCCCGCGCAGCGGCTTATTCATAATGGCGAAGATAGCGACGCAGCCCCACAGCATGCTGGCCAGCGGCGCGCCGCTTCCCAGATGCACCAGTCCGTCGTAATAGACACCTTTGCTGTGCAGCAGATCGCTCCCCAGTTTCCCCGCAGATGTTCCGGCGGCCCCCATCACGCTGTTGACGATGGTCAATGCCCAGTTAGCAATCCACGGGAACAAGCAGATGAAGATAACGGGAACCTCGACTTTGGGCGTCTCCCGCACCACCTGGTTGGCGGTCACCACACCGATAAATACCAGAATCGGCACTATCGCGGTCATCGGAATAATGGCGAGCATAAACGCTCCTAACCCAAATAACGGCACCAGGAACATGGTGATCCCCGAAGCGAGGGTATAACCGATGCTGGCACCCATCGCTTTCCAGCCCGCATGCCCAACATACACGGTCACCGGGAACGGGTTGCCGAGCATGCAACCGAGCATGGAAGCAAAACCGTTCGCCATCATGACTTTACGGGTGTTGTACTCATCCCCCGCCGCATGCGCGCTTTCAATGTTCTCGAGGTCAAAAATGTAGTTCGCCAGACCCAGAGGAACAGCAGAAGCCAGATACGGCAGCGCGTGCGGCAAACCTTGCAGGAAGCTGTCGACATGGATTTCCGGTGGGTTAAAACCAAAGGAAGCCATCGACGATTTAATGGCCTCCGGGCTTTGCAAACCAGAGATCCACGCCAGGGCCGTACCAGCAATCAGCAGCAGCAAACCGGTAGGAATACGGGCAAAAATCGGCTTCTTACCGAACCAGTTAATGAAGATCAGCAACAGGACGATGAAAGAGACGGTCGGCGCTTCAAATGCCTGCAGCATCGGGTTCATCGCCAGCAGCAGCAACCCCAGGCCGGACAGACAAGACAGCAGTACCGTGCGCGGGATCATCTTGCGGATGGTCTCACCCAGGAAGGAGCCGCCCACCAGGATCAACGCTTCAACAAAACACCACACCAGCGCGATTTGGATAGCGAAGTTGGCATCTTTGGTTTGCTGATAAACCGGCATCAGCACCAGGAAGGTCACGGTAAAGATCGACGGTGCGCTCGGTCCGGATGGCAGCGCCGTCACGTCTTTACGCCCGGTGTGCTTTGCCATCTGCAGGCCAAACCAGGCATAGCAGACGCTGGCCACCAGAACCGCCAGACCAAAGGCTGGCGCAATGCGACCATAGACAATTTCGGTAGGGATCCCGACAACAAAAATGAGCAGCCCCATCATTGTCAGCAGGTTAGTCAGGTTGTTGGTCATCAGCCCAAAGTAAGCCGCCCAGTCACCACGTTTCCATTCTAGTTTTATGCTGTTCATGGAATATCCTTCACAGGTTAAGCATCGTTTGCGATCGCGGAGATCGCCCAGCCCTGCAGGTAAGCAACGTTTTTCGCTTCGCTACTGTGGGGCTAACCGCGTTAGCCCCGGTTATTGTTATTGGCAGTAGCGGTCGCGCCAGTTGAGGATCGCCTTTTCAAAACAGGCGAACGGCGGGTGAACTATTCCAGCGCCGATCATGCCGATCCCCGCATCTTTGTGCGCAATGGCGGTGTTGATCACTGGCAGAATGCCGGTGCTGCCCACGCGCGTAATATCGATAGCGGTCGGTACACCCATAAAACCAAGCAATGGAATGGTGACGTTGGGGTTTTCGCCGAGGGTGATTTCACGCATCTGGCGCGAAAAATCAACCGCCTCCTCGACCGTACCGCCCACCAGCGCCACGATGGCCGGTGCCGTCGCCATGGCGAAACCGCCAATGCCGTAGGTTTCGGTAATCGCACTGTCGCCGATATCGCGCCCGGAATCTTCGGGCTTGTAGCCCGCAAACATCGGACCAATCACCTGCTGTGCCGGACCGGTAAACCACTGACCCGGTAAGCCGCTGATGCGCAGACCGAACTCAACGCCGTTACGCGCCATCGTCGTCACCACGGTGCTGTATTCGATACCGTGTGCGGCGTCCATTGCGGCTTTACACATCGCCATCCAGGTCGGTCCGGAGAAGTAATCGCTGCTGAGGACGAACTCGAACACCTCTCGCTGTTGCTCAACCGGATAGCCGGTCTGAATAATCCACGGCGTCAGCGCCTGAATCAGCAGCGCCGTCCCGGCGTTGTTGCGGTTGTGACACTCATCGCCCATATGCAGCGCCTGAGCCAGCATCAGACGCAGATCGATTTCGCCCGCCAGCTTCATGGCGTCGCGCAGCATCGGTCCCATCACATCGCGCATCCAGTTCAGGCGCTCGATAACGCTCTGATCGTTCGCCCCCATGCGCAGGATCTTCGCCATCTGCTCGCTCATATTGGTATATGCGCGGTTGCCGTAAGTTTTGTTCTCAACGATGTGCATAAACATCGATGCCGAGGTCACGCCCGCCATCGAGCCGACACAGTCATGCTCGTGGCAGGGTGAGAAGATGATTTCACCCGAGGCGGCCAGTTCGGCGGCTTCATCCAGATCTTTCGCCAGCCCTTCAAACACCAGCGCACCGGTTACCGCTCCCTTCATTGCGCCGCACATTTTTTCCCAGCGGATTGGCGGCCCGGCGTGCAGGATGGTGTTACGGGTCATGCCCGGTACGACGTTGATCGCCTGGTCATAGCCAATCAGCACCGGATGCGACTGAATAATGCGTTCCAGCGCCTGCTGGTTAGCGGCAGCAATTTTGTCTGCCAGCGGCGAATCGGCAATGTCGTCCAGCGCAGCCACGACCTGCATGTTGCCCTGGCCCGGCGGCGTCCAGTCGAGTTGAGTCACGGGTACGTTTTGCTTTTTCAGGTCATCGCTGAACATCGCGATGCCGACGTTAATCACGTTCAGCGGCTGGTTAAACAGTGTCTGGCTCATCAGGCTTCCTCCCCCTTACAGATAAATTCACGCGCCAGCAATCCGGTGTTGGTGCTACTGCTCGCCCAGATAACGCCAGCATCGGTCAGCATCTGACACTGTTTTTCCAGTGACGGCGTATCAAGATCGGTTCCCAGCACATAGCCGAGGATCTCAAGCGGACGCCCCTCTGCGGCGGCGATCGCTTTGGCTTCAACGATCGCCTCAAGCATCACGCCAACCGGATCTTCATGCGATCCAAATCCAAGAACGAAGTCCATAACGATCACGCCGACTTCAGGATCGCGCGCTTCCTGCAACAGACGACTAATGCGGTTGGTCGGATCGATCATCGGGTGCGGTTTGCCGTTGGTAAAATCGTCATCACCGAAATCGAGGAAGGTATGCGCCACGCTGCGATTGAGATCCGTTAGGCGGAACGCCGGATCCGGATGAATGTTGCTATAAACTTCGGCATGTTTTTCCATGGCGGCAAACATCGCCTCATCGCACAACGTGCCGCCGCAGAATAAGCCACGGATGTACTTTTGCTGCGGGGTGAGGCGGGCGCGAACCTCTTCAATCAGCGGCCAGTTGAGCGGATGGAGATCCAGGCTCTCTTTTTTCACGCCGGTCAGCAATACCGCCTTCAATGCCGCCTCTTTAGTTCCGCGTGCAAACTGCAGACCTTTTTCATCTGCAGGCGCGGCTTCACGGCCGAGGAAACACACCACAACGGGCTTATGACAGGCGCGCGCACGTTCCAGCACCTTGCGCGCCACCGCGGTCGCAGGAGGTTTGGAAATAAGCGCAATGATCTCAGTTTGCGGATCGGCCTCCAGCATGCCAATCGCGTCAAGCATCATCAGGCCACCAATCTTTTCGCTCAGATCGCGCCCACCGGTGCCAATCAGTTGGGAAATCCCGCCGCCAAACTCGTGAATACGTACGCTCAGTTCCTGGCTACCGGTACCGGACGCACCAACAATCCCGATGTTGCCGCGACGCACCGCGTTGCCAAAACACAGCGCCGCGCCGTTGATAATGGCAGTTCCGCAATCTGGCCCCATCATCAACAGCCCTTTTTCATGCGCCAGCTGCTTAAGCGCCAGTTCGTCTTCAAGAGAGACGTTGTCAGAGAACAGCATCACGTTGAGGTTATTTTGCAGCGCCTGACGCGCCTCACGCGCGGCAAACAGGCCATTGACCGAGATCACCGCCAGATTGCTGTCAGCGACGTGCTTCTTCGCGCTGGCCAGCGTGGCATAGCGCGCTTCATGCTGACCGCCCTGCTCTTTATGCGTAAACAGATCGTCAATCGCCACCAGCGTCTGGTCATTCGCCGCCTCGCTGGCGCCTTTAATGACAATCATCAGGTCGCCACTTTTCGCCTCTTCAAGTTCAGGCGTCAGCAGGCCGAGATTCTTCAGTACACCCTTATTCATTTCTGTCGCCATAGCCACGAACGCCTGCTCAACGCCATCGAGCTTATTTGCGCGTGTGGAAATAGACATCAGTGAGACAGAATCAAAATACGTGTTCTTTTTAACAACTATCCTGATCGACATAATTCCCTCCGGACCTGTGGCTCAGGGCGCAGGCATCCGCCATGCCATACAGCATGTCGCAGCCAGAACTTGAGCCGATATTTTTAATGTCAGTAATATATTGCGTAGAAACGGGTTGTTGCTCAGTAATAATATGGTTCAGCAGCCGTCCGACGCTTTCCCGATAACGTTGATGAAAGGCTTCCTCCAGCGTTATTTTGCTGAGTAACGTTGTATTATTTCCAGCACGTTGTAAGGCAACTAAAAAACCTTCACGATATTTCCCCAGCGGATGCCCGGGAATAAATAGAATGGTGCTTAAGCCCACTAAATAATCATCCGATGAGGGCGTCAGACCAATCCCCAGACCAATTAAATGGCTGACCGCTGTAGAGATATTTTCTCCTGTATGTAACGCCGCCAGTAAAGTTTGTCGGCGGTTGAGTAATTGACGGGTGATTTCCTGATAAAACGGGTTATCTCCCTGGTACAAAAATAATGAGTCATCGCTTCTTAGCTGTTGGCGGATAAGCTCTTCCCAGCACAGCCAGCGGATTGCGGCAAGGCTTACTGCATCTGGCGTCCAGCGTGGTATGCGCCACGGCAGGCACCCGGAGGTTTCTATCCATTTATCGTTGCCAACTGCTATTCCCGACCTGGTAAAACTGACCCACTCACCGGGGTAAAACAGCTCTTCACAATGCGTCAGCGCCAGCCGACAGCTGTTAGGCGCGTTATCACAACCTTCACTCAGTAACGTCAGCAGTCGCTGCTGTTCGGGTATTAACAGGTTTACCGCGCGGGAAAAAACCTGTTCCACCCGTCCCGTTCCCCGGAAAGCGAGAAACGCGCCGTCTGCGGTTAGCGCCTGTACGCATCGCCGTGATGGCGTAGCGATAGTGGCGCTCCTCTGTCAGGCTCCGGCCGCAATCAGCAGTTCGGCAATCTCGTGATATCCTTTCTCCCGCGCCAGTTCCAGCGGGGTTTTACCGTATTTATCCGTCATGTGTGGGTTTGCGCCATGGTCGAGCAGCAGCTTAACGATTTCTTGCTGCTTCGCGCCGCCGTCATTAAGCACGATGGCTTCCAGTAACGGCGTCCAGCCGACAAAGTTGGTATGGTTAACATTGATATCGGTACGCAGCAGAAGTTCGCGGACGATCTCGACATGGCCTTTTTCGCTGGCAGGCGTAATACCAACGCCGCCAAACCGGCTCAGGCAATTGAGATCGGGGTTGGCCGGCAATACGATACGCAGCAACGTTAAATCATTAGTCAGACAGCTAATCAGGAATGGATTAAAACAGGTTTGATCCTGTTTATTAATATCGGCACCAGCGGCAATCAATAAAGAAACACAGTCATAATGCTTATTCAGGCTGGCAATAATAATGGCGGTGCGTCCCTGGCGGTTAGTGGCATTAATATCCACACTTTTTGCCAGGCAGGATTTTAATCCATCAGCACTGCCCTGCTCTGCCGCCAGCAGAAATTCAGTAATGAGTTCTTTCTCTGACATAATCGCTCTCCTGCAGTTTTTTAGACTTTTTAAATATCCAATAAGCTGAGAATAGCAACAGAGCGCAGAGAATAATATCCGCTTAAAATTCATTCATCGTAAGTGTGTCGATTATTGAATTATATTTAACAATGAGAACAAAACGTGCTGTAGTGCAATCTTTTCCTTATGACAGAGCTGCTTTTTGCCATTAATCAATAGTCAGGAAAATCAGGCGCGATGCTGCACGGATAGCGGCCTGCAATTAATATACAGAAGTGTGATTGCCTTCAAATCAAATGTAAAACTAGTGTTAAATTCTGTTCAAAACTGATTGCTCTGTATAAGGATTACAAATACATTCAACAATCATCGCATCGCGGATACGCGTTTGCCGCCGGAGGGGAGAAAGATGAATTCAATTTTTACCGAGGAAAACCTGCTGGCATTTACCATGGCTGCCCGCTATAGCAGCTTTAGCAAAGCGGCTGAAGAACTTGGCTTAACCACATCGGCAATTAGTTACACCATTAAGCGCATGGAGCTGGGGCTTGATGTGGTGCTGTTTACGCGTAGCACCCGTAGCATTGAGTTGACCGAATCTGGTCGCTATCTGTTTCGCAAGGCCACCGACCTGCTCAACGATTTCCACGCCATCAAGCGCAGCATTGATACCATTGCTCAGGGCATTGAAGCCCGGGTACGTATCTGTATTAACCAGCTGTTATATACCCCTCAACACACGGCGCGACTGCTGCAGGTACTCAAGAAACAGTTCCCTACCTGCCAGATAACCGTCACCACCGAGGTGTATAACGGCGTCTGGGATTCGATCATCAACAACCTTGCCAACATCGCTATCGGCGCGCCGGATACTTTACTGGATGGCGGCGGGATTGATTACACCGAGATCGGCGCGATCCGCTGGTCGTTTGCGATTGCCCCGGATCATCCGCTGGCTTTTATGCCTGAACCGATTTCTGAGAGCCAGTTGCGCCTGTACCCGAACATCATGGTGGAAGACACCGCGCACACCATCAACAAGAAGGTCGGTTGGCTGTTACACGGCCAGGAGTCGATCCTGGTTCCCGATTTTAATACCAAATGCCAGTGCCAGATCCTGGGTGAGGGCATCGGTTTTCTGCCGGACTATATGGTGCGCGAGGCGATGGAAAAGTCGTTGCTGGTCACGCGGAAGATCCACAACCCGCGTCAGGATTCACGGATGTTGCTGGCAACCCAGCATTCAGCAACCGGTCGGGTAACACAGTGGATTAAAAAGGAGTTTGGCCCACAAGGGGTGTTGACGGGAATTTATCAGGATTTGCTGCATCGGGAGTGATGCCCCGGACGGCGGTTATGCCTTCCGGGGTACGTAAGCTTTTCAGGCGCGAATATCGTCGTACTCACGGGTTTTATCAAACTCATGTTTGGCAAACGGGCACAGCGGAATAACTTTGCGGTTTTCGGCTCGCATTTTCTCCACCACCTTCGCCACCAGCTGTTTACCAACGCCCTGACCTTTCAGGCTGGGATCGACATCGGTATGTTCAATAATGCTGAGATGCTCACCCGTCGGCACGAAGACAATCTCGGCAACCTGATTGCCTTCAGCATCGTTAACATAAAACTTATTGTGGCCTGCAAGAATTTCCATGGTCCCCTCACTCATTTCTGGCGATATTTCAGCGCACCGCTCGGACAGGTATCAATCACTTTAATGACCGTTGCGACATCCACTTCATCCGGAATGATCCACGGTTTACGCTTCAGATTAAACAGCTTAGCGCTTCCCCGCACACAGTTGCCCGAATGCTGACATATCGCCGTATTGAAGTAGACATCGATCTTCTCGCCGGTATAGGCCCGGTAACCTGCATCCAGTAGTTCCTTATCCACGACATTGCCTCGCATTTTTTTATTGTCTGGGTCTAATCATAGACCTGTGCGAGGCCGAAGAAAGCAGTTGGCACCAGAAATATCACTCAGACCTTTTCTGCATCGACGGCTGCGGCTCTGGCGGCAAATACTCCAGCATCGCAGGCGTCGGCGGCGGCAGGCGGTTATCGGCGATATCCCTGTCCACATCGATATGACTGATTTCACCATTCTCATGATGGTGGACCGTCAGCACCCGCGCTTTGTTGAGTTCTGTAACCAGTTCCCGGGTAATGCGTAAACTTTCCGCCAGCTCATGGTCTTCCAGTCCGGGCCTGCGGCTGCGGCGTTCTACACGAAAACGATACTGGTTGTACTTCGCCCAGCTTATCAGCACCAGTCCGTTGACCAGCGCGACAAGGATGTAAAACGTGACCGTATCCAGCGTGGTGAAAAAGGGTCGCACGCCCATATAAGGTGAGTGCGCCAGAGCCGCGATCAGCCCTTTATAGATCAAATAGATAAATCCAACCCAGGCGATGACCGTCAACAGCACGTCAATAATGCGCGGCAACAAACGCCGCTCCGTAAAGATCAGTGGCTGGCTCATGATTCGATCCTCCCAATTCCACGGTCGGGACTCACCCAACGCGCCCTGCCGCGTTTGCGTTTGAGCATGACTTTCGGGAAAGCGACCAGCGTGGTGAACAGGCTTAGCATCCAGTACACCACCGGAAACCAGATAATCCAGAACAACGACGCGCCAATGCCTTTTTCGTAGCGCCGCTCAATCATCAGGCTCACCGCAAACTGCAGCAAGCACACCACGCCGAGGATAAGTCCGGTAAAGGCCGGCGGGAACAGATGTTGTACATACAGCGAGTCCGGCATCGGGATCATCAGCCCTAACAGGAACAACACGATACTGACAGCATAGGCAAACGACCAGGCGGTAGAAAAACAGAACTCAAGAAACAGCGGCCACATGCGGCGGAACTCCCACGACCACAGGCGGCGCATGTTAACGATAAACACCTCTGCTCCCCCCTGAGCCCAGCGCAGACGCTGCTTCCACAGCCCTCTTAACGTTTCAGGCATTAAGATCCAGCACAGTGCTCGCGGCTCAAAGAATACTGACCAGTGGCGCAATTGCAGCTTCCAACTGATGTCGATGTCTTCGGTGATCATGTCCGGGCTCCAGTAACCGACCTCGGCCAGCGCGCGACGACGAAACGCCGCAACCACGCCAGAAACGGTAAAGATCTGCCCATAGACTCGCTGTGTACGCTTAATCAAGCCGATAATGGAAGAAAACTCACCGACCTGCACCCGACCGATTAAGGTGGAGCGGGTTCGAATACGTGGATTCCCGGTCACTGCACCGACGCGCGGGAACTGGATAAGCGGAGCCACAATATAGGCAACGGCATCACGGTCCAATAACGCATCGCCATCAATACACACCAGGTAATCACTGCGCGCCGCGGCTGCCCCGGTCTTAAGCGCCAGCGCTTTGCCCTGGTTTTCAGCCAGATGAATCACCCGCAGACTGGGGTATTCCACAGCCAGTTGTTCCAGCACGTCGTGGGTATCATCCGTTGAACCATCGTTGATGGCAATCACTTCGATGTTCTTATATCGCTGCGCCAGCGCGGCCTCAATGGTTTCACGCGCATTGATCCCTTCGTTAAAACAAGGGATCAAAATGGAAACCAGCGGATTTCCCTGTAGCGTCGGCGGCGGCGTGTCATCTCCCCATTTCCAGTGGCGTTCACGGTAAAACCAGAAATAGACCCCGCCGCTTATCCACAATGCTGACATGAATAAGGGCCAGAAGAAGACAAAGTTCAACATCACTTCACCTGTAAAGACGACAGCCACGCCAAACGGCAGGCTGAACATCAGGCAAAGTATCAGGAAAGCAATAATGCGATCTGTCATTTTTGCGGGTACCAGTATGAGGAGAACGTCGAGCGAATCTCTGACATCTCAGGTTTGTCGCTGATGAAATCATCCGGGTAATAGCCGTAGTTACCTGCACCGCTTAATTTCAGTTGGCGCATCCATTCGGCTATTTGTTTTCCGCTGATTTCAGCCTCGTCCCCGGATTTACGCCAGTCTCGTGCCTGTAGTTCAAACACGGTTTTGTCCAGCGCGCCGGGCGTTTGTGCAACGGCATTCACTAATCTGTCGAGCCAGGCGTTGGCATCATTAGCCGGGATCTGCTCCATGAATGGCATCGCCATCGGTGCCGTCCAGTCATAGGTATTGAGGAAATCATTCAGATTCTGCGCAAACCAGGCTTCACTCTCCGGTTCCAGTACCGGCATCGCGTAAATATTGCGCGCAGTTTGCACCTGCGGACCGCGAATATTACGCACCGCCTGGGTCAGCTGTTTGGTGAAGTCGATCAGCACCTTACTTTTTAGTCGCGTCCAGCGCTCAAACGACTGTGGGTTGCTACGGATTTGCTCAATGCTGCCCGGAAGACCTGCGGCGCGGTAGGCGGCTACCGCCTCCGGTGACGCATCTTCAAAATCCGTCAGGAAAGCATCGTCGTGGAACAAAATCCCTTTAAAGCTGGCATGCTTCGCCAGGTCTTCATAGATTTCAGTGATGCGTTTACGCGCTTCGCTGTCCCAGGGAGACAGACGAACATAGTTCTCGCGGTTGATCGTAGTAAGGCCCGTTTTCGGATCCCAGGCGGTTACGCGTGGAATGGAAGCGTCGAGATCGAAAGCCAGAACCGGCATCCAGGCATACACCGTCACCCCTGCCCGCGTTTGTAACTGCCAGGAGATATAGTTAAAGAGGTCGGCGCGCATTGGCAGCCAGCGGTTGGGGAAATAGAGTTCGCGAATATTCCCGTCGCCTTTAGGATCGGCGTAGGCCTGCAGGAAGACATGAGAAATGCGCATGTCATAAACGCGCTGGATAAGCTTGTCGATGTTTCGCTTCTGCTGGGCCGGATCTTTGTCATACACGTAATCCAGATCGACATGCATCACGCGCATCGTCTGCGGTTCACGTACCTGCGCAACCTGGCTGGCAAAGCGCTTCAGAGAGGGGTTATCAGAGATCAGCACGCGTGGAATATCGTCGAGAAACGCGGCATTCGCCAGCCCTTCGTTGAGCGTGAAGGCCATCTTATAGCCATGATCTTTAGCCAGGTTTAACGTTGTGCCGTTGGCCGCGCCGTAAGGCCAGACCCACGCGCGCGGCGATTTCCCGGTCACCGATTTAATCTTATTGGTGATAAGAGAGATATCCGCGTTTATGCGTCGCGTGTACTGTTCGTCCGTTTCGTAAGCGCCGGTCTTCTTATCATACAGGCGGTTCGCCACCGCCGGTTCTTTACTTCCCTGCGGGTTGGCTTCGCCACCGAAATGCGAGTTCCAGGTGTGCGCACCGACTTCCACCAACGGCGATTTGCCCATTTCTTCGACCATTTTCCAGGTGGCAAATTTATCTCGCGCCGTCATTAGTCCGCCAAAATCGACCTTTTTGTTGGCGGGGGCATCAACCCAACTCCCTACCGGAGCCCAAAGCGCAGGCCAGTTGTAGGCTTTCAGCAGCGGCCAGACGCGGGTATAAAAACTGCTATATCCGTCATCAAAGGTGAGCAGTACCGCTTTTTCTGGCAACACGATTTTACCGTCATGGGCGTCCAAAATTTGCTGCACGCTGATCGGGTTATAGCCATTATCACGCAGCCACGCCATTTGGTCGCTCAACGCGCTGGTGCGCACAGAAAGATAGCGCTGGTCGGCGGCGCCATCCTCAACGTCGTGGTAGCCGAGCACCAGAAAGCTATTTTTCGGCCACGGATGATCCGCCGTCAGCGGCGTTCTCTGTGCGGGAGGAACATAGCGAGGCGTTGTATTGTGCGCGCTACTGCACGCGGTAATCATCAACCAGCCAGCGATTAATGCGCTAAGCCACAGGCATCTTTTCAGCATGAACAATCCTTAAAACCTGACATTTAAATCGAAAGCGAGGGAGATATTCCGCTCACGTTTACCGTCGTAGGGGCGTTTATCCCAAATCAGCATCACCCCACCATCTACGACGTTGTTCCATTTGAGCCGTTGTCCATATCCCACCTGAACGATGGCACCAGCGTCCTGGCCTTGCTGCCAGTAGCCACCGACACCTGCCAGGCCTTGCTGAGTCCAGACGGTGTCATAGTGGCGGTAAAGAACCTGCTCCGCGCTCAGGCCCGGAACAACGGAAAAATCACTCTTCGGGTTGTAATACGGCACATTCTCTTTGGTGTTAGTGCTCCCGCCGATGCCTGGGGTAAAGTCCAGAGTGAAGCGCGGCGTCGTCCACATGCGTTCTTTTCCGCTGAGTCCGTATTCGATGCGATCGTTACCATCTGAGAAATGTGATGCGGCGAACGACAGTTGATATTCACGTCGTTCGTTTTGATACCAGCGGACAAACATATCGCCGCCGTTGGCATACACGCCGCTACGCAGCGCGCGCAGTGGCGTATTACGCGACAAACGCTCGGCCGAACCGCCTACGCGCCAGTTGTCATTGAAGTCATGCCAACCGGAAAGACGTCCACCAATCTTCTGACCATCGCCATAATTTCGGCCAGACACTTCCATTTCCGCCCAGTAATCACGGGAAGTCCATTCCGCGCCTGCCGCCAGATCGCGGCTGATCCCCTTGCCTTCTTCAAATTCACCGGTAGCAAAGTTGAACCCGGTAAACAGTCGCCAGTTGTCGTTAATTGGCGGGGAGTAAATCGCCGTGTTGATGTTGAAATCATTCTTACCGCTGACCGGGCTATCGGAAGAGATCCCCTGCGTGCCGCTAATACGCACTTCCGACATTTTGTGGACATCACGAATACGCGCGAGGCGCAGTGTCGCTTCATCATCCGGGCTACGGGCGATAACATCATCCGTCAGTTCATCGGCTTGCTTCCACTCCTGGAGATCCAGCGCAACGTAAGCCTGCTGACGCTCCAGCTCCAGGTTGCTTGGCTCAATTACTTCCGCAAGCTTCAACTCTTTCTCCGCCGCATGTGGCAAGCCACGCGCTTCAAGTACAGAGGCATAAGATATGCGCAGTCCCTGGTTACCTGAGCCTGTTCGCGCCAGATGCTCTGCGAGCTTTTCTGCCTCTGGCAATTCATTGGCAGCAATATAGTATTGCGTCAGCAGCGACTGTCCGAGCAGCCAGTTATCGTTAGGCTGCGGCGTTGGCGAACCATAGATGCGTCGCAGGTACGGACTCTCTTTGATTAAGTTTTCGGCCTGCTTTTTAGCAGCATCAAAGTTTTCATTATCGATATGCGCGTAGAACAGATCCTGTTGATCCTCTGGGCCGAGCGGCATAACAGGAATCGGTCCGTTCGGATAGTAGATGCTCATCAGCATCGCTTCGGTTTTTTCTGGCTGGCGCTCGCTTAACCATGCCGATGCTACCCAGCGTTTTGCGTAGTTTGGCACTTCGCCGCTTGCAGACAGAGATTCGTATTCATTAATCACTTCAGAAGTACGTTTACGAACCAGCAAAGCGCCCATGCGGTCAATTCTCGCCCGACGAACATCATTCTGCGCGGATGGTTCATCCTTCCAGGCAGCCAGTAACTGGTCATAGCGGGCCAGGGCTTTATCCGCCACGATAAACCGTTCTTCTTCATTCCGTGCGGACGTATAGGAGGAACGTACCATTTCGGCGGCAGCATCAAGTTCAAGGCGACGCTTCACAGGAGCTGCTGTAGGTACTACCTCCGCCATATTTAGAGCGGGCCCGGAAACGCGGTTTGCTGACAGAGCAGATAGCAGCGTGGATTTTGCATTTTTATTATCTGGATCAACGTCATCTGCCTGGCTGGCAACCAACAGCGCGTCCCAGTTTTTCCCCTGGGAATGATAGACATAGGCAAGTAACGCGTCGGAGTCTGCGCCCGGATGCGCCTGTGCCCATTTATTCGCTTCAGTAAGGGCTTGCTGGTTGTAGCGAGCATCCGCCAATGTCATTATCCAGCCGGTACGTACGTCAACGTTGTCAGGTTCTTCCTGTAAAACGCTTTCCCATACCGCCAATGAATCATTCCAGTTTTTCTGGTTACGGTACGCACGAGCAGCGGCGACTTTGCCGCGCGCAGGCACTTCCATCTGCCCACGATAGCGCTGCCAGATTGCAATGGTGGTTTTATCGTTGTTCTCAACCCAACTGGAAACTTGCAGCCAGTCGGCAACCTGATTTGGCGATAGCGCGCTTTGCTTTCCCTGATCCTCAAGATAACGCAATAACGGCGCACTATTACCACTTCGCGCTTCAATAACCAAAGCGTCATAATCTGATACCGCTGCAGAGATTTGCATAGGAAAAAGAACGCTTGCCGTAAATAAACAGCTTAAAGACTTAAAACGTTTAATGAAGTTGGCATGTCGACGCATACTTAACATATCTGCCCTTATAACTTACATCAGAGTAAAAATAAGTGTTTTCAATAGATTACGGTCAATCCCTGACGGTTGCCGACCATGTAAGATGCACTATCGCTTATTTCGTAATAGGGTTATGAAGCAATTAATTCTTTCGTCTTATTGACTACCCGAGCCTCGTCCTCTAATCGTTGGAAAGGAGGCGTAAACTCAAAAATTTTATCACTCAGCGTAGTTCGTGGCTATGCGATAAGAAAACTCTTAGACAAAAAAAGTATTTTAGACCAAATTATCCTAATACTCTTGGGATTGAATTCTGGATTTAGATTAAGTTTGCATGACGAAACCTTGTGCTGCTGATAACTATTGCTGGTTAGCATAGCTACACCGCGCAACTGTTTGCATGGTAACTATTTTGCGAGATGGATAGAGAAAAATCTGATATGTGCACTCTGCTAAGAATAAAGATAACAATATACGTAATATAACTTAATTTCCGTCCTCAAACAGGACCAATAAGATGAAAATAAGGATACAGTTGCGAGAAGAATTAGGTACAGTAAAAATTCAATGAAATCAAACGAGTTTTTTAATCCATGAGTAAAACCTACCATAATTGGTATTTTGATATTCGACAGAATTCCTGCGCAAGAAATTGTGTTTTGCTCTACTCGGAAATGTATTTACCAACCTTGTGTATTATTGACAATATCAACCACAAACAACTTTTTAACCCTACAGATAGCAAGCTTAATTTTATTGAGCGTAGCGCTCTCAGCATAATTTTTTGCACTTACCTTCCCTTCAGCCTTTCAGGTAATCTTGACTAAGACGCCAACAGGGACTGAACAATGAAAATCGTTAACGCAGAAGAAGAGCACATCAACGCCATACGCGATATCTACGCCCATCATGTTATTCACGGTACCGGCAGCTTTGAAACTGACCCGCCGGATACCCGAGAGATGCTGGCACGTCTGGAAAAAATCCGCAGTCTGGGACTGCCGTGGGTTGTTGCGCTGCAGGAAGATAAGGTCATAGGGTATTGTTATCTCACTCGCTATCGCGAGCGTTATGCCTACCGCTATACCCTCGAAGATTCGATTTACATTGACCCGACGGCACAGCGTCAGGGGGCGGGAAAAGCGTTGCTCCGCCATGTCATTGACTGGGCCGAAACGCACGGTTATCGGCAGTTGATCGCCATCGTCGGCGACAGCAATAATCAGGGATCGCTGAAGGTCCATCAAAAGGCCGGATTTACGCAAATCGGCACGCTAAAGAACATTGGCTTTAAACATGGACTCTGGCTTGATACGGTATTACTGCAACGCAACCTGGGCGCAGGCGACAGCACCCTACCAGCAGATTCCGGTGCCGCTATTTAACACTACTTAGGGATGACTTCAGGATACTGCCCTCTGGTAACCCACAGCTAAATTTGTGTGACCCAAGCGCATAGTAATGCCTCCTGTCATCCGGCCAATATGTCGTACATTCAGACTAACAGAATAACAATCCCGGCATAACGTAGTTATTATTTAATTCTCAAATAGTTAAGCCTGTTAGAACGAAAAAAGCACCCGAACGTTAATGAACGGATGCTTTAAAAATACACTCACTCAGTTTTACTTAGCGGGCGGTCCCACCTGATGCGTCATAAGCATCGTAGGACTGACGTCTTTTCAGCCCGAAGTTGATTCATCCCTACGCGTGATGTTTCGCCAAATCCCTCCCGAAAGTCTCAGGTTTTCCGGACCGCTTTTCAGGATTTGAGTAACACATTTAAGGTAATTGTCCTTCCAGCGAGCAATGAAAGAAGACTGACTTTCGAATCTATGCGGAGAGACCATTTTCTCCAGCACAAAATGGATGCGCCCGTCTCGCCAAACCGGAACACCAAATACGGTTGGCAAGTGCATTTTCCAGGCAAGGCGAGAGCAAAAGGAAGAGTAGGTAATCTGCTGACCGAAAAAGTCGATAGTCGGCGCACTCAAATTCAGCGCACCGTCTATCGCCACCACAAGCGACTGCCCACTATGTAAGGTCTGCATGCATGCCCTGACCACGTCCGCTTCGCTTTTATCGCTAACCGAAATCAATCGCTCACCGTAGCCCCCTTTGAGCACGCCAGGAGTGGAAGCCACCCATTTGCTGTTCATCTCCAGCAAAGACAGGATCATCGGCCCGGCATACATTGCGCCCAGATGAGCCGAGACAATAATGCAGCCACGCTGATCGAGCTGCAGTCCTCGGAAAAACTGCTCAACATGCGATATATCGGCCAATCGGTACATGGGTTCGTCGGCCTGCTCTCCTCGGCATTCAAGCCAGTCGAGGAGAAAATTATCTGCAAGATAGCCCCACTTCGCTCGGCGCTCCCATTCATGGCGCTCGATACCTGACTGTTTGCCGGCAATTTCCCATGCCCAGTCAAGGCGCTCATGCGGCAGGTTAACGGCGGAAATTTTCCCATCAAGCGCCAACAGCCCCTCCTCGAATGACTGAGGCAGATGATTTCCCCTGGCCCGAACATAGTGTGCAAAAACGTTTTCCGCTTCGCTTGTTTTCCCCGCCTGTAACAACGCCGCCGCGGCATAACGGTTCCATTTGCTCGTAACCCCTTTTTCCTTTGCCAGTTGTACAAATTGATCGCTGGCAGCAGCGTATTGCCCCACCTGACGCAGCGCTCGAGCATACATTGCTCTGACATAATGAAGTTCAGGATGACAAGCGAGCGACTGTTGCAGCAACGGAATGGCTTTCTCGTTCTGACCCGTTCTGATTAAGGCATCGGTATACAGGGTCACGATACGCAAATTATCAGGGGTAAAACGTAGGGCATGACGCCAATGCTCAGCGGCCTGAAGCTTCACTTTCTGGCTGCGGCCGGATTGATAGCAGGCAAGCCCCAGGCTACGACGCAGCGCAGCGCCATCTAACCCACGGGCTAATGCGGATTCTCCAGTCTGAATGGCTTCCTGATATTTGCCAACAGCGCAGAGCGTATCAATCGCCAGACCCGCCGACTCCTGCTTTTCTAAAGCGAAGAAAGGGAGCAATGCGCAGGCCAGGTCATAATCGCCTGGTAGGGGGCTTTTATTTAAGAAACTGAGGCAGGTCGCAATCATATCTACCCGTGGGGGAACTTCCTGCGCCTGAATTCTGGCCAGCGAGATTGCCTGTTGCCCTTTATCCGCCAGAGTCAAGCTGCGCAAATGGAGCGCAAAAATTTTGCTGTTACCAGAAAAAACGAGCCGTGCCCGCTCGGTTAAATCAGCAACAGTCGTATATTGTTTACTTTTAAGCAGTGCGCTTGCGACCAGCAGAACATCATCCGGCTGGCACGCATTCACCGCCAGCAGTTTGTTAACCACCTGTAGTACAGTGTCCCGATGATGTGATGCCAGCGGCGAAATAACCCATCGTCGCAATAAATTACGACTATTCCTTGCCGTCAGCACACGGTCGGACAATAACGCCATCCCGGCATCTGTTTCATCTTTACGTAAACACGCAATGGCGAAGAGAATAATATTCTGCTCATTTCCGGCACTATCGAGCACTTTTTCAGGATGCTGAGCAAAATAGCGGTATAGCCCATCCCAATCCTCTTGTTTGAGCAGGGTGGTAGGCGATATTTTTTCACATGTAGAGAGCAAGCTCATCGTTTTTCCTTAATAAGCTTTATTCACGCATCCGCCTGATGGTTATCAGGAGCGAGGTCACCAGGTACGCGATACCCAGCAACACAAAGAACAGTAACCACTTTGTACCATCGGCATAGCGGGTGGTGTCCGACACCACCATTGGTTGAGAAATGATCAGCAAATACCGCCTCTCACGTAGCGCTTGCAGCTTCCCCTGCTGTAAGGTTTGTAACGCAGATTCCCAGCGTGTTTTAGCGATTTCACTCTGCAGGCGAAGATCTTCAAACAAAGACAAACTTTCTGAAGATCCCTGCGACCCTAACTTATTGGACAGACGGTTACGCTGCTCGCCGATCTGCTTTTCCAGGACCTTGATTTTGGCCGACAGTCTGGGAATAAGGGGGTTTTGATCCAAACCATTAGCCATTAATTGCGCATATTCCGCTTTCGCCTCCGCCAGTTGCGTTTCAAAACCTGCAATCAGTTGATAAATCGCGGTCACTGTTTCCTGTGGTTCAATATCTTTTTGTATATGCTGTATTTTTAGCAATTCAAGCCGAACCGCCCCCAGATTTTCCTGGGCCGATTTAACATCGTTCTCCAGCCATAATATCCGTTCCTGCTGCATCCGCGCTGAAACGGTATTAACGTGCTGTTCCGCAAAAGCCAAAATACGCTGGGCAAAAAACTCAGCCTGTTCCGCACTCCGTGCCTTCACGTTTAAACGCAGCATGCCCTGTTGAATATCAATAGCGACCGAGACTTTTGATAAATAGTAACGATAGGGATCATCATTAATTCCCAGCGGCGCGTGATAGCGGGAAAATAATGCGATATCATCTTGCGCAAAATAAGATAAAAAGCCGAGTTCTTTTTCCATCCGATCCATCATTTCTTTCGAAAGAATAAACTCGCGAACCTGAAAGCCTTCTGACATCTCATTACCTGCGCCAAAGAAAGCTGTTCCAGAAAAATTATCCTGGCTGGCATCAGTTTGCACAATAAAGGTGGCATCCGCGCTGTAAAAACGCGAGGTTAATAACCACGACATAAGCATAATAATCAGTAGCGGCAAAGCAATATAAAGAAAGAGTCGACGTAGCGATCGTTTGGCTTGCTGAACACGCCGTTCTTTAATAACCAATGATGCTCTACGGACAGAATCAGCATCCGTCGCAGACCAGACTGAGTCTGGTCGATTATGACTTATCGATTCTGCCATTTTTTCCTTCTGGCGAAGGGCGCATTCTTCTTTTTGTTGCAGTCGCGAGGCTCGGCTTTCTTCTGCTACCTTCGCCCTTCCTTCTTTCCATTTTTTAATACGTTCTGAATTTTCCACACGCTATCCGTATATTTTCTATTTAAATATCAAAAGAATAATCATCAGTTTGCATCATCGCCTGATTTAACTGATATTGTTCAAAAAGCGCAGACGCTTGGGCTAAATCTTCACACATGGTAATTTTCCCATGCAGCAGTACGCCAAAGGCATGGCAGTGTTCTTTAATAAGCCGGGGGTTGCGTGTTAGCACAATCAACCCTTTCTGCTTTAGCTCATGAGCTAGCGCCTCCTGCATACGCGATTGTGAGGCATTGTCCCCGGTATACAGCTTGTCATCGGCAATATAAAGACGGCAGGGAAGCAGTAAATTAATGGCAAATGCCAGATGCGCTTTCATCGTGACAGAGTATTCACTCACCCTGTCGGTATAGCGCTGTTCAAGCTGGGTCAATTGATAGCAAAAATGTGAAAACTCATCTCCATCCAGACCATAAAGACTGGCCATCATGCGCGCATTCTCTTCGCCGGTTAATCCGGGCAGAACAAAAGCATTTGCCCCCAGCGGAAGTGCATCACCCCGCAGCCCCAGAAAATCCCCTTCATCAGGAGCATCTATGCCGCACAGCACTCGGGTTAGCGTCGTTTTGCCTGAACCAGGAGCCGCCAGAATACCGATATGCTCATGGTAATCCATGACAAAATCTGTTTTATCAAGGACCACTCGCGGGCCTTTATCAGACTCAAAATAGCGTGTACAACCTAATAAACCGAACACGAACGCGTCTCTCCTGAAGCTAAAGTCAGTGATTTTTAGTGTCATAAATCCGGTGAAAAATGATGCCCGCGATGAATAACGTTGCGGAAAATGCCAGAGGATAAAAAGGTTCAAGGTAAAAAGAGTGGTACCCTTCAAACATTCCTTCTCTGACTATCTCATTGACATGAAGAAGAGGATTCCAGCTGAATATACTTAATAATGAATATGGCAATTCATTCGCAGTATAAAATACAGCTGAAATCAAAAACATAGGTCTTAACACCACAGGAACCGCTTTATAGACCAGCGAAAACCGTTCAGACAGAGCATCACAAAAGTAACCAAACGATAGCCCCAGCAGCCAGGCGATAACCATCCCTTCAAAAATAAGGATCGGTTTATGGGCTTCCCAACGGGAGAAGATAAGAAAGTTAATCAATGAAACAATAATATAAATGATAACCGCATTAACAAATTCGACTGCGGCGAGAGCAAAAATCACATATCGTTTTTTAACCTGAGAGACAACCGCCAGTGATGTAAAGAATGAACGAGTGCGCATGGTAGCAGTAATGGTGTAGCGAAATAACAGATACGGTAATATACCTGAAATAACAAAGCTGATATCGTCAGTAAATATTGGAACTGCACGATTCAAATATTGGAAGGAAATAACGGTAATGGTTATCCATACCAATGGCACGGCCAATACCATCATATAATTTAGCACATTACCATTATATCGCGTCTTGATGTCGCGCGACATGAGTAAAATAATCAACTCACAGACGGAAATGAGTTTTACAAAATAATAAGTATTATTTTTCAAAATATTCATATAGCGACATTAGAAAGAATTAGAGCCACGGATCAAAAAGCTATCGAATGCGGCTTTTACCTTAGCGAAATCTGTCAAAGAGGCGTTAGAGATATAGATAATATCACCATCTTCCACTCGCATGGCCTGCGCTAAAAAAAATGAATCAGGTAGGCCCATATTGACATGATAGATATTCAACTTACGCATCTGCTGCTTCGCTTGTTCTGCTTCATTATGCTTGTACAGAAATACCGATTGCGGATCGGCAAGATTGTCGTTTAATCCTTTAGCCAGCGCCAAGGCATCCACTACGCTGGAATGACGCTGAACCAGAGCATGTTTCCCCTGAACACCCGCCGCACCAAGAACATTCACATATTCGGTCACCTGGCGCAGAGTAATGCGATCATCCGGCTGTAAGACAATATCCAACGCTGGATACTGATAAATATCTGACAGGCGCGCATTAAAATAATGCTGCTGACGCGTCACGTGAACTTCCATCATATCTGCGCTGGTAGTTTCCATCGCCGCCGCCGTTGCCAAAAAATGACTTAGACGATTCATACTCCGTTCAAGAGGGTAACGCCCCGTTTTCCCACTGCCCTCGACGGTCACCATGGCCCCCGTGCGGGCAGTGAGCGTTACCAGTACCTGAGGGTTCAGGACAACGCGCGAAAGCCGCTTTCTGACCTCTTCAGCCAGTTGCGTCACATCCATGCCGGTAACAGGAATTGTCCCAGCATAAGGCACCTGAACAATATTACTGTCAGTCACAAGAATATTTTCAAAATCCGCCCGGTCGCCGCTCGCGTTATTGGACAAATACCCCGCGCCGCCCGAGGATAAAATAGTGATATGCAGCACATCACCTTTAGCCAAAGATGTCCAGTGCCAGTTATTTTCGGCAAAGACCGGATCGACAATAGTTTTCGTCGCATTATCGGCATCACTCAGTTTTAATTCTGGCGTGACTTCGACCAGACGATAATGAGGATCATCCTGATTAATCAAGCTGGACTTAAATCCCGCTCTGGGAATAGTGCATCCTGAGAGCAGAATAAATGTCATTAATACAATAATAATTTTTTTCATAACTTATTATATAAATCAAAAAATTGAAAAAATGCCGTCCAAAAATTAACGTGGCTGAGAGGCAATGGTCTGTACAAACGTTTCCACCATATGCTCCACGGTAAAACGCTCTTGTAAAAATGACTGCGTCTGTTCGCAAATACCGGTTCTGCTACGCCATAAATTGACCAACTGTTCTGCATAGCTACAAGCCTGGTCAAGATTGACCGTCTGTGCATCATCAAGAATAAAACCTGAAATACCCGCAATAAAGCATTCAGCCGATCCGCCTGCAGGAGTCGAAATCACTGGTACCCCGACCATTTGTGCTTCAATAAGCACATTGGGCAATCCCTCATAACGAGAGAACAAAATGAATAGGTTCATTTTTTGCAACCAATACCCCACGTCACGCGAGACGCCGACAAATAATATCCTCTCCAGAATCCCCAATTGCTCGGCGCGTTGCTGAGCTTCAACGCGCAAATCCCCATCGCCAACAAGCACAAAACGCGTGGCGGGATGGTGATGTAAATAGCGTGCTGCAAAATCAATCCAGGCGAGAGGATTCTTATCGCCTACAAAGCGGAAAACACCGCCAATAGTCGTGTCCGCATCCTGCGTTTTTTGCGTAAACTGCTGCCAGATTTTTTGTGGCACCTCAGAAGAAGGTTCGGTGGATGGCGGTAAGACGCCGTTATATACAACCTGGAAGTGCTGCGCATCCAACTGCAACCAGTCGGCATAATGCCGGGTCACACAATGGTTGTTACTCATAAAATCAACGCCAGGCACGACCGCCAGTGCCCGGTAGAGAGGCTCATATTCCGGCTTGAAAAGACGTTTTCTCACCACAGGCGGCAACCCGCGTAATCCTAGTTGAATTCTGGGTACGCCAGCAATCAGCGCTGCAAGCGCAATCATCAGACAAGCGCCATCCTGCCAGACGGAGAGATAGTCCGGCTTACGCTCGCATAAGTGGGGCACCAGATGCTTGATGCCATAGTTACACACTGGTGGGAGATGAGAGAGCAATAAGCGCAGTTCCGGAGATTCGATTGTCGCATCGTCAAAGAAGTTTCCGGTAATCTTTGCGATTTCCAGTACCTCAACCTGTTCCTCCAGCACTTCTTTTAGGAAAAAGTCTTGTCTGAGCTCCGGTGACAGGGAGCGAATAATAAGTTCCACCGGTTCTTCTACTTTTAGGCCGCCAATTTTCCCCTGTTGCCGGTATTTTCTGGCGATCTCGATAGCCAGCCTGGAAATCTGACGCTCTGCGCCACCGCTACCTAACGAGCCAGTACAGAGTGAAAGGCGACCGAAAGACCCGACAGGAAGCCGCCGCGTCTGACGATTTCGATATGACAAGATGGCATGCTTCATCGCAATAATACGGGTGTTGGTCCCCACAGGGATCGCTTCCCCTTCAAGGCGCTCGAGTAAATCGCAGATCTTATTTATTTTGCCTAAATAATTGTTATATTTTTTCTGAACGCCGCTGCTAACGTTTGTCAGAATCATCTGTGCATCTTTGGCTAGCCCAGCATTATATAAACGACGCGCATACTCATAACGAGCTTCGTCATTGTTTTGTGCAATCAGCGTTTCATAGAGCGCGTACGCACGCTCCGTTTCATTAAAATCATGAAGAAATTCTGCTTTTTTTAGCGTCGCTAATGAAGTTAAATCCTCGGCCGGTAATTCACTGTCAATTAACGCAATAGCTTGCGCAAGCTTCCTCTCTTTTTTCAATGCTGAAAGCGTGTTTCCTAGCGCCGCTAACTTTTCTTCCTGCGTTATCATTATGACTTCCCTGATGTATTCTTTTGTAATGCGGCTATGCAGGTCGTTACCTGCCTTGTCACCGAATCCGTTGGCCCGTTCACTTTCTCCAGTCGCTGCCAATACTGCAAAGCCTGCGAGTAGTCGCGCAAATGCATCGCATTTAATGCGGCATATTTCAAGGCGTAGGCATTTTCGCTATCAAAAACGAGTAATTTTTTCGCATAATCAAGATGTTCATAAGAAGCGATAGCGCTACCGCCATCCCTCAGAGAATCATTAAATAATCTGATAATTTGCTTATATTCACGCATCAGACGAGAAACATCAGGATCAATACGTTTCATGCTAATCAATAAAGACAATGCTTCATCCAGACGCCCTTCGCTTTTCTTCTGGCGGACACATTTAAGGGCTCTGGTAGCGACATTGCGACATTCTTTCTCGAACAAGTCGTTCATTGATGCATTCTGGAAGGATGGAGAAATGCTCATGACGTTAGCAATCAAATCTATGAGAAATGGGATATCGTTAATGTGACGTATGCTACGTAACATAATCGACTGCAGGCTGGTAATGTTCGAGTTACGAATCAAGGTCATGTGGGCCAGTGTGCACGCTTCTTTCCAGGCACCAAGATTCACCAACGTTCTTGCACAATATACGGTGCTAACAGGATCGAACTCCAGAAGCGGCCACACAATTTTTGCCCCTGCCAGGATATTTTCATAATCCTCGCGCTCATACATTTCTCTTAATTTATCGCGCCATGCCGCTTTAACTTCATTATTAAAGCGAGAAATACGTGCGTGGGGATAAACCATAAATGCAGAGTAGCTGTACACCAGCGAAGTACTCAGTGAGACAAAATCTTCAACCGAATGTAGCGACAGCGCAGTATTGTTCCATGCCTCAAAAACATCGTGGAGTTTATCTTTATACGAGGTGCTAAGCGCCTGTTGATAGTTCATATTCTTGATGCAGAAAGCCGTTCGGATTACGAGGCCGGTATCATGAATTGTCGACAACACCGTCAGCGCAAATTCTGACTCATGGCGGAGTAACTGCTCGAGCGTCTGCATGAAAATCAATTCATCCCTGAATTTGACTGCCAATGATAGCGCTGTCTCCATAAACGCATCATTTAAACACTGCGATTGAATGCCGGCCTGGAAAGCGTCGGAAAATGCGTTGCCACCATTGAAATATTGTGTGCTACTCAGGAAACTAACCCATCCGCTTTGGGTTACAGGATTCAATAACAGTACACGTTTCCAGTATTGATATGACTTGTCAAATAGCTGTAAAGCATCGGCTGAGCTGGCGGCAACGGTAAGTACTTCTTCATCTTCAATCTCATTAGAAAGCATCATCTCGGCCGTCGATAAAGATTCCTGCCAACGCGCTAATCCATGTAGAGACCTCAGCCGGCAACGTAAGGTACTGTCAGTCGTACCGATAATTTTCTCAACATCACTAATATCCTGATAAGCCTGTTCATAATAACCTAAGCGACTAAAAATTACGGATCGAAGTTGAATCAGAACGGGCTCTTTCTGTTGATGTCTTAATGCGGCAAAAAGTTGCTGTGACGCGGCAATAATGTCGCCATCCGCAAGCTGCTTCGTGATCGATAAGGTAAGTTCACGTATTTGGTCTTGTTTCTCTTGCCGCCCCTCATCAAGATGATGATTAGTACTGTTGATCACATTCTTAAAAATGGTCGCAACGATAGCATCACCAAACATGTCGGTATAATGAGTAAGATCGTCGCCATTTTTTTCCAACGCACGTTTTTGCCCCCATTTTTCCATCAAATTTGTTGGATTAACGCAGGGAATACCCATCCTTGCGGCGATGGTGTCGACATTTTTAATCAACCGAC
Source organism: Citrobacter sp. Ce104 (assembly GCF_030334595.1). Classification (NCBI taxonomy): domain Bacteria; kingdom Pseudomonadati; phylum Pseudomonadota; class Gammaproteobacteria; order Enterobacterales; family Enterobacteriaceae; genus Citrobacter; species Citrobacter sp. Ce104. Next base: position 234,763 of record NZ_JAOWDP010000066.1, read on the forward strand.
TGCGGGACTGAATGACAGTTCCTGCACGAGTGACAGCATCAATATGGGTCATAAACATAACGCGATCGCGACCGAGAAGCTGAACGATTTCCTGCATATCCTGTTCGATAGCATGCTCATCCATCTGCTCGACATTGATACTGCTTAATAAGGCACGATCGCTTTCCGACATTCCTGCAAAACAGGGATCGTCTTTGAGATAGGCCAGTAGTTTGTGCTGATTTCCTTGCGACGCTAGCGACCAGTAGGCGCGTGCTCGCTCTGTTTGGCTAAAAAACTCATAGAAATGACGAGTTAAATAATTTATTTGTAAGCAGAATCCATAGGCCATAATCTTCTTCTGACTCGAAATTTCAACGATATAGAAATCAGAAGGACTATGAACATCGGTGTTTAAATAACTTACAGCAGGTCTAAAAATAAATGGTCGGACCTGATCCGGAATATCTATCAAGCCTAGAAAAAAACGAATTTGCTGTAATGCCTCACTGCTCGTATGCGTAAACCCGTAAATTTTCTTAAAGTTAGCCTGAAAATTAAAATAAGGCTGAGCTCGTTTTACTGGACTCACAATACGGCAACTACCAATTGCTGTAAGCGTAAACATCCCTGACGATTTCATTAAATTCATCCACGTAAAAAGAAAATGAGCAGTTATACTCAGGAATACAAGATAGTTTGCTTATCAATATACCATTTTAGAGTTTGTTTCAGTCCTTCTTTGATATCAAACTCTGGCTCATACGAAAGCAATTTTTTTATTCTGGTTATATCAGCCTGGCTATGCTTAACGTCACCGTCACGAAAATCCTTATAAATTGGCTCAGCACAATTTTGCTCATCCCGCCATAAATTTAATCCATCGCGAATAAGATAATAAAGCTCATTAAGTGACGTTCTATCTCCGACAGCCACATTATAGACTTTATTTTTTGAGGCTAAGTTATTAGTCGTTGCTGATAATAGATTGGCCTGAATTACATTTTCTATATAGCAAAAATCACGGCTCGTTGTACCATCGCCATTGATATAAATCGGTTCATCTTTAAGTAGTGATAGTATCCAACGTGGAATGACTGCAGAGTATGCGCCGTTAGGATTTTGGCGGCGGCCAAAGACATTAAAGTAGCGTAAGCCAATAGCGTTAAAATCATAACTACGTGCAAACACATCAGCATATAATTCATTGACGTATTTTGTTACCGCATACGGGCTTAATGGTCGGCCGATCCGTTCCTCTATTTTAGGTAAATCGGGATGGTCGCCATAAGTGCTGCTGCTTGCTGCATAGGTGAAACCAGATACATGTGCATCTCTCGCCGCCGTCAACATATTTAAAAAACCATCAATGTTAGCGCTATTTGTCGTGATGGGATCCTGTAAAGAACGTGGTACGCTTCCCAGAGCAGCCTGATGTAAAACGTAATCGACGTTCTCACAAACAGCCCGGCAATCGGCAAACGATCGAATATCCCCATGAATAAAGGTAAACCGGGACCATTGTTCTTCACTGACAGCGGCGCGCACGTCCTCTAAGTTATGCTGATAGCCAGTTGAAAAATTATCCAACCCAATTACCGTTTGATTTAAAAAGAGCAGTTCTTCCAATAACCCTGAGCCGATGAAACCGGCTACGCCAGTAATAAGCCAACGTTTTGGTTCAAGAACAAGTTGTATTTTTAATTCATCATAAGCTGTCATGATTATAACCTCACATCTGACTGCTCAGGGGGAAGAATATACTTCAGATCATAAAGCACATGTTTATCTTTTCCAAACCCACGAATATCATGACTCCCCATCAGCTTAAACTGCTCATGTCCGACTGCGACAATAATGGCATCATAAGATGCAGTTTTGATTTCCGATACAGGTATAATCCCGTATTCTTCTTCCACTTCCTCGGCATCAACCCAAGGGTCATAAATATCAACATTACAACTGTAATTACCCAATTCTTTTACAACATCAATAATGCGGGTATTTCTGATGTCCGGGCAGTTTTCTTTAAAAGTAAACCCCAGAATCAGAACGTTAGAACCCTCAACGTTAATTCCTTTTTTGATCATGGCTTTAATCAACTGTCCCGAAACATAGTTGCCCATATTATCGTTGAGTCGACGACCTGCGAGGATAATTTCTGGATAGTAACCGATGCCCTGAGATTTATGAGTCAGATAGTAAGGATCGACACCAATGCAGTGACCACCAACCAGTCCCGGACGGAATGGCAGGAAGTTCCATTTACTTCCCGCGGCTCGCAGCACGGCTTCAGTATCGATCTCTAATCGGTTAAAGATAATAGCCAATTCATTTACCAGCGCGATATTGAGATCACGCTGGGTATTTTCGATCACTTTTGCCGCTTCCGCGATCTTAATGCTTTCGGTTTTGTATGTTCCTGCCGTGATGATCTGTCGATAGATTGCATCAACCAAACAGGCCGTTTCCGCAGTTGAACCAGAGGTAATCTTCTTAATAGTTGTCAGTCGGTATTTTTTATCGCCGGGATTGATACGCTCTGGGCTATAGCCAACGAAGAAGTCTTTGTTAAATGTCATCGCTGATATGCGCTCCAGTATCGGCACGCATTCTTCTTCGGTACATCCTGGATATACCGTAGACTCATACACGACAATATCCCCCGGTTTCAGTACCTTGCCAACGGTTTCACTTGCCCTGATCAAAGGGGTGAGGTCTGGTTGCTTGTAATCGTTGATCGGCGTCGGGACAGTAATGATATAAAAATTGCATTCTCTGATTTCATCAATTGATGAAGTAAATGTCAGATGACGAGCATCACGCAACTCTTCTTCTGTAGTTTCGAGATTGACATCGATCCCTTCTTTTAGCTCAAGTATACGTTTATGATTAACATCAAAACCAACCACCTGACGAATTTTCCCAAATTCAGCGGCTAACGGTAAACCAACATATCCGAGTCCGATAATGGCAATTTTCACATCATCTTTGCTGATCATTACTGATAAGTCCTTTATTTAGTATTTATTAATTTTAAACTAATCCCAGATGTTTCTGGAATGCTACCGCCCCTGGCGAGCTTAGCCAGCATATCTATTGGTATTGTGATTGCGATAATTTCCAGTCTAATTAAGGCTAGAATTGTATATTTTCTAATTATAATCATACGAAGGTCGTATGCAGAATCCGTACTAAAACAGTAATTAAATTCCGGATCTTAAAATGTAATTATTACTGAGTTAATGCATGGCTGTTTAATCTGGCAATAGAAGATACCGAGGGTCCCGCACACCAAATTTCATGGCGACCTCTTTTCTCCAACGATACAATGTAGACGGTGAGTTCATAAATCTATCCTGTAGCTCCTCCATACCGCTTTCGGTCAAGAAATACTTCATCTTCATGATATCTTTTTTGCTGATCTTAAAGCTGCATTCCTTCCGCCCTGCCGTTATCTTGTCACCATTTCGATACAGGCTTATTTTTTTTATCATCTCCGGCACTGGCGTTGTGGTATCGAAAACAGCAATAACATTTTTGATATTATCCAGCCAAAAAAGAGCTAAAGGCATCAATCGTGAACTGGAAATGATGATTATTATTTTATTAATATCTTTATTCCGTGAAAAAAAGATCAACGTACTGCGCAAGCTGTATCGATTAAGGCTCACGAATAAATAATTTCTTTCGTTTGTAATCAGTGACATTTCATCAATAATACCAGCGACGCCAACCCCAAAGTAAATATCATTTGGTGGCCAGAAATGTTGATACTTCATGAAGCCTCCATAACCTCAAACAACTCTATTTCATCCATGGTAAAGGTAAAGGCGTACTTTCAAGCACACCTACCCTCTAAGCAAATACCTAACAACCGAGTAATTTATTTTATTAATATTGCTAAGTACATGAAATGAACTTTTACACAACAAGGATGTGATATCAACCCCTCACCATCCATAACTAAAACCTATCAATCATTCCATTTTGGATTTGAAATACTAATGAATGTTGGCAATTTATTGCTCTTATTGGTTGTATTATTAGCACTGACTGTGAAAACAAACTTTCATCTTTTATTCAAAATGAGAAAAGTCTCAAAACCCACAGAAACATTATCTTACAAATTCACGACATACACACCACGCTTAGAGGTGATATGCCTGAATTGTCACGCATGTCCCTACGCTTAAATTTTTATTGGTACTGGGTGAGATCTTAATCAGTATAACTATAGCCAATCTCACTATATTTTCCGTATTCTTCGGCAGTATTAATGTAATATATACAAGGCTTACGATCCGCTCGACCTTGCAAGTATTAGAAATGGTAAGAAGTAGTAGGCTAACTCGTATTTTTTATGTATTTGAACAATCTCGTGGTCGGATGATTAGAATTAAATCAGTTACCTTAATAAACATGTAATTTATTAATTTTGGTAGATGTGCAGACGCTTGAAACATTCCTTTATTAGCTCATGTGGATTGTTAGTTTCACAGGGAGTATCTCTCAGAAGGAGTATCAAATCCCACCAGCTTTCTACCACAGTCGGTTTGGCCTACATAGCTGTTACATGAGTCCGATTAACGATAAACGAAGTAACACATTGAAATTTAGAAGGATAATTGAATCAGGAGAGTCAGTGAGTAGAAGAACTGGAGCGGGCGAAGGGAATCGAACCCTCGTATAGAGCTTGGGAAGCTCTCGTTCTACCATTGAACTACGCCCGCATTGAAGTGCGTAAGGGATTATAAACCTTACGCTCTTCTTGGCAAGGGACTAACCGACTGACTGGCGATTAATTCACCGTCAGCATTTTGGTTTACTGCCCTGCGGCGGCAAATAACGCAGCGGATCGATAGCTGTCGCCCGGTAACGGATCTGGAAATGCAGCCGCACCGTAGTCGCATCCGAGCTGCCCATCGTCGCGATCTTCTGCCCGGCTTTCACGTTTTGACCGTTGTTCACCAACATGGTGTCATTATGCGCATACGCAGTGATGTAATCCTCACTGTGCTTAATCATAATGAGATTACCGTAACCCCGCAGCTGATTGCCGACATAAACCACCTTCCCCGCTCCGGCCGCATAAATCGGCGTACCGCGCGCAGCTGAGATATCAATGCCCTTATTGCCGCCGTCCGCGGTTGAATAAGGCAGGATCACTTTACCGCTGGCGGGCCACTGCCAACAGCGTTGCCCCACTGGCGGCCACGACGACTGCGGCACAGAAGAAGATGGTCTGACCGCCGCCGTTTTGGTTGCGGATTTCTTGGTTGCTTTGCCAGAGCCAGAACTGGATTTCGCGCCGCTGCTAACTTTCAGCTTTTGCCCTACTTCAATGGTATAGGGCGGTGAAATATTATTCAGGCGGGCGATCTCTTTCACGCTGGTCCCGGTGGCGCGCGAAATACGGTATAGCGTATCACCTCGCTTCACGGTATACACGGAGCCGGAATAACTTCCTGTATCAGACGACTTGCTCCCGGAACACCCTGCTAACAGCAGACCAACACACAGCAGCATCGCGATACTCAGGCCATTTTTCTTCAGGCGTCCTGCACTCAAAACAATACCTCGCAACATTTTCAGACGCTTTATCATAGCAGCCAGAAACCGGAAGCCAAATCATATCGCGCAACGAGGCGTCGACGCTGGCATTTCACACCCTCTGTTAATCATTCTGACTTAATTAAGCATATAATATGGGTGCTTAAGATTGATGGTGGATGCTATGCGACAGGAACATGTCATATTATTGAATGAGCAGGACCAGCCTTGTGGAACACTGGAAAAGTATGCGGCGCATACCGCCACAACGCCTCTGCACGCTGCGTTTTCATGCTGGATATTTAACGACCAGGGACAACTGCTGGTGACCCGCCGCTCACTGCATAAAAAAGCCTGGCCAGGCGTCTGGACCAACTCTGTCTGCGGTCACCCGCAGTTGGGTGAAAGCACCGAAGCCGCTATTGTCCGCCGGGCTCGCTTCGAACTGGGTGCAGACATTGACGCGCTCAGCCCCGTGTATGTTGATTTTCGTTATTGCGCTGCGGACCCGAGTGGAATAGTGGAAAACGAAGTATGCCCGGTTTATGCCGCACAGATCGTCAGTGAGCTACAGCTAAACCCAGATGAAGTGATGGATTGCCAGTGGGGCAATCTTGAGGATGTCTTAAGCGGAATTGACGCGACGCCGTGGGCTTTTAGCCCATGGATGGTATTACAGGTTGCAAACGATAAGGCGCGAGAATTACTGCGCAAGTTTGCCAACAGGAATTGACTGCCTGATGGGGCGACGCTTACCTGGCCTACATAATAAATAGTAGGCCGGATAAGGCATCAGCCACCATCCGGCATTTCACATCTTACTTAACCGGTCGCATCGCCGGGAACAGGATCACATCGCGGATGGTATGGCTGTTGGTGAACAGCATAACCATACGGTCGATACCAATACCCAGACCCGCAGTCGGCGGCAAGCCGTGTTCCAGAGCGGTAACGTAGTCTTCGTCGTAGAACATCGCTTCGTCATCACCCGCATCTTTGGCGTTAACCTGATCCTGGAAACGCTGCGCCTGATCTTCCGCATCGTTCAGCTCGCTGAAACCGTTACCGATTTCACGTCCGCCGATGAAGAATTCGAAGCGATCGGTGATTTCCGGGTTTTCATCATTACGACGCGCCAGCGGAGAAACTTCTGCCGGGTATTCGGTAATGAAGGTTGGTTGAATCAGGTGCGCTTCCGCAACTTCTTCAAAGATCTCGGTCACGATACGGCCCAGACCCCAGCTCTTCTCAACCTTGATGCCGATAGATTCAGCAATCGCTTTTGCAGAGTCGAAGTTATCCAGATCGGCCATATTGGTTTCCGGACGGTATTTCTGAATCGCTTCGCGCATGGTCAGTTTTTCGAACGGCTTACCGAAGTCGAAGACTTCTTCACCGTAAGGCACTTCAGTCGTTCCCAGAACGTTCTGCGCCAGCGTACGGAACAGTGATTCGGTCAACTCGATCAGATCTTTGTAGTCCGCATAAGCCATGTAGAGTTCCATCATGGTGAACTCTGGGTTATGGCGAACAGAGATGCCTTCGTTACGGAAGTTACGGTTAATTTCGAAAACGCGTTCGAAGCCGCCAACCACCAGACGCTTGAGGTACAGTTCCGGCGCGATACGCAGATACATGTCCAGATCCAGCGCGTTATGATGAGTGATAAACGGACGCGCTGCCGCACCGCCTGGGATCACCTGCATCATCGGGGTTTCTACTTCCATAAAGCCGCGACCCACCATGAACTGACGGATACCCGCCATAATCTGTGAACGCACTTTAAAGGTGTTGCGGGATTCATCGTTAGAGATGAGATCCAGGTAGCGTTGACGATAGCGCGCTTCCTGATCCTGCAGACCGTGGAATTTATCCGGCAGCGGGCGCAGCGCTTTGGTTAGCAGACGCAGCTCGGTGCAATGAATAGACAGCTCACCAGTCTTGGTCTTGAACAACTTACCTTTCGCGCCGAGGATATCGCCCAGATCCCATTTTTTGAACTGCTCGTTGTAGACGCCTTCCGGCAGATCGTCGCGAGCAACGTACAGCTGAATGCGACCGCCAACATCCTGCAGCGTAACGAATGATGCTTTGCCCATAATACGGCGGGTCATCATACGGCCAGCAACGGATACTTCGATGTTCAGCGCTTCCAGCTCTTCGTTTTCTTTCGCGTCGAAGTCAGCATGCAGTTGGTCTGAGGTATGATCGCGACGGAAATCGTTCGGGAACGGGATCCCCTGCTCACGCAGGCTCGCCAGCTTCTCACGGCGCGTTTTCAGTTCATTGTTAAGATCGGCTACCGCGTCAGCGCCCTGTACGTGTTGTTCAGACATGTTGGTTCCTCATAACCCTGCTTTCAAACTTGCTTCGATAAATTGATCCAGGCTGCCATCCAGCACCGCCTGCGTGTTACGGGTTTCAACCCCGGTACGCAGATCTTTAATGCGGGAGTCATCAAGGACATAAGAACGAATCTGGCTACCCCAGCCGATATCTGACTTATTGTCTTCCATCGCCTGTTTCTCGGCATTCTTCTTCTGCATTTCCAGTTCATAAAGCTTCGCTTTCATCTGCTTCATGGCCTGGTCTTTGTTCTTGTGCTGGGAACGGTCGTTCTGACACTGCGTCACAATTCCGGTCGGGATGTGGGTGATACGTACCGCCGATTCTGTACGGTTAACGTGCTGACCGCCCGCACCAGAGGCGCGATAAACGTCAATGCGCAGATCCGCCGGGTTGATGTCGATATCGATATCATCGTCAACTTCCGGATAGACAAACGCCGAGCTGAACGACGTATGGCGGCGACCGCCGGAGTCGAACGGGCTCTTACGTACCAGACGGTGTACGCCGGTTTCAGTGCGCAGCCAACCGTAAGCATATTCGCCAGCAATTCTGATGGTCACGGATTTAATACCCGCCACTTCACCTTCAGATTCTTCAATAATTTCAGTCTTAAAGCCGCGTGCTTCAGCCCAACGCAGATACATACGCATCAGCATGCTTGCCCAGTCTTGCGCTTCCGTACCACCGGAGCCAGCCTGAATATCGAGATAGCAATCTGCGCTGTCATATTCGCCGGAGAACATACGACGGAATTCCAGCTGCGCTAACTTATCTTCCAGGGTATCGAGTTCTGCTACGGCTTCGTTAAAGGTTTCTTCGTCGTCGGCTTCTACAGCCAGTTCCAGCAGGCCGGAGACATCTTCCAGGCCCTGGCTCATCTGATCGAGCGTATCAACGATGGCCTCGAGGGAGGAACGCTCTTTACCCAGCGCCTGCGCGCGTTCGGGTTCGTTCCACACGTCCGGCTGCTCCAGCTCGGCGTTTACTTCTTCCAGACGCTCTTTCTTGGCATCATAGTCAAAGATACCCCCTAAGAACGTCAGAGCGTTCCGTGAGGTCCTGAATGCGGTTATTTACCGGATTAATTTCAAACATTGTCTGATTTCTTTTATTGGACTAGTCAAAATGCGGTTATAAGAGCGGGATTGTAACTAATCCACGCCCTTTTTTATAGCGATTAGTGACGCTAAAGTGGCCAGATATTATCGATTATTAGCTGCAAACTGCGGTTGCCGCGAAACTCATTAATATCCAGTTTATAGGCCAACTGAACATCGCGCACGCCGTTGTCCGGCCAGCAACTGGTATCAACGTTGAACGCAATTCCGTCCAGCAGTGGACCGCCGCCAACAGGCTCGACCATCACCTTCAGATGACGCTCACCGACCAGACGCTGCTGGAGCAAACGGAAATGCCCGTCAAACAGCGGTTCAGGGAACATTTGCCCCCACGGCCCGGCATCACGCAGCATTTGCGCGACGTCCATGGTCATCTCCGCCGCGCTCAAAGGTCCGTCTGACACCACTTCGCCCTGCAGTAAAGCGGGATCCAGCCACTCGGTTACCAGTTCGCCGAAACGCTGCTGAAAACGTTCAAACTGCGCCTCCTCCAGCGACAATCCCGCCGCCATGGCGTGACCGCCAAACTTGAGGATCATGCCCGGATAAAGGGTGTCCAGGCGCTCCAGCGCATCGCGCATGTGCAGCCCCTGAATCGAACGCCCGGAGCCTTTCAGCGTACCGTCACCGGCAGGAGCAAACGCAATCACCGGGCGGTGGAAGCGCTCTTTAATACGCGATGCCAGAATCCCCACCACCCCCTGATGCCACTCGGAATGATACATCGCCAGACCGCCCGGTAGCATATCACTACTGCGTTCCAGCTTTTCACACAGGGTCAGCGCTTCGGCCTGCATACCCTGCTCTATCTCTTTGCGCGTCTGGTTGAGTGCGTCCAACTCATTAGCCAACACGCGCGCTTCGCCAATGTTGTCGCACAGCAACAGCGCCACGCCAACGGACATATCGTCCAGGCGCCCCGCCGCGTTCAGTCTGGGCCCGAGGGCAAAACCTAAATCACTGGCAGCCAATTTGAGTGGATCGCGATTGGAAATCTCCAGCAGCGCTTTAATACCCGGGCGACACTTTCCGGCACGAATACGGCTTAAGCCTTGCCACGTCAAAATGCGGTTATTGGCATCCAACGGGACCACATCGGCCACCGTGCCAAGCGCGACCAGATCGAGCAAATCCGCCAGGTTCGGCGGCGTAATGCCTCGTTCATCAAACCAGCCTTTGTCACGCAGGAAGGTGCGTAGCGCCAGCATCAGATAGAAGGCCACGCCAACGCCTGCCAGCGATTTAGACGGGAATTCACAATCGTGCAGGTTAGGATTGATAATCGCTTCAGCGCCCGGCAGCGTGTCCCCTGGCAGGTGGTGATCGGTCACAACGACCGGGATCCCCAACGTTCTGGCATGTTCAACCCCCGCATGGGACGAGATGCCATTATCTACGGTGACAATCAGCTGAGCGCCACGAGCATGAGCCTGATCCACCACTTCCGGGCTTAAGCCATAGCCGTCTTCAAAACGATTAGGCACCAGGTAGTCAACGTTGCTGCAGCCCAACGCGCGCATTGCCAGGATGCTGAGCGCTGTACTGGTGGCGCCATCGGCATCAAAATCACCGACCACGATGATGCGGGTTCCCGCACGAAAGGCGTTATAGAGGATCTCTACCGCTTTTTCGACGCCGTTCAAATGCTGCCACGGCAGCATGCCTTTCACGCTACGCTCAAGCTCCTGCGCGCTGCGCACGCCGCGACTGGCGTATAAACGGCGCAGCAATGGCGGCAAGTCAGCAGGTAGCTCGGCGGTCTCGTCGGCCTCACGCCGACGAAGTTGTATCTGTTGTTTCACGCGAATTATTTACCGCTGGTTTGTTTTGCATGCGCATCGAGGAATTCTTTCATCTCTTTCGGGCCCTGATAGCCTGGCACTACGTAGCCATTGCTCAGCACAATCGCTGGCGTACCGCTGACGCCGAACTGGACGCCCAGCGCATAGTGGTTAGCGATATCCACATCACAGGTCGCCGCTTTCACATCTTTGCCAGCCATGGCGTCGTCAAAGGCTTTGTTTTTGTCCTTTGCGCACCAGATAGACTTCATGTCCTGCTCGGCCTGGCTTTCCAGTCCCTGACGAGGGAAGGCCAGATAGCGTACGGTGATCCCTAACGCATTGTAATCTTTCATCTCTTCATGCAGCTTGTGGCAGTAGCCACAGGTGATGTCGGTGAAAACGGTAATGACGTGTTTTTCCTGCGGCGCTTTGTAGACGATCATCTCGTTCTCCAGCGCGTTCAAATGTTTCATTAGCAGCTGATTGGTGACATTTACCGGGCTTGCGCCACTCACGTCATACATCGGTCCCTGAATAATATGTTTACCGTCTTCAGTAACGTACAGCACGCCGCTATTGGTCAGTACCGTTTTCATACCCGCAACCGGAGCTGACTGAATCTCGGTACTCTGAACGCCCAGCTTCGCTAATGACTGGCGAATCGCCGCATCGTCTGCATGTACCATGCCGGAAAACGCCGTCGCCAGCAGAGTGAACATCATAAAACGTTTTTTCATAACCTATCCTTTCCTGTCAGCACTCACGCTCGCGGGTGATGCTGTTGATGTAGTTGCCGCAAGCGCTCCGTTGCGACATGAGTATAAATCTGCGTTGTCGAGAGATCGCTATGCCCCAGTAGCATCTGCACCACGCGCAGGTCAGCGCCATGGTTGAGCAGATGGGTGGCAAACGCGTGCCGCAGGACGTGCGGAGACAGCTTTTCGCTGTCGATTCCAGCCAACACAGCATAATGTTTAATACGATGCCAGAACGTTTGACGGGTCATCTGTTGCGCCCGCTGGCTGGGAAACAGCACATCAATCGATACACCGTTGAGCAACCATGGACGACCATGTTCCAGGTACGTTTCCAGCCAGTACACCGCCTCCTCACCTAACGGGACAAGGCGCTCTTTATTACCTTTACCGATCACCCGGACCACGCCCTGACGCAGGCTGACGTCACTCATCGTCAGCCCCACCAGTTCAGACACGCGCAGGCCCGTGGCATACAACACTTCCAGCATGGCTTTGTCGCGAAGCTCCAGCGGTTGTTCGATGAGCGGTGCCTGCAGCAGTCGTTCTACCTGTGCCTCACTGAGATCTTTGGGCAGACGCTGCGGAAGTTTAGGTGATGCAAGCGAGGCGCTGGGGTCATCTTCGCGATATTTCTCACGGTACAGATGCTGAAAAAAACGCCGCGTTGCACTGAGCAAGCGTGCGGAGCTGGTGGCTTTATATCCCCCATCCATCCGTTCAGCCAGCAATGCTTGCAGGTCATCACTCTGCGCAGTCGCAAGCGAAGCGCCGCGGTGATGTAGCCATTCGACAAGCATGGTCAGATCGCGACGATACGCACTTAATGTGTTTTCCGCCAGATTTCGTTCCAGCCACAGGGCATCAAGAAACTGCTCGATGCGCGCCAGATCCTGTTCCACTCGCGCCCCTTAATCCACTCTCATTTTTGATGCATTATGCCTCATTGTGCCGAGAATGCGGCGATTCTGTTACACTACCCGCAACGCTACAGCAGAATTGAGATGTTTACGTCATGAACATGGGTCTTTTTTACGGTTCCAGCACCTGCTACACCGAAATGGCAGCAGAAAAAATCCGCGATATCCTGGGTCCCGAACTGGTGACACTGCACAACCTCAAAGATGATTCCCCGAGCTTAATGGAGCAGTATGACGTGCTCATTATGGGCATCCCGACCTGGGATTTCGGTGAAATTCAGGAGGACTGGGAAGCGGTCTGGGAGCAACTGGACGACCTCAACCTGGAGGGCAAAATCGTTGCGCTTTACGGTATGGGCGATCAGTTGGGTTACGGCGAATGGTTCCTGGATGCGCTGGGTATGCTGCATGATAAGCTGGTCACCAAGGGCGTAAAATTTGTTGGTTACTGGCCAACCGAAGGCTATGAATTCACCAGCGATAAACCCATCATTGCCGATGGACAGCTGTTTGTTGGCCTGGCGCTGGACGAAACAAATCAGTACGATCTCAGCGATGAACGCATTCAGGTCTGGTGCGAGCAAATTCTTGGTGAAATGGCCGAACACTGGTCCTGATAACCACTTTGCCGGATCCTGACGTATACGCCATATCCGGCCTACTTTATTGACCGAACCGAGACCTTAAAGCTGCGCCCCACCAGGCATTTATCGACGTTATCCCTGCTTCGCCTGTTGCAGTATTAACCGTCGCAAATCCCGCCACTCAGCATCATCCATACTGTCTGCCGCCAGCCACAAATGCTGACGCTTTCCGACATCAGAACGCAAACGCAGCATCATGCCCGTTTTGACCATCCAGGGTGCGCTAACAATAGACCACTCTTGCCCTTGCCAGCGCAGTCGACCGTTCATCAACAGCCGAATCTCGCCCTGACAGGCGTTAATTCGGCGCTGGCTTCGGACGCTATCGAACACCACCAGAGAGAGCAGAACCAGCCATAATGGGGTGTAGCTCAATGGCCAGGGCATCAATAAAATGAATACCGCCACCAGCCCATGAATGAGCAGCGAAAGCCATTGCGCGCGCCATGAAACGCGTAAATCAGATTGCCACTGGACCACGTTCCCGATTCCGTGTCTGGATAAGTCGCACCATCTGCTCCAACTGATCATCAGCTGGTTTCCCATGATTCATCAACCAGTTAAACAAGTCTGGATCATCACATTCTAGCAGACGGATAAAGATACGTTTTTCTTCGTCACTTAAGCTGTCGTATTCATGTTCGAAAAACGGCATGATCGAGATGTCCAACTCGCGCATACCGCGACGGCATGCCCAATGAATACGCGCTTTGTTGTTAATATCCATGTTCTTCTCCCTGTCTCGCGAAAACGAAGTATCCCGCTATTGTAACGTGTTTTTCCCGCACATTTACGGGAATATCATTAAACGGAAGCGTGTTCGCTAAATAAAACCGCATTAAGTCAAAGGATTCAGCATTTTTGGATGTCTCCTCGCAAAGCTTAATATATGGCACAAATAGCCTGTTTAAACCGCTTGCAATGGGCCATAGCTCTTTTACCATTAGTCATTATCACTGCGTTAAGCAAATCAGGACATTATTATGGCTTTTACATCTTTTCCTCCTCGCCAGCCTTTCGCGTCAACGCGTTTGCCTCTGACGCTAATGACGCTCGATGACTGGGCGCTCGCCACCATCACCGGTGTCGACAGTGAGAAGTATATTCAGGGTCAGGTCACGGCGGATGTCAGCCAGATGACCGAGCATCAGCACCTGTTGGCTGCACATTGTGACGCCAAAGGTAAAATGTGGAGCAACCTGCGTCTGTTCCGCCAGGGTGACGGTTTTGCATGGCTTGAGCGCCGTAGCCTGCGTGATGCGCAGCTCACTGAGCTGAAAAAATATGCGGTTTTCTCGAAGGTGGCGATTGTCCCGGACGACGAGCGAGTACTGCTGGGTGTAGCGGGGTTCCAGGCGCGTGCGGCGCTGGCCAATCTCTTTAGCGAATTACCAAACAGCGATAAACAGGTTATTACTGACGGTTCTTCCACCCTGTTGTGGTTCGAACATCCTGCTGAGCGTTTCCTGCTGATCGTTAATGTTGCAACGGCGGAAACCCTGGTAGAGAAGCTGCGCGGTGAAGCGGAGTTAAATAACAGCCAGCAGTGGCTGGCGCTGGATATAGAAGCAGGTATTCCTGTTATTGATACTGCCAACAGTGCGCAGTTTATTCCGCAAGCCACCAATCTGCAGGCACTGGGCGGGATCAGTTTTAAAAAAGGCTGCTATACCGGTCAGGAAATGGTTGCTCGCGCAAAATTCCGCGGAGCCAACAAACGCGCCATGTGGACTCTGGCAGGTGCGGCCAGTCGGGTACCAGAAGCGGGTGAAGACCTGGAGCTGAAAATGGGCGAGAACTGGCGCCGTACCGGCACCGTACTCGCCGCGGTGCAACTGGCTGATGGTCAGATACTGGTGCAGGTTGTGATGAATAACGATATGGAAGCCGACAGCGTGTTCCGCGTTCGTGACGACGCGAAAACGCTGCATATTGTGCCGCTGCCGTATTCACTGGAAGAGTAAAAGATTAACGCCGGATGGCGCTACGCTTATCCGGCCTACAGGCACATTTTGTAGGCCGGATAAGGCGTTAGCCGCCATCCGGAATCAAGGGTTACGCCTGTCCAACATACAAATAAATCGCCAGAAAGTGGCAAACGCTGCCGCCCAGCACAAAGCCGTGCCAGATAGCATGGTTGTATGGAATACGCTTACAAACGTAGAAAATTACGCCCAGCGAATACACCACACCACCAACGGCCAGCAACGTCACGCCCCCCACAGCCAGTTTAACCGCCAGTTGATACACCACAATCAGTGATAGCCAGCCCATTGTCAGGTAGGTTACCAGTGAGAGAACCTTAAACCGGTGCGCAATGGTCAGTTTGAATAAAATACCGATCAGCGCCAGGCTCCAGATAACAATCATCAACCCACGTGCCAGTGGCGAATCCAGTCCCACCAGCAGAAATGGTGTGTAGGTCCCGGCAATCAGCAGATAAATCGCACAATGGTCGAATTTTTTCAGCCAGACTTTCGCTCTCTGATGGGGGATCGCGTGATACAAGGTTGAGGCGAGAAACAGCAGGATCATGCTGCCGCCGTACAGGCTATAGCTGGTTATCGCCATAACGCTGGCGTTGGTATCCACTGCCTGGACCAGCAATAACACCAGTCCGACAATCCCAAACACCAGCCCGATACCGTGACTGATGCTGTTGGCTATTTCCTCTGCCAGCGAATATCCCTGCGCGATTAATGGCTTCTGAACCATAACTTACTCCCGAGAAACGTGCACTATCGTGATTGCTCCTCTAGCGTAACTGAGAATGGTTCCAGTGAACACATGTTAGCTAAAATAATTCCCAGATAAAAATTAATCCATAAAAATCATTATGTTAATTTTATAATTTCAGCTAACAGGCGTACCTTTATAATTAAAGGCATTTAAAATCAATCACATAAAATTGCGTTTGATCCGGGTAAATCTCAGCAATGACATGTTTAAGTTCTTCAAGCGTCATATTTTCCTGCTGGGCATGTTTTTCCGTCAGCGTATCCAGCGTAACGGTTGAGGTGCCAACAACCTCAATCGTGCAGAAGTATCCCTCATCCTCAAAGCGTCCAACCCGTAGAATGTCACCGGTTTTGAAGTGTGATTCGGACTCGTCACGAATGGTGATGGTTTTGCGTCCGGCCAGAATGTCATCCTGGAAACGCTGAAAAAAAGTGATGTCATTTGGCTGCATGTTATTATTCCCTGTAGATGAAGTCTGATGAGTGAGTTTTGCCATTGTGAGTATGTTCTCCCACGCTGCCATCGCCAGTCTCAACAATCTTGAGATGCTGGTCTACAACTATGTCATCAAAAATCGTGACAAAGTCATGTACATGACCATTCGCGAACTGGCCGATGCCGTGGGCGTTTCTACAACCACCGTGCTGCGCTTTTGCCGCAAGCTTAAGTGTGAAGGTTACTCAGAATTTCGCGTACGCTTCAAATTATATTTAGAGCAGAATGAACCGCAACAGGCTAATTTCGGTGCCAGCGAAATCATCAGCTTCTTTAAAGGTGTCAATAACGACGAGTTCGATAATCTGCTCGATCAGGCTGTTGATATTATATTATCCTCCGAACGTATTATATTCGTCGGAGCGGGAACATCCGGAGCTTTAGCCAAATATGGCGCACGTTTTTTCTCAAATGTCGGAAAATTCAGTAATCACATTGATGACCCTTATTTCCCGGTAACGAATGACATGGCCAGAAATGCGCTGGCGATCGTGCTTTCCGTTTCTGGTGAAACAGAAGAGATCCTGCGTTTTGCCAGCCAGTTCAGCCTGCACAACTGTAAGGTCCTGTCGGTCACCAGCCATGAACATTCGCGTCTGGCGAAACTCGCTGACTTTAACCTCTCCTGGCACGTTCCACAAACGCGCATTGCCGGGGTATACGATATAACCACGCAAATCCCTGTTATTTATATTCTGGAATCACTTGGCCGCAAGCTGGCGAAAAGAATAGCGTAAAAAAACAATCTGTTTTTTTGATGTAACAAATCACATTAACGCTATTTTGTTATAGCGTGACATTTATCTTTCCTTTGTTAGACTCAAAATCAGATTGTATTAATTTGAGACTGACGCAGATGAAAAAACTTACCTTACCAAAAGATTTTTTATGGGGCGGCGCGGTGGCGGCGCACCAGGTTGAAGGAGGCTGGAACAAAGGTGGTAAAGGCCCCAGCATTTGCGACGTACTGACCGGTGGCGCACACGGCATTCCGCGGGAAATCACTCAGGAAGTTGTGCCAGGTAAGTACTATCCCAACCACGAAGCCGTTGATTTTTACGGTCATTACAAAGAAGACATTAAGCTGTTTGCCGAGATGGGCTTCAAATGCTTCCGTACGTCAATCGCCTGGACCCGCATCTTTCCTCAAGGGGACGAAACCCAGCCAAACGAAGAAGGACTAAAGTTCTACGACGACATGTTTGATGAACTGCTTAAGTACAACATCGAGCCGGTCATCACCCTTTCTCACTTTGAAATGCCGCTGCATCTGGTCCAGCAGTACGGTAGCTGGACCAATCGTAAAGTCGTCGATTTCTTTGCCCGATTTGCTGAAGTGGTCTTTGAGCGCTACAAACACAAGGTCAAGTACTGGATGACCTTTAACGAGATCAACAACCAGCGAAACTGGCGCGCGCCACTGTTTGGTTATTGCTGCTCCGGCGTGGTGTATACCGAGCATGAAAACCCGGAAGAAACTATGTACCAGGTGCTGCACCACCAGTTCGTGGCCAGCGCTCTGGCGGTGAAAGCCGCACGTCGCATCAACCCGGAAATGAAAGTCGGCTGCATGCTGGCGATGGTGCCACTGTACCCGTACTCCTGTAAGCCTGAAGATGTGATGTTCGCCCAGGAGTCTATGCGTGAGCGTTACGTTTTCACCGACGTTCAACTGCGCGGCTACTATCCATCCTATGTGCTGAACGAATGGGAGCGCCGCGAATTCAACATCCGAATGGAAGCTGGCGATGAGCAAATCCTGCGAGAAGGCACCTGCGACTATCTCGGATTTAGCTACTACATGACCAACGCGGTAAAAGCGGAAGGCGGCAGCGGCGATGCCATTTCCGGTTTTGAGGGCAGCGTGCCGAACCCACACGTAAAAGCATCCGACTGGGGCTGGCAGATTGATCCGGTCGGCCTGCGTTACGCGTTATGCGAACTGTACGAGCGCTATCAGAAGCCGCTGTTTATCGTTGAAAACGGATTTGGCGCTTACGACAAAGTGGAAGAAGACGGCAGCATCCACGATGACTACCGCATCGACTACCTGCGCGCCCACGTTGAAGAGATGATGAAAGCGGTGACCTATGATGGCGTAGACCTGATGGGCTACACGCCGTGGGGTTGCATCGACTGCGTCTCGTTCACCACCGGCCAGTACAGCAAACGTTACGGCTTTATTTACGTGAACAAACACGACGACGGCACCGGCGATATGTCGCGTTCACGCAAGAAAAGTTTTAACTGGTACAAAGAGGTCATTGCCAGCAACGGCGAGAATCTGTGATTTTTTACCAGATGGCGACGTAAGCATCTTATCAAGCCTACAGGTTATGCGCCCGTAGGCTGGATAAGCACAGCACTATCCGGCAAATAAATCTCTACTTCCCGCCAGCCAGTTCCAGAAAACTCCCCGTCACATATGATGCCTTCTCGCTCAGCAGCCAGGTAATCGCCTGCGCGACCTCCTCCGGCTGTCCGCCGCGCTGCATAGGTAACGAGGATTTCACACGATCAACCCTTCCCGGCTCGCCGCCAGACGCGTGCATTTCAGTGTAGATAAGACCCGGTCGCACACAGTTCACGCGGATCCCTTGCGCCGCAACCTCCAGCGCCAGGCCGGTGGTAAGCGTGTCTACTGCGCCTTTTGAGGCCGCGTAATCAACATATTCGAAAGGGGCGCCAAGCCTTGACGCTGCCGAAGAGACATTCACAATCGCCCCACCTTGCCCTCCATGTTTGAACGACATGCGCTTTACCGCTTCCCGACAACACAAAAAATAGCCGGTAACATTGGTTGCCAGTACGCGGTTGATTCTTTCGGCAGTCAGGCTTTCCACCGTGCTCTGTTCAAACAAAATCCCGGCATTATTCACCAGCGCAGTCAGCGGCTCCCCTTCGCGGTCAATGGACTCAAACATCGCCCCAACCTGACTTTCATCGCTGATATCAGCCCGCAGAGCAAACGCCTTTCCCCCGGCAGCGGCAATGATATTCACCACCTCGGTTGCAGCACGAATATTATGGTGAAAATTAACGGCCACCGTGTAACCCTCTTGCGCTAACTGCAGCGCGGTTGCCCGACCAATACCGCGACTACCACCCGTAACAAGTGCGATTCCCATGGATACCTCCAGATATGAAAAAGCCGGGAGGCGGCTTCGCCTTACCCGGCCTGGAAACTGCTTTACTACGCGGAAAAGTTACTGATATTCACTCATCGGCACGCAGGAACAGAACAGATTACGGTCGCCGTAAACATCATCAAGGCGTTTCACGGTCGGCCAGTATTTGTTCGCAACACCTGCCGGGAAGACGGCGATTTCGCGGCTGTAACCATGATTCCACTCCGCGACCAACTCGTTTTGCGTGTGCGGGGAGTTAACCAGCGGGTTGTCTGTAAGCGGCCATTCACCAGCTTTCACGCGGTCGATCTCAGCGCGGATTGCCAGCATTGCGTTGATAAAGCGATCCAGTTCCACTTTGCTTTCAGATTCGGTCGGTTCCACCATCAGCGTACCCGCAACCGGGAACGACATGGTCGGCGCATGGAAACCGTAATCGATCAGACGCTTGGCAATATCCAGTTCACTGATACCGGTCTCTTCTTTCAGCGGGCGAATGTCGAGAATACATT
Source organism: Citrobacter sp. Ce104 (assembly GCF_030334595.1). Taxonomy (NCBI): domain Bacteria; kingdom Pseudomonadati; phylum Pseudomonadota; class Gammaproteobacteria; order Enterobacterales; family Enterobacteriaceae; genus Citrobacter; species Citrobacter sp. Ce104. The sequence goes on from NZ_JAOWDP010000066.1 coordinate 254,739, forward strand.
CATGCGCCACGCGACCATCACGACCGGTATACAGCACCGGATAAGCATCTTTCAGACGGCTGGCAATGTAGTTAGCGTTAAGGATCGCCACCTGGCTTGCCTGTTTCAGACCTTCTGCGCCCATCATACGGATGTACATCCAGCTAATTGGCAGAATGGATGCGCTACCGAACGGCGCCGCAGATACTGCGCCCTGACGGGTTAGCATTCCTTCAATCTGAACTACGCTGTGGCCCGGTACGAACGGCGCCAGATGCGATTTAACGCCGATCGGCCCCATACCTGGACCGCCGCCGCCGTGCGGAATGCAGAACGTTTTATGCAGGTTGAGGTGCGATACATCTGCGCCGATAAAGCCCGGCGTAGTGATCCCAACCTGAGCATTCATGTTCGCGCCATCAAGGTAAACCTGACCGCCAAACTGGTGCACAACGTCGCACACTTCGCGGATCGTTTCTTCATATACGCCGTGGGTGGACGGATAGGTCACCATGATGCAGGAGAGATTCGCAGCATGTTGTTCTGCTTTTTCACGCAGGCAGGTAAGGTCGATATTGCCGTTCTTATCACAGGCGACAACCACGACCTGCATCCCCGCCATTTGTGCGGAAGCCGGGTTAGTACCGTGGGCGGACGCCGGGATCAGGCAGATATCGCGATGGCCTTCGTTACGGCTTTCGTGATAATGACGAATCGCCAGCAGGCCAGCGTATTCGCCCTGCGCGCCGGAGTTCGGCTGCATGCAGACGGCGTCATAACCGGTCAGTTTTACCAGCCACTCGGAAAGCTGGCCGATCATCTGGTGATAACCTTCCGCCTGCTCTGGCGGGCAGAACGGATGCAACTCAGCAAATTCAGGCCAGGTAATAGGGATCATCTCGGCAGCGGCGTTGAGCTTCATGGTGCAAGATCCCAGCGGGATCATCGCCTGGTTCAGCGCCAGATCTTTGCGCTCCAGCGAGTGCATATAACGCATCATCTCAGTTTCGCTGTGATAGCGATTAAACACCGGATGGCTGAGGATCGCATCGTCACGCAGCATACTGTCCTGAATTGAACGGCTGTCGAGCGCCACGTCTTTATCCAGCGTGTCGATGCTCAGGCCGTGGCTGTCGCCCAGCAGAACATTGAACAGCTGCACCACGTTTTCACGGGTAGTGGTTTCGTCGAGCGTAATGCCTACCGCGTTATGGATGTCGCTGCGCAGGTTGATTTCTGCCGCTTCAGCACGCGCCAGAACCGCCGCTTTATCGGTCACTTCAACACACAGCGTGTCAAAGTAGTGCGCATGACGCAGCTTTAAGCCTTTCTGTTGCAGACCGGCTGCCAGAATATCGGTCAGACGATGGATGCGATTTGCAATGCGTTTCAGGCCAACCGGGCCATGATACACGGCATACAGGCTGGCGATGTTGGCCAGCAGGACCTGTGAGGTACAAATGTTAGAGTTCGCTTTCTCGCGGCGGATATGCTGCTCGCGAGTCTGCATCGCCATGCGCAGTGCGGTATTACCCGCCGCATCTTTGGAGACGCCGATAATACGTCCTGGCATGGAGCGTTTGAATTCGTCTTTAGCAGCAAAGAATGCCGCGTGCGGGCCGCCGTAGCCCATCGGTACGCCGAAGCGTTGTGCAGAGCCGAAAACGATATCCGCACCCTGTTTGCCCGGTGCAGTCAACAGTACCAACGCCATAAAATCGGCAGCGACGCTGACCACAACTTTACGGGATTTCAGCTCAGCAATCAGTGCGCTGTAGTCGTGCACTTCACCGGTGGTGCCAACCTGTTGCAGCAGCACGCCAAACACATCCTGGTGATCCAGCGCTTTCGCCGCGTCATCAACTATGACGTCAAAGCCAAAGGTTTCTGCACGGGTGCGTACAACGTCCAGCGTTTGTGGATGAACATCAGCCGCCACAAAGAAACGGTTGGCATTTTTCAGTTTACTGACGCGTTTGGCCATCGCCATGGCTTCAGCCGCCGCAGTGGCTTCATCCAGCAGAGAGGCGGAGGCCATATCCAGACCGGTCAGATCCAGCGTCACCTGCTGGAAGTTCAGCAGTGCTTCCAGACGTCCCTGAGAGACTTCCGGCTGATACGGCGTGTATGCGGTGTACCAACCTGGGTTTTCCAGCATGTTACGCAGGATAACCGGTGGCAACTGCACGGCGGTGTAGCCCATGCCAATGTAGGACGTGAAGCGCTTGTTACGCCCGGCGATGGCTTTTAATTCAGCCAGCGCAGCGTATTCGGTCGCCGCCTCGCCAACCTGCGGCGGGGTTGCGAGCTGAATGTCTTTCGGCACAATCTGGCCGATCAGCGCGTTTAACGACTCGGCGCCAACCGCATTCAGCATCTCTTGCTGCTGCGCGGCGTCCGGTCCGATGTGGCGTTCAATGAAAGCGCCGCTGTTTTCAAGCTGGCTTAACGTCTGTGTCATGGGCGATGGTTCCTGAAACGTGCAGTGAATCGTAGGTGTCTCTACTTACCTGAATACGCAAAATAATTCGCGTTGCAGGACGGCGGCGACGCAGCGCATCCCCAGGAGCTTACATAAGTAAGTGACTGGGGTGGGCGAAGAAGCCAACACACCTGCAACGTGAAGAATGAAGCGTATTTATTCGTCTTCTAACAATGCTTCGTATGCGGTCGCATCCAACAGCGATTCAATTTCGCTTTCATCACTGGCTTTGATTTTAAAGATCCAGCCACCCGCATACGGCTCGCTGTTGACCAGTTCCGGGGAGTCGCTGAGCGCGTCGTTTACAGCAACAATCTCACCGCCTACTGGCGCATAGATATCGGATGCCGCTTTTACGGACTCCGCAACGGCGCAGTCATCGCCCGCGCTGACGGTAGCGCCAACTTCGGGCAGGTCAACGAAAACCATGTCACCTAACAGCTCCTGAGCGTGTTCGGTGATACCCACGGTGTAAGAGCCATCAGCTTCTTTGCGCAGCCATTCGTGTTCTTTGCTGTATTTCAGTTCTGCAGGTACGTTGCTCATCAATCAATCTCCAAAAAAGGATGAATTACGCGACGGCTTTGCCGTTACGCACAAAAACAGGTTTAGTCACTTTTACCGGCATTTCACGGTTACGGATCTGTACGATTGCGGTCTCACCGATACTCGCAGGTACACGCGCCAACGCGATGCTGTAACCCAGGGTTGGGGAGAATGTCCCGCTGGTGATAATGCCTTCCTGCTGGTTGCCCGAAGCATCGGTGAAACGCACCGGCAGTTCATTACGTAGCACACCTTTCTCGGTCATCACCAGCCCGACCAGCTGTTCATGACCTTTTTCACGCTGCATTTCCAGCGCTTCACGACCGATAAAGTCGCGGTCAGCCGGTTCCCATGCGATGGTCCACCCCATATTGGCCGCCAGCGGTGAAATTCCTTCGTCCATCTCCTGCCCGTACAGGTTCATACCGGCTTCCAGACGCAGCGTGTCGCGCGCGCCGAGACCGCAAGGTTTGACACCTGCTTGTACCAGCGCACGCCAGAAATCTGCCGCCTTTTCATTCGGCATGGCAATTTCATAGCCAGCTTCGCCGGTATAACCGGTAGTTGCGATAAATAAATCACCCGCCTGAACGCCAAAGAACGGCTTCATGCCTTCTACCGCCTGGCGCTGCTCGTCAGTAAACAACGTAGCTGCTTTTTCCTGCGCATTAGGCCCCTGCACCGCAATCAGCGACAGGTCGTCACGAACGGTGATGTCGATAGCATAAGGTTCAGCGTGTTGGGTAATCCAGGAGAGGTCTTTTTCGCGGGTGGCGGAGTTTACAACGAGGCGGAAGAAGTCTTCAGTGAAGTAATAGACAATCAGGTCATCTATCACGCCGCCCGAAGCGTTGAGCATCCCGGAGTAGAGGGCTTTACCCGTCTTCGTTAGCTTCGCGACGTCGTTTGCCAGCAGATAACGCAAGAACTCCCGGGTGCGGCTACCGCGCAGGTCGACGATGGTCATATGCGACACATCAAACATTCCGGCATCGGTGCGAACAGCATGGTGTTCATCAAGCTGAGAACCGTAATGCAGTGGCATCATCCAGCCATGGAAATCTACCATGCGCGCGCCACATAGCGTGTGTTGTTCGTACAAAGGAGTCTGTTGAGCCATCTTTTCCTCGTTGAATAAGCGGGGCTACCAACTCTTTCGCGGTGAAATTTTCGCCACGAAACCCAGCACCGCAGCCGCTCCAGGGGCTACGACGCAAACGTTCTCTTTGTCCTGAACTTACCACCGAAACAGGCGCTAAACCATAAGTCAAAATTAACCATCACATTAGCTTATGGCCAAAAACGGCCAGATCGCCAGCAGAATAAAATTCCAGAGATATAGCGATTAACCAGAATAACAATCAAAGATAAACGCGAATTTACCGCACCAATCCACATTAAATGTGGAAAAAATGTCAAAAATGGCGTTATGAAAAAAACGTAATATTAAAAAAACTAATGCGAAAAAAGGCGTGGAATTAGATTATTTCAAATGAGAGAAGTGCCCCGGCGCGCAGGCCGGGAGAGGAAAGTGTGACGGGTCTCAAACTCTTGAGATTGTCCTTACGGACGCTAGCGTAACCACTCAGGAAGATCGTTCAGCCCCATCGCCTGACGGATGAGCTGTGGTTTTACACCAGGCAGGGTATCGGCCAGTTTCAGCCCGATATCACGCAGCAGTTTTTTCGCCGGATTCTCGCCGGCAAACAGCTCACGAAAGCCCTGCATTCCGGCCAGCATCATTGCTGCGCTGTGCTTACGGCTGCGCTCGTAGCGGCGTAAATAGAGATATTGACCAATATCTTTACCCTGACGTTGTAGCCGCTTAAGTTCATCGATCAGCTCCGCCGCATCCATAAAGCCAAGGTTAACCCCCTGACCCGCCAGCGGGTGGATAGTATGCGCCGCATCCCCCACCAGCGCCAGACGATGGGCGGCGAACTGACGGGCATAGCGTCCCGTCAGCGGAAACGCCTGACGTTCGCTTTCAAGGCTGCACAGCCCCAGACGATTATCAAAAGCGATATTCAGCGCCTGATTAAACTCATCAACGCTTGCCTGCTGCATACGTTCTGCTTCCTGCGGCGAGAGCGACCAGACGATAGAACACAGGTGCGGATCGCTGAGCGGCAGGAATGCCAGGATCCCCTCGCCGTGAAACGCCTGACGGGCAATCGCGCCGTGAGCTTCCTGCGTACGGATAGTCGCCACCAGCGCATGATGGCGGTAATCCCAGAAGGTGAGCGGAATGTCAGCTTTATTGCGCAGCCAGGAGTTAGCGCCATCGGCACCGACGACCAGACGCGCCGTCAGCATTGCGCCATCTTTGAGAGTCAGAAATGCCTCGTTCTCCCCCCAGGCCACCTGCTGTAATTCGGCGGGCGCCATCAGCGTAATATCCGCTGAACGCTGCGCCTTTTGCCACAGCGCATAATGAATCTCTGAGTTTTCAACGATGTGACCCAAATGGCTGTAGCCCATGCTTTGGTCATCAAAAGCAATACGGCCAAAGCTGTCTTTGTCCCAAACTTCCATGCCGTGGTAGCAGCAAGCGCGACGGGCAACAATGTCGGACCAGACGCCAAGACGGGTAAGCAGTTTTTCGCTGGAGGCATTAATGGCCGAAACGCGAAGCTGAGGAGGTGCATCCGCCGTCAACGGCTGCGGAACATGTTGTTCTAATACAGCAACGCGCAACCCGCTGCCCTGCAAGCCGCAGGCAACCGCCAGTCCTACCATGCCGCCACCAACAATTGCTACATCAACACTTTGCACTGTTTACTCCTGGAAACCGGAACAATCAAAACCGTAGGCCGGATAAGGCGTTTACGCCGCCATCCGGCCTACTGGCCATATTTATCGCGCGACCCAACCCAGGGTCCGCTCCGCCAGCGCATCGCGCGCGGGTGTGAATAATTCCATCGCCATCAGCCCGACGTTGCGCCCAACAACCAGCGGAGCCCAGCGATTGGCAAACAAATACACTAAATTGTTGGTCACACCAATCGTCGTCTCGCGATCGCGTTCGCGACGCTGCTGATAGCGTGCCAGCACCGCATAATCACCGATATCTTCCGTGTTGTTTTGCGCCTGCGTCAACGTCTCAGCCAGGCTCATTACGTCACGCAGACCAAGGTTAAAACCTTGTCCGGCAATAGGATGCAGCGTCTGGGCTGCGTTCCCAACCAGCACGGTACGATGGGTAATCGCTTTTTGCGCCGAAGTTAACGAAAGCGGATAGGCGTTGCGTTTACCTGCCTGAGTAATACGCCCCAGCCGCCAGCCAAACGCGGTTTGCAGTTCACGGCAAAACCGTTCGTCGGACCAGGCCATTAACTCATCACGCCGTTCCAGCGGATGGCACCACACCAGCGAACAGCGGCCATCAGACATCGGCAACATTGCCAGCGGACCATATTGCGTGAAGCGTTCAAACGCCCGCCCGTCATGCGCAACAGAAGTCGTGACGTTGGCAATTACTGCCAGTTGTTCATAGGGCTGCTGCTGCCAGTCAACGCCGCAGGCGGTAGCCAGCGCGGAACGTGTACCGTCAGCGGCGACCACCACGCGACCGGTAATAACCTCGCCATTTTCCAGCGTGACCTCAACATGTTCCTGCGTACGCGCCACGCTGGCTACGCGATCGGGACAATGCAGCGTGACGCCCGGCGCTTTGCGCAGCAGCGCAAACAGACGCAGCCCGACATCGTGCAGTTCTACCACCTGGCCCAGCGCTGGAATACGGTATTCCTGCGCATCCAGCGTCACAAATCCGGCATGGCCGCGATCGCTGACGTGAACCGTTTTAATGGCCGTTGCGCAATCGGCAATCGCCTGCCATACGCCAATTCGCGCCAGCTGTTGGCAGGTTCCTGCCGCAAGCGCGATCGCCCGGGCGTCAAACCCAGGATGGCGGTCAGTTTCAGGTTCGCTCGCTTCTATAAGATGAACCGGCAGAGTCCCATGGCTGAGCTGAGAAATAGCCAGCGCCAGCGTCGCGCCAACCATACCACCACCGACGATAATCACGCTCATTGCAGTCGCGCCGCGGCCATTAAGGCTTCAATGTCATCCGCACTCTTCACCACGCTGGCGGTCAGGTTTTCATTGCCGTCTTCGGTGATGAGGATGTCATCTTCAATACGAATGCCAATACCGCGATAAGCAGGCGGTACATCGGCGTCCGGCGCGATATACAGCCCCGGCTCGACGGTGAGTACCATTCCAGGCTCAAGAATGCGTGAACGATCCTGACCGTAAACGCCGACGTCATGCACATCCAGCCCCAGCCAGTGGCTAAGACCATGCATAAAGAATGGGCGGTGCGCATTTTCGGTAATTAGCTGGTCAACCTCGCCGTGCAGAATGCCAAGCTTCACCAGACCCGTAATCATGATGCGCACAACCTCTCCGGTGACGTCCTGGATGGACGTTCCGGGACGATACAGACGCAGGCTGGTTTCTAAGGATTCCAGCACAATGTCATAAATTTCACGCTGTGCCGGGGTAAATTTACCGTTTACCGGGAAGGTACGCGTAATGTCGCCCGCATAGCCTTTGTATTCACAGCCAGCGTCAATCAGCACCAGATCGCCATCGCGCATTTCACTTTCATTTTCGGTGTAATGCAGGATACAGCCGTTTTCACCGCTGCCGACAATCGTGTTATAGGACGGATAACGCGCGCCATGGCGGGTAAATTCGTGGTGAATCTCACCTTCCAGCTGGTATTCAAACATTCCCGGACGACATTTTTCCATCGCGCGGGTATGCGCCAGCGCGGTGATCTCTCCGGCACGGCGCATGACCGCAATTTCTTCCGCTGATTTGAACAGGCGCATTTCATGCACCATTGGGCGCCAGTCGATAATCGCGGCGGGCGCGTGCAGATTTTGTCTGGCGCCTTTACGCAGTTTATCCAGCGCCGTGCACACAATCTCATCCGCCCAGGCATACTCGCCCTGCGCGTGATACACCGCGTCCAGACCATTGAGCAACAGGTGCAGCTGTTGGTTGATTTCACTGAAGGCCAGCGCCCGATCAACGCCGAGTTTTTCCGGTGCAGCATCCTGGCCCAGACGGCGGCCAAACCAGATCTCCGCCGTCAGATCGCGAACCCGGTTGAACAAAACGCTGTGGTTATGAGTGTCATCACTTTTAATCAGCACCAGCACGGCTTCAGGTTCGTTAAAACCGGTGAAGTACCAGAAATCACTGCTTTGGCGGTACGGGTATTCACTGTCCGCGCTACGCGTCGCTTCAGGCGCGGCAAAAATCAGCGCGGCGCTGCCAGGCTGCATTTGTGCCAGTAATGCCTGGCGACGACGCTGGAATTCTTGCTGAGATATCTCGCTCATCACACTCTCCTTTGCGTTTCGTTCTTAGTGCAGAGTCGGTTTACGGACTTCCGGCGCGGTCGGCTGCTGACGCGTAAACGTGTCATGACACAGCAAAGCGGCAACGCGCACGTATTCAATTATCTCTTCGAGCGACATTTCCAGCTCTTCCTGATCTTCGTCTTCGTCATATCCCAACTGGGCGATATTGCGCAAGTCGTCAATCGCTTCCCCGGTTTCACCGGTCACTTTGTCGAGCTTCGGCTGCGTCACGCCAAGCCCCAGCAAAAAGTGGTTTACCCACCCCGCCAGCGCATCGGCGCGATCGAACACGCTGACGTCATCGCCTTCTGGCAGATAAAGCTGAAAAAGGAAGCCGTCGTCCTCGAGGGCATCGCTGGTAGCAGAGTGCATTTTCAGCAGTGCCTGAGCCAGCTCGTGGCCGAAGGCCAGACCTTCGTTCGTCAAGTCGTGCAGCAGCGGCTGCCATGAGCTGTCGTTGTTGCCGCCGCAAATCATCCCGCTGATTAAGCCGTGCATTTCGGCCGGGGTTAATCCAGCCCCTTGTTGGTTCAAAAACTGGCTAACTTCGTTGTAGCCAGGCATTTCGTTCTGTATAGACATAAGCATTCGTCATCAAAGGGAGGAATATTCATGGTATGCTACCACTTTGGACCCTGGTGGACCAGAAAAGGGCTTGTATCTTGATACCAGGGTAGCTATAGTGTCGCCCCTTCGCGGACCCAAGGTCTGGAGACGAAGGCAGCGCAGTCAATCAGCAGGAAGGTGGCATGTCTGCACAACCCGTCGATATCCAAATATTTGGCCGTTCACTGCGAGTGAATTGCCCGCCTGAACAAAGGGATGCGTTGAATCAGGCTGCGGACGATCTCAATCAGCGATTGCAAGATCTGAAAGTTCGCACTAGAGTCACAAATACTGAGCAGTTGGTTTTCATCGCCGCGTTGAACATCAGCTATGAATTAACTCAGGAAAAAGCGAAGACGCGTGAGTACGCGGCGAGCATGGAACAACGTATTCGGATGCTACAACAGACCATCGAACAGGCGTTGCTTGATCAGGGTCGCATAACCGAAAAAACGGGCCAAAACTTTGAATAACACTTTTCGGTTTACTGTGGTAGAGTGACCGTGAAGACAAAATTTCTCTGAGATGTTTGCAAGCGGGCCAGTCCCCTGAGCCGATATTTCATACCACAAGAATGTGGCGCTCCATGGTTGGTGAGCATGCTCGGCCCGTCCGAGAAGCCTTAAAACTGTGACGACACATTCACCTTGAACCAAGGGTTCAAGGGTTACAGCCTGCGGCGGCATCTCGGAGATTCCCTTCTACCTGGCAACAGCCATGACATTACTTTCTGAACTCCCTTTATCCCGACAAGAAATCCGTCAACTGATTCGTCAGCGTCGTCGTGCGCTTACCTCCGAACAGCAGCGACAATACGGTCAGCAAGCCGCGACCCGAATGCTCAGTTATCCCCCTGTTGTACTCGCTCATACCGTGGCGGTATTCCTCTCGTTTGATGGCGAACTCGACACCCAACCGTTGATCGAACAGCTGTGGCGAGCGGGTAAGCGCGTCTGCCTTCCGGTTCTTCATCCCTTTAGCCCTGGCAACCTGCTGTTCCTGCACTATCATCCGCGCAGCGACCTGGTCACCAATCGCTTAAAGATTCAGGAACCACGACTTGATGTCCGCGACGTATTGCCGCTGTCACAGCTGGATGTACTGATTACGCCGTTAGTGGCGTTTGACGAGGATGGGCAGCGTCTGGGGATGGGCGGCGGATTTTATGATCGCACGTTGCAAAACTGGCAACAGCATAAGATCCAACCCGTGGGCTACGCACATGATTGCCAGTTAGTGGAAAAGCTGCCTGTCGAAGAGTGGGATATCCCACTGCCTGCGGTGGTAACGCCGTCCAAAATTTGGGAGTGGTAGCCGTTTTTTGCCGATTGACAGCGCCGTTTTTTTGACCTAAATTCCTCGGTGAAGGGTGAGGGAGGCGAACCTCCCTCCTGCGTACTCTCTGTTAATATGCTGGGCAAGCGATGATTAACAGGATCAGCAGCATGATGACGTATCTCATCATCGTCCCTTTCCTTTTTAGAGCCCCTGCTTCGGTAGGGGCTTTCCCGTTTCAGCGCGATGCTGCGCCTCTATCGTAAATTCCTTTTAGTGCTGTACAACACGCAACGCTGCCTTTAGTTACCAATTGCGGCAAGGCTCGAAAACAGAATGTATGCGTTACAGAAAGAGATTTTGAGGCCGGGAAATCAGAGGAAAGATGGGCAGGTCAACCGCCTGCCCATGTAGAGGTAATCAGTAAAGCAGACGCGCGCGAATGGTTCCCGGAAGGGCCTTCATCGCCAGCAGCGCTTTCTCCGCCACATCTTCATCCGCTTCAATATCAATAACCACATAACCTACCTGTGCGGAAGTCTGCAGATACTGCGCGGCAATGTTGACGCCCTGCTCGGCAAAAATCTGGTTCAGCGCGGTCAAAACGCCCGGACGGTTTTCGTGAATGTGCATCAGACGACGACCACCGTGCAGCGGCAGCGAAACTTCCGGGAAGTTAACCGCAGACAACGTAGAGCCGTTGTCGGAATACTTGGTCAGTTTCCCAGCCACTTCCAGACCGATGTTTTCCTGTGCTTCCAGCGTGGACCCACCGATATGCGGCGTCAGGATCACGTTGTCGAAATCACACAGCGGCGAGGTGAACGGATCGCTGTTAGAAGCAGGTTCCGTTGGGAAGACGTCGATGGCCGCTCCCGCCAGATGTTTTGTTGCCAGCGCATCACACAGCGCAGGAATATCGACAACCGTACCACGTGCGGCGTTGATCAGCAGTGCGCCTGGTTTCATCAGCGCAATCTCATGCGCACCCATCATATTTTTGGTGGAGGCGTTTTCCGGTACGTGCAGGCTCACCACGTCGCTCATATTGAGCAGGTCGGAAAGATGCTGAACCTGGGTGGCGTTGCCAAGCGGGAGTTTATTTTCAATATCATAGAAATAGACATGCATCCCCAGCGATTCCGCCAGAATGCCCAACTGAGTACCAATGTGGCCGTAGCCGATGATCCCCAGTTTTTTGCCACGCGCTTCAAACGAGCCGGTAGCCAGTTTATTCCACACGCCGCGGTGTGCTTTGGCGTTCGCTTCGGGTACGCCGCGTAGCAGTAGCAGCAGTTCGCCAATCACCAGTTCCGCAACGGAACGCGTGTTAGAGAATGGCGCGTTGAACACGGGGATCCCGCGTTTTGCCGCAGCGGACAGATCAACCTGGTTGGTGCCGATACAAAAGCAGCCAATCGCGACCAGTTTCTCTGCGGCGTCAATCACATCTTCCGTCAGATGGGTACGGGATCGCAGGCCAATGAAGTGGGCATCACGGATGGACTCTTTCAGTTGCTCAGTGTCCAGAGCGCCTTTGTGAAACTCGATGTTGGTATAACCTGCTGCACGAAGACTTTCGAGCGCTTTTTGGTGTACGCCTTCAACCAGCAGAAATTTAATCTTATCTTTCTCCAGTGATACCTTTGCCATTTCCCCGACCCTGTCTTTTTTTGTTCAAACTGATGTGTTGTGTGTGGGATTTTCATCCGTCTCTTCAACATATCAAAAAAAAATATTGCGGCAATATGAACGTTTGCGTCGCCGTGCTGAAGAAATGTCATTCAACGAGAAATGTCAGAGGAAAATACTGGCGATAACTTTTTCTTTGGAGAGATCGGCAGGACAATATTATAAACGTGACACAAGTCACCAAATTTGCCCTGCCAAAATTTTTTTAACGGGAGAAGACGCTCCCGTCAGATCATTTTACGATAGTTTTCACGCCATCTGGCGTACCGATCAGCGCGACATCCGCACCACGGTTGGCAAACAGACCGACGGTTACCACACCCGGAATCCCGTTGATGGCATTTTCCAGCGCGATGGCGTCGAGGATCTCCAGACCGTATACATCGAGGATCACGTTGCCGTTGTCCGTCACGACGCCCTGACGGTATTCAGGACGACCGCCCAGCTTCACCAACTGGCGAGCCACAGCGCTGCGCGCCATTGGGATCACTTCAACCGGCAGCGGGAAGTTGCCGAGAATATCGACTTCTTTAGACACATCCGCGATACAGATAAATTTCTTCGCTACGGAAGCAATGATTTTTTCACGGGTCAACGCTGCGCCGCCGCCCTTGATCATCTGCATGTGGCCGTTAATTTCATCCGCGCCGTCAACGTATACGTCGAGGCTGTCAACTTCGTTAAGGTCGAACACGTGGATGCCAAGGCTTTTGAGTTTTTCGGTCGAGGCGTCCGAACTGGATACCGCACCTTCAATCTGACCTTTCATTGTGCCCAGCGCATCAATAAAGTGTGCGGCTGTTGAACCTGTACCTACGCCCACAATGGTACCGGGCTGTACATACTTAAGTGCCGCCCATCCTACTGCTTTTTTCAGTTCATCCTGCGTCATGATCGTTTCGCCTGTGGTGGGAAAATTCACGCGCATTATAGAACATTGCGCAGAAAAATGTCCCCACACCCGCTCGCAAGCGGCGGATTTCGTCTTTACCCAATCAAAAATTGTGTCATAGTGCAGAACAAGCAAAAATTTCAGGAGTGCGTCAAAGCAATGAAACGTCCGGACTACAGAACACTACAAGCACTGGATGCGGTTATTCGTGAACGAGGATTTGAGCGCGCGGCGCAAAAGCTGTGCATCACGCAATCCGCCGTTTCACAGCGCATAAAACAGCTTGAGAATATGTTCGGACAACCGTTGCTGGTGCGTACCGTACCACCACGCCCAACCGAGCAAGGGCAGAAACTGCTGGCGCTTTTGCGTCAGGTTGAACTGCTGGAAGACGAGTGGCTGGGCGATGAACAAACCGGCTCAACGCCGCTGCTGCTCTCGCTGGCGGTGAACGCCGACAGTCTGGCAACCTGGTTACTTCCGGCGCTGGCCCCGGTACTGGCAAATTCACCGATTCGCCTGAACCTGCAGGTTGAGGATGAAACGCGCACCCAGGAACGTCTGCGTCGTGGTGAAGTGGTCGGTGCGGTGAGTATTCAGCATCAGGCACTGCCAAGCTGTCTGGTGGATAAACTTGGCGCACTGGACTATCTGTTTGTTGGATCAAAACCTTTCGCCGAGCGTTATTTCCCTAACGGCGTCACCCGCTCTGCCCTGCTGAAAGCCCCGGCGGTAGCGTTTGACCATCTTGATGATATGCACCAGGCGTTCCTGCAACAAAATTTCGACCTGCCGCCAGGCAGCGTACCATGCCATATCGTTAACTCGTCTGAAGCCTTCGTTCAACTGGCTCGTCAGGGAACCACCTGCTGCATGATCCCACATTTACAGATTGAGAAAGAGCTGGCAAGCGGCGAACTTATCGACTTAACACCGGGCCTGTTCCAGCGTCGGATGCTGTACTGGCATCGCTTTGCGCCGGAAAGCCGCATGATGCGCAACGTCACCGATGCGCTGCTGGCCTATGGCCACAACGTGCTGCGTCAGGATTAAACCGTTTATTCCTCCTGAGTGCCGGATGGCGGCGTAACGCTTTATCCGGCCTACAAGCCTTATACCCTCTTTTCATGCTATTCCTGCCACGTCTTTGAAATACATCACAAAATAAAACACGCCGCGCGGCAAAAAACGACGTCCTGTTGGCTATTTTTTGCTGGCGACAAGCCAAATGAAAAAGCACACCGTATTCGCAAAGATTCAACTTATTGCGTAATACGGAGCAAAAAATGGCAAACGTGCAGGAGTGGCAAACACTCGCCAATAAAGAACTCAGCCGACGGGAAAAAACCGTCGAGTCGCTGGAAAGACAGACAGCGGAAGGGATTGCCATCAAGCCGCTGTACACTGAAGCAGACCTCGATAATCTGGAAGTCACGGGCACCCTTCCCGGCCTGCCGCCTTACGTGCGCGGCCCACGCGCCACCATGTATACCGCACAGCCGTGGACCATTCGTCAGTACGCCGGTTTTTCTACCGCCAAAGAGTCCAACGCCTTTTACCGCCGCAACCTCGCCGCCGGGCAAAAAGGGCTTTCCGTCGCCTTTGACCTTGCCACCCATCGTGGCTATGACTCAGACAACCCACGCGTGTCGGGAGACGTCGGTAAAGCCGGCGTGGCGATCGATACCGTCGAAGATATGAAGGTACTGTTCGACCAGATCCCGCTGGATAAGATGTCGGTATCGATGACCATGAACGGCGCGGTGCTGCCGGTACTGGCGTTTTATATCGTCGCAGCAGAAGAACAAGGCGTAACGCCGGAACAGCTCACCGGGACCATTCAGAACGATATTCTGAAAGAATACCTGTGTCGCAACACCTACATTTATCCACCAAAACCGTCGATGCGCATTATCGCCGACATCATCGCCTGGTGCTCCGGCAACATGCCGCGCTTTAACACCATCAGCATCAGCGGCTATCACATGGGTGAAGCTGGGGCAAACTGCGTGCAGCAGGTGGCCTTTACGCTGGCAGACGGTATTGAATACATCAAAGCCGCACTTTCCGCCGGACTGAAAATAGATGACTTCGCCCCGCGCCTGTCGTTCTTCTTCGGCATCGGCATGGATCTGTTTATGAACGTCGCCATGCTGCGCGCGGCGCGATATTTGTGGAGCGAAGCGGTCAGCAGTTTTGGCGCGACGAACCCAAAATCTCTCGCTCTGCGTACCCACTGCCAGACCTCCGGCTGGAGTCTGACCGAGCAGGATCCTTACAACAACGTGGTACGTACCACCATTGAAGCGCTCGGCGCTACGCTCGGCGGCACCCAGTCGCTGCATACCAACGCCTTTGATGAAGCGCTCGGTTTGCCCACCGATTTCTCCGCCCGTATTGCGCGTAATACGCAAATCATCATTCAGGAAGAATCAGAGATCTGCCGCACCGTCGATCCGCTGGCCGGATCGTATTACGTCGAGTCACTCACAGATCAAATCGTCAAGCAGGCGCGTACGATCATCAAGCAGATTGACGAGGCAGGTGGCATGGCGAAAGCGATCGAAGCCGGGCTCCCTAAACGGATGATCGAGGAAGCTTCCGCGCGCGAACAGTCGCTGATCGACCAAGGTAAGCGCGTTATTGTTGGCGTGAACAAGTACAAGCTGGATAAAGAAGACGAGACGTCGGTACTGGAGATCGACAACGTGAAGGTGCGTAATGAGCAAATTGCTTCGCTGCAGCATATCCGCGCCACCCGCGACAACGATGCCGTTAAAACCGCACTATCCGCGCTGACCCACGCCGCGCAGCATAATGAAAACCTGCTGGCTGCCGCCGTCAACGCCGCCCGCGTTCGCGCCACGCTCGGTGAAATCTCCGACGCGCTGGAAGTCGCCTTTGACCGATATCTGGTTCCCAGCCAGTGCGTTACCGGCGTGATTGCGCAAAGCTATCACCAGTCTGATAAATCCGCCGATGAGTTTGACGCTATCGTTGCGCAAACCGAACGCTTCCTCACGGAAAATGGCCGTCGCCCGCGCATTCTGATCGCCAAGATGGGCCAGGACGGCCACGATCGCGGCGCGAAGGTGATCGCCAGCGCCTACTCCGATCTCGGTTTCGATGTCGATCTCAGCCCGATGTTCTCCACACCAGAAGAGATCGCCCGTCTGGCGGTAGAAAACGATGTGCATGTAATAGGCGCATCGTCACTGGCGGCAGGCCATAAAACGCTGATCCCGGAGTTGGTTACCGCACTCAAAAAATGGGGGCGTGAAGATATCTGTGTGGTAGCAGGAGGCGTTATTCCGCCACAGGATTACGCCTTCCTGCACGAGCATGGTGTAGCAGCCATTTATGGCCCCGGCACGCCAATGCTCGACAGCGTCCGCGATGTGTTGACCCGTATCAGTCAACATCATGATTAACGCCGCCACGCTTGAGGATACCGTCCGCCGCTTACGACTCGGTGAACGAGCGACGCTCGCCCAGGCAATGACGCTGGTCGAAAGCAACCACCCGCGCCACCAGCCGTTAAGTACGCAATTGCTGGACGCGATTATGCCGTTCACCGGTAACGCCCTGCGCTTAGGGATCACCGGCACGCCGGGCGCGGGTAAAAGTACGTTCCTGGAAGCATTCGGTATGCTGCTCATCCGCCACGGATTACGGGTGGCGGTGATCGCCGTCGATCCCAGCAGCCCGGTCAGCGGCGGCAGCATTCTTGGTGATAAGACCCGCATGACGGAGCTTGCCCGCGCAGAATCTGCGTTTATTCGCCCGGTCCCTTCCAGCGGTCATTTAGGCGGCGCCAGCCAGCGCGCACGCGAATTAATGCTGCTGTGCGAAGCGGCTGGCTTTGACGTGGTGATTGTAGAGACCGTCGGCGTTGGACAGTCAGAAACCGAAGTCGCAGGTATGGTGGATTGCTTTATCTCACTGCAAATCGCTGGCGGTGGCGACGATTTACAGGGTATCAAAAAAGGCCTGATGGAAATGGCGGATCTGGTCGTCATCAATAAAGACGACGGCGAGAACCATACCAGCGTTGCGATCGCCCGCCATATGTACGAATCCGCCCTGCACATTTTGCGCCGTAAATATGACGAGTGGCAGCCGCGAGTTCTGACCTGTAGCGCCCTGGAAAAACGCGGCATTGAGGAAATCTGGCAGGCGATAACCGACTTTAAAACATGCCTGACCGCCAGCGGTCGACTGGAAAAAGTTCGCCAGCAGCAGGCGGTGGACTGGTTACATCAGCAGGCTGAAGAAGAAGCGCTGCATCTGCTGTTTGCCCGGGCTGATTTCGACCGTTATTTCCAGCAGACGCTGCAGGCTGTCAAAAACAATGATCTTTCGCCGCGCACCGGTCTGCGGCTTATCAGCGAATTTATCCAGCATCATTACTTTCAATAAAGAGAACATTATGTCTTATCAATACGTCAACGTGGTCATCATCCAGAAAGTCGCGGTTATTGAGTTCAACTACGCGCGCAAGCTCAATGCCCTGAGCAAAGTGTTTATTGACGATCTGATGCAGGCGCTGAGCGACCTCAATCGTGCGGACATTCGCTGCATCATTCTACGCGCTCCGAGCGGGGCCAAAGTGTTCTCTGCCGGGCATGATATTCATGAGCTCCCCACCGGACGTCGCGATCCGCTCTCCTATGACGATCCGCTGCGTCAGATAACCCGTATGATCCAAAAATACCCGAAGCCGGTGATCTCCATGGTCGAAGGCAGCGTCTGGGGCGGCGCGTTTGAGATGATCATGAGTTCCGATCTGATCATCGCAGCCAGTACATCCACCTTCTCAATGACCCCGGTCAACCTCGGCGTGCCGTATAACCTTGTGGGCATCCACAACCTGACCCGCGACGCTGGTTTTCACATCGTTAAAGAACTGATTTTTACCGCCTCGCCCATCACCGCTCAACGCGCCATGGCGGTCGGGATCCTCAACCATGTCGTACCTGTCGAGGAACTGGAAGATTTCACCCTGCAAATGGCGCACCACATCTCGGAAAAAGCGCCGCTGGCAATCGCCGTCATCAAAGAAGAACTGCGCGTGCTGGGTGAAGCGCACACCATGAATTCCGATGAGTTCGAGCGTATTCAGGGCATGCGCCGCGCGGTGTACGACAGCGAGGATTATCAGGAAGGGATGAACGCGTTTATGGAAAAACGTAAACCCAATTTTGTCGGCCATTAATCACGTCCGAGAAAGGAGACGGCCATGAAACGGATGAGCGCCGAACAGGCGGCAGAAATTATCCAGCACGATGATATGGTGGCATTCAGCGGCTTTACCCCCGCAGGTTCGCCAAAAGCGTTACCCAGCGCAATTGCCCAACGCGCATGCGAACAGCATCAGCTCGGGCAGCCTTTTCAGATCCGCCTGCTGACCGGAGCATCAATTGGCGCTGCTGCTGATGATGTCCTATCCGCGGCGGATGCCGTTTCCTGGCGCGCGCCTTATCAAACCTCATCGGGCCTGCGCGAGAAAATTAATCAGGGCCAGGTGAGGTTTGTCGATCTCCATTTGAGCGAGGTTGCGCAGATGGTTAATTACGGCTTTTTTGGCGAGATCGATATTGCCGTCATTGAAGCTTCCGCCATTGCGCCAGATGGACGGATTTGGCTTTCCAGCGGTATTGGTAATGCGCCC
The DNA here is from genome assembly GCF_030334595.1 of Citrobacter sp. Ce104. Classification (NCBI taxonomy): domain Bacteria; kingdom Pseudomonadati; phylum Pseudomonadota; class Gammaproteobacteria; order Enterobacterales; family Enterobacteriaceae; genus Citrobacter; species Citrobacter sp. Ce104. The sequence continues at coordinate 273,260 of NZ_JAOWDP010000066.1, forward strand.
ACCTGGCTTCTGCGGGCGAAAAAAGTGATCATTGAACTGAATCATTACCATAATCCGCGCGTGGCGGAGTTTGCCGACATCGTGATACCCGGCGCACCGCCGCGGCGTAACAGCGTACCCATATTTCATACCATGGATCGCGTGGGCAGTCAGTGCGTGCAGATAGACCCGCAGAAAGTGGTCGCGATAGTGGATACCGACCTACCCGATGCAGGAAATACGGCGGATAAAACCAATCCGGTCAGCCAACAAATTGCCGATAACGTCGTCACTTTCCTGTTGGCAGAAATGGCGCACAAACGCATTCCAGCTGAGTTTCTACCCTTACAAAGCGGCGTGGGCAATATCAACAACGCGGTGATGGCGCGGCTGGGGGAAAACCCGGATATCCCGCCCTTTATGATGTATTCGGAGGTGTTGCAGGAGTCGGTGGTGCATCTGCTGGAAACGGGCAAGATAACCGGCGCCAGCGCCTCCAGCCTGACCATTTCAGCCCCCTCGCTACAGAAGATTTACGACAACATGGACTTCTTCGCCAGCCGTATTGTGCTGCGCCCGCAGGAGATCTCCAATAACCCAGAAATCATTCGACGGCTGGGGGTTATCGCGCTCAACGTGGGCCTGGAATTTGATATCTACGGCCATGCCAATTCCACGCACGTTGCGGGCGTGAACCTGATGAACGGCATCGGCGGCAGCGGGGATTTCGAGCGCAACGCCTACCTGTCTATCTTTATGGCGCCGTCGATTGCCAAAGGCGGGAAAATCTCCACCATCGTACCGATGTGCAGCCATGTCGATCACAGCGAACATAGCGTTAAAGTGATCGTGACCGAACAAGGGATTGCCGATCTGCGTGGGTTATCTCCGATGCAGCGGGCGCACACGATTATCGATAACTGTGCGCACCCTCTTTACCGGGATTACCTGCACCGCTATCTGGAGAAAGCGCCCGGCGGGCATATCCATCACGATCTCAGCCATGCTTTCGATCTGCATCGCAACCTGCTCGAAACAGGTTCAATGCTTGGTTAACTTGCCGTACCGTCACGATCCTCAGCAATATGCTCGAGCATGGTGGCGGTATAGCGATGATTTTTCAGTGAATAGAGAAATTCTTGCATATACATGGGGCTACCGGGCGCGTCGAAATACTTTAGCGTCGACGGATTCACCAGCCGCCAGGCGAAATGAGGGATCACCGTCAAAAACTGCCCGCGCTCCACCGCGCTAATCTTGGCCATAAAGCTGTATGGACGGTAAATAATCGTCGGGTTAATCCCACAGGGTCGCATGTAGGCATCCAGCATCGCCTCAAAGTTAGCGCGATTCTGGAAGCGCATTTGCAGCCAGGGCAACTCGCGCAGCAGATCCTGCGGCTGTTTTTCTTCGTAGCGCCGGGAAACGAGAAAACCCAGACGCAGCGGAGGGAGTTCATTGATCGCCAGATTTTCCAGCTCCTGGACGCGGGGGGAAACGTGCTGCGGCGAGATGATAAAATCGAGTTTGCGATCGAACAGGTTATCAATCACCCCATTCTCACTGAACTCCACGGCCTGGGCCGTCACACCATGGTACTTATCACCAAGGCTTATCAACTGGTCAAAAATAATCGTTGGGTAGGTATTGTCGATGCCGATGACGATTTCCCGCGAACGACGAGAGGCGTTATGGATTTCGTTATCAATGGCAGAGAGGCGCTGATAAACGGGAAACAGCTTCTGATACAGCTCCTGTCCCGCTTTATTCAGACTGATGTTGTTATCTTTGCGGGTAAACAGCGTATAGCCGATTTGATCTTCCAGTGCAGCAATGCTTTTACCGAATGGCGATGCGGTCATATGTATTTTTTCTGCCGCTCTGGCGATGTTATTGGTTTGCGCCAGCAGAATGAAATTACGCATCTTTTTCGAGATAAAAATATCCATAGCGTCCCCTTAAAAATCGCTATGGCCTATCCTCATTACGGCGAAAAAAAAGACCGGATGTGAGGTCTCATTTTTACAGTTGGTCACATAAAAAACCCGGCTGGAAAGCCGGGTCTGGAACGATTACTGGGTTTTGGCTGGCGTTGCTGTTGGCTGCCCCGCAGTCGGCTCAATCTGGAAGACGACATCAACCTGATCGTCAAACTGAATAACCGGCTGTTCGTAGGTTTCCTGAGCGGATGTCGCAGGCGCAGCATCCGCTTTCATCATCCGTACCATCGGGCTCGGTTGATAATTGGATACGTGATAGCGTACGCTGTAAACGGGACCCAGTTTACTGTTAAAGCCCGCTGCCAGTTGTTCAGCCTGATGAATAGCATCATCAATTGCTGCTTTACGCGCCTTGTCTTTATAAGCATCCGGTTGGGCAACACCGAGCGATACCGAACGAATCTCATTCAGACCGGCCTTTAGTGCGCCATCAAGCAGCGCATTGAGTTTGTCCAGCTGACGCAGCGTGACTTCAACGGTACGCACCGCACGATAGCCTTTGAGGATGCTTTTGCCGTTCTGGTAGTCGTAGTCCGGCTGGGTACGCAGGTTTGCAGCGCTAATGTCTTTCTTCGCTATCTGGTTCTGTTCAAGGAAGGAGAGATATTGCGCCACGCGCTCATCAGCCTGCTTCTTCGCTGAAGCCGCATCCTTTGCAGCAACGTTCACTTCAATCGCCAGAGTGGCGATGTCTGGTGTCGCATCCACGCTTGCCGTTCCGGAAGTCACGATGTGCGGTCCATTTGGCAACTCATTTGCCTGTACCGATAGTGCGCTGAATCCGACTAATGCCGCCAGGGCCATTATTTTGAACTTCACGGTCGTTCCTCCATGTTTCATTAATTACCCCGAAACTCAGGGCACATGCAGGCAAGCTTAGCCGATCTCGCTGCGTTGTCCATCAGACAACACTTAGTTGAACAACGCATGAACGTGCGCAACACCTTCTTTTGCCAGCTGAAAAGCGATAAACCACATCACTAATCCTACCAGCGTATTGATGATGCGCTGTGCTTTAGCAGTACGCAGGCGCGGAGCAAGCCAGGCCGCCAGCAATGCCAGGCCGAAGAACCACAGGAACGAAGCGCTGACGGTTCCCAGCGCAAACCAGCGCTTAGGCTCAACGTCCAGTTGCCCTCCCAGACTCCCCAGCACCACAAAGGTATCCAGATAAACATGGGGATTGAGCCACGTCACCGCCAGCATAGTAGCAATGATTTTCCAGCGGCCCTGCTTCATCACCTCAGCGCTGGCCAGCTCCAGATTACTACTCATCGCCGTTTTTAACGCACCAAAACCGTACCAGAGTAAAAAGGCGACGCCGCCCCAGGTGACCAGCGCCATCAGCCACGGCGACTGCATCAGCAAGGCGCTACCGCCGAAGATCCCCGCGCAAATCAACGCCAAATCGCTGATAGCGCAAAGTAAAGCGATCATGATGTGATACTGGCGACGGATCCCCTGATTCATCACAAAAGCATTTTGTGGACCAAGCGGAAGTATCATGGCCGCACCAAGTGCAAGCCCTTGAAAATAATACGATAACACGTTAATCATCCCGAACTGTTTCTCTTAGGAGCAGACTATAGCGCGGGAAAATCATTAGCGGAAATTGATAATTTTAATCAGGGATAAGAGGAATTAATACCAGGAGGGAAGATGCCGGATGGCGGCTGGCACCTTGTCCGGCCTGGAGATTTTGTAGGCCCGGTAAGCGATAGCGCCACCGGGCACGCGATTACTCTGCAGCGCTCTCTTTCACACGCTTGAAGTTCACATCCATCTGCGGATACGGGAAGCTGATGCCGTTGGCGTCAAACTCGCGTTTAATACGCTCCAGAACGTCCCAATAGACGCTTTGCAGATCGCTGCTGTTGCTCCAGACGCGTACGACGAAATTAATCGAGGAAGCGCCCAGCTCATTCAGGCGCACCGTCATTTCACGATCTTTAATGATTCGTTCGTCAGACTGGATGATATCAGTGAGGATTTTTTTCACCTGATCGATATCGGAGTCATAAGCTACGCCGATGATAAATTCGTTACGACGGACCGGCTCGCGAGAGAAGTTAATGATGTTCCCGGCAATAATTTTACCGTTTGGGATCACCACAATCTTACCGTCAACGGTACGCATGGTCGTGGAGAAAATCTGCACGTTGAGCACGGTTCCCGCTACGCCGCCGAGGTCTACATACTCACCCGCACGGAACGGACGGAACATTACCAACAGCACGCCAGCGGCGAGGTTGGACAACGAACCTTGCAGTGCCAGACCAACGGCTAAACCAGCGGCACCGAGAACGGCAATCACGGAGGCGGTTTGTACCCCAACGCGGCCCAGAGCGGCAATCAGCGTGAAAGCGATAATACCGTAGCGCACCAGTGCGGAGAGGAAGTCGGCAACGGTTGCATCAATTTTACGCGCCAGCATCAGGCGGTTAACGGTGTTAGATACGATGCGCGCCACGATCATACCGATAATGACAATGGCGATGGCCGCCACGATGTTGACGGCATAGCTCAACAGCAGCTCCTGATTGCGGACCAGCCAGGTGCCCGCACCGTTTATGCTGTCGACAACATTCAAATCTTCCATTCACTATTCCTTTTTTGCTTACCCAAACGGGAGAAATAAAGCCGCCCTCACGGGACTGGCAACCTGACAAGGGTAAACAATAAACCTGGATTTTGCCAAACAGATCACAGAATTCTCTGTCAGCAGCACATTGAAATGGCAATAAAAAAGGCCCGCATTTGCGGGCCTCATGTCACGTAGAACGGCGTTAATTACAGAACGTCAACCGCGTTCAGTTCTTTGAAAGCCTGTTCCAGACGGGTGATCATGGTTGCCTGACCAGCACGCAGCCATACGCGCGGATCGTAGTATTTCTTGTTCGGCTGATCTTCGCCTTTCGGGTTGCCCAGCTGACCCTGCAGGTAAGCTTCGTTTGCTTTGTAGTAGTTCAGAACGCCTTCCCAGGTCGCCCATTGGGTATCGGTGTCGATGTTCATTTTCACTACGCCGTAGCTTACGGAGTCTTTGATTTCCTGAGCAGTAGAACCGGAACCGCCGTGGAAGACGAAGTTCAGGCTGTTGTGCGGCAGGTTATGTTTCTTAGAAACATAGTCCTGAGAGTCGCGCAGGATGGTCGGGGTCAGAACAACGTTACCCGGCTTGTAAACGCCGTGTACGTTACCGAAGGAAGCTGCGATGGTGAAACGCGGGCTGATTTTGCTCAGCTCGGTGTAGGCGTAATCAACGTCTTCCGGCTGGGTGTACAGTGCAGAAGCGTCCATGTGGCTGTTGTCCACGCCATCTTCTTCGCCACCGGTGCAACCCAGTTCGATTTCCAGGGTCATGCCCATTTTGGACATGCGCGCCAGGTATTTGGAGCAGATTTCGATGTTCTCTTCCAGAGACTCTTCAGACAGGTCGATCATGTGAGAAGAGAACAGTGGTTTGCCGGTTGCTGCGAAGTGTTTTTCACCCGCGTCCAGCAGACCGTCGATCCACGGCAGCAGTTTCTTCGCGCAGTGGTCAGTGTGCAGGATAACCGGAACACCGTAGTGTTCAGCCATCTGGTGAACGTGATGCGCGCCAGAGATAGCACCCAGGATTGCAGCGCCCTGAGGAACGTCGGACTTCACGCCTTTACCCGCGATGAAAGAAGCACCACCGTTGGAGAACTGTACGATTACCGGCGCTTTAACTTTTGCAGCGGTTTCCAGTACGGCGTTGATGGAGTCGGTACCAACGCAGTTAACAGCTGGCAGAGCAAAGTTGTTTTCTTTAGCTACCTGGAAAACTTTCTGTACGTCATCACCAGTGATTACGCCTGGTTTTACGAAATCAAAAATTTTAGACATGTTGCGAGTCCTGTATCTTCGGCCTTGGAAAGGGCGCGCGCTCTAAAGCGCGCTAATAATTGGGCAGGTTACCCTGCCCATTAAATGCTTACTTTTTAGCGCGCTCTTCGAGCATCGCTACTGCTGGCAGTACTTTGCCTTCCACGAATTCGAGGAATGCGCCGCCGCCAGTGGAGATGTAGGAGATTTTGTCAGCAATACCGAACAGGTCGATAGCTGCCAGGGTGTCGCCGCCGCCTGCGATAGAGAACGCTTCGCTGTCTGCGATGGCGTTAGCCACGATTTCAGTACCCTTGCGGAAGTTCGGGAATTCGAACACGCCAACCGGGCCGTTCCACAGAATGGTTTTCGCATTCTTCAGGATGTCAGCCAGTTGCTGTGCAGAAGCGTCGCCGATGTCCAGGATCTGCTCGTCTTCTTTCACATCGCTAACGGATTTCAGAGTAGCCGGTGCAGTTTCAGAGAATTCAGTCGCTACGCGAACGTCGGTCGGGACCGGGATGTCGCAAGTGGTCAGCAGGCGCTTAGCTTCGTCAACCAGGTCAGCTTCATACAGGGATTTACCCACGTTGTGGCCTTGAGCGGCAACGAAGGTGTTCGCGATACCACCGCCAACGATCAGTTGGTCAGCGATTTTTGACAGAGAATCCAGAACGGTCAGTTTGGTAGAAACTTTAGAACCACCAACGATAGCCACCATCGGACGAGCAGGTTCTTTCAGCGCTTTACCCAGCGCATCCAGCTCTTCAGCCAGCAGCGGGCCAGCGCACGCTACGTCAGCAAATTTGCCGATACCGTGGGTAGAAGCCTGCGCACGGTGAGCCGTACCGAAAGCATCCATGACGAATACGTCGCACAGCGCAGCATATTTTTTGGACAGCGCTTCGTCGTCTTTCTTCTCGCCTTTGTTGAAGCGAACGTTTTCCAGAACAACCAGTTCACCGGCAGCGACTTCAACGCCGTCCAGGTAATCTTTTACCAGGCGAACTGGAGCAGACAGTTTGTCTTTCAGATAGTTAACAACCGGCAGCAGAGAGAATTCTTCGTTGTACTCGCCTTCGGTAGGACGACCCAGGTGGGAAGTTACCATCACTTTAGCACCCTGTTTCAGGGCCAGTTCGATGGTTGGCAGGGAAGCACGGATACGCGCATCGCTGGTTACTTTCCCTTCTTTAACTGGTACGTTCAGGTCCGCACGGATAAAAACGCGTTTACCAGCCAGATCCAGATCGGTCATCTTAATTACAGACATGGTGAATCCTCTCGTTGATTCATAAAGTTTTGTCGACGCTCAAGCGTCGAGCCTGAAACCAATAGCAGCCATCGCTAACGTTGTGTCGAGCATACGGTTAGCAAAGCCCCATTCATTATCACACCAGACCAGCGTTTTGATCAGGTGAGCGCCACTCACGCGCGTTTGCGTACCATCAACGATGGCGCTGTGCGGGTCGTGGTTAAAATCTACAGAGACCAACGGTAATTCCGTATAGTCAACTATACCATGAAATGCACCTTGTGCTGCTTTTTGCAGCAACTGGTTGACTTCACTGGCTTTTACTGGTTTTTTCACCGTCACGCTTAAGTCGATCGCCGTCACATTTATGGTCGGTACACGCACCGCTATCGCTTCAAAACGATCGTTAAACTGCGGGAAAATTCGCGTGATGCCCGCCGCCAGTTTGGTATCCACCGGAATAATCGACTGACTGGCCGCTCGCGTGCGACGCAGGTCGGGATGATAAGCATCAATAACCTGCTGATCGTGCATCGCGGAGTGGATCGTGGTGACGGTACCAGACTCAATGCCGTAAGCATCATCCAGCAATTTAATGACGGGAATTATACAATTCGTGGTGCAGGAGGCGTTGGATACAATTCGGTGCTCAGCGCGCAGCTGATCCTGATTAACGCCATACACAACGGTTGCGTCGATGTCGTGACTGCCAGGATGTGAAAAGAGCACTTTTTTTGCACCAGCGGCAATATGCGCCTCGCCGTGTTCGCGATTGCCGAAGACCCCCGTACAATCCAGCACGATGTCGACACCCAGTTCGCGCCATGGAAGCGCATCGAGTGTTCGCTCATGCAGAATGCGGATCGCGTCATCGCCAACAATGAGCTGGTCACGTTCCTGACGAACATCCCAGGCAAAACGTCCATGGCTGGTGTCATATTTCAACAAATGCGCCATGCCTGCAGCATCGGCCAGTTCGTTGATTGCCACCACGGTGATTTCCGCCCGACGCCCGGATTCATACAAAGCACGAACCACGTTGCGTCCGATGCGACCGAAACCATTAATCGCTACGCGTACGGTCATAGGTCTCCTGCAAGGATTTCTCAGAAACGATGTGGCAGACAGAGTAATGCAGCAAATCGCTCAGGGAAACCTTACCTGTCGCAAACTGCGACTAATTGGTTAATTGTCGAACATTTAATCGACTGAAACGCTTCAGCTAGAATAAGCGAAACGAGGAATAAAAGGAATGATTGTCCAGCAACAGAACACAGTTATCTGACTTACGTCACATTTTAACGCCCTTCAGCGCTAAATTTATTCCATATTCCAGAATTACGAATAACAGTAGCAAGATTATTTCGTTGCCATGTCACAAATCCTGATTTATATCAGGAAGCTCCCTAACCCGCGTCTATATTATCAGCGCTACGTCCGAGTCTCGGAGTCCCTCAACTATGGCTATATTCTATCCCCCATCATCTGAAGCTCGCTTTCATGCGCTGCGGTTATTACCCGGTCAGGAAGTCTTTTCAGCGCTACACGCTTTTGTACAACAACATCAGCTACAGGCTGGTTGGATAGCGGGTTGCACCGGCAGCCTGAGCAACATAGCCCTGCGCTTCGCTGGACGCGAAGAAACCACGTTACTCACCGATTCGTGGGAAATTATCTCTCTGAACGGCACGCTGGAACTTACCGGTGAGCATCTCCATCTGGCGGTTGCCGACCCGCGCGGCGCGATGCTGGGCGGCCACATGATGCCGGGCTGTACCGTGCGCACCACGCTGGAACTGGTGATTGGCGAGCTGACGTCTCTGGCATTCAGCCGTCAGCCATGCGCCGTTTCCGGTTATGACGAACTGGTTATTTCATCCCGCTAACGTTTTACTTGAAAGAGGTTTTCTATGGCGCGTCGCCAATTTTCCAGCCAGTCTCTGGTACTGATTGTCATTGCTATCGCCATCAATATGGTCGGTGGGCAGCTTATCAGCATGCTGAAACTACCTATTTTTCTCGACTCGATTGGTACCTTGATTAGCGCAGTGCTGCTAGGTCCAGTGGTGGGGATGCTCACCGGATTACTCACTAACCTGTTATGGGGGTTACTGACCGATCCGATCGCCGCCGCCTTTGCGCCCGTCGCCATGGTGATTGGACTGGTCGCCGGTTGGCTGGCGCGGGCGGGATGGTTTCGCACCTTACCCAAAGTCGTTGTCAGCGGTGTGATTATTACGCTTGCTGTTACCCTCGTTGCCGTGCCTATTCGCACGACCCTGTTTGGCGGCGTTACCGGCAGCGGTGCCGATCTTTTTGTCGCGTGGATGCACTCGGTCGGTCAGAACCTGGTGGAGTCCGTCGCCATCACCGTCATCGGTGCGAATCTGGTCGATAAAATCCTCACGGCAATCATCGTCTGGGTACTACTCCGCCAGCTCCCGCTGCGCACAACGCGCCATTTCCCTACGATGTCTGCCGTGCGCTAAATGCACCCGTTTACGTCGTTAACTCTGTGGGCACTCGCCGCCTGCTCCACGCTCCTGCTGCCAACCGGAGCGCCGCTTAGTCTGTACAGCGCCGCGACGTTCGCCAGTTTGTTGTGTATGAAGGCTACGCGGTCGCGGGCGAAATACGTACTCTGGCTGATGATCCCCTTAGGACTGGGGCTATGGCTGGTGCACGGCGGATGGCTTACCGAATGGATCAGCGGACAACCACGCACGCCAGAACGTTGGGCCGATGCCATTACGCTCTGGCTGCGGATCCTGGCTATTGTGTCAACATCGCAGATATGGATGCAGTACGTACCGGTTTCGCGTTTTATACGCGCCCTGTTTGCTTCTCGGCTGCCGCCAGGTGTGGCCTACCTGTTTGCCGGGCCGTTGCTGGTCGTTGAACAGTTCAAACGCCAGTTGGCGATTATTCATGAGGCCCAGCGCGCACGCGGCGTACCGCTGGATGAGTCCTGGTACCAACGTTTACGCGCCATGCCAGCATTGATTGTTCCGCTTACCCATAACGCGCTCAATGATTTAGCCGTCCGCGGCGCGGCGCTCGATATGCGAGGATTTCGCCTGCATCGCTCACGCACCACGCTGTGGGCGCCGCCAGACAGCCCCCTGCAGCGTCTGGCTCGCTACGCCATGATAGTTCTGATGATGGTTGAGACAGGAGTCTGGATTTGGTTACGTTAGAACAGTTTCGCTATCTTCCGACGCATGCCGCGCGGCCCCCCGCTTGCTACAATTTCCACTATGCCGAGCCCGGAATGGTAGCTATTTTTGGCGATAACGGCAGTGGGAAAAGTACGCTGGCACAGCTGATGGCAGGCTGGTACCCCGATTTCCTGCCCGGAGAAATTGAGGGCACAGGAACGCTGCTGGGTACCCCCATCGGGAAACTGTCACTGGTCGAGCAGTCGAGTACTGTCCAGCTTGTACAGCAGTCACCTTACCTGCAGCTTTCAGGTTGTACATTCAGCGTAGAGGAAGAAGTGGCGTTTGGTCCGGAAAATCTCTGCCTTACCGAGGCCGAAATTATGAAGCGCATTGATGAAGCCCTGACGCTGACGGAATGTCAGCCTCTGCGCCGTCGTCATCCTGGCACGCTTTCCGGCGGAGAAACCCAGCGGGTGGTGATTGCCAGCGCGCTCGCCATGCAGCCGAAAATATTGATTCTGGACGAAGCATTCAGCCGCCTGACAGCGCAGGCGACTGTGATGCTACTCAAGCGACTGCAACAATGGGCGCAGGAACAGCATGCTTTGGTGGTGCTTTTCGAACGCAATCATTCCCCTTTTCTCAGCCATTGCCAGCAGGCGTGGCAACTGCGCGATGGAGCATTGTCACCGCTATGCTAACGTTAAATCAGGTCAGCTATCGCTGGCCGAACGCCGCCGATGACTGCCTGTGCAATATTTCACTTGAACTCCATGAAGGGGAATGGCTGGCGCTTACAGGCGATAATGGCGCCGGTAAATCTACGCTGCTGCGTATTATGGCCGGGCTGCTATTTCCGTCTTCTGGCTCAGTAACGGTACAAAACCGTCCGATTGCGCAACTGAAAAACCGGGAGCGCGCCAGGGCGATCGGCGTGCTGTTTCAGGAGGCGGAAAATCAAATCTTTCACAGCAAGGTAGCAGAGGAAGTGGCTTTCGGATTACGGCTACAGAAGCTCCCGGTAGCTGAGATTGCGCAACGTACGTCGGCAGCACTGCAGTTATGTCAGCTAGAGGACGTTGCCGACGCACACCCACTGGATCTGCATACTGCTCAACGACGAATGGTTGCCGTCGCCAGTCTGGAAGCACTCGCGCCCGCGATTCTACTGCTGGATGAACCCAGCCGGGATTTTGATGCGCACTGGCTTGGCGTCTTCGAAAACTGGCTGGCGGTATGTCGTGCGCGTGGTACAAGCATTGTAGCGATCAGTCATGACGCGGCGTTTACGCAGCGTCATTTCTCGCGCGTGGTACGTCTACACAATAAAAATATCATACAGCCCGATATGCACCATCGACCGTCATCTCCAGCATAAAGTTTGCTGACCGACTCCCATCCAGTACCCGACGAACATTCGGTCCGTCGGTACGCTCATAAAACGCCTCAGCGTCAGCTTGTGAGAGTCCACCAGCCAGTTTACGACCTACCAGTCGCATGCGCAGCGCATTGGCGGGGGCGCGAATAAACAACGAGCAATCACAAAACTCAGCTAACGCTCGCCACCTTTCGTCATCGCGCAATAACCAGTTTCCTTCCACAATCACGATCGGTGCCGTCACTGTGATGGCCGCTTCTACCGGATCGTGCTTTTGCCGATCATATTGCGGCCAGGATCCTTCCCCTTCCTTTATCTGGCGTAGATTCTGCGCAAGCTTATCCACATCAAAGGTTTCCGGCGCACCTTTGTATGCCCGCAGGTTATGGGCATTCAGCCAGGTATTATAGTGATGGAAGCCATCCATCGGCAGCGTCTGGATCTCCGGCAGGTCAGGATCCTGATAGGAGAGATATTCCCAGAAGGTGGTCAGCGTCGATTTCCCCGTACCCGGCGGCGCGCTAAGAAAAACAATCGTTCGTCGCTGCGGGTTAGTGGCGTGTATTTTTGCCAACTGATGCAATAACGGTTTATGAACGTTCTCTATCTCATCATCATGGTAATGCGCTTCAACTTGTAGCCCATTCACCGTTAGTTCGATTTTCACGGCGTTAATTCCTTTAAAATCGCCGTTACTGCCAGCGTCATTGCCGTCTTGACCATGGCGCTAAAGCGCACTTCAGACCACGCAGCAAAGTCGGCAAATTTCATCGACTCCAGCGCACCATAAAGGGTCGCATTGCGGGTGATACTGTTCACGTTGCTGACAAAATCCCAGGTAATATCATCGGCAAAACCGGGGATATTATCCTGCTCGTTCAGGTACTGATAAAACTGAGAGAAATGGGTGATGTCGGCATAAAGCCATTTATCCATTTTTCCCAGCGCATAAATCAGTCGTAACGCAACGTCGATATCGTCAAGCGGTCCACTCTGGGCGAGTAACGGCTTCACTGCATATTCCACGATTTCTTCATCGTTATTAACGAACAGCGACGGTAAAAAACGCTTAATGCCCTGGAGCAAAATGTTATGTGCCGTCGTCATAAACGAGAGTAAATTATTTTGAGCATCCAGTTGCTCAAGCACATCGTCTTCTGTCAGCGTCGTCATTAGTTATCCGATAAATCACCATGAATGCAGAGAGTCTATTATATTACACGTTCGATCTGCGCCACCGATCAGTAAAGTTTGCGTGCGCACACCATTTGCAACCTGTTGGATCCCTTTAACAAGATCGCCGCCTGTTACCCCCGTCGCGCTGAAAAGGATCTTATTTCCTCCTACCAGTTCGTCAAGCGCATAGATACGGTTGATTTCAACGCCCATCTCCGCGCAGCGCTGACGTTCCTGTGCTGCAATCAGGCGATGATCTGCGCTATCTCCTTTCGCTTCGCAAAAATCAATCAGCTCAGCCTGCATATCTCCCCCCAGCGCTTTAACCGCACAGGCCGAAATAACCCCTTCAGGCGCCCCGCCAATGGTATACATCAGATCATAAGGATTCTCCTGCATACAGGCCAATACGCTGGCGGCCACATCGCCATCGGGCAGAGCAAAGACTTTGACGCCAAGCCGCGTCGCCTCGGCAATCGCTGATTGAAGACGCGGTTTATCCAGCGTCACCATCCGCAGTCGATCCAGCGGTTTGCCCAACGCCTCAGCCACATTACGCAGATTGTCTGCCAACGGCAGCGCCAGATTAATCGCCCCTTTTGCAAAGCGATTAACAACCAGTTTTTTCATGTACATATCAGGAGCGCGTAACAGTGAACCTCGAGGTGCAAACGCCATGACGGCCAGCGCATTGCTTTGACCCATCGCCACCATTCGGGTTCCTTCAATAGGATCGACGGCGATATCTACCTCAGGTCCGGTATCGGTTCCCACTTCCTCGCCAATCCACAGCATCGGGGCTTGATCAATCTCCCCTTCGCCAATGACGATTCGTCCACGGATGGCAATACTGTTCAATGCTTCACGCATTGCCGTCACCGCCAGACCATCAATCTTGTTTTTATCGCCGCACCCGGTTTGCGGCCAGGCTGCCAGCGCAGCCTGTTCCGTGATACGAAATAGCGGCCATGCCAGCGACATCATATCGCCGCCTCCCCGATATCAACGCCAAAGTGTGCTAAAAGGTATTTTTCCGCTTCTTCATTCCAGATACCGTGCGTCTCTTCCACCAGCAGCGCCAGTTCTTTGAATAATGGGTCCGTTTTCCCTTTCTCCGCAAAATCAGCAATGGCGGTCAGTGGCATGGTAACGCCGTTGTATATCAGCTTTTTACCGCCGGGGATCGCAGGTAAGTTCAATACGGTGTGCGGAACCGCATCAAGGCCGCCAATGTGCGTCACCATAAACGACGGTTGCAGTTGGCCAGTTGCACTGAGCGCAATAGCCTCTTTCATATCATCCGTGGAACCGCCGGACGTTCCGACAACGTGAGTACTGTTGTAGTGCACGTTATAAAAGTTAAACGGCACTTTGAAGTTACTGTCCGTAGGGCCGGCAAAGAAATTCAGGCAGCCATCTTCCGCAAGTAAATCATCAGCCATTTCAATGACGGCTGGCACTGCCGCATACACAAAGACATCATCAAAACCTGCGTCATTGGTAAGAGCACGCAGCATCGCGGTCGGAGAATCCATGCCTGTAGTATTCACATAGATAAGCTCAATCCCCTTTTCTGCCGCTAACTCAACCGGCAACAGTTTTTTAGCCTGCGCCAGTCGCGCTTCGTCAATGTCGACCACCACCACACGTGACGGCTGAATGCTGCCGTTAATGGCATAATCTATAGCGCCAATCCCCATCGGCCCGGCGCAGGCCAGAAGCGCAATACTTCCCCCCGGCTTAATCCCCATACGGTGCTCATAAACGTAAGGCGTGGTGTGAAAATTCGCGTTATAAGCGCCAATAATGCAGCACATCGGCTCCGCCAGGGATGCTGCGGCAAAATAAGAACCGTGGTACGGTAAAACACAACCCAGATTAATCGCCACCTCCGGGATAATCATATATGTCGCATTACCGCCAAAATATTCGTAGCTGTATCCCGCTGAATAACCGCTTGGCAATCCCATCGCGGGTTGCAAAACAAAACGCTGGCCTTTCTTATATTTATCCGTCAGGTTTTTTCCAACCTCAACGATGATACCTGCACATTCATGCCCGGTAATAACCGGATGGTTTTCCAGGTCATCTGGTACGCGTTTATGATCGCTCCCTAATGCCGCCGCTTTCCAGGTAGATAAACAAACGCTATCGGATATTACGCTTACTAACAATTCATTATCTGTAATTGCAGGCAGCTCAAACTCGCGGATACGAATATCCTGCTTGCCATAAATGGCAGCAACTTTCGTTTTCATATTCACTCCATAAAATAGAATAAGGCTAGTTCGCCGTAATGCGTTTAAATAAATCGTCTAACAGTGGGTCACCAATATAGTTCTTAATCAGCACTAATGGCTTTTCGCTTACACGTTTAACACGACCTTCAAGACTGGCATGGGTGACAATAATATCGGCATCTTGTGGAACATTTTCGATGGCATAATGTGTCACGTTAATATTCAATCCCGCTTTCTCCAGACGTTTACGAAACGTGGTTGCCCCCATCGCGCTGGAACCCATTCCCGCATCACAGACAAAAGCAACGCGTTTAATATTTTTATAAGAGAATTTACCTTCCTGCTTCATCGCCTTGACGGCTCTGGCTGACTCAGCAAAGTCATCCTCACTTTCCGTTTCGACGCTCTTTTCCATTTTCAGGATTACAGAGGTAATAACAAAAGTCACTATTGTACCCGCAGTGACTCCTGCTATGGTCGCGAGGAAAGAACCTTTGGGCGTTAATGCCAGATAGGCGAATATTGATCCAGGGCTCGGACCCGCAACTAACCCACCGTCCAGCAGGTGGAATACCCACGTCCCGGTCATTCCCCCGGCAATCATCGCAATCAGGGTCAGAGGCTTCATCAGCACATACGGGAAATACAGTTCATGAATACCGCCGAGAAAGTGGATAATCATGGCGCCTGGCGCAGACTTTTTACTCATCCCTTTGCCAAAGATTGCAAAGCCAAGTAACAGACCTAACCCTGGACCTGGGTTAGATGCCACCATGAAGAAAATCGATTTTCCCGTTTCTGAAGCTTGTTGCATTCCCAGCGGATAATATACGCCCTGATCGATAGCATTATTCAGAAAAAGGATTTTCGCCGGTTCATTGATTACGGATAGCAACGGCAGATAACCCGCATGAACCAACGCTTCAATACATTCCTTCACAAAATTATTAGCAATGAGGACCGCCGGGCCAATGACTTCGAACCCCAGCAGGCATAACAGCATTCCCGCAATACCAAGAGAGAAGTTATTGATAACCATCTCGAAACCTGCAGGAATGCGTTTTTCCAGCAGACGATCGATATGCTTAATCACCCAGCCACCAAGCGGTCCCATCACCATCGCGCCAAGGAACATCGGGATATCCGCGCCGACGATAACGCCAATAGAACCAATGCCCCCCATTACTGCGCCACGTTTCCCGCCTACCAGATGTCCCCCTGTGGAGCCAATCATGACGGGCAGTAAATAGGTAATCATCGGACCGACAATTTTGGCGAAATGCTCGTTCGGCATCCAACCGGTAGGAATAAACAATGCGGTTATAAAACCCCAGGCAATAAACGCGCCGATGTTGGGAATGACCATGGCAGTCAAAAACCCACCAAAAGCCTGGACTTTGGCACGAGCAGACTTGTTTTCCATAATAATGTCCTGAAAGGAAACTGTGAATTATGCGTGGGCGATAATATCCGCCAGTTGTTTTTCTGATTTAGCTGATAACAAAGCGGTTAGCGCTTCCTCTTCACATAACAATTCACTTAAAGCCTGAATAGCACCAATATGTGAATCAGCATTTGCTGCCGATAGTCCGATTAATAATCTGATACCTTCATCATCTTCGGCAAATTTTACTTCCTGTTTGAGAAGCGTTAATGACATTCCGGTCTTTAATGCACCACACTCTGGGCGAGCGTGTGGCATGGCAACGCCAGGGGCTAAAATATAATAAGGTCCATTGTTAACCGTTGAATCTTTAATGGCCTGAATATAATCTGAATTGACATAATGATTGGCGAGTAAGGATGACATAGAAAAGTCAATTGCCTCCTGCCAGTTCTTTGCTGAATTTTTTATTGAGATAGATGATTCTGGAAAGTAATCAATCAGCCGCATACATTTTCCTTATTTTATTTTTAGGGTACGAGTTAGCGTTAAAAATAAAATACGCGCACGGCAAAATGAAATCAATCGAGGAGAAAAATACAGACAGCGCAGAATGTTTTTTGATGAGGCCTTTAAAAACAGATGGTTAAGGAGTTAAAAATAAAAAGCAATGCTAGTTATGTGACATCACCAGCAAATACCAAACAAGGATAAATATCACATTTGTGACGCAGATCTACAATGAAAGGTTGCGCAGGGATAAATAAACATCAACTGATTAAAAAACGGGCCGCCTGAGCGACCCGTTTTTACCTGTAATCGAAATTACAGCAGTTCTTTTGCTTTCGCGACGACGTTGTCGACGGTGAAGCCAAACTCTTCGAACAGCAGCTCTGCCGGAGCAGACTCACCAAAGGTGGTCATACCGACGATAGCGCCGTTCAGGCCCACATATTTGAACCAGTAGTCAGCGATACCAGCTTCCACTGCAACGCGAGCGGAAACCGCTTTCGGCAGTACGGACTCGCGGTAAGCGGCATCCTGCTTGTCGAACGCGTCGGTAGACGGCATGGAAACCACGCGCGCTTTAACGCCTTCAGCCGTCAGTTTGTCCCATGCAGCCACAGCCAGCTCAACTTCAGAACCGGTAGCAATGAAGATCAGTTCCGGCTGACCGGCGCAATCTTTCAGCACGTAACCACCGCGAGCGATGTTCGCCAGCTGCTCTTCGGTACGTTCCTGCTGTGCCAGGTTCTGACGGGAGAGGATCAGCGCGGTCGGGCCGTCCTGACGCTCTACGCCGTATTTCCATGCCACGGCAGATTCAACCTGGTCACACGGACGCCATGTGCTCATGTTCGGCGTCACGCGCAGAGAAGCAACCTGCTCTACCGGCTGGTGTGTCGGGCCATCTTCGCCCAGACCGATTGAGTCGTGGGTATAGACCATCACCTGACGCTGTTTCATCAGCGCAGCCATACGCACCGCGTTACGGGCATATTCTACGAACATCAGGAAGGTAGAGGTGTATGGCAGGAAACCACCGTGCAGCGCGATACCGTTAGCGATAGCGGTCATACCGAATTCACGCACACCGTAATGGATGTAGTTACCAGCGGTATCTTCGTTGATCGCTTTAGAACCCGACCACAGAGTCAGGTTAGAAGGTGCCAGGTCAGCAGAGCCGCCAAGGAATTCCGGCAGCAGAGGACCGAACGCTTCAATCGCGTTCTGAGACGCTTTACGACTGGCGATTTTGGATGGGTTAGCCTGCAGCTTAGCGATGAACTCGTTCG
The DNA here is from genome assembly GCF_030334595.1 of Citrobacter sp. Ce104. NCBI lineage: Bacteria > Pseudomonadati > Pseudomonadota > Gammaproteobacteria > Enterobacterales > Enterobacteriaceae > Citrobacter > Citrobacter sp. Ce104. The sequence goes on from NZ_JAOWDP010000066.1 coordinate 291,478, forward strand.
CTTTGGCGTCGAAATCAGCCGGCATTTCACCTTTCATACGGCGGGTGAATTCAGCCGCTTCCTGCGGGAAGGCTTTCGCATAAGCAGCGAACTTCTCGTACCATGCTGCTTCTTTTGCCTGACCAGCTTCTTTCGCATCCCACTGCGCGTAGATTTCAGACGGGATTTCGAACGGCGCGTATTTCCAGCCCAGCTGTTCACGGGTCAGTGCGATTTCTGCATCGCCCAGCGGCGCACCGTGAGAGTCATGGGTACCGGCTTTGTTCGGGGAACCGAAACCGATGATGGTTTTGCACATCAGCAGGGACGGTTTGTCGGTCACAGCGCGTGCTTCTTCAACTGCGCGTTTAATCGCGTCAGCATCGTGGCCATCAACGCCGCGAACCACGTGCCAGCCGTAAGCTTCAAAACGCTTAGCAGTGTCATCAGTGAACCAGCCTTCAACGTGGCCATCGATAGAGATGCCGTTGTCATCGTAGAACGCAACCAGTTTGCCCAGCTTCAGCGTACCGGCCAGGGAACATACCTCGTGAGAGATACCTTCCATCATGCAGCCGTCGCCCATGAAAGCGTAGGTGAAGTGGTCAACGATGTCGTGACCTGGACGGTTAAACTGCGCCGCCAGCGTTTTTTCAGCGATAGCCATACCCACTGCATTCGCAATGCCCTGACCCAGAGGACCGGTCGTGGTTTCAACACCCGCGGTGTAACCCACTTCCGGGTGACCCGGAGTTTTGGAGTGCAGCTGACGGAAGTTCTGCAGCTCGGACATCGGCAGATCGTAGCCGGTGAGGTGCAGCAGGCTGTAAATCAGCATGGAGCCGTGACCGTTAGACAGCACGAAGCGGTCACGGTCAGCCCAGGACGGGTTAGTCGGGTTGTGGTTCAGGAAATCACGCCACAGGACTTCGGCAATGTCAGCCATACCCATCGGGGCACCCGGGTGACCGGATTTGGCTTTCTGTACTGCGTCCATGCTCAGCGCACGAATAGCATTGGCAAGCTCTTTACGTGAGGACATTTTGACTCCAGATCGGATAATGAAGGCCACGCCCTAAACGACTTGACGACAGCGCGTTTTGGGCTACGCCGGAAAAAAGTGCCAACAATGTAACCCAAGCCGCGTGTCATGTACATGGAGCATCCTTTTACCGCTTCAGAAATCTCTGGATCGTGCGCGCAAGTTGCGCAATCTTCTCGCCCGCTTATTGTTCTTTTCTTTATACTTAGGCCGGGCGTCGGTTCACCTGCAAACGACGCATTTTTTAGAATAATCCTGACTTTGTGCGGAAGAGAAAAAATGAAAATTCGCGCTTTACTGCTTGCTACGAGCATGGCGGCGGCATTGACCGGCTGCCAGAACATGGACTCTAACGGACTGCTTTCTTCTGGCGCAGAGGCTTTTCAGGCCTACAGCCTGAGCGATGCGCAGGTAAAAGCGCTGAGCGATCAGGCCTGTAAGGATATGGACAGCAAAGCTACCATCGCCCCGGCTGGAAGCGAGTACGCAACGCGATTGGGTAAAATCGCCGCCGCGCTTGGCGATAACATTAACGGCCAGCCGGTGAACTACAAAGTCTATATGGCGAAAGATGTGAATGCTTTTGCCATGGCGAACGGCTGTATCCGCGTGTACAGCGGCTTGATGGATATGATGACCGACAACGAAGTTGAAGCGGTGATCGGCCATGAAATGGGCCACGTTGCGCTGGGCCACGTGAAAAAAGGCATGCAGGTTGCGCTGGGTACAAACGCCGTACGTGCAGCGGCGGCGTCAGCTGGCGGCATTGTCGGCAGCCTGTCACAGTCGCAATTGGGCGATCTTGGCGAGAAACTGGTGAACTCGCAGTTCTCCCAGCGTCAGGAATCCGAGGCGGATGATTACTCGTATGATTTGTTGCGCAAACGAGGGATCAGTCCGGCAGGCTTAGCCACCAGCTTTGAGAAACTGGCAAAACTGGAAGCGGGACGTCAAAGCTCAATGTTTGACGATCACCCGGCTTCCGCAGAACGTGCGCAACATATTCGCGATCGCATGAGCGCAGACGGAATTAAGTAATCTTCAAACAGTGCCGGATGGCGGCGTGAATGCCTTATCCGGCCTACAGATTTCATCCCATTATCGGACGTAATTGGCGAAGTCAGTTTGGGCCCGGCCAGCGCACAGCCACCGGAGCGTACACGTAGTACGTGAGGATGGCGAGCACTGCCCGGACCCAAAATGACGAGTAAAATAGTCCGACTATTATTCGCCTTTCTTCGCCGCCTGAATATACAGCATTTCCAGTGCTAACGTAGCCGCCGCCAGCGCGGTGATCTCAGACTGATCGTAGGCCGGAGCCACTTCCACCACATCCATCCCGACGATGTTCAGATCTTTCAGACCACGCACCAGCTTAATCGCGCGGTCAGACGTCAGACCGCCGATGACCGGCGTACCGGTACCCGGAGCAAACGCCGGATCCAGGCAGTCGATATCAAAGGTCAGGTAGACCGGCATATCGCCAACAATCTGCTTAACCTGCGCAATGATGTCATCTACGCCGCGATCGTTCACCTGGCACGCGTCCAGCACGGTAAAACCGTTATCTTTGTCGAACTCGGTACGGATACCAATCTGCACTGAGTGATTCGGATCGATCAGACCCTCGTTCGGCGCAGTGTAGAACATGGTGCCGTGGTCGAATTCACAGCCGTTAGCGTAGGTGTCGGTGTGGGCATCAAAGTGTACCAGCGCCATTTTACCAAAGTGCTTAGCGTGTGCGCGCAGCAGCGGCAGCGTGACGAAGTGGTCGCCGCCAAAGGAGAGCATGCGCTTACCAGCAGAAAGCAGCTTTTCAGCGTGCGCCTGCAGTTTTTCACTCATTTCACGCGCATCGCCGAACGCATAAACCAAATCGCCGCAGTCCACCACGTTCAGACGCTCGCGCATATCGAAGTTCCACGGGAAGCGGTTGTGCTCCCACGCCAGGTTAGTGGAAACCTGACGGATCGCAGCCGGACCATGACGACCGCCCGCGCGGCCAGACGTTGCCATATCAAACGGTACGCCGGTGATCACCCAGTCGGCGTCGCTGTCGTACGGCATGAAGTTCATCGGCAGACGCAAAAAACCAAAGGCGTTAGAAACCAGGGAGTTGTCGTATTGATGACCTAAGGTGCTCATGTACTGACCTCTTTAAAAATCGATGAAAAAAAATCCCCTCCGCGTCGTTAAGCCCGACGAGGAAGGGATTGATTTACGTGACTACTTGTATTGCCGAATTATCGCCGTTAATTTGTACGGATTCAAGCGAACCCGCACAGCTTTACTCGTCTTCCAGATAGGTATAACCGTACAGACCGGCCTCAAATTCTTCGAGGAACTGTTGCTGTAGCTCGGTATCCAGATCGGTGTTTTTCACCTGGTCACGGAACTGCGTCAGCAGGGTGTTTGGATCCAACTGCACGTACTGCAGCATATCCGCCACGGTATCGCCTTCGTCAGACAGCTCAACTTCTACGCTGCCGTCAGGGAAGACGAACACGTCAACCGCTTCGGTATCACCGAACAAGTTGTGCATGTTGCCAAGGATCTCCTGATACGCCCCTACCATAAAGAAGCCCAGCATCGGCGGGTTCTCCGGGTCGTATTCCGGCATCGGCATGGTGGTCGCAATGCCATCACCATCAACGTAGTGGTCGATAGCACCATCAGAGTCACAGGTGATATCCAACAGCACCGCTCGACGCTCTGGCGCCTGGTTCAGTCCTTCCAGCGGCATTACCGGGAACAGCTGATCGATCCCCCACGCATCCGGCATCGACTGGAACAGGGAGAAGTTGACGTAGATCTTATCCGCCATACGCTCCTGCAGCTCGTCGATAATCGGTCGGTGCGCGCGGTTGCTTGGGTCGAGTTGTTTTTGCACATCGTGACACATGTTCAGATAGAGCTGCTCTGCCCACGCGCGTTCCTGCAGGCTAAAGGTGCCTGAAGAGTAGCCAACGTGAATATCGTGCAGATCCATCTGGCTGTCGTGCAGCCATTCACGCAGCGAACGACGGGTTCCCGGCTCGTGCATCTCTTGCCAGGTTTCCCACATGCTTTGCAGGGCACGCGGCGCATCGTCAGCCGGGGGCGTTGCTTCGGTGTGTTCGCTACGCTCAACGCCGATAATGTTAGACACCAGCACGGTATGGTGCGCGGTAACCGCACGACCGGATTCGGTGATAACAGTTGGGTGCGGCAGGCCGTGCTCTTCGCAGGCATCGCCAATGGCCCAGATAATGTTGTTCGCGTATTCGTTCAGGCCGTAGTTTACGGAACAGTCAGATTGCGAACGGGTGCCTTCGTAATCCACGCCCAGACCACCGCCCACATCGAAGCACTGGATGTTCACGCCAAGCTTATGCAGTTCAACGTAGAAACGGGCGGATTCACGCACACCGGTGGCGATATCGCGAATATTCGCCATCTGGGAGCCAAGATGGAAGTGCAGCAACTGAATGCTGTCCAGACGGCCGCGCTCGCGCAGAATTTCTACCAGTTGCAGCACCTGGTTTGCCGCCAGGCCGAATTTCGATTTTTCACCGCCGGAGGACTGCCATTTACCGGAGCCCTGCGACGCCAGACGCGCACGCACGCCCAGACGCGGAACAACATTCAGGCGTTCAGCTTCATCCAGCACGATAGCGATTTCAGACATCTTCTCGATGACCAGATAGACCTTATGGCCCATTTTCTCGCCAATCAGCGCCAGACGGATGTATTCGCGGTCTTTATAACCGTTACACACGATCACGCTACGAGTCATTCCGGCGTGGGCCAGAACGGCCATCAGTTCAGCTTTAGAACCCGCTTCCAGTCCCAGCGGTTCGCCGGAGTGGATCAGCGATTCAATCACGCGGCGGTGCTGGTTGACCTTGATCGGGTAAACGAGGAAATAGTCACCGTTGTAGCCGTAAGATTCACGGGCGCGTTTAAAGGCGGCGTTAATCGAACGCAGACGGTGTTGCAGGATCTGCGGGAAGCAGAACAATGCAGGCAGACGCTGGCCCTGTGCTTCACGGGCTTTCACCAGCTCAGCAAGGTCAACGCGCGCTTCGGGTACGTCCGGATCCGGGCACACGCTGATGTGGCCCAGTTCATTGACGTCATAGTAGTTATTACCCCACCAGGCAATATTGTAAGTACGCAGCATCTTGCTGGCTTCCTGGGAACTCATTGCAACCTCCTGCATGGAGCGTAGTACACCGTGTTCGCCTGCTGACGAAGGCGAACCCAAAGAAATGTCGTCAGACATAGCGAACCTCAAATTTTATTAACAAGTGTAAAACAGTTGACTACTATCGCAATCCGAAGACGCGATAACAACCCAAATACAGGCAGAATTTCCAGCAGATAGTGCTGACGCTCCGACTGTGCGACCGGTTTCTTTTTCATATCAATGTAAACACGTAACCGAACTTAATGCTGACGGTTCGGCGAAACCACGAGAAAACTCTTGTTTACCAAGAGCGCCCTTGTTCAGTTCTTAGTGACCGTTACCGGCTCTTGAGTCCTGAGATACGCCGAGATGGGTACACACTTCATCCTTCATGCAGCCTCGACCAGCATGAATGATTTTGTGTATATAACATCGACAGGTATGCAAAGCAGAGATGCAGATTGCGGGGGACATATGTACACCAGAACGGTGCGACAGATTCAGCAGAATACAACGGTTCATTATCTCGTATCACCTCCACGGTTGCTCCTTACGGAACGAACCCACAAGCCAAAGCTAAAGTTTTAACCCGGCTGGAAGTGGCAACACGATGAAAACGTCGTGTGCTTTTGTCTATCCTAAATAATTCGAGTTGTGGGAAGGCGGCAACGCATAGAGTCCCCGGGAGCTTACATGAGTAAGTGACTGGGGCTAGCGAGACAAATCCGTCAGGAACGGATTTGAACGCTGTCCACAGCGCCCATAGGGCGAGCCCCAGGGACGGGGCGAGTATTGCCAACGCACATGCAACTTGAAGTATGACGGATATGAGCCGCGCGCCGCGTTTTATACCGACAACAGTACGAAAATGCAAAAGATAAATATGCACATTGCCAGCACCGTCAGGAAAAATTTCCAGTTTCATTTTCAGTACAATGCGACCTCAATCAAAAAAAGCTGGAAATCAGGCGAAGAACTGTCCTAAAATAGCCGTCCAGATGTTAATCCATCTATACCGATTAACACTCAGACTGCCAGTGTTCGTCATCTGCAGACTCATGGTAGAATCTTCTACACATGGCTATTCCACTCGACAGTTTGAGCTAACCAAATTCTCCTTAGGTGAAATTAAATATGGCAAAACACCTTTTTACGTCCGAGTCCGTATCAGAAGGGCATCCTGACAAAATCGCTGACCAAATCTCTGATGCTGTGCTGGATGCAATCCTGGAGCAGGATCCGAAAGCACGCGTTGCCTGCGAAACCTACGTCAAAACCGGCATGGTTTTAGTTGGCGGTGAGATCACCACCAGCGCATGGGTTGATATCGAAGAGATCACCCGTAACACAGTTCGCGAAATTGGCTATGTGCATTCCGACATGGGTTTTGACGCCAACTCTTGTGCGGTACTCAGCGCGATTGGTAAACAGTCTCCGGACATCAACCAGGGTGTTGACCGTGCCGATCCGCTGGAACAGGGCGCAGGCGACCAGGGTCTGATGTTTGGTTATGCAACCAACGAAACCGACGTGCTGATGCCTGCCCCAATAACCTATGCTCACCGTCTGGTGCAGCGTCAGGCTGAAGTGCGTAAAAACGGCACCTTATCCTGGCTGCGTCCGGATGCAAAAAGCCAGGTCACCTTCCAGTATGATGACGGCAAAATCGTCGGTATCGATGCAGTTGTTCTGTCTACTCAACACTCTGAAGATATCGACCAGAAATCGCTGCAAGAAGCCGTTATGGAAGAGATCATCAAGCCGGTGCTGCCGACTGAATGGCTGACCGCTTCGACCAAATTCTTCATCAACCCAACCGGTCGTTTCGTTATCGGCGGCCCAATGGGTGATTGCGGCCTGACGGGTCGTAAAATCATTGTTGATACCTACGGCGGTATGGCACGTCACGGTGGCGGCGCATTCTCTGGTAAGGATCCGTCTAAAGTTGACCGTTCCGCAGCCTATGCAGCCCGCTATGTAGCGAAAAACATCGTTGCCGCAGGCCTGGCTGACCGCTGCGAGATTCAGGTTTCCTACGCAATCGGCGTGGCTGAACCGACCTCTATCATGGTGGAAACGTTCGGTACTGAAAAAGTGCCTTCAGAACAGCTGACCCTGCTGGTGCGTGAGTTCTTCGACCTGCGTCCGTATGGCCTGATTCAGATGCTGGATCTGCTGCACCCGATTTACAAAGAAACCGCTGCTTACGGTCACTTTGGTCGCGAACATTTCCCATGGGAAAAAACCGACAAAGCCGCTCTGCTGCGTGAAGCTGCCGGTCTGAAGTAATTTCCCCCACAGCTCAACGCTTATAAGACCAGCTTCGCGCTGGTCTTTTTTTATGTCCTTTTCTCTCTCCTACCTCATTGCTAAAACAACCTTGATTTCCATTGCATTAAACAACAAATGAAAGCGATTACATAGCTCAGTATTTCTATCCACCTTGACTTAACACACCTTTACTACTAAAGCTGCATCACCGTTACATTATATTTCAGTATTGTCTTAAAATCAGGCAACCAACTTTTCCAGCCCTAAATAAATAATGTTAACTTTCAAATAATTAATCAATAATCCGTATGAATGTCAGTGTAACCGATTACACTAATGTGATGTAATTCGCATTTTTTTACCCCGTACTCACCTACCCTTAACATCAACAAAACTAGCTACCCAACCGGAGGGCATCATGCCTGACAATAAAAAAACGGGGCGTTCCAACAAAGCTATGACATTTTTTGTCTGCTTCCTGGCAGCCCTGGCTGGATTACTTTTTGGCCTGGATATCGGTGTTATTGCCGGTGCTTTACCTTTCATCACCGACGAGTTTCAAATTACCCCGCACACTCAGGAATGGGTGGTGAGTTCCATGATGTTTGGTGCGGCAGTGGGCGCCGTCGGCAGCGGCTGGCTCTCCTTCAAGCTGGGTCGTAAAAAGAGTCTGATGATCGGCGCAATTCTGTTTGTTGCCGGTTCGCTGTTCTCCGCCGCAGCGCCAAACGTTGAAGTGCTGCTGGTTTCCCGCGTCCTGCTCGGCCTGGCTGTAGGCGTTGCGTCTTATACCGCGCCGCTGTACCTGTCTGAAATTGCCCCGGAAAAAATTCGCGGCAGCATGATCTCTATGTATCAGTTGATGATCACCATCGGTATTTTAGGTGCGTATCTTTCCGATACAGCGTTTAGCTACAGCGGCGCATGGCGCTGGATGCTGGGTGTGATCATCATCCCTGCCTTGCTGTTGCTGGTTGGCGTCATCTTCCTGCCGGACAGCCCGCGTTGGTTTGCTGCTAAACGTCGCTTTGTCGATGCCGAACGCGTACTGTTGCGTCTGCGTGACACCAGCGCTGAAGCCAAACGTGAGCTGGATGAAATTCGTGAAAGCCTGCAGGTGAAGCAGAGCGGATGGGCGCTGTTTAAAGAGAACAGCAACTTCCGCCGCGCAGTGTTCCTTGGCGTGCTGTTACAGGTGATGCAGCAGTTCACCGGGATGAACGTCATTATGTATTACGCGCCAAAAATCTTTGAACTGGCGGGTTATACCAACACCACCGAGCAGATGTGGGGAACGGTTATCGTTGGCCTGACCAACGTGCTGGCAACCTTTATCGCCATTGGCCTGGTTGACCGTTGGGGCCGTAAGCCTACGCTGATCCTCGGCTTTATCGTCATGGCCGTCGGTATGGGCGTGCTGGGTACAATGATGCACGTGGGGATTCACTCGGCTGCCGCACAATACTTCGCAGTGCTGATGCTGCTGATGTTTATCGTTGGCTTTGCGATGAGCGCCGGTCCGCTGATTTGGGTACTGTGCTCTGAAATCCAGCCGCTGAAAGGTCGCGATTTCGGCATCACCTGCTCTACCGCAACCAACTGGATTGCCAACATGATCGTCGGCGCAACCTTCCTGACGATGCTGAACTCGCTGGGCAGCGCCAACACCTTCTGGGTCTACGGTGGCCTGAACGTACTGTTCATCTTCCTGACTCTGTGGCTGATCCCTGAAACTAAAAACGTCTCTCTGGAACACATTGAACGTAACCTGATGAAAGGTCGTAAACTGCGCGAAATTGGCGCACACGACTAATCACGAAAGGCTTTCTCCCCCAGCGGGAGGAAGCCTACCTCTTGCAGTCCCTTCCCTGTCGCACTATCCTCTGCCGTTATGAAAACCTCCCGTCTCCCTATCGCCATCCAGCAAGCCGTTATGCGCAGCCTGCGGGAAAAACTCGCCCAGGCCAATCTCAAGCTGGAACGCCAATACCCGGAGCCAAAGCTGGTTTACCAACAGCGCGGAACCGCCGCGGGTACCGCGTGGCTACAAACCTATGAAATTCGCCTTAACCCCGTCCTGCTGATGGAGAACGTCGACGCGTTCGTTAACGAAGTGGTGCCCCACGAACTGGCGCATTTACTGGTGTGGAAGCATTTTGGCCGCGTGTCGCCGCACGGGAAAGAGTGGAAATGGATGATGGAGAGCGTGCTGGGCGTACCAGCCCGGCGTACGCATCAATTTGAACTGCAATCGGTGCAGCGTAAGACCTTTACTTACCGCTGTAAGTGTCAGGAACACCAACTGACCGTTCGTCGACATAACCGTGTTGTACGTGGTGAGGCCACCTACCGCTGCGTTCACTGTGGCGAACCGCTGGTTGTGGAATAATCTTCAGAATTATCAGGAACTTTTCTGATCTAACTGATTGCATACAGGAATAACTTTCGCTACGTTGCGGGCTCGTTTTGACACGGAGTTCGTGATGTACCGTAATCTTTCTTTTGCTGCGGCCCTGTTAGCCGCAGCGTTTTCAGGTCCGGTTTTAGCCGAAGGCATCAACAGCTTTTCTCAGGCAAAAGCGGCAGGCGTCAAAGTTAACGCCGATGCGCCGGGCGATTTCTATTGTGGCTGTAAAATTAACTGGCAAGGCAAAAAAGGGGTCGTTGACCTCGAATCATGTGGCTATAAAGTACGAAAAAATGAAAACCGCGCCAGCCGAATTGAATGGGAGCACGTTGTCCCCGCCTGGCAATTTGGTCATCAGCGCCAGTGCTGGCAGGATGGAGGGCGCAAAAACTGCGCCAAAGATCCGGTCTATCGCAAAATGGAAAGCGATATGCATAACCTGCAGCCTGCGGTCGGTGAAGTAAATGGCGATCGTGCAAACTTTATGTACAGCCAGTGGAACGGTGGCGAAGGTCAGTATGGGCAATGCACTATGAAGGTTGATTTCAAAGAGAAAGTTGCCGAACCACCAGCCCGCGCCCGCGGCGCCATCGCACGCACCTATTTTTACATGCGTGACCAGTACGACCTGACGCTCTCTCGCCAGCAAACCCAGCTTTTTAATGCCTGGAATAAGCAATATCCGGTCACCGACTGGGAGTGTGAGCGCGACGAACGCATCGCGAAGGTACAGGGTAACCATAACCCATATGTGCAACGCGCTTGCCAGGCGCAAAAGAGCTAACCTACACTAGCGTCAATATTTTTAACCATGCCCTGGCCTTTCGTAGCCCAGGGCCAAGACGCGGATGTTTAACTATGCGCATTCCTCGCATTTATCACCCTGAGCCACTCACTTCCGGCAGCCAAATATCACTGTGTGAAGATGCAGCCAACCATATTGGCCGCGTGCTACGTATGGGACCGGGCCAGGCGCTACAGCTGTTTGATGGCAGCAATCAGGTATTCGACGCTGAAATCACCCACGCCAGTAAAAAAAGCGTGGATGTGAAGGTGCTTAACGCCGAACTCGACGATCGTGAATCGCCGTTGCACATCCACCTGGGTCAGGTGATGTCGCGCGGAGAAAAAATGGAATTTACTATCCAGAAATCGATCGAACTGGGTGTAAGCCTCATTACGCCACTTTTTTCTGAGCGCTGCGGCGTTAAACTGGACAGTGAACGCCTGAACAAGAAGCTCCAGCAGTGGCAGAAAATCGCTATTGCCGCCTGCGAACAGTGCGGTCGTAACCGGGTGCCTGAAATTCGCCCGGCAATGGATTTGGAAGCGTGGTGCGCGGAACAGGATGAAGGTCTGAAACTGAACCTGCATCCGCGCGCCAGCGCCAGCATCAATACGCTGCCGCTGCCGGTGGAACGCATCCGCTTGCTGATTGGCCCGGAAGGCGGGTTGTCAGCAGATGAAATTGCCATGACCGCACGCTATCAGTTTACTGATATTCTGTTAGGACCTCGCGTTCTGCGTACTGAGACAACTGCGCTCACCGCCATTACCGCGTTACAAGTGCGTTTTGGCGATCTGGGCTAAGGCATAAACGGAGAAGAACATGATTAAGCTCGGCATCGTGATGGATCCCATCGCAAGCATCAACATCAAGAAAGATTCCAGCTTCGCTATGCTGCTGGAAGCGCAACGTCGCGGTTACGAAATTCATTATATGGAGATGGCCGATCTTTATCTGGAAAACGGTGAAGCCCGCGCCCGCACACGTATCCTGAGCGTAGAGCAGAACTACGACAAGTGGTATGAGTTTAAGAGCGAGCAGGATCTCCCGCTGGCAGACCTGGACGTCATTCTGATGCGTAAGGATCCGCCGTTTGATACCGAGTTCATCTACGCGACCTATATTCTGGAACGTGCAGAAGAGAAAGGAACGCTAATCGTCAACAAGCCGCAGAGCCTGCGCGATTGCAACGAAAAGCTGTTCACCGCATGGTTTGCCGACCTGACGCCGGAAACGCTGGTCACGCGTAACAAAGCGCAGCTGAAAGCCTTCTGGCAAAAACACAGCGACATCATTCTCAAACCGCTGGACGGCATGGGCGGCGCATCTATTTTCCGCGTGAAGGAAGGCGATCCGAACCTCGGCGTGATTGCTGAAACGCTGACCGAGCACGGTACCCGCTACTGCATGGCGCAGAACTATCTGCCAGCAATTAAAGATGGCGATAAACGCGTGCTGGTGGTCGATGGCGAACCTGTTCCGTACTGCCTGGCGCGTATTCCACAGGGCGGTGAAACCCGTGGCAACCTGGCCGCCGGTGGCCGTGGCGAGCCGCGTCCATTAACCGACAGCGACTGGGAAATCGCACGCCGCATTGGGCCAACGCTGAAAGCGAAAGGTTTGATTTTTGTCGGTCTGGATATCATTGGCGATCGCCTGACAGAAATTAACGTCACCAGCCCAACCTGTATTCGTGAAATTGAAGCGGAGTTCCCTGTTTCGATTACCGGTATGCTGATGGATGCCATTGAAGCGCGTTTGCAGAAATAAATATGTTGCCGGATAGCGACGCCATCGCGTCTTATTCGGCCTGGAATTACACCCCGTAGGCCGGATTAGGCGAAGCCGCCATCCGGCAAAGCTATCTTCAGAGGGTGACATCTTCGAGCTTTGCCCACATACTGGGCTCTGTTGCTTTTTTGAACCAGGAAACAGAACCTCTGACAATGAATTTACAGCATCACTTTCTGATTGCCATGCCTGCTCTCCAGGATCCGATTTTCCGCCGTTCCGTGGTGTACATCTGTGAACATAATGAGAACGGAGCAATGGGGATTATCGTTAATAAGCCTCTGGAAAACTTACAGATTGAAGGAATTCTGGAAAAGCTGAAGATTACGCCAGAAGAACGCGATCCGGCCATTCGTCTGGATAAACCGGTGATGCTCGGCGGACCGCTGGCGGAAGACCGTGGGTTTATTCTGCATACCCCGCCGTCACGCTTTGCATCCAGTATCCGCATCTCAGATAACACCATCATCACAACCTCCCGCGATGTATTAGAAACCCTGGGTACGCAGGAGCAACCGTCCGAAGTGCTGGTTGCGCTGGGTTATTCATCATGGGAAAAAGGTCAACTGGAGCAAGAGCTACTGGATAACGCCTGGCTCACGGCCCCCGCAGACCTCAACATCTTATTCAAAACGCCGATTTCCGATCGCTGGCGCGATGCGGCGAAGCTTATCGGGATTGATATTCAGACCATGCCTGGCGTGGCGGGACATGCCTGATGAGCGGAACATTACTCTCTTTTGATTTTGGTACAAAAAGTATCGGCGTCGCGGTTGGCCAACGCATTACCGGTACGGCAAGACCCTTGCCCGCCATCAAAGCGCAGGACGGTACGCCGGACTGGAGTTTGATTGAACGTCTGCTCAAAGAGTGGCAGCCGGACGAAATTATCGTAGGTCTGCCGCTCAACATGGATGGCACCGAACAACCCCTTACTGCGCGCGCGCGCAAGTTCGCTAACCGCATTCACGGTCGCTTTGGCGTTACCGTAACGCTGCACGATGAACGCTTGAGCACCGTCGAAGCCCGCTCTGGCCTGTTTGAGCAAGGCGGATACCGGGCGTTGAATAAAGGCAAAGTAGACTCTGCTTCTGCCGTGGTCATCCTCGAAAGCTATTTCGAGCAGGGCTACTAAAGCCGCCCCTGCGCCTGTCGCTGCTGCAGACTTTGTGCAAACGTCTGCATGCCTGTCTGCTGCCCGGTTTGAATTACGCCGGGTAGCTGATGCGTTTTCCCTTCACGAATCAAATTGCCCACGGCGGGCGTGTTGACGAGCAGCTCGAATAGCGCCACGCGTCCTCCCAGCTTATCTTCCTCCAGCTTTTGCGAAAGCACTGCCCGCAGGCTGTCTGCCAGTTGATTACGCACCGGATCCTTCTCCTGCGCGGGAAAGGTATCCACCAGCCGTGCGATAGCCTGCGCAGCCCCTCGCGTATGTAACGTTGCCAGCACCAGGTGCCCGGTTTCCGCTGCCGTTAATGCCAGACGAATGGTTTCCACGTCGCGCAGTTCGCCCAGCAAAATGACGTCGGGATCTTCACGCAGCGCGCCGCGCAAGCCAGCGGCAAAAGAAGCACAGTGTACGCCCACCTCCCGTTGTTGAATAAGACAGCGCTGGCTGGTGTAGCGATATTCAATCGGGTCTTCCAGCGTCAGAATATGCCCCGCAATATGCTGATTAAGGTACTCCACCATCGCTGCCAGGGTCGTTGATTTACCGCTGCCGGTGGCTCCCGTGACCAGAATCAATCCATGTTCACTGTGCAGCAGTTCAGGTATGGCCTCGGGAGTCTGGAGATCGTCTAAACGTGGACAATCAAGCGGGAGCAATCTTAGCGCCAGCGACGTACCCTGTTGATGAACAAAAGCGCTGGCGCGCAGACGTCGGGAATCTGCCAGCGCAATAGCAAAATCAATCTGCCCCTGTTTCCGCCACTGTACCTGTTGTTGCTCGCTGAGCCAGCACATCAGCAGATTCTCCACGTCAGGCGGAGTAAATGGCGCGATTTCGACTTTTCCACGTATGCGCCAGCGCGCAGGCCATGCATTGCACAGGTGTAGATCCGACACGTTATGCTTTACACTAAGGGCCACTATTTCTTCCATATTCATATGAACATCCTCGGAAAATGAACGATATCGCGCATAACCTGGCACATGTCCGGGACAAAATCTCAGCCGCCGCGACGCGTTGCGGGCGGTCTTCAGAAGAAATTATGTTGCTTGCAGTCAGCAAAACCAAACCTGCGAGCGCCATCGAAGAAGCCATTACCGCAGGGCAGCGTGCCTTCGGTGAAAACTATGTTCAGGAGGGGGTGGATAAAATCCGCTACTTCCAGGAAAAAGGCGTTAACGATCTGCAGTGGCACTTTATCGGCCCGCTGCAGTCCAACAAAAGTCGTCTGGTCGCTGAACATTTTGACTGGTGCCATACGATCGACCGTCTGCGTATCGCTGCCCGACTGAGCGAACAGCGCCCGGCGGGACTGCCGCCGCTGAATGTGCTGATTCAGATTAATATCAGTGACGAGAACAGTAAGTCAGGAATTCCGCTGGCAGAACTTGAGGCACTGGCCGCTGACGTCGCTGCACTGCCGCGCATTACCCTGCGTGGTTTGATGGCGATCCCGGCGCCAGAGTCAGATTATGTAAGGCAGTTTGAAGTTGCACAGCAAATGGCGGTAGCATTTGCTGGGTTGAAAACACGTTACCCAAGTATCGACACGCTCTCACTGGGGATGTCTGATGATATGGATGCCGCAATCGCGGCAGGTAGCACGATGGTGCGCATCGGCACTGCCATTTTTGGTGCTCGTGATTACACTAAAAAATAAGGAAAACTAAGGAACACCATGAATACGTTGACCTTCCTGCTCTCAACGGTAATTGAGCTGTATACCATGGCGCTGCTGCTGCGCGTGTGGATGCAATGGTCTCGCTGCGATTTTTACAACCCGTTCTCGCAGTTTATAGTGAAAATCACTCAGCCTATTATTGGGCCGTTACGCCGCATTATTCCCCCGATGGGGCCGATCGACAGCGCATCGGCATTAGTTGCGCTGGTTCTCAGCTTTATCAAAGCAATCGTGCTGTTTAAGGTGGTCACGTTCCAGCCGATCATCTGGATCGCCGCCGTACTGATTGTCCTGAAGACCATCGGATTGCTGATTTTCTGGGTACTGTTGGTGATGGCGATTATGAGCTGGGTCAGCCAGGGCCGCAGCCCCGTGGAGTACGTGCTGATTCAACTGGCAGATCCGCTGCTGCGCCCTATCCGTCGCATACTTCCAGGCATGGGCGGGATCGATTTCTCGCCAATGATTCTGGTTCTGCTGCTCTATGTCATTAATATGGGCATCGCAGAAGTGTTACAGGCGACAGGCAACATGCTGCTGCCGGGGCTGTGGATGGCGCTATGAGTGCCGTTACACCCTGCGACGACGGTCTGGTTTTACGGCTCTACATTCAGCCTAAAGCCAGCCGTGACAGTATTGTGGGTTTACATGGCGACGAGCTAAAAGTCGCCATTACCGCCCCACCGGTTGATGGACAAGCCAATAGCCATCTGGTGAAGTTTCTCGGTAAACAGTTCCGCGTAGCAAAAAGCCAGGTCGTCATTGAGAAGGGCGAGCTTGGTCGTCACAAACAGGTTAAAATCATTCATCCGCAACAGATCCCGCCCGAAATTGCGGCGCTAACTGATTAGGTATCCCATGCAAAAAGTTGTCCTCGCGACCGGCAATGCCGGTAAAGTGCGTGAACTCGCCTCTCTTCTGAGTGATTTCGGTCTTGATGTTGTTGCCCAAACGGATCTGGGTGTTGATTCTGCAGAAGAGACCGGACTGACGTTTATTGAGAACGCCATTCTGAAGGCGCGTCATGCCGCGCAAATTACCGGCTTACCGGCCATTGCTGATGACTCAGGTTTGGCGGTAAATGCCCTTGGCGGCGCGCCAGGCATCTATTCAGCCCGCTACTCCGGCGAAGATGCGACCGATCGGCAGAACCTGGAAAAACTGCTTCACACCCTGCAGGATGTTCCTGATGACAAGCGTCAGGCACAATTCCATTGCGTGCTGGTGTATATGCGCCATGCAGACGATCCTACTCCTTTAGTTTGTCACGGAAGCTGGCCGGGCGTGATTACCCGCGAACCTGCCGGAAACGGTGGCTTTGGCTACGACCCCATCTTCTTTGTACCGTCTGAAGGGAAAACCGCCGCCGAGCTGACCCGTGAAGAAAAAAGTGCGATTTCTCACCGTGGACAGGCGCTGAAGCTGCTGCTGGATGCCCTGCGTAATGGTTAAGCTTCCGCCGCTAAGTCTTTATATTCACATCCCGTGGTGCGTGCAGAAATGCCCGTACTGCGACTTCAACTCGCATGCGCTAAAAGGCGAAGTCCCTCATGACGACTATGTGCAGCATCTGCTGAGCGATCTGGATACTGAGGTGGCTCACGCCCAGGGACGTGAAGTAAAGACGATTTTTATCGGGGGTGGTACGCCGAGCCTGCTTTCTGGCCCGGCAATGCAAACGCTGCTCGACGGCGTACGCGCACGGCTGAATCTGGCCGCAGATGCAGAAATCACGATGGAGGCGAATCCCGGGACGGTGGAAGCCGATCGCTTTGTTGATTATCAACGCGCTGGTGTCAACCGCATCTCGATTGGCGTACAGAGCTTTAGCTCCGCCAAACTCGAGCGTCTGGGACGTATTCACGGGCCGGAAGAAGCCAAACGAGCGGCAAACCTGGCGAGCGGTCTGGAGCTACGCAGCTTTAACCTCGACCTGATGCATGGTTTACCGGATCAGACGCTGGAAGAAGCTTTGGGCGATTTACAGCAGGCCATCGCGCTCAACCCGCCGCATCTTTCCTGGTATCAGTTGACCATCGAACCCAACACGCTGTTCGGTTCCCGACCGCCGGTGTTACCGGACGATGATGCGCTGTGGGATATTTTTGAGCAAGGCCACCAGTTGCTGACCGCCGCAGGGTATCAGCAGTACGAAACCTCAGCCTATGCGAAACCAGGCTATCAGTGTCAGCACAACCTTAACTACTGGCGTTTTGGCGACTATCTCGGTATTGGCTGCGGCGCGCATGGCAAAATCACGTTCCCGGACGGACGCATCCTGCGCACCACCAAAACGCGGCACCCACGCGGATACATGCAAGGGCGTTACCTGGAAAGCCAGCGTGATGTTGCCGAAGCCGACAAGCCGTTCGAGTTCTTTATGAACCGTTTCCGGTTACTGGAAGCCGCGCCGCGTGCAGAGTTCACGCAATATACCGGGCTCACCGAAGACGTTATTCGCCGGCAGATCGATGAGGCTATCGCCCAGGGCTACCTGATTGAATGCGATGAGTACTGGCAGATCACCCAACACGGTAAGTTGTTTTTGAATTCGCTGCTGGAGCTGTTTCTGGCGGAGTAATACGGTAACGATGTAGGCCGGATAAGGCCTTGAGCCGCCATCCGACAAATTGCCTGATGGCGCTGCGCTTATCAGACCTACAGGGTTAGGGCGATAAGCGCAGCCACCTTCATCGATTAATACTGATTAAACATTTCCTGGATCTGCTTAGGATCCTTGGTTTGGGTCAGCGCAAGCTGCAGCAGAACACGCGCTTTTTGCGGGTTCAGAGAGCCTGAAGCCACAAAGCCGTATTTTGCATCATCAATTTCAGCATCCTGCGTGGTGGAGCCGGTTGGTACACGGGATGAACGCACTACAACGGTACCTTTGTGCGCGGCAGTTGCCAGCGTATCGAAAATGGTTTTATACAGGTTACCGTTACCTACACCCGCACTGACGATCCCGGCGTAACCCGCGTCCACCAGCGCTTTTGCCGGCAGATCGGATGCGTTAGCGTAGTTGTAAACAATCCCAACTTTCGGCAACTCGGTCAGCTTAGAAACATCGAACGGCGTGGATGTGGTGTGCTGACGCGCAGGCGTACGCTGGTAGTCAATCTTACCGTTATGGATGTAGCCCAGCGGGCCATAGTTAACGGATTTGAAGGTGGCGACATCGGTAGTGTTGGTTTTGGTCACGTCGCGACCATCCATAACGGTGTCGTTCATCACCACCAGCACGCCACGGTTGGCAGAGGCTTTGTCTGCTGCGGTAACCACTGCGTTATACAGATTGAACGGGCCATCAGCGCTCATACCTGTAGACGGACGCATTGCGCCGACCAGCACCACCGGCTTGTTGCACTTGACGGTCAGGTCGAGGAAATAGGCGGTTTCTTCCATGGTATCCGTACCATGAGTTACCACGAAGCCGTCGGTTTTATCACACTCGGTATTAATCTTTTTCGCCAGTGTTAACCAGACTTCGTCATTCATATCCTGGGAGCCGATGTTCACCACCTGCTCGCCTTTCACAACGGCGATATCTTTCAACTGAGGTACGGCATCAACCAGATTTTCTACGCCGACCTTGCCTGCCGTGTAGTTAGATTTTGTCGCGGAATCACCGCCGCCGGCAATCGTTCCGCCAGTAGCTAAAATGGTGATGTTTGGCAATGCCAGCGCCGCGCCGCTGAAACCCATAACCAGTGCGGCAAGTGCCGTTCTCTTGAAAAACTCCATGTTATTTCTCCAGTTACTTGAATTTGCAGCATTATGTCTATCTTACAGATGAATAATGTGACGCCATCCAATTAACCAGATTTATATCTCCATCAAATTGTTATTCTTAGAGATGGATATCAAAAAAACAGAAAAGTACAAAATAAAACGGCACAGAATGTTTCTGTGCCGTTAAAAAGAGGTGAAGATTATTTCAGAGCGCTAACCAGCGTTTTACGATCGTTTTCCAGCGTCACGACGCGGGCGCAAACATCTTTACCAAACTGCTGGAAGTCTTGTTCCTGATTCTTCCATTCGTTCTGAATTGAGGTCTGCAAACCGCCGAGGCTTCCGAGTACGCCCTGCAGCGGATTACCACCGCCTTTGAGCACGGCTTTCGCCCCCATCTCGTTGATGCTGTCCTGTAAAATACCGCCCATCGCCTGATTCACCAGCTGTTGTCCATCCGCGCGAACCTGATCAATCGCCTTATAATGGAAGGTCAGGCCGTCAGTACGATGCTCAATGATGCGGTTCATCTGCGCTTTCAACTGCGCATCCAGCTTGGTTAAGCGGCCACGCATGTTGCTGCTTTCGCCGACCTCTTTGGCGATGATTTTGTCCAGCGCCACGCGACCTTTCTCCACGCGCGCTCTGGCACCTTCATCAATCCATGGCAGGCTACTACGCAACGCCGCCTGATAATCTTTGGCCTGCTCACGCTGTGCGGCGTTCAGGTTGTACTGTTTACCGTTAAAGGTAACATCACCGGACTGGGTAATAACCAGGTCGCCGTTCTCCCCCTTCACCTGCACAGTTTGTGGGCTCAAAATCACATCGTCACGCGGGGTGACGCTGCACTGATAATCGGCATGTGCGGCCATCGCCGTGAACGTTAGGACTGCCGCCAGCAGCGTTTTGCGCATCATATCTTTCCCTCAATACAAATCGGGCCGGCATTTGCCGACCCTGTGCTACTTAGTCCCACCAAATATCGAAAAGTTCGCTGGTACGCACTTCTTCAAGTTTGTGTTCTTCCAGCCACTTACGCACGATAGCCTGATGTTCTTCGGTGCATTTGCCGATTTCCTGCAGACAGATCAGACCTTCCCAGGCCAGATAGCCGCTGCCGTCAAAGGCCAGTTTGTTCGGTTCGATAACTTCATTGATAAAGTCATCAACGATTTGATCGACCTGCTCTCCGGATGTACCTTCCGGGAAACGCCATGCAACCGAAAATCCTATTTCCTGGAATTCGTCGATGTGCATCTTTTTACGCAGACGACGGCTACGGTTCTTTGCCATTATTTCACCCTCTCGAACATTAAGTCCCATACGCCGTGGCCAAGACGATGACCACGTTGTTCAAATTTGGTTACCGGGCGCGATTGTGGGCGCGGTACATAATCGTTACTCTCTGACTGGTTTTTATACCCGTCAATTGAGGACATTACTTCCAGCATGTGCTCCGCGTAGGCTTCCCAGTCGGTTGCCATGTGGAACACGCCGCCCAGCTTCAGCTTGCTTAAGATATGCTCAGCAAACGGTACCTGAACGATACGGCGTTTATTA
This sequence comes from Citrobacter sp. Ce104, assembly GCF_030334595.1. Lineage (NCBI taxonomy): Bacteria > Pseudomonadati > Pseudomonadota > Gammaproteobacteria > Enterobacterales > Enterobacteriaceae > Citrobacter > Citrobacter sp. Ce104. The sequence continues at coordinate 312,073 of NZ_JAOWDP010000066.1, forward strand.
TGACGTGCTTTATGCCACGGGTCAGGGAAAAACAGCTGAACCATAGATAAAGAATTGTCAGGAATCATTTTATGCAGGACTTCAACGGCATCATGGCACATGACGCGCAGATTCTCGACGCCCTCTTCATGGGCTGAAGCCAGACACGCGCCAACACCCGGCGAGTGAACCTCAATGCCGAGGAAATTTTGTTCCGGGCACGCTTTCGCCATCGCCACCAGCGAAGCCCCCATACCAAAACCGATTTCCAGCGTGACTGGCGCGTCGCGACCAAACAATACTGCGAAATCCACAGGCTCTTCGCTGAACTCAACGCCCATCACCGGCCAGTAGTTTTCCAGCGCGTGTTCCTGCCCTTTCGTCAGTCGCCCCTGGCGACGAACAAAACTACGAATCCGGCGCAGCGGGCGGCCGTTTTCATCAAATTCCGGTGAAATGACGTCGTTCTTCATAAAAGTTTAGTCTGCTGTGATTGAGTTCTGAAAACGGGCATTATCCAAAGTTAGTTGCCGGATGCAAGTAAAGGAAGAAAGTGAGCAGCGGAAAGTTCCGGTTTACACCCCGTTGCCGCTGTGCTGCAATCTTGCCCCCGGCAATAATGAAACGGTAATCATGCAAGCGTCTCAATTCTCGGCTCAGGTTTTGAGCTGGTACGACAAATACGGGCGGAAAACGCTGCCCTGGCAAATTGACAAGACGCCTTACAAAGTATGGCTCTCTGAGGTGATGCTGCAACAAACTCAGGTTGCCACCGTCATCCCCTATTTTGAGCGCTTTATGGCGCGCTTCCCAACGGTAACGGATTTAGCCCATGCGCCGCTGGATGAAGTCCTGCATTTATGGACCGGGCTGGGCTATTACGCCCGTGCGCGAAATCTGCATAAAGCGGCGCAGCAGGTTGTGACGCTGCATGGCGGCATATTCCCGCAAACCTTTGAAGAGGTGGCCGCCCTGCCTGGCGTCGGACGTTCAACCGCAGGCGCGATCCTTTCTCTCTCTCTGGGTCAGCATTTTCCGATTCTCGACGGTAACGTCAAACGTGTGCTGGCTCGCTGTTATGCTGTAAGCGGTTGGCCGGGTAAAAAAGAGGTTGAAAAGAAACTGTGGGAGTTGAGCGAGCGGGTTACGCCTGCCCACGGCGTTGAGCGATTTAATCAGGCGATGATGGATTTAGGCGCCATGGTCTGTACGCGCTCAAAACCTAAATGTTCCCTGTGTCCGTTGGAAAATGGCTGTGTGGCAAGCGCCAATGCAAGCTGGGCGCAGTACCCTGGTAAAAAACCCAAACAGACGCTACCGGAACGGACGGGCTATTTTTTACTGATGCAGCATGATGAAGAGGTGTTGCTCGCGCAGCGGCCACCCAGCGGCTTATGGGGTGGTTTATACTGTTTTCCGCAGTTTGACGATGAAGATGGGCTACGCAACTGGCTGGCGCAACGACAAATTAACGCAGATAATCTGACCCAACTTAATGCGTTTCGCCATACCTTTAGCCATTTCCACTTAGATATTGTGCCTATGTGGCTTCCCGTGTCTTCATTCAGCTCATGCATGGATGAAGGCAACGCGCTCTGGTATAACTTAGCGCAACCGCCGTCGGTCGGACTGGCGGCCCCCGTGGAGCGTTTGTTACAGCAATTACGTGCCGGCACCCAGGTTTAACGTACCGGTCGATAGAGAGGATTTTTTATGAGCAGAACGATTTTTTGCACTTTCCTGCAACGCGAAGCAGAAGGACAGGATTTTCAGCTGTACCCGGGCGATCTGGGAAAACGTATCTATAACGAAATTTCTAAAGAAGCATGGGCGCAATGGCAGCATAAGCAAACCATGCTGATTAACGAGAAAAAACTCAATATGATGAACGTCGAACACCGTAAGTTACTGGAACAGGAAATGATTAACTTCCTGTTTGAAGGTAAGGATGTGCATATTGAAGGCTATACGCCAGAGTCATAAGAACCGTAGCCGGATGGCGCTGTGCTGATCCGGCCTACGATTTAATCTGGTCCTTGCAAATAACAAACACAACACGCACTCCCGGAATGATGAAAAAATTTCTCGCGCTTGCCGTTATTGCGCCGTTGCTCATCTCCTGTTCCAGTTCGACCAAAAAAGGCGATTCCTATAACGAAGCCTGGGTCAAGGATACCAACGGTTTTGATATTCTGATGGGGCAATTTGCCCATAACATTGAGAACCTGTGGGGATTTAAGGAAGTGCTGATTGCGGGTCCGAAGGACTACGTCAAGTATACCGATCAGTACCAAACCCGCAGCCATATCAACTTTGATGACGGTACGATAACCGTCGAGACCATTGCCGGGACAGATCCCGCCGGACACCTGCGCCGGGCGATTATCAAGACGTTGCTGATGGGCGATGATCCGGGTTCTATCGACCTCTATTCCGATGTCGATGACATTAAGATTTCCAAAGAGCCGTTCCTGTACGGACAGGTGGTTGATAATACCGGCCAGCCCATTCGTTGGGAGGGACGAGCTACCAACTTTGCCAACTATCTGCTGCAAACGCGACTTAAAAGCCGCAGCAATGGCCTGCGTATCATCTATAGCGTAACGATCAATCTGGTGCCGAACCACCTTGATAAGCGCGCGCATAAGTACGTCGGCATGGTGCGCCAGGCTTCTCGTAAGTATGGCGTCGACGAGTCGCTGATTCTGGCCATCATGCAAACCGAATCCTCGTTTAACCCCTATGCGGTCAGCCATGCCGATGCACTGGGGCTGATGCAGGTGGTACAGCACAGCGCCGGGAAAGATGTGTTCCGCTCGCAAGGTCGCTCAGGCACGCCAAGCCGTAGTTTCCTGTTTGACCCAGCCAGCAACATTGATACCGGTACCGCTTATCTGGCAATGCTCAACAATGTCTATTTGGGTGGCATCGATAATCCAACCTCGCGTCGCTATGCGGTGATCACCGCGTATAACGGCGGCGCGGGCAGCGTGCTGCGCGTATTCTCGAACGATAAAATTCAGGCCGCGAATATTATTAACAGCATGTCCCCGGGAGACGTTTATCAAACGCTGACCACCCGACACCCTTCTGCTGAATCACGTCGATACCTTTACAAGGTCAATTCCGCACAAAAATCATATCGACGCCACTAATGTATTCCTCTTCTGCCCCCTGAAACGGGGGCCAGAAGAGCCAAAAACGTTAACCCCATCACTCTTTTGCTTTGCAATCAGAAATTGTTTGCAAATATTTGTCACAGGTAACAAAAAAAGAGTGCCTCTCGTTGATAGAATCACATCATATAGCCACGGCAAATGTGCCTTTTAAAACATTCATCCGCATTACGGTGTGAGGAAATTAACATGAATCTTAAGCTGCAGCTGAAAGTTCTCTCGTTTCTGCAGTTCTGCTTATGGGGTAGTTGGCTCACTACCCTCGGCTCCTATATGTTTGTCACCCTTAAATTCGATGGTGCATCCATTGGCGCAGTATATAGCTCGCTGGGGATCGCCGCCGTGTTTATGCCTACACTGTTAGGGATCGTGGCTGACAAATGGATCAGTGCGAAATGGGTTTATACTATTTGCCACCTGGTCGGCGCTGCAACGCTGTTCGCCGCAGCCGAGGTCACCACGCCAGGCGCCATGTTCTTTGTGATCTTGCTTAACTCCCTGGCTTATATGCCAACGTTGGGGTTAATCAACACTATCTCTTACTACCGCCTGCAGTCAGCCGGGATGGATATCGTTACGGACTTCCCGCCAATCCGTATCTGGGGCACCATCGGTTTTATTATGGCAATGTGGGCCGTAAGCTTCTCCGGCTTTGAACTGAGCCATATGCAGCTGTATATCGGTGCGACGCTGTCCGTGGTACTGGCGCTGTTCACCCTGACGCTGCCGCATATTCCGGTCGCTAACCAGCAGAAAAACCAGAGCTGGACGTCTATGCTCGGCCTGGATGCCTTCGCGCTGTTTAAAAACAAGCGTATGGCGATTTTCTTTATCTTCTCGATGATGCTGGGCGCAGAGCTGCAAATTACCAATATGTTCGGTAATACCTTCCTGCACAGCTTCGATAACAACCCGCTGTTCTCCGGCAGCTTCATCGTTGAACACGCATCGGTGATGATGTCGATTTCGCAGATTTCCGAGACCCTGTTTATCCTGACCATCCCGTTCTTCTTAAGCCGTTACGGCATTAAGAACGTGATGCTTATCAGTATTGTGGCGTGGATGCTGCGCTTCGGCCTGTTTGCCTACGGCGATCCGACTCCGTTCGGTACCGTGCTGCTGGTGCTGTCGATGATTGTTTACGGCTGCGCCTTCGACTTCTTCAACATCTCTGGCTCTGTATTCGTAGAGAAAGAAGTTCGCCCTGAGATCCGCGCCAGCGCACAGGGTATGTTCCTGATGATGACCAACGGCTTCGGTTGTATTCTGGGCGGGCTGGTGAGCGGTAAAGTCGTTGAATACTATACGTTGAACGGTATTACCGACTGGCAGACCGTGTGGCTAATCTTCGCAGGTTACTCGCTGGTTCTGGCTTTTGCCTTCGTTGCGCTGTTTAAATACAAACACGTACGCGTTCCGGCTGGCACCCAGACTATCGCGCACTAATCTGTAGGCCGGATGACGACGTCAGAGCGTCTTATCCGGCCTACAATGTTTCAATGACCAGGCCGGATAAGCGTTGAGCGCTATCCGGCTTTTATTTCACAACATAGCCATACAGACGTTTAATGCCGTCTGCATCTGTCTCACTGTAAACCCCTTGCAGCTCCGGCGAGAAGCCCGGCAGCAAGTTTACGCCCTCTTCCAGCGCCAGGAAGTAACGTTGCACCGCCCCGCCCCAGACTTCACCTGGTACCACACAGAGCACGCCCGGAGGATAAGGCAGCGCACCTTCCGCCGCAATGCGCCCAGCGGCATCACAAATACGCACCAGTTCAACATCACCGCGGATAAAAGCGCTGTTGGCATCCTGCGGGTTCATCGCCACGGCAGGTAAACTCTCCTGACGGAACATCGCTTTTTGCAGATCTTTCACATCAAAGCTAACGTACAGTGAGTGCATCTCCTGACACAGTTCACGCAGCGTGTAATCCCGGTAACGTACCGGATACTTATTGAAGATGGTGGGTAGCACATCTGCCAGCGGCGTATCGTCTTCAATATGCTGCTCAAACTGCGCCAGCATCGCCACCAGTTGTGCCAGTTTCTCCGCGCTTTCTGCCGGGGTCAGCAGGAACAGAATCGAGTTAAGGTCGCATTTCTCCGGCACTATGCCGTTTTCCCGCAGGTAATGCGCCAGAATCGTCGCCGGAATACCAAAGTCGGTATATTGCCCGGTTTGCGCATCAATACCCGGAGTGGTTAACAGCAGTTTGCAGGGGTCGACAAAATACTGGTCGCGCGCGTAGCCGGAAAAACCATGCCATTTAGCGCCAGGTTCAAAGCTAAAGAAGCGACGCTTGCTGGCAATCACCTGCGTCGGATAGCTTTCCCACGGTTTGCCATCAACTACCGGAGGAATAAACGGCTGAATCATCTTGCAACGGGTAAGAATCGCTTTACGGGCCTCAATCCCCAGTGCCACACACTCCGCCCATAGCCGACGGCCACTCTCCCCTTCGTGGATTTTGGCGTTAACGTCCAGCGCCGCAAACAGCGGGTAAAACGGACTGGTGGAAGCATGCAGCATAAACGCATTGTTCAGACGCTTATGCGGGCAGAATCGCGCCTGGCCGCGAATATGGTTATCCTTTTTGTGGATCTGTGAGGTTTGCGAAAATCCGGCCTGCTGTTTGTGCACCGACTGAGTGACAAAGATCCCCGGATCGTTAGCATTAAGCTCCAGCAGCAGCGGTGACCCATCGGCCATCATCGGAATAAATTGTTCGTAACCGACCCATGCCGAGTCAAACAGGATGTAATCACACAGATGACCGATCTTGTCGATCACCTGCCGGGCATTGTAGATCGTACCATCATAGGTACCGAGCTGAATGATCGCCAGACGGAACGGGCGCGGCCGATCGGCCTTTTGCGGCGCAACGTCACGAAGTAGCTGGCGCAGATACTCCTCATCAAAGCAGTGCTCGTCAATGCCGCCAATAAAGCCAAAAGGATTACGCGCAGCTTCCAGATAAACCGGCGTAGCGCCGGCCTGGATCAGCGCGCCGTGATGGTTCGACTTATGGTTGTTGCGGTCAAACAGCACCAGATCGCCGCGCGTCAGCAGCGCATTGGTCACCACTTTATTGGCCGCCGAGGTCCCGTTCAGCACAAAGTAGGTTTTATCCGCGTGGAAAACTTTCGCAGCAAATTTCTGTGCATGTTTCGCAGATCCTTCATGAATCAGCAGATCGCCAAGCTTAACGTCGGCGTTGCACATATCCGCGCGAAACAGATTCTCGCCAAAGAACTCGTAGAAATGCCGGCCCGCCGGATGCTTCTTAAAAAACTCACCGTGTTGGTGCCCCGGGCAGGCAAACGTGCTGTTCCCCATTTCGACATACTGGGTGAGCGTGTCATAGAACGGCGGCAGCAGCTCTTCCTCATACTGGCAGGCAGCAGACTCCAGCTCCAGCCAGTCCTGAGCCTGACCGCAAATGACCGCATTTATACCCGCAGGCACATCGACATCGACATCAGATTCTGCGAACAAAAAGACCGGTATATGAAAACCGGTGCGTTTCAACAAAGCCAGGATCCCACTGCGGCTGTCCGCAACGGTAATGACGACTGCCGCAACGTCAGTAAAATCGGTACCATCCAGCGACACCACCTGACGATGACTGGACAGACGAGAAACCAGTTCACCACTGGCGGCAATTTTCATTGATTTCATAAGCGCAATAACCCGTTTCGGGAAAATCAAAAGTCCCGGACAAAGCCGCATTGCTTTGCCCACGAAATGACAGGTCAAACTGGATACCAGCCCCGACCGCCAGACATCAGTAAAAGCAGATAGCCTCTGATTTTACTGTTATCCTGCAGTGAGCGTGCGCTGCCCTCACCGCATGGTGAGTGCATAAAGATAAGTCGCAGGAAGGGGTAAACGTCGCGCAAAAAGGCGATATTGAAGGCGATGTAGGGGGAGTAATATCATCCCAGGCAGCCCCATTCAGACAGGAGAAAATTCGCGCAATCATGGCACCTTTCACTTACAGGCGCAAGATAAAATCCGGTGCCAAAACCTCACAGATAAACAAGCATTTCGTCTGAAAATAGCGGCATAATAATGCAATCTGAAACATAATTTTACCCAGCTAATTGCCTTTAGCATCAAGACGATAATGGGTATGCAGGAGCAAATGTGGTAATCGGACCCTTTATTAATGCCAGCGCCATTTTATGTGGTGGCGTTCTCGGCGCGCTGCTTAGCCAGCATATACCAGAACGCATTCGGGTCTCCATGACCTCTATTTTCGGACTGGCTTCGCTAGGGATTGGTATCTTGCTGGTTATCAAATGCGCCAACCTACCGGTGATGGTTCTGGCAACGCTGATCGGCGCATTAATTGGCGAGTTTTGTCATCTGGAAAAAGGGATCAATGCTGCGGTCGCCAAAGCGCAGCAGGTTTTCACCCGTTCGGATGCCAATGCAACGCACGAATCTTTTATTCAAAGCTATGTAGCTATCATCGTGCTGTTTTGCGCCAGCGGTACCGGGATCTTCGGTGCGATACATGAAGGGATGACCGGCGATCCTAATATTTTAATCGCAAAGTCGTTTCTCGATTTCTTCACAGCTATCATCTTTGCCTGTTCGTTGGGAATTGCGGTATCCGCCATTTGCGTACCGATGCTGACAATCCAGTTAACGCTTGCTACCTGTGCAGCACTGATTTTACCCCTGACAACGCCAGCTATGATGGCCGATTTCAGCGCCGTAGGCGGGCTATTGCTGCTGGCAACCGGTTTACGTATTTGCGGCATCAAGATGTTTGCGGTTGTGAATATGCTTCCTGCTCTGCTGCTGGCAATGCCGCTTTCCGCCGCGTGGACGGCATTTTTTGCCTGAGAATGCGTGCAATTGCAGCAATGTGGTGATAGATTGTGCAGTCTGCATTGAATTGAAGAAATTTCGTTGACGAAGCGAAGCGAATCGGGTTTAATGCGCCTCGTTGCCCGGATAGCTCAGTCGGTAGAGCAGGGGATTGAAAATCCCCGTGTCCTTGGTTCGATTCCGAGTCCGGGCACCACTATTTAAAGAACCCAGCCTATGGCTGGGTTTTTGCTTTTGGAGAAACGGACTCTCCATCGAACTTCGTTCGATTATTCGCCGCCAGCGGCTCACCCCTGCGGGGCCAGCGCGACAAGCGCGCTGTTCAACGCCTACGGCGTTAGTCCGAGTCCGGGCACCACTATTTAAAGAACCCGCCTAAAAGGCGGGTTTTTGCTTTTGGAGAAACGGACTCTCCATCGAACTTCGTTCGATTATTCGCCGCCAGCGGCTCACCCCTGCGGGGCCAGCGCGACAAGCGCGCTGTTCAACGCCTACGGCGTTAGTCCGAGTCCGGGCACCACTATTTAAAGAACCCGCCCTAAAGGCGGGTTTTTGCTTTTGGAGAATAGTGACTATTCTCTCCTCACCGAATTTTGTTTCAACAGCGCATAACGATTAAGTAGCTGATTAATCCGCATATCAAGCTGCTGATACAAAGCGGGTGATACACTCCCCTGCACTTTGAACTCTTCATCTATTTGACGTAACAACTCTTCTGTCGGCGGCGTTTCGTCAAGCTGGCGGCGGATAGTGAAAATGGCTGATTTCAGCTCCGACCCTGTCAGATATTTACCTTTACGTTCATCAAGCGCATTTAGCTGGGCGGTTAACGCTTCCAACCCCTGCTGAGCATTATGCCAGTTTTGCAGAGCGCTTTCCGGCAACGCTTCGGTAGCTAACTGTTTTTGTAACCCGCTTTCAAATACTGTAGTCTGCGATTCTTCAGGCCACAGGGTAACTACCTGCTGCGCTAATGATGCGGCATATTCTCGCGACCACAAAGGTGACAGGCGATATAAAATATCCAATTGCCCTTGCGTTGCAGCGATTATTTCCTGCTTCTGATCCTTCAAATCTGAGGACTGCTTCAACGCAGATAATTGTTCAGGCGTCAGCACCTGAGGCAATGGCTTGATCAGATCATATCCGTCAGCCCGCATATGACTGGTACCAAGAAAAGCGCCTGCGCTCGCTGCCGCAGCAACCATAAAACCGATAGCAAACCCCAGCCACATCCGTCTGGTTCCCCCCTCGATTTGAGTAGTAAAAACCGCTGCGCTTGATTGCCCGGGTGATGCGGGTTCATTGACCACAAATACCAACTGTGGCGAAGACGTCTCAACATTATTAGTCGTACCTGAAGCCGGTATTATCACAACGGCCGATCCCGAATCCGCTTCAGACTTCTCCAGACGCAAAGCGGCATTGTGCATCCAGGTAACAACAGCCTCCATTTTACTAAGCGCTTTCAATTCAAGCCGTTGCAGCACTGCGCAGGCATGTTCTAAACTTTGTTCAACCCGATACACTTTTGATAAATCAGCATATGACAGCGTTAGGGTACGCAATTCTTGCTGTAAGCGGACAGACAACCATGCCAGGATCTCAACGCGGGCATGGGTTTGCTGTGGCCATATTGCACTCCAGTGATGCGTCAGTAATGCTTCCAGAAGTTCCGTGCTTTCGGCAAGTCCCTCCAGTCCCGCATTACGTATTCTGCCGACGGTGTACCAGGCAAGTGTTTGCAGTTCGACTCCGTTATGACGAAACAGCGCCAGGCTTAACTGTTCAACCTTTTGCCAGTCAACGTCCGGGCGTGCAGGGTGAGTCAGCTTGCTAATTTCATCGCGTAATTGCCCAAACTCCATGAAAGCACGTGGGTCTCCCCCGGTGCTGATGCGATTCTTTTCCATGTCAGTACACTCCAGTCTCAAGCCAACCCTGCCTCTTGAGGTGCCGAATCAGAACCCGCCCCTCAGGGGTAAAATCAGTGCCATAGCGAACAATGCCCAGGTCTTGCAGTTCAGCATCAATGGAATAACGCAAATGTCCCGGTGTTTCCTGCTGCTGCATCGTTACCTGAATTCCTTTTAGCCGCGGTTCATACTTCAACAAAACCTGAGAAAGCGTGCTAATAAGCTGATGTGCCGTACCTGGCATACCCTGGAGGATTTTGGTCATATCAGGCAAACCATAATCGGGTATATGTTTGAGACTACCTGCACGAGTATTCAAAATGCGCTGCATATTATCGAGGACGGATAAGATGACCTGCGTGTTTTCGCTGACTGCGTGCAAAGGAAAACCACCGGAAAAATTACCCAGCAAGATGTCATAAAGTGAAGGCTGCTTGACCATTACTCGCCCTCCTGCGCCATGAGTGCCAGAGTCTGGGTATTTAATTCGATCACTCGCGCATTATCAGGATCGAGATCTTCACGACGTAATACCACGCGCCAAGAATCTTCAGACAGATCGGGAGAAATAAACATTCCCGCCACGGCAACATATTGCGCTTCGTTTTCGAATGGAATATCGACAGCTACGCTTTCACCTGGTCGTACCCGAACATCTCTCTGAGCCAATAAATCTGCTTTAACCACCGTGCTGTCTTGTGCAAATAAAGACTGATAATTAGCCGAGTCAAATGCTTTACGATCTTTGAGTTGGTAAATACGTACGACCGTCGAAAGCGCGATGCCCTGTGCATTTTTATTAGCAGCTTCTCTGGCGGAAAGATCCAAATGCAGCGTTTTAATTTCCTTATAAAAGATCGACTTTGTTAATGACACGGTACCTTCAGATACTTTTTGCGTCAGACCACATCCGGTGACCAGACTGGTCATTCCGGTTATTACGGCAAAATTAATAGCGATAATCGCCAGTCTCATCGGCTTCCCTCCGCTGATCATGTTGACTAAGGCTCTGCCAAAGCCCAAGTTTAATTGTTATATGTTGATTCTTCGTTTCCGGGTTATCCAGACGCATAACGGCCGTACGGCCAAGCTGAACTGCACGTTCGCTTTTATTACTGGTAAGTTGAGCATGCGGAAGCGCCGAGCGAGGAATACGTAGTTGCAGCCTGGCATTCACTCTGGCACCTAAATAAACGTGCATCAGCGCGAGAAAATCATGATAAAGCTGGCCGCCCGGTAACCAGTCACGAACCTCATCGGTAACGCTCGTTGTAAGCGTAATGAGTACCTGACTGTTAATATCTACGGCGCTGCGTCCCATCACCGGACGAGAGTGGAGGCTAACAGGTTGCCGCGTGCTCATTTTTAACGCCTTATCCAGCAGGATTAAGCGTTTATCATGAGGAGTCACGGTAGTATTTGTTGTTGGCGATAATAAAGAAACCAGCGCGGATATACCTTCCGCCGTACGCGTTGGCATTCTCATTATTCCCAGCAGCGCCAAAAAACGCGATAACGGGGTCTCGGTTTGTTTGCCGCATCCCGGAATCCCCAATCCGGTCAACCCCAGTAAATATTGTGATGTTTCATCTGTTCCGCCTGGTCGAAAGGTCGCTGGATAGCTGTATTTTCGCCAGATTCGGTAAAACTGCGTAATTAAGCGATGGTTAAAAATATCCAGAAACTCAGCGGCAACGTCCGAACCTTCCTGGCGCTGGGCAATATCATCCTGATAGGTCGTCGGCAGCGGCGACTCCACGCCATACAACCCCATAAAAGTGACACGAACCGTTGGCGGCAGTGTGGGTTGCTGCGGATCATATTCTGCACTTTTAAGCTCACCCGCCGGGAATCCCATCCCCGGATGAGGGCGAAAACGAATAGTATCGAAACGTGGGCTTTGTTGGCTTCCGGGACAGGGCGCTTGTGGATCCCACTGTTCCAGCAACTGACAGAAACGATAAAAATTAGTACGGGGCAGGTGTTCGCCAAGGCTCGTTAGCAACCGGGTAGTCGCTGATTGTGATTCTCTTTCCATCGCAAGCTTTTCCCTGCCGGCTGTATGATTAAAGTAAGCTGATTAAACAAATGAATATCCGCATACAATGCAAAAAAGCGGTTAAGCATTTCACCAAACAGATGAATATCGCCTTCGCCTGTAAATCCGTTTTCATCAAGCGTTACTTCGATGTCCACACCACGGAGTAGAAATCCTTTTTCAAAGCGCTGTATTTCATGTTGTTGAACATCCATGATCGCATCCAGACGACGATAATTAAGTTCATCATCCTGCCAGTTATAGAGAGACAACGTTCCTTTGAGCACTTCAGCGCTGGCCATCATATTCAGAAAGCTGGATCCCAGGTGACTCAACACTCGCCAGTGAAAACGATCCTCAGCGGGAGGGTAAGCAGGTAGCGTCGGTTTAGACAGATTGCGCACGGCAAGCGGTGTCTGGAGGATCTGCTCACAACGATTGAGCAATGTACTTTGCAAAGCTCGCCGCGGTAGCTGACCGTTTGTTCCGGTCACTTTCAAAGACAAGGTTTCATACTCAGCAAGGCGCTCCCGCTCCCAGGCATCTCCGCCGAGGATCAGCCATGTATCATACAACCCGGATACGCCGCGTCTAACACGAGTATGGTAATAACGCTCGGGTGCGTTACGGCGCATCATGCCTCCCTTGTGGCGAAAACTGGTGAAAGGGGCATAAACGGCGTTACGCGTTCGCTGTGATCCTGAAACCGCATCGACTGCATAAATTTCCGTGTGGCCATCTTGCAACCTTCGCGGACGCAGCAAATATTCACTTTCCAGACCATTAACTACCAGCGGATCGGCTTCGATAGTGAAAAGATTAATAACCGGAACACAATGAAGACGAATGTTTTCACTCCCCACAGGAAGCTCAGAATCCCACTGTTGAGTCAGTATCACTTCTATTTCAAAGCAGTCTATACCTTCAGGAAACGATATTTTTTCCAGACCGTTAAGATGGACAAACATAAATTTTTCGCGGAACGTAAAATACTCAAGCAATAATTGCCAGCCGCCAAACGCCGTATCGCCTTTTGGCCACAAACTGTCTTCATCGGCAAATCCGCCCGGGGAAAAGTAACCCTCCAGTCGAATACGTTCTACGCTGTTGGGGAGTCTCAAATAAAGAAAAGCCAGACGCTTTGTCAAAGCAAGGTGCAGTGCGTGGGTCACCGGCGCGTCACCGCTGAGGTAAAGGCTGAGGTGCGTCAGATCGGTTTGCGACCAGTCCATCTGTGGATTGCACTTTATTCGCATACGGATGACCGAGCGTCCGTCAGGTTCGGCATCGATATTCACCGCCGTGACAGACAGCGGATTAAGTGTGACGGGCTGAGTAGTACGATACTGACATACCGTTTTTTTAGGGCCAACGGGCTGTGACAATACGCCAAATCTCGCGTTAATCTGCTCGCTCATTTTTAGCACATCAATATCTGGTAAAAGCTCGACAACACTTAAGGAGGGAATGGTACGTAAATAATGCGGCCACAGCAGACTCATCAAGCCTTCGGTAAATTCAGGGAGATGATCGTCAATTTTAGCGCGCAATCGCCCCATCGAAAATGCAAAACCTTCAAATAACCGTTCCACATAAGGATCGGGTATGCCGGCTTTATCCAGATCCAGCATCGCTGCACGATCCGGATGCGCCTGCGCAAACTCTTTTGCCGCTTCCCTTAAATAACGCATTTCCGCGTCATAATAACGCAGAGTTAAATCTTCCATTTTATAGTTCGCTTATTTTGTTTTAGCCGCACAAAACGGCGGCTCTGGCAGGATCAATGGCGACCAAGCCGGACAAAAGTGAGTCCATCTCTGGCGCCAGACGCGCTTTGTCGCTTTCACTGCGGTTGGCTTTTAAACGCAGAAGTTTCAGCCGTCGCGCTTTAACTTCAAACAGTAGCTCAGGCTCCCATTGTTTGAGAGTGAGGGAGTGTGCTGTGGTATTCAATTCCCCAAGCAAATGCAGCGCGAGATCGTTGCACCCACATTGTTCCGTCAGACGGGCCATCAACAGTTGGCGCAACCAACGCTGTCGACCTGAAACAATGCCAGGACGTGCCTGAACCCAGGCGAGCGCGGCTTCAACGCCTTCGCTATCCGCCAGCACCAGGGCCTCACTTTCAAGTAGCAGAATATCGTCGTCCGCTCCTGCACTAGCCGCGGCGACTTTTTCAGTCTGCCAGTCACTTTGCTGTTGCACATCACGGGCTATCCACTCACGGGTGACATCGTCAGCAAAGGGGGTTCCATCGTTAAAAGCCAGCGTTTCCAGACCCGGCATCCGATGTAGCAGCATTTTCAGATCGCTGATGATAATCGCGGCATTTTTATCCCAAGGCGATCCCGCCCTCATTAATGCCTGATGAAGGTACCACTGCACGTCCAGCCAGAAATGATTCACTCCCTCAACAAATAAGCTGTCCGTTAACTCAATCAGTTCAGTCCAACTTTGCTGCAAATACAGACGTTTGAGCTGCGCGCGATAATCACTCTTGGGCGGCACCAGGCGCGTACGTCCGGCGCCATCTGGCGGAGGAAGCTGGCTGACCGTATCGAGCCGCACGCTTTTCATCAAATGATGCGCCGCCAGCCAGCCATCCGGCTGATCGCTTAAGTATTTTGCCAACACCCGTGCCTGTTCCAGCAGCTCACGACCAGAGGCAATACCTTTGAGGACGGGGGTTTCTGCGCTGTGCCGACTGGGTTGAGCACTGATATTTTGCGGTACCAATGCCTGAGCCCCGCCAGATTGGGCCAGACGGTTCTCCAGCGCGCTATAGAGCGCCCCAAGCCCAGGACGAATACTCTCCTCTCGCTGGCTAAACTGCTGCTCAAGCAGCATCAGCGCACCGGCGATCCGTTGCGCGTCAGGTCGTGAAACTTCGGGAAAACGCGCCAGACTATCCAGCATCCTCCCGCCTGCCAGCCATTCAAGGGCGGCCTTATAGCTGTTGGCTCTTAAAGGATGGAGAGAATCGCCATATTGCTGCATCAGGCCAGCCAGCAAAATCAGACCATCCGCCAGGCCGGACTCACCATCCTGATGCAAACGCGCCCATGTGTAGTACGTGACAACACGGACATCCTTACAGGTGTGGATCAGGATTTTTTCCGCAAGCTCAATGATGAGATCCGTTTGTGCGCCAGAAAGTTTATTCACCTCCTCTCGCATATGCTGAAAATCATCGTCATAGCCTGGATCTTCACCACCGGGGTTGGCTGCTGAAATGGGCAATAGCCAGTTTTGCCATAGCGCAGTCTGCGTTTGCGCCTGTTCCATTAGTTGCTGTTGTTCATCTGGCGAAGCCGTGCTGGCAGCCAATAGACGTTTCAGAGCGCTCATTCTTCTTCCTCTGAGGAAATCTTGCCGCTAACAACAAAAATTGCTTCTGGTAGTTCAAAGTCGCGGAGTTTGAGTAATGCGAGCGGACCTTCACCGGCTTCAGTTCGCAGGGTGTAGTTCAGCGGCAATCCATCCTGCGCAGTCCAGCGCAGGTTAAAACCGCTACTCACGCCAGCGTTATCGGTTATCTCCGCTTTCTCAAGCAGTCGGATCCACCCCCAGGTACCGGGGTTATCTGAGTAGATTCGGGTTCCCGAATTGGTGCTCACCCAGCTTAGGGTTGCCCCTGACGCTTGCGTATCAGCAGGCCAGACAACGTTTTTCCACGCTGGCATCTGATTAACGTAAGTGAGTTTCTGCCCATCCAGCACGAGGTCAGTCTGCATCACGTCCCGCGCCGTTCCGGGACGCAGTTCAAAACGCATCCCGGCTTCTCCACGAATAAATGCGACATCCGCAATTTGACTGAGTTGGTCCATCGCCTCGAGAAACGCCGGATTAAACTCCAGCCCCTGAGCATTCACCGTGTCGGCAACCCAGTGACTTCCCTGTTTATGCAGCACACCGCTTAAATGACTTTCGAGAAAATGCGGGATTCGCCCGTTATCGCTTCGCAGATATTGCGCCAGCAGCGGCAGAGAAGCCTCGCTGCCAACATCGCGAAACGGATAACGTCCGCCGAACGCGGTGTTCCAGTCATTCACAATCAGCGCCTTCCATTGCGCATTCAGGCCCGCCGCGGTGGGTTGCAACACCTGCTGCCATGACTGCTCCAGTGGCTGAACAAACATAGTTTGACCAAATCCACTCCATGCTTGCCCCAGACTGGCAGCCACCAGATTGCCATAGTCACGCGTGGTGGTGAGATCGATGGTTTTACCCTGAAACACCGTTTGCGCCAGGGCCTGACTCATGCCTTGCGGATCGGCAGCGTTAGTAATCTGCTGGAGTTTCAGCCTGACCTGCGTTACCCGGGTCAGGTAGGTTTGCAGACTCAGATGACTGATATCCTGCCCAGCCGATTGTTCATCCATCAATGCCAGGACTGGCGAGAAGGTACTCGCCATAGGGCCTTCTTCCCGCGCATGTTGGTCAATGATTTGATTTTCTTTGGTGTTAAATAGATCCTTTGCCGACTTCACCAGCGAATCCGACAGCGCTTCTCCGGTTAACCCTGTGCGTCCCTGAACGGCGAGCGTATTCATTAACGCAACCAGAGGAGACTGACGGATATCTGCAATCAACGTGAGTTGATCGATAGCATCACTTAGCGTCTGGGTGCGCTTCCAGCGAATACTGTTGAGAAAATCCAGCCAGTTGTCGGCAAAATCCGTGAAGTAACGCTCGCTAAGACGCACCTTTAAGGCCTGTGGAGAGAGAGGGTCACTTGCAGAATGCGTATCATCTCCCAGCACCTGATCCATTTCTTCCCGACGGTTGTTGACGATTTTCTCAATGGCGGGCAAAACCTCCTCTTCCCAGGCTTTGCGGGTATACACGCCAGCAACTGAACTGCGGGTATAAAATACGTGCTCTGCCCGGGTATCGCCGGTCATGTCTTCCAGACGAAGATCGGTGTAATGCGGCGTTACCTGTTCAATGATTTTCTGATACAGGGCGGCTTCGCCATTGCGGATCCCCATCTGACGAATTAACAGCGTTCGCACCTGGCTAATAAGATTTTTATCGGCTGCTATCTTCCATTCAGGATGCGCCTGAAGGTTCTCTCCCCAGAATTGCCAGAGCCCAGGGCCAACGCCCTGCCATGATGCGCGCGAAATACCCGCTCGCTCCGGCCAGTCTTGCATCAGCGCCTGACTAAAAAATGACGCCTCCATCTGCTCAGGCCGCGAAAGCATCAGATACATTTTCAACTGGTTGTAGGCGATCTTTGCCTGGGCGGCAAACTGCGGGCTGTCTGGAGCCAGTCGGGTTAAAGCCGTTAATTCCTGGGTAAGATGTTGGGCGGCTTCATCACGCAGGAGCGGAATAGCGATACGCGTATAGCGCGGCCATAGTGCATCCAGCAGAGCATCATTTTGGCTTAAGCCGAAACGGTAGTACCACGGCGTCCCATTCTGCTGACGCCAGCGAAGCATGCCTGGCGTTTGCTGCAGAGCAGACAGCGCCGTAAGACGCTCGGCGAGCGGTTTATCCGCACCGCCTGCCAGGCTCGCCTGGTCCAGACTTTCGCCAATCAGATTGCGATTAGCCAGAAAAGATACCACCATTCCCGCCCCCCATAGCAGCATCAAACCGGTTGTACAGACGGCCAACACGCGCATCCCTGAACGGCCTGTACGCTGTGCCTTTAGTTCAGCAGGTAACGCAGGGAGTGAATCAAGCAGCGCACGCCAGCGCTCATCACGCATCCAGGCATGCGCGATGAGCGATGAAGTATCTTCCGCATACTGGCTCATGATTACCGCCGCCAGCGGCAGAGGCCGATGCGGGCTGAAAAAAGTGGACAACGATTCGCTGATGGCTTCTGCGCCAGGCATCAGCAAATTAGCCATTTTCAGTAAGAAATTATCGCGGATATTTCGCGTAACCTGCTGCGTACCCTGCTCCGCCATCTGCATTGCCAACGAGGTCAACTGCGAACGACATAAAGCCGTGGTGCATCCTGCAGGGAACAAACACGTCGCAGAGTGCAAGGTTACGTCATCCCGGACGAATTGAGCGCCATTCAGCGACCAAAGGTATACCGGTACTCGCCAGCGGAGCGTGGTAAAAACAGCCTGAAGATGGCGGGCGGCATTATCTATTTGTTCTGCAGTTAAAGAGACAACAGGTGCCGATTGAACCAGTGTATCCTGGTGCTGAAAAGTGGGGGTTACCCATACAATCCCATCCAGCGGACGCCGATGCAGCTTGCGTATCGCATCAAACAACGAGGCATCTGGCGTTTCAGTGAGCGTACCTCCCCAGATTAACACCACGCCATCCCCTTCAACCCAGCGCTGAGTGGTGAGTTTTGGCACCAGTTGCTCAACCTGAGAGGCATCCCCCATCACCAGCAGGATACGCGTTTTGGCGCGCCAGCGGCGACCGTAACTCTGACGAAGATATGTAAGTACATGATTTAAAATTTCAGCACGACTATTTTTAATAGCTTTCTTTGATTTACGCCCAGAATTACTTAAACCAGACAATAGGTTAAAACGCTGAAAATAACTTCTTGAAATAATCATTTGCCATAAACGAACAATTGCATCATCAAAAAGTAATATTGTGATACATATACCAGCAACTATCAGTGACGCATTTAGTTTTTTCTCCATGGTTGAAATATGAATCAATGGATTTTCTACCCAAATGAAAAATCCCCCCGTAGCTACTATCAGCATAACAATAAACCACGTACTTACACGCTTATTATTTTTCACATCATCACCCTTCATCAAGGTTATACCGGATGAACAATAAGCATATGAGTGGTTTTATCATTAATTAATAGCCATTGTGCCATATTTGATTTAACAGCATGTTCGTTAGCACATATTAAAATAATATTCCCAACTACCGAGTTCAGCTTACCAAATGTATCATCCAACACGAAATCTCCTTTTTTCGATAACATATATCCAGATTGTTCCATTGACTGGAGTACCAGAGCCAATGTTTCGCTTTGTGTCTGGCTACGCCAAAAAAACCACGGCAGATCTGTCGTTATGTTTCCCCATAACGTCACGGTTGTTACTGATTCCCCAGGCTCGTCCATAACTACCGGACGATGTATCCATGACTGCGGTGTTACATGATGTTGAGTTAGCCAGTCTGGTGAGGCCAGCAATATAGCAGATACCGATTCGACCTGCTGGTCTCGTGGTTCAAGAAACAAATTAATCTCAATAGAAAGAATTAATGTCGACTCCTGATAATCCAGACACTTATCAATCCACATTACTCCGTCACTTTCTGCGCAGATAGTCAGATTTTTGTCATCGAAAGAGAATAAACAAACCCGACGCCAAACGGTATTAATCGTTTCATTCTTCAGCGTACCATCATGTTGAATACGGATATGGAGACTTCCAGAAAATTCCTCGAATTCTGGTTGTAACTGTCGAATAATATCCGTCAGTAATTGTTCCATGCGTCGCAGATAACCGCCCTCACTCACATCTCTAAGTTGTGGGGAAATTAGTGCAGTACTTAACATCCTCTGATATTGAGGGTAAAAAAATGGTTGAAGTTCACTCCCCCCTTGTAAAAGCGCCGCTGCCAGTTTATTTCTGGCGACTGGAGTAATATATGCTGTTGCCAACACCCCCATAGCTAATTTTCCTAAAGCAACCTGCTCATCGTATTGCTGCTGGTGTAAGTGATTCCACCAGATGACACGATCACGTTCATTTTCATAACGTCGCAATTGAAAAACATAACCTATAGAACTAATTAAAAAAGGAACAAAAAGAGAGCAAAACCAAAACCAGATTGTATGTGTAGATTCATTTTCACGCCAAAATGAGAATACTAATACTGCCCCAAAAACAATACAGAGAAGTATGGTAATTAACCAACGAAATTTATCTGGGGGGACTGGTAATTCGGTTTTCTCTGGGATCTTTTTAAGATCGATTGGCATATGTTACAGCCTTCCAGCAATAGGTAATGAGGAAATTAATGTACAACCACATCCACAACGGTGACCATGGAGAGCGATAGGCTTACCATTAATTCTGGAACCGAAATCTCCTTCAATTATAATTGTTTCGCCATGTATTGGGCAGAAAACTTTATCCAGCATACAAGAAACCGGCAATCCCATAAAAATAACGCCAGAACTCCCTTCAAGGACAATACCGCCATGAGTCGTTTTATCTGAAAGACGAATAACGCCAAGCATATTTCACCCTCTTTATTTCGAACAAAACTATCCGATATCAACTGATAACATCTTCCACATGCTCTCTTCCTGGATCATAATAATAGTAATATCGAATACATTACCATCATTAAATTTAACACTTCCTGAAAGTACACCTCTGCCACCTTCGACGGATATATTATTAAAACTATAATCCTCTATATTTTCAAAATTATAAGATTTCATTGCCAACTTAAAATCTTCACTTGTGATCTTCTCGCGCATCTCACTAGCAGTTTGTGCATAGGCTAATATATAGGAATTTTCACGTAACAAATCTATTTCAGCTCTTGCAGCCTCCTTAACGCCTGTCGTCATAAAAAACACAAAGGAAAGAATAGATATTGTTAGAATAGCGATAAATGCCAGACAGGCAAAAACTTTCAATTTTGCTGACCGCTTCTTCCCAACATAAAAAGTTGATTTTATTCGCCAACCAGATTCTTTTATGACATTAAAAATAGGAGCGGTGACACTGGATGATTCAAAATCGTAACTGTAAACCTTTCCTAACTCTCCATTCTTCTTTAGTCCCCAGGCTCCACCTAGTTTGAATTCTTTCCTCCGACCTAACTGAAATTCTTTTTTAAAACCAATTTTTTCCGGTCCAGCCTCCCATTCACTACTGGTTGATTTCTCCTGATAGCCAACCTGCTTACCAACATCATCAAATAAAAGCTTGATCTGAAACCTTCCTTTTAAACCGCCAACACCATAGATATTTTCCCATTTCGCATCGACATAATCACAAATAACAACAAGGTCATTGCCATCCTCCTGTATAGTAAATGGAGCATCATGATATTCATTTAAATCCAACAATCGTTTTTTTAAGGAAATTAAGGAGCAAGGTCCCGATGATGGCGCAGACATATTTTGAGGCATAATTCTCTCTTCTCAATTAATAAATAACAGTAAACGTTTATTTCACCGCCTCCGCAGCGTTCACCGCACAGCGCACGGTGGTGCCATCGGGATAAGGCTTGTCTTTAATGGCATAGCCACGAAAAAAGGTGAGGCCCACATCAAACCCGGGTGAAGGATTGTCACCTCCGCGGCGGACCTTCATGTATTGCCCATTATCGTCATCCAGAATGACGCCCTTCTCCGGACCCTGCGGATCCTGGCGCGGGGATTTCGCGTAATAGTCCGGGTCGTACCAGTCGCTCACCCACTCGTAGCCGTTCTCTGACATGCCGTACAGCCCGCCGGGGGTCGGCGGATAACGATCGACGGC
>NZ_JAOWDP010000067.1:0-20998 GCF_030334595.1 Citrobacter sp. Ce104
TCCCAAACCAAGGTTTGCGAGACCGTTTTTTGACGTTAATACAGGAGTCCATTTTGCTGATGGCGGCTGGCTACCAATATTTGCATTTTGTAAGGACTGATAAGATTCACCGTTATGTGTGCAGATCGAACCGATATGATATTCCTGTTCTGCATGCCACTCTGGAACCCCCATTTGGTGCTGATACGCAATGAACTGACTCATTGCATACATTGCCGCATTGAAGTCCTCAAGCGAAGGGTGTTCAGAAGCGCCAACAATGCCCCATCCGCGAAGGAAAGATGCCGTGATCTGCGAGGTCAGGTCATCCGCCTGATTTGTTCCACCAAACACGGTTCTTTCCATTCCCTGTGCATCAGAGGCAAAAGCCCGAACATTTCCCTGATATCGTGCAATCTTAGACATGGATTTTCCTCGAAAAAAAACCGCCCTGGTAGGCGGTATTAAACTTGCTGGCGAATCCTCTGGCCGAAGGGTTTCGCGAGAAACCGAATGTCAGACCAGGAGTCACCTGATAAAAATAATCGTATCGAACGCCCGCAGGTTTCGGCAGCAGACCAAGCTTCACAATCAGGCGTAACTCTTCAACTGATACCCGGGGCGAAACGCTCAGCGCAAGCGTCATGTCTTTTCTGTCGGTCACGTAAGCTTCGCCGTTGAATGCCGTCTGTATAACATCCTGCAGGCTGACCCGATCGTCTGACGCTATCGTTGAACCTGCGGCGTTTCGCGCAATTTTGACCCGGAGGAACCTGCGATACTCATTGTCAGCCAGTTGATAGTCGCCATATGCCGGCGAAAACTTGCTGTAGAAAGGTGCGCCGACATACGCCGCATTAGATTTACTATCGAAGCCTGCGGTATCCAGATGTCCGTCAAACCCGAAAAATACACGGGCAATTACAGCAGGCACGCTACGGGGAAGCCCAACTATCCGGCCAATCACATCGAGCCTGTATCCGGTAACCCGGTCGAGATCAAAGTTATCTGGGTTACGAATAAAATCGGCGATGATTTGCCAGTGCCGGAGCATGGCCTGTATCTCTGACCTTGCCCTTTTCTTTTCCCAGTACTGCTTAATCAGCATTAGCGTATAGCGGTTAATGATGTCGTCATTCACTGGAGCACCTCATTAACGTCTATATTTTCCACACTCAATGTGAACTTCCCCTGAAAGCCCGGTGATAACTCAGCATCGGTGTAATCGACTCCATTGCTGCTAATTTGCAAATTAGTCAGCACGAAATTCACCCGTCCGACACCATAGCCATTCTCATAAAATTCGTTGGCATCAACAGACTCACCGATATGCATCGTGCGTGATACAAGCGATTTTTTGAGAGTATCGATATCTATAGGTTCGTTTTGTATTTTCCGGCGGGCAGTTAGTCTGATATGAAGCGGCTTGTAGATAGGCCGGTCAAGCTGAAGTTCATGTGCTATAAGAAATGAAGTACCGTCAGGCCGAATCAGGGTTTCGGTGTAGCGCCCGGTTATGCTGCCTTTCGTTCCCGTACCACCGCCTTTTTGTTTGACCATGACCTCCACTATTTCTGAGATCGCACCACCTTCCACGACAAGCCATATAGAATTCGCAGGAATACCCGTTGTTTGATCATCGATTTTCGTATCGTTCTCACCGATATTTAGATCAATTACGCCTGGCAGTTGGGCAACTTTAGCGAAAACCGCACCAGTGCTACCTGTTGCAGGGTTCTCAAGTGACCGATTCCGGCGTTGCCTGAATTCTTCAGGCGTTTCCTCATCCCGACCGACCACAACCGCGGAATCAGAGATAATGCTCACAATTCCTGGTTCTGGTGTGAGTTGAGTGAAGGTATCGTTCACAAGCCCAGTAACTTTCCCAAAGTTTTGAGCAAAAAAGGTAGCTATTGTGACGCCCGCCGGAACAGTCACGTCCTGTCGGATAGCCCAGACCTGATTTGCCTGGTCCCGTATCTTGTACCCGCTATAGAGAAGCACCGGCCTGTCTGTTGTGACTTTAAGGTCGCGCTGAGAACGGGATCCAGGACGAAGGAAAAGCCCGTGAAGTTTGGCGATAATCTGCTGCATATCACCAGTATTAAAGTCGGGGTCCATTTGGGAATAAAGCCATTGCAGCGCGGCTTCAATATCTGCCCGAGCCTGAGCTTCGATTGCCACGCGTTGACCGTCGGGAGATTCCTGGTCTAAATCGATATCCTGACCATAAATTCCCATATATCCGTCGCTCAGTTCCTGAAATAACTCCCGGAGAGTGCTTGTCTCAAGGCCGTTGTCGCTAAACTGTAGTGCCATTCTTCAACGCTCCGTTGACCGGGAAGGTGATCGTCTGCTGGTCATAGACGGTCTCAATGCTGAGTTCGATTTTTTGTGACCGGGTGGCCTTATTGACCTCCATCGCCAGAACGGTAATGCGCATAACCCCATCCGTCGCCAGCGTCACGCGCTCTATCTCCCGCAGAATCTCCTGCTCGGTGTTTTTCTCTGATAACAGGTAAAGCCAGTCGATGTTGTCATCCATGTTGAGAGGATTATCGTTTTTGAACGAGCGGATCCGGCATTTGGCTTTCTGCGCGATAGCAGCACCGCCGGTTATATAGTTTGCCTTCCCGCGCCCAAATCCCCAGTCGTCATTTTTATCAAGTGCTGAAACAATCATGAGATCTCCGTGACAATACCGTTGGTAACTGTGATTGTTTTCCCGTCATCGCTTCGAAATGAACCAGACACCCCAGACTTACCGCCTGTCTTTACCTGTGAATATTGGAGTACATTTAGAACATCGCATTCTTCCAGAGTCGTCTTACCCTCTTTCTGGGTAATATTTCCTGTGAGGTTTAAATCACCCTCGTGGTCAGAATCCCCCTTCATCATCCTGTTCTTCTTAGGGATATTTATCGCGGTAGCCTGTGGGTTAACCCCACACAGAGCGAAGCCATCTGAATAATCGTGCATACGCATTTCAAGTGGTGAAACAAAGTCGCTACCCGCATACCAGGCGTCATAACAACGCTCAGAGATAAGGACGAGGCAATAGTCACCAGCCGCAATTGGTTCTGCGATATAACTATCACCGCCTTGCAAAATTACCGGGGGGACTTCAATGAACTCTGGGAGTTGCTTGCTGCTCCCTTTCACAACCCGATTGATAACGGGGACGCAACTGATTGTTTTGTCATTTACAGACGTTATTTTTGCGACAACAATGGTGTGAACATCGGCCAGAGCGAATTCAACACCCAGGCTGATAGTGTCGTGAAGTTCTTCAACCATATTTTTTCTCTGGGATGAATTATGAAAAAATTAGTTTTTATTTTGGGATTAGTCACTGCAACGGCATCACATGCAGGACCTTTTGCAGACGTTGCTAAAGCGAAGTTTGAGAGTGAGATGATGCAGGCGATACAACTCACTGATATGAGTGATACGGAAAAATCAAAAGCAATATCACGACTTCCCGCCGCTCAAAAAACACTTCGTGAAGTTGTTCGTGACGGTTTGAACGATAAAAAATCTTGCCTCAAAATAAAAAAAGACTTCGTTAATGAACAAAAGAAAATTATGAGCACCGAAAAAATAGATGATAGAGACTTTGCGGCTACATCTTTAACGGCTATGGGCGATTATATCGCTACAGTTTGTCTCGATATGAAATAGTCACTTGATTACCGCGTAATTCCCTGCTGGCTGACAGACGACCTTCTGATACCAAGCCGCCCCGTTGTTCTGCCCACTGGTTTCAACTTGGTATATCTTATAAACCCCGTTTAGCGCGGGGTTCGTGACACTCTCTATTGCACAAAGGCCGCCAATTACCAGCATAGGATTCAGTTTCGTATCGAATACTATCTGCCCTTTCGATTGAGGGGCTAGCGTGCTTGAGTCGACCTTTTCTTTATTACTCCCCCCCGGATCAGTCTCCGGGTCGTTAGTAGGCTTTTTCCCCTTCTGGCCGCCGTCATCCTGCGCGCTAATCTTCGTGGCTTGCGGGGTGTTTAGCAGACCACTACGAGCGTTAA
Source organism: Citrobacter sp. Ce104 (assembly GCF_030334595.1). Lineage (NCBI taxonomy): Bacteria > Pseudomonadati > Pseudomonadota > Gammaproteobacteria > Enterobacterales > Enterobacteriaceae > Citrobacter > Citrobacter sp. Ce104. Next base: position 4,023 of record NZ_JAOWDP010000067.1, read on the forward strand.
CCACTGGGATATTTCCCGAAGTTACTTCATTCGCTTTCAGGATATGCACCCGTTCATCTTTGATGAAAAAGCTCTCATCTGGTGACAACATATCAGTAAGAATTTTACTGGAGCTTCCCACTAGAACCTTCGGCCTGATAAGAGCCTGTTGCTTCGTCACAGAGCCTTTCTTCGTGTTCGGCATGTCCTGCAAGACAGAATCGACGACCTGATCTTTCCCCCGTACCGTGCGCGATGTGAAGGCGTTGATATAGTCGTGGCCACCGTCTTCACATTCCAGGCTGACGATGTGGATCGCACCCTCACGCTTTACTGCCCCACTTTTAACTGAACCCTGAAACACCTGACGCAGCTTGCCGTCGTAACCAACCTCCAGCCTTACCGGGATGTACTTCTCTTCATCTTCAGACTTGAGCAATTGCAGACGCGAGGAGGGCTTTAAACCGTTGATGGACACACTCAACTTGCCGAGTGACTTCTTGTCCACGGTTTCCAGCGCCTTGAATGACATGGTGATCGGTGGCTCGATAATCACTGCTTGATTGCCGATCCCCACCGTCAGCCGATAATCACGGTAAAAAGTATCCATCACGGCACGTCTCCCCCGCGAATATCAATCATCTCTTCCGGTGTTACCATGTAAAGCTCACATCGTCCGCTGGCGAAATCATCTGCGCGGTACGGGTCTATTCCGGTGTTATCTGTAGCAAGCACCGCAATATCAAACGGCCAGTTTTTATGTCGAAAATGCAACGTTCCCAGCGACAACTTTACACCATCAATATAATCGCCATTGTATTCCACGCGCATCTTCCACATTTCAACCGTTGGCAGGTGGCGAAGGATAACGACAGCCTCACCACGGTCAAAGATCAGAACGTGGCGCTGAATAGACTCGTCGGTAATGTTGGAGATCTGATTCATATTATCTCCCAAGTATTGCGGTAAAGACTGATTTAGATTTACCACTTCCACCTTTTGAATTATCTGCCGGAGTCTGCGCCCCCTTATTTGCAACGCCCGCCGTTTTTGATTTAGCAGCTACCGAGGGGGATTTGAAGTGCTGCTCTATCGGTGCGGTAGTCAGTTGCGTGAAGGTGATTTTTGTAAAACTGGCTTCAAACTTAGTTTCCATCGTTTGATTGTCGGTACTGATGATAAGGCCGCTTAATGCCATATTTTCATGAGTGCGATAATCCACCTCCACGGAAATAAGCTGCTTGCCGTAGTACACCCCCTCAATGAAGTCGAGAAATTGCTCACGTATACCTTTAGCGCCACCAGTAGACGGGTTGCCCACCAGCCCAAACAGGTCGGCTCCTTTATCAGCCAGGCGTTTTGCCTTTAAGATGGCCTGCTCTGCGCGATCGGCAATCTCATTCATTTTCTGCAACTGCTGCTGCGTCTTTGTGGGGATGTACTCCAGCACCTCGCCATACTTCGAATAATCTGGCATTAGGCTAAAAGAAGAGTTTGGTTTCGCATCGACATAGATATCGGCAACAACACCGCTGATTTTTATCGTCAGAGGGCCGTTGATAATATCGTCAGACGCGTTACTACCGTCCTCCAGCACGTCTACCGGAACTTGAGATGGGTATTCAGTAGCGTCGCTAACTCGCGCAAACATTGAGAACCCGCCGATCCCTACCTTTTTAACAGTATCTTTGCCAGAAGATTGCGCCTGCATGAGGCCGTCTAGAATCCCCATTACCGCCCTCCTCTGCCACTCAACCTGTTGGCATCCTTCATGTTTTGTTGCAGGCTATCTGCCGCAGTATTCCCGGCGACAACCGGATCGGATGTGTTGATGTGAATCGTGTTCTGCTGGCTGACGCTTGAATTGCTTGTCACGCCACCACCAGAGATCCCCACCGCAGCATTCATGCCATAAGGGATACCATCTGGACTCATGCCGCCGTTACCGCCGCCGGTTACTCCCTGCTGCTGTTCATCCTCACCGAACCCGAAGAATGACTTTGTCGCATTCCAGGCATTTGAAGCAGCGTTGCTGATAATATTGCTGATGTATTCCCCCAGCCCAGCAAAGATGTTTTTCGCCCAGTCAATAAAAGCCGTGAACGGTTTTTTCATCAGTTCGACGCCGTTATCGAAGATTTTAACCACATCCCCCCATGCACCTTCAAAATCGCCCGTGACTAACTTCCATAGTGCTGAGAACATCAGCTTCGTGTTTTCGATTGCAGTAGTGAACACATCAACGACAAACGCGCCGGCATCGCCAAACACGTATTTAATCGCATCACCAACGACACCAAATGCACCAGTGATAAACGCCATGAGAGAATCAAAGACATTCTGCGCATCGTTCATCGCATCCTGAAAATCACCCGTAAACGCACCTGTGATGAGATGCCATACGAATCCGAACATGGAGACAATGGCATCAGCAAGCGGTTTAAACACACCAATGGCGTAGTTTATGAAGGCCATGAGCGACGCTTTCGCCTCTTTCAGTGCGGGAACAATATCTATTCCCCAGTTATCTTTGAAGAAATCAGCAATAACGCTTTGGCCACCTTCCATAGCCGTCAGCAAATCATCGATAACAAGAACGACTGCTACAATGGCGGCAGTGATCAGTACGACAGGAGAGAATATGGTTGCCAGCACCGTTCTAAGTCCTATAGCAGCAATTTTCCAGGCTACAAATCCGGTAGTAATAAGACCAATAATCGGCAGGAAGCGGCGGATCATACCCATAACGGAGAAGATAATTTCCCCAAGATGGGCCAGCCCGTTTTTGATGAGATCCTTATTAGCAATGAGAAAGTCCGTAAACCCATCCACCAGGTCTTTCAGTACCGGCACAAATCCGACGGCAACCTGAAATTTGATACCATCAAAGCCTTTCCCCAGCGTTGTCAGAGAATCGTTATAGGCCGCAAACTGATCAGCCTGGTCTTTCGTGACAACACCAAGCGCCTCGGCCTTGTTCTGCAACGAAGATATTTCTTCGCCCGTCATGGATAGCAACTGCACCATGGAACGGTCGATACCCATCTTATCCAGAACAGAAAACTTCTCTGCCTGGCTCATGCCGTGCAGTTTGTCGGCCAGTTCACGAAATATCACATCGGAGTTTTTTACCTGCCCGTTCATATCCTTGAACTGAAGGCCCAGCCTTTCCGCAACGTCTTTCGCCTCCCCCTCACCGGTGGAAACGAACTCCCCTACTCTTTTTGTCATCTCACCCAGCGAAGCCTGCAACGCATCAACACTTGAGCCATTTACAGACGCCGCGTAGCCCAGTGACTGAACGGTCTCGATCGCCACCCCCGTTTCCCGGGAAAACTGGACCAGCGGATCAATAGACTGACTGACAGACGTCACCCAGCCAGCAACCCCCGCAGCCGAACCGGCGATAGCGGCTCCAAGCCCGGCAAGCAAACCAATAGACGCTTTCAGATTTGCATTGAAGGTTTCCTGCGGCGCCAGATTACCGATAAAACCGAATTTGGTAATAAGCTCGTTAACTATCGCCATTCCGCGCCTTCTCCATCTCGTAGTGTTGAATGTCTGCGCTGATATTCTCGAACTCAAGCATGTCAAACAGCTCTGGTGTGTCTAATTTAACTAGTTCGTGATAGGGGCCGTATCCGGCCTTTGATAGCGCCAGATACATGCTCATGTCGTCGCTTATGTTCGAGGATTTAACGTAAATTTCTGAACGTCTGGAGCTTCTGAACGTGAGTTCATATTGCTCCCGCCCATAAAAGGCAGGCTGATAACCTGAAGCGCTGTTGTGATTAGCATGACGTAATCACCAGGGTAGGATTCGAAGTGTTCCGGCTGCTTGGACAGTTGCACACCGTCAAACAGAACGTAATCGAACATCAGGCGTTCAATTTCCTCGAATCGCTCTGAGTCCAGAAACTCAAGAGACTGCCGCGATAACTCAGAGGCAATGCCTGTGAAGAAGGCAAAAACCTTGCGGCGTTTTTTGTGTGTCATCGCTGCAAAGTCGTAGCGGTTGCCGTTAATCTCAGCAAAACCGTCATCGTAGACCGCCTTGATCATCTCGAGTGCTTTTTTCTGCTGTTCTTTAGACATATCTGGCCTTATACGTTACGCACGACATTGCGGTACTCAATGGTGTATTCCATTAGTGCGTTAACGTCCTGGTTGTTTTTGGTTTGCGTCGGTTGTGTAGTGATAGAACCGGCCTGTAGATCGTAGGTTTCCTTCAGTGCCGCGCCGTCGCGCACGAACGACTCTTTAACTGAGCCGTTAAGGACAACGGGGATCGCGGCGTTGCGCTGCTGGTTAAGCCAGATATCATCGTTAGAAAATTTCTGGACACGTATCACCATCACATGCACCCCGGCATCAACACGCCCCGAGATTGTGACGCCGTTATTCGCACTATTGGCGCGGCTTGTAAGTGGATTGGATGGCGTCAGCGTGACGTAGTCCCCCGCAGCGATATCCGTGATGATTCGCCCATTCAGAACGATGGTCGCGGTATCTGCACTGATAACAATCTGAGACATTTACCGCTCCTTATTTATTGAAATTGATGATGATATCGGCACTGTGAACAGCACCAGCATTCTTCACTGCTACCTGAACAACCGGGGATTTGCGTTCCTGCCTGTCTGCGGTTGACTGGTCTTTCAGGTCACCGGCCAGCACGTAATACCCGTTTTGCTCGATATTTCGCAGAAACATATCCCGATCCCCGAAGAAGTCAGGCAGCGTCCAGGTACCCGGATTGAACACCCCAGCCTTCACAAACCCATGCGTGGTTTTCTCTACACAGTCCTCTAACTGATCAACGCCATAATAGGTTTGTGGGACTTTAGTCGGCGTGGTTTTAAGGAGGTTGAAGGAATCCGTCTGCACTGCGTCAACGTAGGCCATCAGGTTATAGACGTTGTCGACAAAATCATTAGCACCGCTCGACAGCACGCAGGGAACGTCTTTAATCGTGGTGTAGATGTCGAGACCTACACGCTTCGCTTTGTCGATCTCCGTCTGCTCATAACTTTCGGCCGGCACGTTCATCGTTTTGAGGTGCAAAGTGATTGCAGTGCGTTCTCCGTTGAAATTAACGGTATGCGTGCGCGCCATATAGCTGACACCAAATTTCCGGTTGCCTGCTTTGCTGTAGAGCATGCGGAAATTACTCTGGCTGGCGAGTGTTACCGCCCATGCCGGGTTAGTCGGATCAACTTCCAGAGCTGCCGAACCGGTAAATGTCTCATACACGATTACCGCGTTCGCTTTAGCCCATGAAGCGATCAACGGCACCTGCGCATCGAGAATTTTGTCGATGAAGGCCGCGCCTTTTACGTTGACCTGCGCTTTGAGTTTGCTGAGAGATTCCAGTTGTGTTTCCGGTGAAATCTCAGTTGATGCGCTACCGTTTACCAGCGAAGCGCCGGAACCCTCCGCAACCGCCAGCAGATCGCCAATAAAAGAACCGCCATCCATCGCTTTCGGAAAACCAACAACAGAGTCAGCTCCTGTCGATTTACTGGTGATCACTATACGGCTGCCATCAAAAACAACCGAAGCGACATCTGGCGTAATTTTCGCCTGGATTTGGGCGATGACATCCGCCAGTGTCGCCGCCGTCATGCCATTAATTGCGGTCACATCGTGATTCGTTCCGTCAATCTCAATACTGAATGACCAGTCAGACTTCTCGCGTAACGCTGGCAGTATGACTGCCTGAGAAATCTCACCGCCACGCAGTAAACCGCTGGTCGCAGGCAGCGTTTCCCCGGCAGCGTTCCAGTAACCGACGATCAGCGTGCCGCCCGCGGATACCGGGTTAGGGCTGGTCCCGAAAAACACATTCGCAAATGCTGCGGTGACCGAAGAAGCCCCCCAGTCCTGTTCGACAGCAGATGCGCTTTTGTATGAACGCCAGCGTTCAGCGGTGCTCAATACCCCCGTCTGGCTGGTAAGAATTGCGCAAACGTTGATGTTATCTCGCGCCGCCGCCCGTCCCTCTTCGAGAAGCGTCACATTAATGACGTTATTAATTGATGCCGACATTTACTTGTCCTCTAAAAATTGAAACTGCGGCGTATCGATGCGCAGTGTCTGCACGTCCCGCGCAGGGGCATACTGAACATTGAAACTCAGGTGAACACGGTTGCCGTGGGACTGTCCCAGAAGTTGCCCCACATCGATGATGTTTGAGACGGCCATGATGGTAAGTGAATGCGTGCGGCGCAGTTCGTTCGCGTGCTGGCTTTCACTCAGCATCAGGAAGCTTTCAGCGTTGACGTAAGCCTTATCCCCGTAAAACTCCAGGACAATCGCGTGGCTCACTGAGGCGCTATAAGTCATTATTTCAGCGTCACCATTAAAGCGCTGGCCCCGGGCCAGCACTGATTGCGGTAGTGAGCCGTTTACCACGATATAACTGGTGGAAAAGTCGGACGCCTGTACGTTCCGACGGTCGAACTTGATCAGTTGCTCGTCGTAGTCCAGAAGGTCACGCACGAAACGCGCGACCGCTTTCAGGTGGGGTTGTGTCATGGCGTTGGCACCAGTAGCGGGAGCCGGGTTTCCTCGGCGATGACAGCGCAGAATCCGTAATCCATAAAATCGGCCGGGGACACGACTTTGTAATCCTTGCCTCCCTTCTCAATAAACTGACCGGTTTCAATTTTCAGCCGTGCATGAATCAGCAGATATTCTTTCGACCAGTCCAGGCTATCCAGCGTCAGATTCTCTTTGTTCGCACTTTGCACCACCGCCAGAATGTCCTGGCTGCTAACAGTCACGGACGGTTCAAAATCGATGGTGGTTTCAGTACGGGTTTTGAGTTTTACAGGCTGTTCCCAGCCGATTAATGCGTCGCTCATATCAAGGTCTGATAAGTCGCTCACTTACGAACCTCCCACGTTATGGCACCACGCAGGGCGCCTGTATCAATTAACGGCGCAGACGATCCTTTAGCCTTTTTAGTTGCAGCAGTGATATCTGACCACGTGCCATACCCGGCAGTCTCAAAGGCCTTCACGCTGATATTTCGCGCCGTCGCGCCTATCAAATTTAATGCGGTGTCAGCATCCATACGCCCGGAGCCTACGGCTTCACAGGCCTTTTCGATTGCCCGGTTAATTTCCGACTTTTTGAGGGTGAAAGGAGCGCGAAGAAAGGATCGTTCAGGAATCGTTATCTTGTGAGCCGCTGTAAATCCGCTAACCGGACCCATGAAGGTCTTGCGGGTAAACGTAGCTTTTCCACCGGTTGCCATATACCCCGTCCCGCCAGGGTGATCGATTTCAGCACCGAACTCGTGAACCGCCCCGATCTCAATTATCGATGTTCCGTCATCGTGGGTTTTATTTCCCACCTTGCCCGCTGGCAAACCTACTGCAACGTAATGCGTTTTCATCGCCTGCAGGTTCTTCAGGTATTCGGTGGTAAGCTTTAGCGTTTCTTCCGGAGTCATAAAAAACCACTCCCTGATAACTACCGTATTGCCAGTACATGCACACCTACCAGCTTACGAAGCCTCAGGTACTCCTGACCGAATGAGCTTGAGCCGTATCCATCATGGCTGGCCCCAAACCCGGCATCGGGCGCAGAGTAGCCCAGAGACACACCTGCAACGGATCGGCTGGTGATTGTCTGTAGGGGTTTCCCGTTACTACTTCCGGAGGGAGTGAGCGCGCCAGCCGCATACAGCAGATGCGCCGCTAAAGCATGAAGCCCTTGCTCGTAGAGCTTGTTCCACACCTTGCGGCTCATCTGGTTAGCTGCATCCTGTAGCGCCCCCTCTATGCGTGCAGGGGCAACACTGGCGAACTCGGGGTAACGAACGGTGAATTCCATGCTACCCCCTGTGATTACTCTGCCGGAGAGGATTTGTAATCCACGTACACCGCGGACTGCGGCTGTTTCCACATCGCGCCACCGAAGGCAGAACGATAGCCACACTCATATGTCAGCAGATCACGCTGTCGTGCCGCCAGCAGCTCCGGCATATGCACTTCCATTTCGACGTAATCGGCTTCGTAGGTGTATATGGCCAGGCGGGTTTTACCCGATTTGATACCTACCGCGTAATTGCTCGGGACCTTCACGAAAGTAATGTTGAATGACTCATTACCAGAAGCCTTACGCAGCGCCGCCATAATGCGATCCATAGCCGCAATCGGCAGCAGGTCAGTACCCACAACAATCGGATTCGGGTCGAATTTCTGCATGGCGAGCATAAAGTCGCTGGCGTCCATGGCGATATGCGTTGGCTGAATACGGTAACTGGATTTGCGCCATGCCGCGTTGTAAGCATCCAGCACCAGTTTCACGAACCCATCAGAGGTCATTTCGGCAATGGTTTTGCCAGATGTGTCGGTGATAAGCTGAACTTTCGCGCCTGTCAGCAACCCTTCCTGCCCTTTAACGCCGCGATGGCCGACGTAACCGGCATACTGAATGGTAGCGAGGGCGTTGGCATACAAATCATCCTGCTTTTTGGTCTGCAGGTTGATGTTCAGACGTGCGATCTTCTCCAGTTCCTGCTGAGTCCAGGTTGCAGCTTTAGCCCACTGGCCAACAGGCGCTTTCAGCCATTCGATTTCACTATCAATGGTTTTCAGGCTGTTGGTTTTGTTACCAATGATGCCGTCTTTCACCGACCCGACCACTTCTGACACGCCGAAATCCACATAGTCCCGAGAGAAATCGAGGCCGTCTTTAACCGGGAGGGCTTCACCGATGTTGATCTCTGGAAGTTCTTTTTCCTGCAACTGCATATCACGCTCAGTTAGCGCTTCCTGCAGCACTTCTTCGAAATCTGCTGATTCCATAGGCATTGGTTATGCTCCTTCCGTCTGCTGAACTGCCTGTTGTACATATCCCAGGGTGATAGCCACGCAGTTATTACCCGCGCTCACATCTTCCACCCAGTAGCCCAAATCAATGTTGCCGGCTGCTTCTGTTGTCACCTTTCCAGCATCGGCACCCGTCGCCACGATGTAAGCCGCCGCGCCACGAGTAAAATCAGCGTCATCGACTGTCAGCGCGCCAACACAATCGCCGTGGGAAAAATGCCCCACGTTGACCTGCTTGTTGTGCGGTGCGCCATCACCGTAAATATCACGCACCACAATCCCATGAATGCGTTTGCCAGCTGTGAGAGGCATCACGCCGCCGTCCGGGTTGACAGCTACGAACGTTCCGTAGGGCAACTTCGTTTCGGTCAGGTTCTCCTCACCCCAGACTTTATCGTTAGAGCTGGAGGCGCGTTTGATTGAACCTGGTTTAATAGTGCCGTCGGCACCATCCCAGTCAGTGAATCCGAAAGTCATAGTTATTTACCCCCAAGGCGTTGAGTTGCGGTTTTAGTGCTTTTGTTCGCGGAGTCGTTAAACAAATGAGCACCGATTTCACTGCGTGGCTTCGAGGTGGCCTGAATGGCTGCATAAGCCGCACGGACTTCGCTGTCAGTCATTGCTTTGACCTCAGCATCGTTAAATGCTTTAGTGCTCACCAGTACGGCGGCGCGCACGTCACGCGCTGATTTGGCATCATTGAAGCTGACTTTAGGGAAGCGAGCCTTCGCGTCTGCCAGTGTGGTGCTGGTTTCATTGCCGGATTTCAGCTGCTCCAGTTCTTCTTCCAGTGCTTTAACCTTCGCTTTCAGATCGGCGTTTTCTGTTTCCAGCGCGGTGATTTTCGCGTCCTTGTCGTCACCACCACCAGCAGATGGATCGTCATCGTTTGGCGATGGTGCTCCCGTCATGCCTTCCAGTTGTGTTTTAAGGTCAGCGAGTTGTGCCAGCACTTCCTGAGCCTTTGCCGTCGCCTCGTCAGTCCCTTGCCCCTGGAGTTCTTCCAGTGCTTTTTCCAGTGCGGCGATCATGCCGACCAGTTCGTCAGGAGTTAGCGCTGCACCGTCCGCATCCTTCAGTTTTTTGCCCTTCAGGAAACTCAGGGCGTCAGTTAATGTTTTGAACATCGGCTTACCTTTTTTGTCGTTTAACTTACACTGAGGCCCGTAGCGCCCCTCTGCCACGCCCGCGACGTGATTGCCGCGAATGTTGATGTGGTAAAGCTTCCCGCCTCTTTCCTCGAGTTCAGCAGGCTCATATCCAACGGATACTTCACGTATCCCCGTTTCTTCCAGCGTCTTAATTGCAACGGCATCCGTCAGATAAACGTCGCAGACCACCTCGCCGCCCTCGATACGGGTATTGGCGATATGCCCGGATGCTTTGTCTTTGTGGTCTGCTGCGGTGACTTCCCCATCGTCGGGGTGCGTTATGGTGAACGGGAGGCCATTGAATGAAGCGAGAGTTTCGGGTTTTGATAGTTCGTCGAGAGTGCGAACAACAGTGATTTTTTTGTTGGCATCGCTGCCAGTCAGCCCCAGCTCGTGACCGTAATACTCAATCGGTCCGGCGCGGGTGATCGTCGCAGTGGTAATCACGTACCCCTGCGGTGTTCGTTTCCACTTCATTGATTAATCCCATGAGACGTAAGGGAGGGCCAGACATCGGCATTGATAGTCTTCTCCTGGCTTACCGATAAATGCTCCGATGGTGGAACGTTTCTTCCACGTTTTACCGCCGTCGTCTGAATAGACTGTCGGATCCGAATATTTGCAAAGCATGCCGTTCAGAACGAAATGGCTTTCCCGTTCACGTTCATCGCCAGTGCCGCCCCACTCATACAGGTCAAGGCCAAGCGCCACATTTCGCGCTTCAGTCAGGTCTGCGTTAAGTTTCGAGGTCTGGTCACGTGCGATTAGCCTGGCGCGGTTGCGGGTGACGTTCCCGCGCTCCTTGATTATGTCGATCAGGTTTTCATGTCGGCCACCGTCTTTCATGTTCTCGAAAACCGCCGCGCCGATATCGTGGATAAAGTCGGTATGGATGGAGGTGATCAGGTCAACGTTGTCATTAACCGCCTTTTCCATTTCTGGCTTTATCGCGCCATCGCCGAGCATCCCGGTCAGATCAATCCCAAAAGCCTGAGAGAAAGTGCGCTGCGTCTGCTCTTTGTTCTGCAAGTTTGCCCGCGTAACGAATCCGGCAGAGAGTCGGGCGGCGACCTCCTGAATTGAAATGCTCGCCAGACGCTGCATGACAGCGGCAAGACGCGTCGTAATCGAGAGAGGTGTGCTATCAGGAGCATCGGTGAGCGCAGGCTTGCCCAGCTCGTTAACTAACGTCTGGACCATGCTGTCGATAAAATCCGTCAGCCTGTCCCGGTACCATACCTCTGCTCGCTTACTGGCGGTCGGTGGACGCATTCGCCGACGACGCGGTTTCAAACGTCCCTGCTTACGCTCAAGAAGCAGTTTTAATTCCATAATCCCCTCAGAAGCCGGCATTCGCCCCGGCGCTGACTATCGCCTTGATTTCAGCTTCGGTAACAGTCTTCAGCACGCCGCGGTTTACCATCTCCCTGATGGCGACCTCTTCCGTCAGAATTGAGGACGAAACCAGCGTATTGAAGCCCGTCGCATACTGGCTAAACCGGTTAGCTTCGTCAGCCTCGTTAATGCTGTCGATTGTCGGGTATTCGTAGGTAAGGCTTTCCGTAATGGCGAGTTTGTCCAGCGTGAACTGATCGGCGAAATCCTGCATAGGGCGAAGCCGGGACTCCTGCAGACCGTTAATCGTCTCGTAATAGGATTTATTGTCTTCCTCGCCACTACTGAACCCGCTTGCCGACTCGCCAAAGAGGACCGTTATCGGTCTGTCCAGCGCCCCGGCCAGCACAATCGCCATCTTGCTAATCACATCCGACAGCCCGGTAAATTGCGCGTTTTTCTGCTCATAGCGCCCCTGTGCCTGTGTATCACCAGCATCAATCAATAACATCCCGGTTGAAGATTTGGTGTCCTTCATCACCCTGGCATACTCGCGAACCTGCCCTTCCTGACCAGCTGCGATCTGGTTATTCATGCCGGGGATAAACAGCACATCGACGTTTGCCTCCTGTATGGTGTCTCCGGTGCTGAGGATTGCTGTGTCGAAGGTTTTGATGTGCTCATAGGGCGCCTGAAGGTCTGACGTGCCAAACTTTGCGCGATCCTTAATACTGTGATTGCCCAGCTTTGTCCGGCAGCAGCGGGAATGATGAAACCTGAGTTGTTTCGTTCCGACGTCAAGTTGATACGTTAGCGGTTCACCAAAGCAATCTGAGCGGATATCGGTGATGACATTACTGTCCGGCGTGTACTCACCTTTACGGAACACAAGGAATTTAACGATATCTTCGCGTTGCAAATTGAGCGGCAAGGCGATCTGGTCATCGGCACAATCTGTGATAGCCACGATTAGCGAATCGCCCAGCAGGGAGGCCCACCCCAGCGCGCTGTGAAAGACTGCATTCAATTTCAGTTCTTTTTCAGCGTCAGCGATGCGCTTGGTTATAGAGCTATCGACGTCGCCCGAAAATTTACGGGGCAACTTCAGCATGTCGTCGGCGGTTTTGTTGATGTACTTTTTCACCACCCACGATTTTTTATACATCGCGAGCAGCTCTTTATCAGGTACGTCAGGCTTACGGCTGCTATACCGTACTGCGCCAATCTTCTCGCCGAGCGAGGTCATTAAGCTAACCAGGCCATCATTCAGACGACCAACGATATTTTTTCTCGTCATTACATGATGTCCAGTGGGCTGAGTGTTTTTCTCTGATACAAATCGCGTAATCCCTGCGTCATTGCATCGACAACGTCATCGTTCGCGCCGACAGGGAACGTGGTAATTTCCTCAACCGTCTCGGTGATCCACGGGGCGATGTCTTTATGGGGAAGGAAAACGTTACCCGCTTCCCATACAGCGGTGATCGCATGCGCACGGGCAACTTTGCTGCCGTCCGGTTCAACAGGAACAAGCCCCGCAACGGTGCTTTTCAGTGAATCAATAACCGCCGGTCCGTTGGCTTTATCCTCCACCAGCTTGCGCAGGCCTTTGGGGTATTCGTCGGCCATGCGTTTAACGGCTTTAAGCGTTGCGGTGAAACTCATGCGGGCTCGAACCTGATGAAGCAGATAAGCATTGGCGCCCTTTTTACCCCACACCTGACCGACAACGTAGTCAGTGCCTTCGCTGTCTTTAAACGTCATATCCCAGCTGTGGATGACTATGTCGAAGTTGGTCGGCAAGTCTTTCGGGAGGTAATACTTGATCCATTCGTCTTTGAAGATGGAGCCACCAGCCTGTTTTGGTGACTGCTGATACATCGCAGACCAGAAGTAATCCCCGAGAATGGTTTTGGTTTCGAGCAGTTTCTCTTTTGGGTGCAACTCTGGAACCAGCGCTTCACCCTGCTCGTTGATTGCAGGGAACGCCAGCACCTTAGCGCGTGGCGTGATTTCCACTACACGCCCGGATAAGTCATCGGTCGCCCAGCGGGTCGCCATGATGATTTCGCCACTGTTTTTCGACAGACGCGTTTTAAACGTGGAAACGTACCAGTTCCAGATAGTTTTTTTTGTCGTCGGGCTGAGTGCTTCTTTGGCGTTTTTTATCGGGTCATCGATGATACCGAGATCGATTTTCTTACCCGTTAACGGGCCGCCTACGCCAGCACAAACATACGTCCCCTTATGGTTGGCTATGCCGAATTCGTCAGTGTTACGCTTTACGGCCACACCATCAGCCGGCTTATTGCCCAGCCAGGCGCCCGGAAATATGTTGCGGTATTCCGGCGTAGACATAATGCGCTGAACATCGGCGTTCATATCTCCGGCAAGGTCAGCAGAGTAAGACAAAGCGCCAACGCGCATTTCAGGATATTTTCCGAAGAAATACGCTGGCAGGTAACGCGAAACGATATCCGATTTACCATGCTGCGGCGGCGCACCGAGAATCAGTATCGGGCGCACTCCATTCATCATATCCAGCAGGAACTGATCCAGAGCGTCGCAAACCGTTTGCGAGAACTTGCTGGTTATATATTCGGGGTTGATGTACTGAATAAAGTCGTGAAGGCTGGCCCTGGCGTTGCGCCGCTTGAGTAACTCTGCCGCTGCTTCCTGCTTACTTACCAGCGATAATTGCGGCGAGCTGCTCATCAGTCAGATCCTCCGCGCTTACTGTGTGATTATGCTGTATGGGCTCACCATTCGGGCCGCTTAACTCAGTTTTGGTTTTCAGCATACCGAGGTGCTGTGCGACCATCTTCATAGCCTCATCCTGATTGCGGGTGATCATTTCAAGGCCAAATTTACCCTCTTTAATCCCGGCAAAAAGTCGGCGTTCTGCGCCCTTCAAATCTCGCGTATCGTGGAAAACAGGGCGGCTCAGACCAACGCCATTGCAGCGTGGGCAATCAGGATTCGGGTCCAGCGTGCCGTCGTAGCCGTATCCGCCAACATCGACAGGCTCGCGTCGTTTACGCTCAAGCGCTTCGAGACGTTTCTCTTCGTACTCTACGGCATCGCGCCATTGATACTGGTGACCAAAACCCCAGCAGTAACGACAACAGCCACGGTGATGTTCGGTCAGTTGCGTAGCGTCTGCCGTCGCAATGTCCCACCACCATTTCAACACTTCGTCCTGCGTTACCTTCACTCTTCGCGAACGTTCATCCAGAGCGTCGCGGATTGCCTGGCTGACCTTAGCATTCCTTAGCAATCGGGAGGCATTAACGTAAGCCGTGTTGCCCTCCCCTTTGTAGCCAGCGCGGCGATAAGCGGCGGTACGGTTGAGGTCGATAAGATATTCCTCAACAAACCTGACTTGCATATCGTTCAGCCCGTAATTGCGCAGGTTGAAAGGTTGCGCACTTTCCTGTGCATCAGTCTGCGCATCAATGGGTGTTTGGTCATGCTGCGCAGTTGTAGATGGTTGCTCAGTCTGCGCATTGCGCACTTTCTTTTGCGCAGTTTTTTGCGCAGTTGGCTTTTTGATGTAGCGCCGCGCAGATGTATAATTCAGTCCCTGCGCTTCGCACCACTCCTTCGGTGATATACCCGTTTTGGCATGGTCGGCGAGGAACTGGTGTTGCAGTGCTCCCCAGTCCGGTTTTGCCATGAATTCCTCTGGATAGTTTAGTTAAACAAGTCGATATTAAACGTTCTAATCAAAAGGATATTAGCGAAAAATATCCGCTACTTAGGAATCAATATGTTTGATCTTACTCATTTTCGAGAGTTGACTTTAGCATCTCATCAACCCGATAGAATATTGACTATAGTTCGGTCCCAAGATGACATTGGTGTCTATCTCCGCACTCACCTTCTAATTGAACAATCCCTTGAAGCCTGGATTATCTGTGCCTCTGGTAACCGGGATTTCTTCAGTGGGTTTGGCGAAAATATCAACATGGATTTTGCCATTAAAGCTCAACTTGCTATGAACTATGGTATGAGTCCAGAGCTAAACAAATTTATACGAAAATTTAATAACTTTAGAAACAAACGTTCACATCAGATTGATAACTCTGATATTACTAACAGTGAGATTGACTCCTTAACAGGTCTAATGGAGCGCGGTTACCCTGATAGTTTGGCTCCAATTAGAGATTTCAGGCTTGGCGTTTACGAAGCAGAAACAAGGATTGTAAGTTTCGTGGATTCCTCTACAAGCTTACGCGATAAGCTCATTATGTTATTCGCTATGTTTTCCATGAGGGTACATTATGAAGCAGAATGCTTGAGCACGTCACAGAGCTAGGCTCTACTCTGATGCTCTGGCCTGCTCTATATCCCGTATCCCTGCCAACTGGTTATTCCCTTTCTCGATGGCAGCCAGTAACGGGTTAATCCATAGAACAGCCTGACAGTACGTTATTGAGCTGGCGGCAGCGGTGTTATCACTGGCTGCGTCAGCGTTCCCGGTATTGGTGTGCATTGCGCTGGCACGTAAACGGTTCGCGTAGCTGAGCAGCCCACCAGCGACATCAGCAGGAACAGGCAGATCACAGGTTTTTTCACGTCGTAGAATCTCCCGGTATTTGATGACTGTTCTCTCTGTGCCGGCATCTAACAGCGAATTCATGCGACTGGCGTTCTCTGCTACTTGGTTAAACCGGTTGAAGTTGAAAGCCTGTGTAGTTATTACCGTCGCCTGTAATGCGTTATCGCTGCGCAGTACCCGGATGTCATTCTCGAACGCGGTCAGCGCCGCATTGCTGCGTACCAGCAGAACACAAAGCACCGCAATGATGGTTACGACGACCACCAGCAGAATCGCGACAATCGAAATTTTGCTGGTTTTCATCAAAATACCCCCGGAACTGATACCGGAATGCCTGAGTTAAGCGGCCCGAGCCCATCACCAAGAACCTGAGGTTTTTCTGCCCACAGGCAAACTTCACGCTCAATCTCACGCCGGGTGATTAAACCCTTCCACTGTTTGCCACCGGCATATGTCCAGCGCCGTAATTGTTCGCAAGCCCCTTTTGTGTCGCCCAGGTTGATTTTGCGTAGCAGCGTGGAGGTTTTGAAGTTGCCAGCACCGACGTTGTAGACAAACGAGTAAAGAGCGCCCCGAGTAGTTTCAGGGATAGGAACCTTGATGTATGGATTAATCTGTTGCGCTACGGTGGCGAGGTCTTTATTAAGTAACGCTCGACACTCTGCCTCGGTGTAGGTTTTTCCAAGCATGATGTCGTTGCCTGTGTGACCATGACAAACGGTCCAAATACCTACAACATCTTTGTAAGCTTTATATCTGACACCTTCCAGGCCATCATCACCCGTAGGGCCGGTAATCAATGCTGAAGCAATTGCGATAGCGCCAACAGGCACCGCAGCAATAACGCTATTCCTCAACTTTGGTGACATAGCCATTAAGACGGTCCTCCCGTTCTTTACGGCGGTAATACCAGTTAACGCCGCAGGTGATCACTGTGCAGGCAATACCGACAATAATTGCCCAGTCGCTCAGGCTTAACCCTGCAATTCTGTCGGCCAACATCCAGGACACCTCTTTTGCTGTTTTTGCTGTTTCGGCATATGCCTTCGCTGATACACCGCAGCCGGTCAGCGTGGTGCCTGTTCCATATGAAAGTCTGCTGTAAAT
>NZ_JAOWDP010000067.1:21048-117607 GCF_030334595.1 Citrobacter sp. Ce104
GCAGCCGGTCAGCGTGGTGCCTGTTCCATATGAAAGTCTGCTGTAAATGGTGCTCATTCTGGTCATAGCCTCACCTCCGATTTTTCGGATGGCGCTGTGTGTGATGAAAGGGTCAGGCTTCACGGGCTGGATTTATCAACAAAGCACGTAACGGATGATTCCCGTGAGCGTGAAATGAAAAAGGCCACGCAATGCGCAGCCTTTATGACGAGAGTTTTATTGTTCAGAGGCACTCCATCCAACAAACCACCCACGGTTATCAGGATTTTAACGGAGTGCTTTTGGATGAGCGCTGAACCAAAAGGTCAGTATTTTTACACAGCAATTTTGCAAAAAGCAGCGACCATTCAAAAATGGAGCGGTCAGCGGGAATCGAACCCGCTTCATCAGCCTGGAAGGGTGAGGTAATAGCCATTATACGATAGCCGCTGTTTTGCGGGTCTGTTCCCCACAGTCACCGCTTGCCTTATTTAGAGTCATGCTCGGACTGACTATCCATTGGATTCTGGTGCCGACTACCGGAATCGAACTGGTGACCTACTGATTACAAGTCAGTTGCTCTACCTACTGAGCTAAGTCGGCGTTGGTCCGCCACCGAGGACTTGAACCTCGTACCGTCAACTTAGAAGGTTGATGCTCTATCACGATGAGCTAGTGGCGGCACAGCACATGAGTGGTAAGTAGCCATGTGCCTCTATTTTATCAGTCAGTACCAGAAACGCAAAAGTCCAAGGCGTTAACCTCGGGCTCGAAAACTCATTTACTGCCAGTGCATACAACAATGGCACAATATCAGATTTACACGAAATATATGCGTTTCAATCCAGTTTTGCAAGACTTACATCCAAATTTGTCGCCTTTTGTTGTGAACGTGATCGCGTTACCTGCAATAATGCGTCGCAATCCAGTCGCTGGTAGATACGCCTCATATCCACCCAGCGGTCCGTAAACGTCTCTGACCAGTTCTTTGGGTTTACGCCCACCAGCTCTGCCAACTTCTGGTATTCGTACGTCTCCCGCCCAGCCAACTCCGCCTTCACATCCTGCGCCGCCAGCCAGATAAGCTGACGTAAACGGCCTATCGTCTTCTTCGCTACTCGCTTCCCTTCCAGCTGTTGGCTGAACTGCTCCCAAGCCCAGCGTGTTATGGCGACCTGATTGTCCCAACCGGTGTTTTCGCTGTAGCTCCACAGCAACCAGGCCTTCTGGTGCTCTTCGAGTGACATCAGAGCACGGCGCCACGATGCGGTGGAATATTCAACCGGCTGCACAAGAGGAATATGTGAACCCTTGGCATGTGATTGTTTGCCCGGTATTGGTGGGTTATCCAGCGTAATCATTTTCCCGGTCACTTCATCCAGCACTCGAGGCTTTTTACGTTTAAACGTTCCCGTATCGAACTGCGCGTTTTCAAGCCACGCCATCAACTGCCCTTTCGTCGCACCACTTAAATCGGCGGTGGCCACCATCAACTGCTGGCGCACGTATTCGAGAAATTGAGTATTCATGCTGCACCGCCTATGGTTTTGATGTAGTTCTTCAGTATTCGGTAATCCGTCAGCACAGAGCCCGGAAAGTGGTATAAGCGCAATCGTTGCCAACGAACGCGGAGGTGATCGGCAAAATAGGATTCGAATGTCATGCTGCCTCCTGCTTTTTCAGCGCGCGCAGGTCAGCCAGCGCGGTCAGTCTGATTTCCTTCAGTTCTTCAATAGTCCAACGATGCGGAGCGTTATTGTTCTCGAGCGCTAGTACCAGCTCTTCGCCATAACGTTCCACCAGCGCGGCTCGGTATGCTTCGATATTCCCGGATTTGTAGACGTTGCAGACATCACACTGAAGATGGATGTTGAAGCGAGTGAAGCGCAGATGCCCAGCGGCTGCCGTAGTCCGATAATGGCCAGCATGCCAGGCGAACGCCGTTTTAGTTCCGCAGGAAATGCAGCCCCGCCCCTCTGCCAACTCCTTCTCGCGGCAAATGTCATTTACGGCGCGCTGCGTCAGGTCAATCCAGTGCTTCAGCGGCTTAACTGCAGCTTTACGCTGGCGCCAGGCTGCACACTCTTTCTTCTCAGTGGCGCGTTGCTTGGCAGACTCCTTGCGCTGTGCTGCCTCCCGGGCTTTTCTGGTCTGCTCCTTGCCGACGGCGCTGGCGCACTCGTAACCGCAAACGGTCTGCGTTTCACGCACCGGATGGAACCATTGGCGACATTCCTTATTGGCACACTTACGGCGAGGTAACTTAGCCATAATCACCCCCAGACCTTTTGCCGAAAGGTTCTTGGCGTACGCGCCGGATGTTCGCATTCAGGTAATTTTGCACTGACAGTCCAGGTGATGTTGTCGCGGTACAGGCTGCGTTCTACCGTGGCGCCACGGCGGCGATAACTCGCCACCAACTCGTCTGCCTGTTCGGTTGTGCATTCGTGATGATGGAACCAGGAATATTTCATGGTCATCACCCCGCAAAGCTCATGAGCTGCGATGCAGCGTTTTCCGCTTCACGCTGGTCCTTGAATGCCCGGGACAATACCCAGCGCCACAGAACATCAAGCGCGGCTTTGTAAAGTTGCTGGAACTCGGTTTCGTCCATGTTGGCGAAAGCTATGCTGCGGGGGTGTTTACGGAGGGTGCCGTCAGGGAGCTGTATGGCGTCGTAGTGGCCAGACTCGACGATCACCCACGCACGGTATGCATCATAAGATTTGCAGATGCTGATACTTCCAGCGCGCTTATCTGCGATACGGTCGAGATATTGCTCGGCGGCGTCCAGGAGTGCGGCTTCGCTTCCCGCGAATGAGGCAAGGAATTTGGCGTAGCCGGTTACCAGTTTGCGCTCGTTGGAGGAGATCGCCCCGCCAGTAGGCTCCCAGTATTCGAAACCGAGATTGAGTAACGCGAAAAAGCGACGGTGAAACGCCGGGTTGCGTACCTGCCGGAACTCTGCCACCAGCACGGCGCCGAGTTTGATTTTTGATTGCAGAATATCGCTGGTCTCCGGCGTCGCGGGGATCAGGATTCCTGAGGACTGCTTGATGAGTTGTAGTTCGTGCGCCATGGTTTCTCTCCGTGGCGCAGTAGGTTACGGTTGTTCAGACCGTTGATTTCATATTATCAGAAGGTGGGGTTACCCGGTAGCCGAGACGGTGAATAAACTGCATAAAACCATTAGGAGTAAAGACCTCTTCATCATCCAGCAAAGGCCGCATAGAAACCATGCCATTGACGCGATAAATTAGATGCCTGCCCGATGAAGGAAAGCTAAACACCACGCAGCCGTCAGACCTTCTTACAATGTCATACCAGTTGTCTTCTGACGTTTGCAAAGCTGAATCACTCACATTTATGTTCTCCCTTCGAGCGACATACAGACGCGATTAAAGAATGTCGGCAGCAGCATCAAAGGGATACACATTTTGGTATTCTGATAAATGCGCGCCGGCTAACCCAAGTTCAGTAAAACCAGTCGTCGGCGCTTTCCCATGTTTCCTGCAGGATTTCCTCCACCTTAGTTTTATCGCCCTTATCGCCACCAAAAACAGTCAGGCTATCACCGCCAGCTCTGCGGATAACCAGAGAACAATTTTCATACTGATTATGAAGTCGTTTAAGCAACTCTTTCTCAAGTGCGGGTATGGCGCCGCGCGGCAGGTCTTTTGATTTGTTGATGGTAAGTTCTATCTTCATAATTCCCTCTACATCAATATACTGTACATTCATACAGTATACCTATTGAACCTCATATTCAAGTGGTTAATAGCACTTTTCGCCAAAGCCATGCCGTTGTATACGCTGAGTTTTTCCGAGTATTTGGAATTTACTAAATCAGTTACACAGGGGCTGAAAGGAGCGAAAACCCGTCCAGAACTTGATTTATATGGCTACCTCAGTGCCTGAACGGGGTTTGGTATAGTCATGCCATATGGAGAATCATTCAGGTAAGTGAATCTCTCCAGCTACATTGCAAATAGTAAGAATGCAGCTTATCGATAGAGTGCGCACACGTTATTAGATATGTGTTTATTAAGACTCTAAAAGTAAACAGTGTTTTCATCCATATACTTCAAAGTTGAAATAATACTGTCCGCACGACATCTCTTACTTAGTGGGAAATTTTTGAAAACAAGACCATTTGTAAAAAAAATGTCACATTGCTTCGTCTCTGTATCTATATAAACTTCCCTGAATGATTTAAAAGCAAGTCGCCTGCATATCTCCCTATCTTCTTTTAGTGACAAATTTAGCTCTTTACTCCCGCGACTTTTATCCTTCTTAGCTTTATTTTTCAGAACTTTGATTGTAGTTTCGATTTTCTTTAACTTACGATCCAGTTCACGAACTTTACCAGCCAAAACGTTTACTTCAGGAGCTATTGTAAGTGCCTGTACGAGACTGTTTATTTGAAACTGCAAATCAATGCTATTTTTTTCTAATGTTTCCTGCAAACTTACCTGATTTGACTCAATCTGTAACTTATCAAAATTGAAAAGTATCTCTTCAATCAGATTAACATCGACAAGTTCTCTTTTAATCGATGGACTCTTACACCGATGAAGCCTTCTCATAGGGCATACATAATAACCTTTTCCAGATTTACTAACTGCAGTGATAATCATGGTATTCCCACAACATTTACACTTCATCACGGTTCGCAGCAGGTTTATAAGATATGGGTTACCGCTGTGAGAGTTGAAACCGAATGGAGACAATCGCACCTCCTGAACAGCATAAAATTCATCATCAGTAAGGACTTTGGGGTAATAATCAATTATTTCATTAACGCCTTTTGCACGTCCTCTATATGTTGGTCTGCAAATACCAATAAGTGCTTTGTTACCAAGGATTTTTTCGATAACAGAGGGACTCCACTCACCAGGGGTACCAGTCATATTTTCAATCAACCTGTCATTAAGGTATTTAGTAATAGCTGTCAGAGATTTATTTTCTTTACGTAATGAAAAAATTTTCTTAATCACCTTCACCTTTGATTCTATCACTTCAAAATGGCTGTAGTCAGGACTGACTCTTAACCAGCGAGGACATGCTTTTGTCATTATCCTACCGTTTAACTCGGCCTCATCCCTTTTCTTTTTCCATGAGAGCCTCACCCTGCTTGATTTTATTTCGCTCTCTTCATTAGCTCTCTGAGCAATTAGAATTGCTTTGATGAGTGCATAGGGGTCATCGAGAGATTCCTCAGAATATTGGGTATTATCACTAAGTGTGATGACATCAACACCACATTTTAAGATATATTTTAGTCTTTCTGTAGCCTCTCCGATTTTCTCTCGAGAAAGCCGGTCCAAACTTTCAACGAGTAAAACTGTACCAGGAATGATGAGCCCATTCTCCAGAGCATCAATAAACTCACTAAATGCACCTTCTCTTGCATGTTTCCCCTTAAAAGCACTTAATCCCAAATCTTCATATGTGGTTGGGTCAAGAGTATATTGCGGATTATTTTTAAGCCAATCATCTATTAGTTTTTTCTGTCTCCTTAATGAATCCCCTTTGTCCTGATTTGCTGACGAGAAGCGCATGTAAGCAATGGCCTTTTTCATATATACCTCATTTTCAATGTACACACTTTATAAGACCATTAACTTTTAATTTATGATGAAATTTTCCAGAATTTTACGATGTAAAATATCTTATTCTTACCAACCTTGATAAAAGCAGGATTTTCAGTCAGATGAAACGTTTTATAGCGTATTACAGTTGGGTTCCATCACTTCTCTCCCTGATGCTGTTCAGTTTTGATATGCAGTCGCGGTTCTCCGTCTTTCGGCTCTGGCCATTGGCGCTGTTTGTTAACAGCCAGCTTTTCTACCATCGCCTGGTTAATCTGCTCGTCACTGATACCGGCACGACGTTGCGCATCCCATAACAGGAATTGCATGTCAGCCCATTCGCTCAGGTCGCCTGGTTCCGCAGCAGCCTCGAGCGCTTCTTTGGAAAGGTGATTCAGCGGACCAACTGGACCGACATCGCCGAAAGTAGCCTGTGACCATACCGCATGCTCACGACGTACCAGTTCGCGGGCAAACACCCCAGCAATCACCTTCACAGCATCAGCCATTGCGTAGCCGAGATTGCCGCCGTCGCTTTGTGCTGTTGCTTTGCTGAGTATTTCGCTTATCTGGCGCAGGCGATCGAGTGACACAGGACCGTGCGCCGGGTGGTTGTTAGTTGTCATGCTGCATACTCCTGTTTAATTCCCATGCGCTGGCATGCGGTTTGGAAAATTGTGGCGTCTTTCTCAATGCCGATAAAATTTCGCCCAGTCTGCTGGCAGGCAACACCCGCGGTACCACTACCCATTGTGAAATCCAGTACCGTATCACCAGGATTGCTGTACGTTTCGATAAGATACTGAACCAGTGCCAGTG
Organism: Citrobacter sp. Ce104; assembly: GCF_030334595.1. NCBI lineage: Bacteria > Pseudomonadati > Pseudomonadota > Gammaproteobacteria > Enterobacterales > Enterobacteriaceae > Citrobacter > Citrobacter sp. Ce104. The sequence continues at coordinate 27,438 of NZ_JAOWDP010000067.1, forward strand.
GCTTCTGAGTCGGATGATAGTTTCCCGTTTGTTTGTCGCTCGAGAAGAACTGAACATCTCTCGGATACCGCTGAGTTGAATCGTATTCTGTCAGCGACAGAGCCTTACCGTAGCACTCTGAATTGACGGTCTTTCTCTTACTGGTCTTGCGTGTGTGGCCATCGGTCATCTGCGGGTTGTAGGTCGGCTGGCGGCGGTAAAAAACCTCGATATTTTCATGTGCGCGAAGCGGCTGCTTTTTGGCATTCAGAAATCCCGTGGCGTTTCCCTTTTCCCACACCCATTCCGCACGCCAGTCTCGTAAGTTGCTGGCAACCAACACGCTGGTAAAAGGCTGAGCGGAAAACAGCACGATAGCCGCTGTTGGATTGGCTATGCGGTAGAGTTGCTGCCACATAACCTGCAGGTCTAGCACCGAATCCCAGCGGCACTGGGTAGTGCCGTAGGGAATATCAGCGCAAACCAGATCAACGGTACCGTCTTCAAGTTGTGGGAAGACGTCGAAACAGTCGGCATTGCGAAGAGTTACTTCTGCCATCTCACTCACCCTTCACGCCAAAGCCAGCGGCGGCACGTTCAGCTTCACTTTGTTCCCAAAACCACTTGTGAAGTGCCATCAACTCTTCGTTAATCGGTGCATATTTGCGGTCAAAGTAGGCCTGAGCATCTTTCTCAGATTCGTCAGGCAATTCACCAGGCCCAAACAGGGTGTTATAAATCCATGACAGCCCGTTCTTAGCGTCGCCAGTTGCCTGCCATTCGATAATCGCTGCCTGCATGACCAGGATGTTTTTCCCGATTAACAAGTCCAGTTCTTTGTACCGGTTGCGGATGTATTCATTCTCCAACGCCAGCTCCCTGCACTTGCTCTCTGCGTTAGCGAGCTGTACCGCCTGTTCGAGCACCTGCTGTTCAAGTTGTTCGTATGTTGGTTTCATGCTGATGCTCTCCCGTAAAACGCCAGTACACGCTGCATAGCCGGACTTGTGCGGCATACGGATGTGACCATGTTTTTTCTCACTTTCGATTTGAGTTGCTTGATATTCTGCTCGCCACCGGGCTGAAGCGAATAGACCGGGCGATGCGGCTCGCCAGTGCGGATTACTACCGTTTTGCGTACCAGGTGAAGCAGCAGGTTGTGTGCCTTCTTGCAATCGCATCCCAGCAGTCTCTGAACCTGACGCGGCGTTACGGTCTGGTTAACCTGAAGAAAATCGACAATTGCCCACAGTGATTTGCTTGCCATAGTGATTTGCCCTCGAAGTTATTTAACGATCCGGAGATGGCTAACGTTCTTGCGATAGCTGCCCCAGTCAAAGTTCACCCACATTCCGCCATCCATCTGGAGACGGTCGATAACCCGCGCGCCCAACGCTCCGAGAAGTTCTTCGTGGTTCAGGTTCGTCAGGATCCCCACCGGACGCATCGACGACAGGCGACGGTCGATAACCTGATTCAGAATGACTTTCTCGCCGTTGCTTCCGCGCTGAATACCGACTTCATCCAGTACCAGCAGATCGACTTTGCAGAGGTCATCCAGAAGCGAAGCCTCTGACTGCCCACCGTCGTAGCACTCGCGAACGCGTAGCATCAGGTCAGGGATAGTGACGACCAGCACGCTATGCCCGCCAGAAAGCAAATGATTTCCGATTGCTGCAGCGAGATGGTTTTTCCCGGTACCAGGGCCACCGCTAAACACGAAGCTCGTGAACCCAGCACCGAAATTCTGTGCGTAGCTCTTTGCCATCGTGAAGGCTTTGCGCTGCCCTTCCCCAGATACCTGGTAATTCGCGAACGTGCAGCTGCGATGTAGGCTTTGGATTCCTGAGCGGCCAAAGATTTTCTCTGTCCGGGCTTTCTGATTCAGCCTGTCCAGTTCTTCACACCGCTTCAGGCCTTCTTCCCGTTGCCACTCCAGCAGCTCTGCTGCGCTGGTGAACTTCGGCTGAACGCCTGGTGGAATGAGTTTTTTCAGGCGCTCAAGCGCACTTCCTGTACCAACCATGTTTTTCATCGCTACCCCCTGAATCCGGTCGGAATCGCTTTATCGGGCTGAGAAATTTTGTTCGGATCCCTTTTTCCATCTGGCGCCGCGAAAGACCACGACTCTTCGTAGTGCTTTGAGGGGCCAAAAAACGTGGATGCCTGTTTCACATACTCGGTGTTAAGTTTCCCAGCGGCAGTTACGTAATCCGCGTATCGCCGAACACCATCAGTAAGCTCCTGCACTGTTGCGCCGGATTTAATCCGTGCAGTCCAGGCTTTGAACGCATCAGCCTTGCTGTTACCACCAGCGCGTTTGGGGTATTCCTGCCACGCCAGTTCAAAATCATCCGGGTAAGTATTTCTCCCCCGGGGAATGGCCGAGCCATGCCCCAAAATATCTTTATCCTGATCTTGTTCCTGATCCTGTTCCTGATCTTGGCTTCGTAGCCCCTTCGAAGCCCCTTCAGAAATTTGGCGCGATTCACGTTTTAAGTTGAGGTGAAAATCTGTTTTATAACGTTCATAAAATGATGATAAAAAAGGGTTTTCAGGTAATGACATATATTCATTCCTGACACCAGCACAGCGGTTATCCCCTGGCTTCAGCGATCGACCAACCTGATAAGCGGCCATTTCATGCACCCAAACCATCTCAGTGTCCTCGTCATAGCTACAAAATCCCGCTTCAATGGAGCTTTTTAGCCCCTTCGAAGCCCCTTCCAAGCCCAGACCCGTTTCATGGGCTATGTACAGAATTGGCAGGTAATACAACCCGAGCATGTTTGCGTGTGGCGAGGTCATCAGATAGAACGAGACCACCTGCGCCTCCGCGCCTTGTTTCCTCAGTTCTCGGCCTGTTTTTCCAAGCCAGAACTGAGGCGCAACGGTTGCGTAATCACGCATAAAAACCTCTTAATCGCTAAAGTGGCGGCCCATCTATCTTTCTGAAGGCTGATTTTTCTGACATAATTTCCTCGCAATAAGTACGCAACGAATTGCACCTGAAAGCCGTTGGTGTTCGCGCACCGCGGCTTTCGCCATTTTTGAACCGGTCATATAGCCCCCAGCATCATCTGCACCATCTCCATCAGTGGACCGGTTAACCCAGGGTCAACGCGGTACATTTCCACGATCCCCTCGCTCAGCTCTTTCAGCTTCTGATGTCGTGGAGCATCCATCGCGACAGCAATCTTCGCTTCGCTGGTTTCCTTCTCCAGCCTTGCCAGACGAGCCATTACGTTGTCTTCTGGTAGCAGACGATTGCGGTATTCAATCGGCAGGACAGCGAGGATTGCCGGAGTCAGCTGGCGAACGTTTTCGCGGTACCGTTCGCTGTTGAAATGGTTATCCAGAAAGCGGAAAAGCTTCTGACGCTGTCGGCTGAGGTCATCAGGGAAAGTGATCTCGTCTCCCCCTTGAGCCTGGTACTCTTCGATGATCAGAGCAGAAACGACATCCTGACCATCTACACCCGCCCACGCACGAACGGCATCGCGGATCTGGTCATGTTTATCTACCGAGACAGGTTGATTGCGATTTATCATCGCAGCCGGTTGATATCCGCTATTTTGATGAAGTGATAGTGATTGCACGTTTACGTCCTCGTTTCTTGCACTGGTAAGGCATCGGTTGGATTGGGATATAAGTCAGGCCGCAACTCATGCGGGGTGACTCCCGTAAGCTCAAAAACAGAGCGAATGTGATCGGGCGGAATGCCAGTTTTTTTCCAGTTGGAAATTGTCATTTTTGAAAATCCAAGCGCTCTTCCGAGTGCCGCACCTGTGCCGAACTTTTGAATAGCTTTCTCAATACCAGTCATAGGACCTCCTTAGATGGAAAAAGTAAAGCATCATTTTACCAATGAGTCAATCGTTGAATGCCTACCTACTGGTAAAGCAATCATTTACACTAGTGAAATGAGCGAAAACACAATGACTGCTGGGCTGATCTCCAGGCTTACAGAACTGAACCGGAAAGGTTTCTCTAAAACAGAGATGGCCAGGGTTGCTGGTGTCAGTAAGCAGGCTGTTTCCAGTTGGTTCAAAACAGGAAGAATCAGCAAAAGTTCTGCATTAGCGGTTGCTGATGCAGCTGGGGTATCCGTCCCCTGGTTACTTGGCGAGGATGTCGGGGAGAAGGATGGCCTTAAGCCTGACGAACAGCGCCTGCTGGAGCTCTACCGCCAACTGCCAGAAGAAGAACAAAAAAATATGCTCCGCATCTTCGCCATTCGCCTGAAAGAGCTGGATGAGTTGTATGAGAAGTACATGAAGGGGCGGATTCGGTCACAACAAGATTGATATCACTTAGAGTTAGTAGTAATTGCAGTGAAATCAAGTATGTTACATATGGTCTGGATTCAAACTTACATAAGGAATGGTATTGCCAATGCCAGGCAACATCTTACACGTAACATCCTATACTCGAAGAATGAATGATGGGATTACTCAACCATTTCTTTGTGGTTGCGATGATGGAAATTCATACATCGTTAAAGGGCGACCGAAACTGCGTCGGTCTGAGTTAGCGGCTGAATGGATATGTGCTTCTTTAGCCCAAGCGATAGGACTACAAATTCCACAGCATTTCATAGTCGATGTTGATGCACAGCTTATTGAGTTTATGCCTGATTTACGTGGACAGTTGGATCCAGGTTTAGCGTTTGCCACAGCCTATATTGAAGGTGCTTCTACGCTGAATCTTCAACAGGCCAGAAATGCAGTGAACATCAGTGACCAGAAGAAAATTTACTTTTTTGACCGCTGGATATTGAATACTGACAGGTCTTTGACCGAGCATGGTGGTAATGTCAACATAATCTTCGATGCGTTGAATAATAGGCATTACCTGATTGACCACAACCTTGCTTTCGATCAATCTGTAACTGCCGATGAGTATGATGTCCACGTTTACTCACCAAGTAGAAGACAATGGACATACGATCTAGTTGATTATGAGGAACTTCAAGATTTATCTATAGCTGCATACAACACCATAGATTCAATAATCGATGAAATTCCGCCAAGCTGGCTAGCTGAAAGCGATGTTGAAAATAGCGTTTTTTTTAACCAAATCAGAGACTCTCTCGCGAAGATTAATGAACGTGAATTTTGGAGTAGTGTGATATGACCACCCCATGCCTATACAGCATAATTAGGTATGCACCATATGCGGAAACTGAAGAGTTTGCTAATGTGGGCGTGGTCCTGTGCGCTCCCAAAAAGAACATCTTTTGTTATCAGCTCACGCAAAGCAATAATGCGAGAATTAAGAATTTCTTCAAAGATGACATCATCTTCCCTCATGCAAAGGATGCAATCGGTCGAGAACTGAGTTTTGCACAAGAACAAGCAGCAACTCTCCATTCACCAGAGAGACTGGCAAACTTCTTTAACTATCTGATTGCCAGAAAAGAATCTGTAATTTATTTCAGCTCTTCAAGAGTGGTAATGGCGGACGATCCCGAAGCTTTAACTATCAAATTGTTTAACAAATTCGTTAATCATTCCGAGGTTACTAAAGAGTCGCGGGAGTTAATTTTGACCCGTGAACTTAGAAATAGATTCTCTCATTACAATGACTTAAAGAATGCACTTAAAAAAGAGACCCTTGGTGGCGAGTTAACAAGGTTTACTATCCCATTTGTTGCTAAACAAGAGGGTGATGTGGTTTGTGCAATAAAGCCGATAACATTTACTCAGGATAAGCCTGAGAAAATGATGGAGCATTGTGACTCCTGGACTGCAAAAATACTCCGAGCAGCGAGCGAGCGTGTTTTGCAGTTGTCAGATGTTCTTTTCACGATAGACCCACCTGCAAATCCTAGTGCTTTAGAAGTTAAAGCTATGCAGGAAATTAGAAAAACTTTCACAATCAACCAAATAAGTCATGTTGATTTCAGAGATGAAAGTGCAATAGTTTCTTTTGCCAGACAGGCAATTTAAGGTTAACCCGGTCAGTGTGCCGGGTTTTTATTGCCCTTTTTTCACCATAGCAGCTGCATCCCGCAATACACCTTTGTGAATCACATTTCCCACTGCCCTTCGCTTAGCCTCTAGGCTATTCACAATTGCATCACGGCTGATCACTATCCCGTTAGCTATCAGACTGACAACTGCGCCACCAATCTCCCCCGCAATAAACGCTGCGCGGTCTTCTTCCAGTTCGTCACGATCCATAACTCACCCTCATTGATGTTTTTTTAATCATATACATTTTAAGCCCACTTTCGCAGCAATAATCTGCATAAATTTCGCACAGGTACAGCATCACTTTACTTTATTAATCCGCAATACTTGACTAAAAAGTAAAGTGGTGTTTTACTCTGTTCATCAACACAACCATCGAGGCAGGACGCCCACGAAGTAGCCGTCCGGGGCATACGAAGACCGGAATGAGGTGGTGAGATTAACGCGCAGTAGGTTTGAAACGTTCCGCCAGCCTGGCGACAAGGGCAAAGCACAGGAGTGAGCTTCGCGGTGGTGAACTGCAGAGTTAAAACGCTCAACCGTGAAGATCAGCGTCACGGCACCACCAGCGAAGTTCACTCAGAAAAACTGGAGAACATCATGGTTCATCAGCACTACGGTACACAGACAGTAAACCGCGGCGCAGTTCAGCCGGGGATGCTCGTCAAACACAAAGACTCAACCTGGACGGCATCAGCTAACGCTCGCGGACGTTTGTATCTGCATCGCGGCGTAGAAATGACTTACACCAAGGATTTGCTGGTTGAAGTTTATCTGAACGGTCTGGGGCATGGACTCAGCCACTAGCGGAGGATGTCATGTTAGACAAGAAATGCGGATATTGCGGCAAGCCGGTTAAAACGGAAGAGGTAGTCAAAAGCACCCTTCTCTATCGCAACGGCTCACAGCTGGCGCGCAAAGAGAAAGAGTATTGTTCCAAGCGCTGTGCTTCTTACGACCAGATGGCGCACGAAGGCTAAATAGCAGTCCCGAAATATGAAATAAATAATTCGCCATTAGTTTGGCGTGGATTCTTACACCCTGAATAAACCAACAGGAATAATATATGCAAATCGTAAAAGTCGAATTAAATCTGAAAGCAGTAAATAAAGAAATCGCTTTATTCAACTGCGAAAAGAAAGTGTCTGGTGTTATTCACTCAACCAAAAACGGTGCAACAACCGTCGTTCTCGATGGCGGCTATGTGCTCGGTCAGTTCGATTGCCCTCACTGTGCAGTAACAGCTATTTCACTGCTTGCGGTTCAGGTAAACGATGGCGATAAGGCCGGGTTTGGTAACTACCGTAGCTACAAACTCGATTACTCAGAAAGAGTTTTCATCACTGTTCATTAATAAAACGCCCACCGAAGCGGGCGTGCCCTGTCCGGTCCAACCGACCAAAGCGCACCGGACATAACAACCTGATATATCGGGGTGCTGTTAAGGCACCTCCATTCTACACGAATCGAGGATAAAGTAATGAGTGGAACTAATCCTGTATTTTTAGTCCGCAGAGCAAAAAAACAATCCGGTAATAAAGATGCGGTGCTCTGGTGCAGCGATGATTTTGAGGCTGCAAATGCAACGCTGGATTATTTGTTGATTAAAACTGGCGCGAAGCTGAAAGATTATTTCAAAGCTGTAGCCACTAATTTTCCTGTCGTTAATGAGTTGCCTCCAGAAGGCGAACTCAGCTTAACGTTTTGCGATTTCTACCGCCTCCGCGACGACAATATGACATGGGAACAAATCCCCGGCGTTATGTTGCCTTCTTCTGATGCAGCTGCCGAAGCACGTCAGCATATCGTTAACGGCGTGGATACCAATACCGGCGAAATCCTGGAGGAAAGCGCAGGTGCTGTTGATAGCAAGAATACAGGCAATACTTCAACGCCTGCTCTCACTGTTATCGCTACCATGCCTTTCCGTCATCGAGTTCTGGCTCAGTTCATCGGTGATGGTGAATATCTCTATCACGTCGACGCTGACCAGAAGAATGAGATTGTCCGCCTTGAGATGGACACTGATGACTCGTACGTCCAGAACCTGCTGCTGGCTGCTGAGAATGTGGAAGCATTCAAAAAAGCCATTGAGCACGATATTCATAAAGTCGTGAATGCCGTTAAGAAAGTCTTCCCTGTCGATGGAAAAATCCCTGAACTCGCAACCTTAATCCAGTTTTTGAAATTGTGGTTCGCTACAGATCACATCGACCGCGGTATCCTCGTTCGCGAATGGGCCGCCGGTAATCGCATCAGCAGCGTGCAACGTACTGATTCCGGCACCAATGCCGACGGCGGTTACGTCACTGACCGTGGACCTGATGCACACCACACCCTTGACACTCTCGATTTAGAGATAGCCTGTGCCCTTCTGCCTATGGACTTCAACCACTTTGAGATCCCGGGCAGCATTCTTCGTCGCGCTAAAGAAATCGTGACAAAAAAAGAAGAACCGTGGAAATCATGGAGCAGCATTCTGCGCAATCAGCCCGGCGTTCTTGGCGTTAACCGCACGGCTATTTTTAACCTGGTACGTATCGCGCCGGAAAATATTCATCTCACTCCTGTCGCTCACCTGGAATTTGTTAACCAGACCATGACAGCCGAGTTCAATTCCGCGGTCAAGTTATTGCCATTACATGAGGCTGAACCCGCAGCACAGGAAATTTCCCAACCTGAAAGCAAGGAGTCTCCGCGCAAATCCTTCTGCACTCACGAAGAGAACCTACAACGCGTGCGTGAAGAAGGAACACGCCGCCGCGCAGAGGAAGCTGCAGCACAACCGCAGAAAGTCGAACAACAACTGGTTAAAAATGTCGGTAACGGAATATTCGACGTTACGGCTTTGCTGCAGAACTCAGCAACTCATGGCACGAAAAAAGCTACGGAGACCACCAGCAATGTGCAGGTTCAAGAAACTGTCAGTGATGAAAAACAGGCTGGTGATGCGCTGCATACAGGCAAGAGCAGTGTGGAAACTGGTGAAGAGTCAGATACCAGCCAGCAAGCCGATGTAAACCAGAATGCGGATTCTGTCGCCCAAAACAGCGATTCTGTAAACCAAACCGAACCAGTTGCAGCACAAACCGAGCCAGAAGCGCAATCTGACGAACCAGCTGTTTTGTACCCCGCTTACTTCGAGCCAGGTCGCTATGAAGGTCTACCGAACGAGGTTTATCACGCAGCGAACGGAATCAGCTCTACCCAGGTGAAAGACGCACGTGTTTCGCTGATGTACTTCAATGCGCGTCACGTAGAGAAAACCATCATCAAAGAACGCTCTCCGGTTCTGGACATGGGTAACCTGGTACATGCGCTGGCGTTGCAGCCAGAGCAACTCGATGAAGAATTCAGCGTTGAACCCGTAATTCCGGAAGGCGCATTTACCACCACGGCAACTATCCGCGCGTTTATTGATGAGTACAACGCCAACCTGCCAGCGCAACTGAGCGCAGACGATATCAAAGCTTTGCTAGAAGAACACAACGCCACGCTGCCGGCACAACTGCCGCTCGGCGGGTCGCTGGAAGAAACCGGCCAGAGTTATATGTCGCTGCCCGAAGAGTACCAGCGTATCGAAGCGGATCAGAAGCAGACCGCAGCGGCGATGAAAGCCTGCATCAAGGAATACAACGCCACTCTGCCTGCACAGGTGAAAACCAGTGGTAGCCGTGATGCGTTACTCGAGCAGTTGGCAATCATCAATCCTGACCTGGTTGCACAGGAAGCACAGAAACTGGCGCCGCTGAAAGTGTCCGGTACCAAAGCAGATCTGATTCAGGCTGTGAAGTCTGTTAATCCGGAAGCCGTCTTCGCCGACGAGCTGTTGGATGCGTGGCGCGAGAATCCGCATGGGAAAGTGCTGGTCACCCGCCAGCAACTGAGCACTGCACTGAGCATTCAGAAAGCCCTGCTCCAGCACCCGACCGCGGGCAAGCTACTGACACACCCGAGCCGCGCAGTAGAAGTCAGCTACTTTGGCTTCGACGACGAAACCGGACTCGAAGTCCGCGTACGTCCAGATCTGGAAATCGATCTGGACGGTGTGCGCATCGGTGCCGACCTGAAAACCATCAGCATGTGGAACATTAAGCAGGAAGGCCTGCGCGCCAAACTGCACCGGGAAATCATCGACCGTGACTACCACCTGAGCGCGGCTATGTATTGCGAGACCGCAGCACTGGACCAGTTCTTCTGGATTTTCGTCAACAAAGACGAGAACTACCACTGGATCGCCATCATCGAGGCATCCGCCGAACTACTGGAACTGGGCATGCTCGAGTACCGCGAGGCGATGCGTGCTATCGCTACCGGCTTTGACACTGGCGAGTGGCCAGCGCCGATTACCGCCGACTACACCGACGAACTCAACGACTTCGACCTTCGCCGCCTTGAAGCGCTGCGTACTCAGGCATAAGGGGATAAATCATGGAAAACACCAATATTGTTACCGCTGAACAGCAGGCACCTAACACCATTTCAGCCAGTAACGCGATTTTTAACGTACAGGCACTGGGCCAGTTAACCGCATTCGCTAACCTGATGGCCGATTCTCAGGTGACGGTCCCGGCACACCTTGCCGGAAAACCAGCTGACTGTATGGCGATTGTTATGCAGGCAATGCAATGGGGCATGAATCCATACGCAGTAGCGCAGAAAACACACCTGGTGAACGGTGTTCTTGGTTACGAAGCACAACTGGTCAACGCTGTAATCGCGAGTTCCAGCGCTATCCACGGGCGTTTTCACTATCGTTATGGCGGAGATTGGGAGCGCTGCACCAGAACACAGGAAATTACGCGAGACAAGAACGGAAAAAATGGGAAATACACCGTCACCGAGCGCGTCCGCGGCTGGACTGATGAGGATGAGATCGGCCTGTTTGTTCAGGTTGGCGCCATTCTTCGCGGCGAGGTAGAAATCACCTGGGGTGAACCTCTTTACCTGTCTGGTGTTGTAACTCGCAATTCCCCTCTGTGGGTGTCCAATCCTAAACAGCAAATTGCATACCTGGGCGTGAAGTATTGGGCGCGACTGTATTGCCCGGAAGTGATTCTTGGCGTCTATACCCCAGACGAAGTTGAGCAGCGCACCGAACGTGAAATCAATCCGGCTCCAGCGCAGAGAATGTCTGTGGAAGAGATCACCAGCGAGGTTGATATCACCACCAGCGTGCAGGAGTCAGCAGCGAACGTGGACGCACTAGCAAATGAGATCCGCGAACGCATCGATACGTCCAGCACTGTAGACCAGGCCAAGGCAATCCGAGCTGATATTGAATCGCAGAAAGCACTGCTTGGCACTGCACTGTTCACAGAGCTGAAAAATAAAGCTGTGAAGCGCTATTACCTGGTGGATCACCGCAACAAAGTAGAAGCCGCGATCAACTCCCTGCCATCTCCGGATGAGCCGGATGCAGCGGACCGATTTGGGGAAGTTGAGCGAGTTCTAGCGGCAGCGAAACGTCATCTGGGTGATGAGCTGCACGATCAGTTCAGCATCACCCTGGCAGACATGAAACCGGAATACGTGGGCTGAGGGAGGCGGGAGGGTTCGCCCTCCCGGTAACGAGATGAGCAAATCATTAAATGCACGTTGCATCCGTCGCTGGGCCGTCGAATTTAAAGGTCGTTGCGACTCGAAATATAGCCCGTACTGGCGCAAGCGGGATCTACGCCGGTATATCCGTGAGTGCGCCCTGACAACTGCCGACTGCATGGTTGAGCGCATGGCAGAGGACAACGCTCTTGTAGATTTTCAGGGTAATGGTCGAGGCTGGTCACCTGAGTTTTCAGCATGGTACAGCGAACGCCGCGCACAGTATCGGAAAGAAGCTCTCACATATCTCAATCATGATGCCACCAATGACGAGATCGACGAGGAAATTCAGAACGAGCTGGAGGCCTGGAATGACTGAGCTGAATTATAACCCGGCAGACCCCGACAAAATGAAACTCCCGAAGGGTAAGACTTGCGGCGACTGCGCCCATATCCGCCGCTGTAAGACAATTTTCGGGCATACCGAAACTGATACATATTGCGATTGGTCGCCGTCCCGAGCAATTTTCCGTCAATCATCCAACCCAGATGGCGGTGAAGCATGAAACTGATTAACCGCGGCAATCAGCAATCCCCGATAGCGCGTCAGGCATGCGACATCGCGCTGGCCACTCATCACGAACGCTACGGCGACTACGGACGCAGCAAGATGAAGGAAACGTACACGGTGAGAGTTGAAGGTGTGAAGGTCTGGGTGGAGGTAGTGAACCGCAAGGCGAGTTACGTGGCCACGGCGATGACAGGCATGCGCAGATTGCGAGCGCTGCCGGGTCAGGTGAGTTGATATTACTTTTATAAATGGCCCAGTACGGGCCATTGGAGAAAAACGATGGATGATATTTTGCTGACGTCAGACCTGACCAGTCGATACAAAATCTCACGTAAAACCCTTTGGTCATGGCAAAGCACAGAAACTATGCCGCGGGGTTTTGCGAAGCCGTTCCCTGCTCCTGATTTTCCTGGTAACCCAAACCGCTGGAAGTCGGAGTCAGTCAAAGAGTGGGAAGGTGTGAAACAGCCAATTAACTGAATGGCTCACCAATGATACTTTCAAGATGGCTCTGCCAAACGTGGAGCCAGTGTTTTTGGTCATCGATGTAGTCGTGCAGATTGTAGTGAGCCATTACACCGACCATCTGATGACCAAGTAGTTTTTCAATCACATGCGGCGGACAGCCAAGTTCTGAAAGATTTGTTGCGATTGTTCTTCTCATATCATGGAGAGACCAAGGCTCCATACCGGATTCTGACCAAATATACCTGGCGTAGTTCGAAGCAACTGGCGGATGAACCGGGACATCTTTAATTTCCCCATCCAGTAAGCGCTGTGAAGTGACTAAATGCTTTGTGTTGATCTTCTCAAGATGGTTTTTTACCAGTCCCACAGCAGCATCAGAAAGAGCCCTTCTCATGTGCACTCGCGTTTTGTAACTTCCAGCAGGAACTATCCACACATTTTCATCCAGCTTGAACCATGACCTTTCGCTCAACCGAATCTCTGCCGTCCTACAACCGGTCAACATAATAAATTTCACAAGAAACACGGACTCTATCGACATGCGGTTTTGCAGCCACCGATAAATAGCCACCAGCTCACTATCATCCAAGCGCCGCGTTCTCTTTTTCGGTTTTTGACCAACGTCAGTGGGTAGCAATCCCTCAAGCGGATTGGTAGATATTACGCCTCGGTTAATACAGAATCTGAATGAACGTTTGCACAGCGAAAGCATATAATGGGCCATTACCCTGCTTTCAATCTGATCAAATACATCTATCCAGTGCATTTTTGTCGAGTTATCGACTTTGACGTTCCGCATCGGTTCGGCGATATGCTTGGCGAATACCAGCTGATAATAATCCGTCTTTGTGAGTTGATTCGCGATGCAGTGTTTCTCGATCCAATAATCGAAGGCTTCAGCCACAGTCATAGAACCTTCGCGAGATAATTTTTCCAGCTTCACTTGCTCGCGAGGATCTAAACCTTCAGTTAGCCACGTTCTGAACTGCTGACGCCTTTCCCTTGCCTGAGCAATGCTCATTGCCGGATAATCACCGACATTGAGTTTTACAGCTTTACCAGCCCATCTGTATCGGTAGAAGAAAGAAACTTTTCCAGCCTGGCTAATCCTTGCGTTTAGTCCGTGAGAATCTGAAATGGTTTCGATATCATCGCGCTTCTTGCCAAGGGCCTTCCTGAGCTTTGTGTCAGTGATCATTGAATGGGTACACATTTGGCTTTTGAGTACACAAAAGTGTACACAAAACTCGTTGCTCTAAGCTACCCGCAATGTAACACTTGTACTCAAAGTGTGATGATTAGATGACCGGAAGGCAGGTAATAGAAGGCTTTAGCGTAACAGAACGTTTTTACGCGGAATTCTTCGAAATAAGCCGAATGACAATACAAAAAGGTTTTTTAAAAACAGAACGAAAAGCAGACATTGGGCACCGCCAGCGGTGCCCTTTTAGATCAGATACTGTGGATCGCAAACAGCAACGAGTTGCGTTGATGGTTGAGAATGCACTTTCTGATAGTGTGGATACGCATATTACGACGCGATTGTCCTTCAAGCCAACGTGCTTTACGGCGGCTAGCCTGACGCAGCATCCGCCAGCGTCCCACTTCCGTTCTACTACGCTTCATGTTTACTACTCTTTCAGTCACTGAGTGGCCATTATAACGCCACACCGAATGCAGACCAGCGGTTTTCCCGTGTTTTTATTTGCCAGATTAATCCTGATGCGTAAACTCTTAACAATACGCTTTCAAAAGGATTTTTAAATTTATGACAACCTTCTACACCGTGGTGAGTTGGCTGGTCATTCTGGGTTACTGGGTACTCATTGCTGGCGTAACATTACGCATTCTAATGAAACGACGCGCAGTGCCCTCCGCAATGGCCTGGCTTTTGATCATCTATATTCTGCCATTGGTAGGGATCATTGCTTATCTGTCCTTCGGTGAGCTCCACCTGGGTAAACGTCGCGCGGAGCGTGCCCGGGCAATGTGGCCGTCAACGGCCAAGTGGCTGAACGACCTTAAAGCCTGTAAGCATATTTTTGCGCAGGAAAACAGCAGCGTCGCCTCATCCTTATTTAAACTGTGCGAGCGGCGTCAAGGAATTGCCGGCGTTAAGGGAAATCAGCTGCAGCTGCTCACCAGTTCAGATGACGTGATGCAGGCATTAATCCGTGATATTCAACTCGCGCGCCACAACATAGAGATGGTGTTCTACATCTGGCAGCCGGGCGGTATGGCCGATCAGGTCGCCGAATCATTAATGGCCGCCGCCAGACGCGGGATTCACTGCCGCCTGATGCTGGACTCGGCGGGCAGCGTGGCGTTCTTCCGTAGCCCATGGGCGGCGATGATGCGTAACGCAGGGATCGAGGTTGTTGAAGCGCTGAAAGTGAACCTGATGCGTGTGTTTTTACGCCGGATGGACCTGCGCCAGCACCGCAAAATGATCATGATCGACAACTACATTGCGTATACCGGCAGCATGAACATGGTCGATCCGCGCTTCTTCAAACAAGATGCAGGCGTTGGGCAATGGGTTGATTTGATGGCAAGAATGGAAGGTCCGGTAGCCACCGCTATGGGCATCGTCTATTCCTGCGACTGGGAAATTGAGACCGGAAAGCGCATTTTACCCCCGCCGCCGGACGTCAATATCATGCCGTTTGAGCAGGCCAGCGGCCACACCATTCACACTATCGCCTCGGGTCCTGGTTTCCCTGAAGATTTGATTCATCAGGCGTTATTGACTGCTGCTTATTCAGCACGTGAATATTTAATTATGACCACGCCCTACTTTGTTCCCAGCGACGATTTGCTGCACGCCATCTGTACGGCGGCGCAGCGTGGGGTCGACGTCAGTATCATTCTTCCGCGTAAGAATGATTCCCTGTTGGTTGGCTGGGCAAGCCGGGCCTTTTTCACTGAACTGCTGGCGGCAGGCGTCAAAATCTATCAGTTCGAAGGCGGCCTGTTGCACACCAAGAGCGTACTGGTTGATGGCGAGCTGAGCCTGGTCGGTACCGTTAACCTGGATATGCGCAGTCTGTGGCTCAATTTTGAAATCACGCTGGTCATTGACGATGCCGGATTCGGCGGCGATCTCGCCGCCGTGCAGGATGATTATATTTCGCGTTCCCGCCTGCTTGATGCCCGTTTGTGGGTAAAACGACCTCTCTGGCAGCGGATCGCCGAGCGACTGTTTTACTTCTTTAGCCCGTTGCTGTAAAACGTGCCCATCAGACAGTAAACAGGTAGTCATTATGGATATGGATTTGAACAATCGTCTGACTGAAGACGAAACGCTTGAGCAGGCTTACGATATTTTTCTCGAACTGGCTGTGGACAACCTCGATCCGGCAGATATCATTCTGTTCAATTTGCAGTTTGAAGAGCGCGGCGGTGCCGAGTTATTCGATCCGGCAGAAGACTGGCAGGAGCATGTTGATTTTGACCTGAACCCTGATTTCTTTGCCGAAGTGGTGATTGGTCTGGCAGATACAGAAGATGGCGAGATTAACGATATTTTTGCGCGCGTTTTATTATGTCGCGAAAAAGATCACAAACTCTGCCATATTCTCTGGCGTGAATAATCTAACAAAAAAGCTGCTCTCGCAGCTTTTTTCATTTTTAGCCCGGTAGTTTACTTCCGCAGCGGTTACAAAACTGCGCGCTATGTTCGTGCTGCGCCTGCTGGCACTGGGGACATTTACGTTCATTCTGTCGATGCTGGAAAGCACTGCTCATGTGTGTGGTAATCAATCCCGTCGGTATCGCAATCACCGAGTAACCAATCAGGATAAGCACAGACGCGACCATACGTCCCAACGGTGTGTGAGGAGTGATATCGCCATAGCCGACGGTAGTGACCGTTACAATGGCCCAATACACCGACGCATTCAGCGTAGTAAAGCCATATTTTGGCCCTTCTATCAGATACATCATCGCGCCAAAAACCACCATCAGAATGGCAATAAAAGAATAGAACAGCATCAACTGATGCCGGGCGCTTTTTAACGCATTCCAGAACACACGCAGGGAAGGCATAAAGCGCAGCAACTTGAGAATGCGCAGGACGCGCAGGACGCGCATCGCCCGCCAGGCGAAGACATAACTCAGACTTATTTCAGGCCATAGCCACATCACATACAGTGGCAGAATAGTGGCCAGGTCGATTATCCCCCAGAAGCTAAACACATATTTAGCAGGGTTGGCCCAGCAGCATAAGCGCAGAAGATATTCGAGAGTAAAGACCAGAGTGATAAAGATCTCCAGCCAGACAAAAATATGCCACTCATCGTAAGTTAAATGGTATTGCGTCCCTACTCCGGACTCAATGAAGATAACAATAACGCTGAGCAAGGCGAACAGCGCGCACAGACCTTCAAAGCGACGCCCGGAAC
Organism: Citrobacter sp. Ce104; assembly: GCF_030334595.1. Lineage (NCBI taxonomy): Bacteria > Pseudomonadati > Pseudomonadota > Gammaproteobacteria > Enterobacterales > Enterobacteriaceae > Citrobacter > Citrobacter sp. Ce104. The sequence goes on from NZ_JAOWDP010000067.1 coordinate 44,375, forward strand.
GGGTGTTTAAATCGAATAACTTGCGATAGAGCGCGCGGCGGACGGAAGAGACTAAACCTGGCACAGATACCTCACCAAAAATAAGGGCTGACCTTTGTCAGCCCTCACGATTATAGCGGGTCTACTTTCAGGCAGGAAACGGCGTGTCGGAAACTTCCTTCGAGAACCGGACGCGTTTTTGCGCATTCCGGTCCGGCAATCGGGCAGCGCGTACGGAACACGCAGCCGGAAGGAGGGTTTATCGGCGACGGTAATTCGCCTTCCAGCAACTGGATAACCTTGTTCCTTTCCTGATCCGGATCGGGGATCGGCACCGCAGACATCAGCGCTTTGGTATATGGATGCAGCGGGTTATGGTACACCTCGTCATAGGTCCCCAATTCCACGGCATGGCCGAGATACATAACCAGCACGCGGTCGGAGATGTGTTTAACCACCGCCAGGTCGTGGGCAATAAAGATTAACGATAATCCCATTTCACGTTGAAGCTGTTGCAGCAGGTTCACCACCTGGGCCTGAATGGATACGTCCAGCGCCGAAACGGGTTCATCGCAAATAATCAGCTTCGGTTCGAGGATCAACGCACGGGCAATACCAATACGCTGACACTGACCACCAGAAAACTCATGCGGGTAGCGGTTAATCAGGTTGGGCAGTAATCCAACCTTCATCATCATCGCCTTCACACGGTCGCGGACTTCCTGACCCGGCAGGTTTGGATGATAAGTCCGCAGCGGTTCGGCAATGATTTCGCCAATGGTCATACGCGGGTTTAACGATGCCAGCGGATCCTGGAAAATCATCTGGATATCGCTGCGCACCTCGCGCCACTCATCGGGTTTCATGCCCAGTAAATCTTTACCCAGCCAGGCGACCTTTCCATCAGTGGCTTTCACCAGGCCAATGATCGCACGGGCAAAGGTCGATTTTCCGCAGCCTGATTCGCCTACCACGCCCAGGGTTTCACCTTCATACAGCCGTAGGGTTACGCCATCAACCGCCTTCAGGGTTTTAGACGGTTGCCAGAACCACTGTTTGCCATCTTTAATGTCGAAATGGACTTTAAGATCGGCAATCTCCAGGAGCACTTTTCGTTGTTCGGTGACCGCATTCATACCAGTTCCTCCACCGGTTTAAAGCAGGCGCGCAGACGGCCCGGACTAAATTCCTCCAGTGGCGGAGCGCTGCTACAGATGTCCATCGCATGCGGGCAACGCGGTTGGAATGGACAGCCTTTTGGCAGGCGCAGCAGGTTCGGAGGGTTGCCAGGGATAGTCAGCATCTCTTCCCCTTCGGCATCCAGACGAGGTACGGCATTCAGCAAACCAATTGAATACGGATGAACGGGTTTATAAAAGACATCCCGCGCGCTACCGTATTCCATAGTACGTCCGGCGTACATCACCAGAACTTTATCGCAAATACCGGCAACAACCCCCAGGTCGTGGGTGATCATGATAATCGCGGTGTTGAATTCACTTTTCAGTTCATTCAGCAGCGTCATGATTTGCGCCTGTACCGTCACATCGAGTGCGGTGGTCGGCTCATCGGCTATCAGTAATTTAGGCCTGCACAATAGCGCCATGGCGATCATTACGCGCTGACGCATGCCGCCGGAGAATTCATGCGGATACATTTTCATGCGCTTACGCGCTTCCGGCATTTTCACCGCATCCAGCATTCTGACAGACTCTTCAAAAGCTTCCGCTTTGCTCATGCCTTTATGCAGCATCAGAACTTCCATCAACTGCTCGCCGACCCGCATGTACGGATTGAGAGAAGTCATCGGGTCCTGGAAAATCATCGAGATTTGCTCGGCGCGCAGTTTGTTCAGCTCACGTTCCGGTAAGTTCAGAATTTCACGCCCATTGAAGGTTGCAGAACCCCCGATACGGCCATTTGCGGCCAGCAGGCCCATCAGAGCAAACGCCGTTTGCGATTTGCCCGAACCGGACTCACCGACAATACCCAACGTTTCTCCGGCTCGCAGAGAAAAATTTAAATCGTTTACTGCGGTAACATCGCCATCGGGGGTGGCAAACGTCACGCGCAGATCTTTTACGTTCAGCAGTGCGTTAGCCTGTTGTTGCGCGAGCGGCGCGGTAGAGGTTTCAATTACGCTCATGGCTGCACTCCTTAACGGTCTTTCGGGTCGAGGGCATCACGCAGGCCATCGCCAATAAAGTTAAAACAGAACAAAGTGACCACCAGGAAACCTGCCGGGAACAGCAGCAGCCATGGTGAGACTTCCATCGAGTTGGCACCATCACTGAGCAGCGCGCCCCAACTACTTAACGGTTCTTGCGTACCTAATCCCAAAAAGCTCAGGAAGGATTCAAACAGAATCATGCTCGGCACCAGCAATGAAGCGTATACCACCACTACGCCCAGCACGTTCGGCACAATATGACGGATAACGATGCGTACGGTAGACACTCCACCCACTTGTGCTGCTTCAATGAACTCTTTGCGCTTGAGACTCAGCGTTTGTCCACGCACGATACGCGCCATATCGAGCCAGGAGACCATTCCGATAGCAACAAAAATCAGCAGGATATTTTGTCCAAAGAAGGTAACCAGCAGGATCACAAAGAACATGAAAGGGAAGGAGTTGAGGATTTCCAGCAGACGCATCATCACCGAGTCGATTTTACCGCCGAGATAGCCCGACAGAGAGCCGTACAGCGTACCAACGACTACCGCCACCAGCGCCGCGGCAATGCCGACCATCAGCGAGATACGCCCGCCAATCGCCACACGAACCAGCAGGTCACGACCCGACGAGTCGGTGCCGAAATAGTGTCCGGACTCCGTATCCGGCGCGCTGGACATCATGCCCCAGTCGGTATCGAAGTAGGTAAACTGCGACAGCATCGGCGCCAGCGTCACAAACAACGCAATGATCACCAGCACCACCAGGCTTGCTACCGCCGCGCGGTTATGCATAAAGCGTCGACGCGCGTCTTGCCACAGGCTGCGGCCTTCGACCTCCAGCTTTTCACTGAAATTCTCCAGCGCTTCGCTGTTTTTCTTACTTAACATCATAGCGAGCTCCAGTATCAGTAACGAATTTTCGGGTCGATAACGGCATACAGCACATCGACAATCGCGTTAAACACGATGGTCAGCGTACCCACCAGAATGGTCAGGCTCAGAACCAGCGAATAGTCGCGGTTTAACGCGCCATTGACGAACAGTTGGCCAATGCCCGGCAAACCATAGATGGTTTCAATAACCATCGAACCGGTGATAATGCCGACAAATGCTGGCCCCATATAGGACAGCACGGGCAACAGCGCAGGTTTTAACGCATGGCGGAAAATAATCCGCCGCATCGGCAGCCCTTTAGCGCGTGCGGTACGAATAAAGTTAGAGTGCAGTACTTCAATCATCGAGCCGCGAGTAATACGGGCGATACTGGCGATATAGGCCAGTGACAAGGCCACCATCGGCAGGATCATAAATTTCAGCGCCCCGCCGTTCCAGCCCCCGCCGGGTAGCCATTTCAAGGTTATGGCAAATATCATGACCAATAAGGGAGCGACCACGAAACTGGGGATAACGACCCCGGTCATTGCCACCCCCATCACCGTGTAATCCCAGCGCGTATTTTGCTTCAGCGCGGCTATCACCCCGGCGCTAACGCCCACGAGGACGGCCAGAATAAAGGCGGCAGCGCCAAGCTTCGCAGAAACCGGAAAGCTCGAGGCAACGAGGTCGTTTACCGTATAGTCTTTATATTTAAAGGATGGCCCAAAATCGCCATGTGCCAGCTGCTTCAGATAGCTGAAGTACTGCGTCGAGATAGGATCGTTAAGATGATATTTCGCTTCAATATTTGCCAGTACCTCTGGCGGTAACGCGCGTTCTCCGGTAAATGGGCTTCCCGGCGCAAGGCGCATCATAAAGAATGAAATTGTAATAAGAATAAATAGCGTCGGAATCGCTTCCAGACAGCGACGTAATATGAATTTTAACATTGCCCGTACCTTCTGGCGTGTGCCTTTATACCCCTTTTGCCCCGACGTTCAGGTAAAGAGGTATTTATAGTTCGAAGAAAAAGACACTGTGGGGCAACCTTGATCGCCCCACGTCTTGCCATTAATGCTTGATAATATACAAGTCTTTAACGTGGATATTATCCATCGGGTCTTTACCGGAGTATCCGCCAACCCATGGTTTCACCAGGCGGGCGTTCACATAGTAATAAACCGGTACAATCGCAGAATCTTTATCCAACTGCTGCTCTGCTTTTGAATACAGTTCGCTACGCTGTGCTTCGTCGGTCACTTTCAGCGTATCCGCAATCAGCTTATCAAACGCCGGGCTCTTATAATGGACGGTGTTGTTAGAGCTGTCGGAAAGCACCATGTTCAGGAAGGAGGTTGGTTCGTTGTAATCCGCACACCAACCAGCACGCGAAACATCATAGTTACCCTGATGGCGCGTATCGAGGAATGTTTTCCACTCCTGATTTTCCAGCTTCACGTTGGCGCCCAGATTTTTCTTCCAGATAGATGCCGCGGCGATAGCCAGCTTCTTGTGCAGGTCTGAGGTATTATACAGCAGGTCAAAGGTCAACGGTTTTTCAGCGGTATAACCGGCTTCAGCCAGCAGTTTTTTCGCTTCTTCGTTGCGTTTTTCCTGTGACCATTTGAACCACTCTGGCTCAACCAGTTTCGCGCCATCGGTGTAAGGAGGGGTAAAGCTATAGGCAGGCAGGTCGCCCTGGTTTTTCACTTTGTTGACGATGATGTCGCGATCCATCGCCAGCTTCAGAGCGGTACGAACACGAACATCGTTGAACGGTGCTTTCTGGTTGTTGATTTCGTAATAATAGGTGCACAGATACGGGTCAACGTGAACTTCGTTCGGGATTTCTTTTTTCAGTTTCTGGAATAACTCGATCGGCATGTTGTTATAGGTCATGTCGATTTCGCCGCTGCGATAGCGGTTAACGTCAGTCACTTCAGAAGCAATTGGCAGGTAGGTCACCTGGTTAATCACCGTTTTAGCGTTGTCCCAGTAATTGGCATTACGTTCAAGTACAATGCGCTCGTTGACCACCCAATCTTTCAGTTTGTATGCGCCATTGGTGACGATATTAGCGGGCTGGGTCCATTTCTCACCGTATTTTTCAACCGCTGCTTTAGGAACCGGTGAAACAGATGAGTGCACAAGCAGTTTGTAGAAATAAGGAACAGGCTCGCTCAGAGTGACTTCAAAGGTATGGTCATCAAGAGCTTTAACACCGAGATCGGTGACCGGCTTTTTGCCGGCGATAATATCATCAATATTGACGATGTGACCGTACTGCAAATAACTGGCGTACGGTGACGCGGTATTTGGGTTAGCCAGTCGTTGCCAGCTATACACGAAATCTTGCGCGGTGACAGGCGTGCCGTCAGACCACTTAGCATCTTTACGCAGATGGAATGTCCAGACTTTAAAATCTTTATTTTCCCATTTCTCAGCCACGCCAGGCGATGGTTTGCCATCGACATCACTGATTAATAAACCTTCAAACAGATCGCGGCTAATGTTGGATTCAGGTACACCTTCGATTTTATGCGGATCGAGCGACTGAACTTCCGAACCATTATTACGCACCAGAGTCTGCTTTTCAGCAAGCTGTACTCCCGCTGGCACAACTGCCGCCGTGGCAACATTTCCAGCGACTAGCGCAGTTAAGATCCCCGCAGCTACTAAACTTTTTTTGGTGATGTTAGTCATTGTGTTTGTACTCCCTCATTATTATGGCTGGTTTTTTAACCAGACTGTTAATCCTGTCAGGATCACTGTACGGCATCGGAGATTTTCTGCCGTCAGGTCGTTTTTTGTTTTACTGCTTGCTATCACCGACTTTATTTATTCTGGCGATTCGTATGACCGCCTTACGTCGATTATCTACGTGCCTCCCCCTGCCGGAAACACGCTATTACCCTGTTGAGAGAAACTAACTGCAAATGATTCTCATCAACGTGAATTCTTCTGCATAATACCTGGCCGGAAAGTATCAAATGCGTTTCTTAACCGCCAATACATTTTACAAATTTGTTAACCAATTCTCTTTTATTGGAAATAAATCTCACTAAGAAAGTCTTACGAATGAAGGCCTGTTATAATAAATCTATAAAAATCAATGCACTACATCAAGCACGGTGTTAACTACCCTGTCCGGAGTCAACATCATGCCAAAATGCACATAAATTTAACAATTGGTTATTAATTAGCACATTCAACTGAAAAAAACGCTGAAATAACTAATAACATTTCGATAATCCTTCAGCAAGCCCCAGAGTATGATGTTAATTAAATAACAGCGATATCAGACTCTCTCTGGCGGACGGATGAGTGTTACATTCATAAAATCAATGAATAAACAAATGAATAACCATCAGCATTTTTTATTATTACTATGCTGATTTTCAACTTTAGTGAGAAGTTTTACTAATAATGAAAGGAAACGGAGCCGCAAGCGGCTCCGTTTATCCCGCAGAGGGATATCAGGCAAGCAAACCGGGGAAAATGGACTTGATTCCAGTCACGATGAATTCGATCCCCAGAGCCATCAACAACAACCCCATAATACGCGTAATGACGTTGATGCCGGTCTGGCCTAACAGTCGTACCAGCCATGGCGCCATGCGAAACAGCCCCCAACAGCACAGGGCAAACAACGCAATCGCGACGAAAAATCCAAACAGGTTAATCGCACTGTGATAGCGCGTACCCCAAACGATAGTTGAGCTTATCGCCCCAGGCCCCGCCATCAGCGGCAACGCCAGTGGCACTACACCAATACTTTCACGAATTGCTGTTTCTGATTTTTCCTGTTTATTTTGCTTATCTTCGCCAAGTTTTCCGCTAATCATCGACATCGCGATAGTCACTACCAGAATGCCGCCGGCAATCCTGAACGAATCGATCGAGATACCGAAGAGTTGCAAAATACCGTCGCCAAGGAACAGTGAAGTCCACAGGATGATAGCAACTGACAGGTTTGCAGTGAGGTTGGTTTTGTTTCGCGCAGCAGCCGTTTGATAGCTGGTCATACTGATAAAGACAGGGATGATCCCTACCGGGTTGACCAATGCAAATAACCCAATGAAAAATTTAAAATAGACAGGAAAATCAAATAGCGTTTGGGTCACGGTTAGCTCCGAAGCGTTAGCCGGATAAAATGAGTCATAAAAATTGATAAAATCCGCGCTGAAGATACGCCTTTTGTCAGCATACTTCACCTCCTATCTGCGTATATCTACGTAAATACGCTACCAATAGTTAGTGTTATTAATATGTATTGAATATGCTAATGTAATTAGCATTCACCCCATCAATTTGTTAACACTTACCGATAAACGCTAAAAGGGCCTGCTGAAAGGTGTCAGCTTTGCTAAATCTTGATCCAGATCACGCAATTACTACTCAGAAGTGAGTAATCTTGCTTACGCCACCTGGAGATAACGCGTTAGAGTTAACTGGCGCTAGTGCATAAGCTCTTTTAGTAAATCAAGGTAAAGTGGACGTTAATTAACCGTTTGATTTTCAAAACGTTACACAAATTTTCGTCGGTCTGTCTATACTCTCGTATCGAGCAGATGATTTACTAAAAAAGTTTAACATTATCAGGAGAGCATTATGGCTGTTACTAATGTCGCTGAACTTAACGCACTTGTAGAGCGCGTAAAAAAAGCCCAGCGTGAATATGCCAGTTTCACTCAAGAACAGGTTGACAAAATCTTCCGTGCCGCCGCTCTGGCTGCCGCAGACGCTCGAATCCCTCTCGCGAAAATGGCCGTTGCCGAATCTGGCATGGGCATCGTCGAAGATAAAGTGATTAAAAACCACTTCGCTTCCGAATACATTTATAACGCATATAAAGACGAAAAAACCTGTGGCGTGCTGTCTGAAGACGACACTTTCGGTACCATTACCATTGCTGAACCGATCGGTATCATTTGCGGTATCGTTCCAACCACCAACCCGACTTCTACTGCAATCTTCAAATCTCTGATCAGCCTGAAGACGCGTAACGCCATCATCTTCTCTCCGCACCCACGTGCTAAAGATGCAACCAACAAAGCAGCTGACATCGTTCTGCAGGCAGCCATCGCTGCTGGCGCACCGAAAGATCTGATCGGCTGGATCGATCAACCTTCCGTAGAACTGTCTAACGCGCTGATGCACCACCCGGATATCAACCTGATCCTTGCGACAGGTGGCCCAGGCATGGTTAAAGCAGCATACAGCTCTGGTAAACCGGCAATCGGCGTAGGCGCAGGTAACACCCCGGTTGTTATCGACGAAACCGCTGATATCAAACGTGCTGTTGCATCTGTTCTGATGTCTAAAACCTTCGATAACGGCGTAATTTGTGCCTCTGAACAGTCTGTTGTCGTTGTTGACTCCGTCTACGACGCAGTGCGTGAGCGTTTCGCGACTCACGGCGGCTACATGCTGCAAGGCAAAGAGCTGAAAGCAGTCCAGGACGTTATCCTGAAGAATGGCGCGCTGAACGCGGCTATCGTTGGTCAGCCGGCATACAAAATTGCTGAACTGGCGGGCTTCTCCGTACCAGAAACCACTAAGATTCTGATTGGTGAAGTTAAAGTTGTTGACGAAAGCGAACCGTTTGCTCACGAGAAACTGTCTCCAACGCTGGCAATGTACCGTGCGAAAGATTTCGAAGACGCCGTTATTAAAGCTGAAAAACTGGTTGCGATGGGCGGTATCGGTCATACCTCTTGCCTGTACACCGACCAGGACAATCAGCCAGAACGTGTTGCTTACTTCGGTCAGATGATGAAAACCGCACGTATCCTGATTAACACCCCAGCATCTCAGGGTGGTATCGGTGACCTGTACAACTTCAAACTCGCGCCTTCCCTGACTCTGGGTTGTGGTTCCTGGGGTGGTAACTCCATCTCTGAAAACGTTGGTCCTAAGCACCTGATCAACAAGAAAACCGTTGCTAAGCGAGCTGAAAACATGTTGTGGCACAAACTTCCGAAATCTATCTACTTCCGTCGTGGCTCTCTGCCAATCGCACTGGATGAAGTGATTACCGATGGTCACAAACGTGCGCTGATCGTGACCGACCGCTTCCTGTTTAACAATGGCTACGCTGACCAGATCACTTCTGTTCTGAAAGCTGCTGGCGTTGAAACCGAAGTGTTCTTTGAAGTTGAAGCTGACCCAACTCTGAGCGTTGTACGTAAAGGTGCTGAGCTGGCTAACTCCTTCAAACCAGACGTGATCATCGCGCTGGGTGGTGGTTCCCCGATGGACGCCGCGAAAATCATGTGGGTTATGTACGAACATCCAGAAACCCACTTCGAAGAACTGGCGCTGCGCTTTATGGACATCCGTAAACGTATCTACAAGTTCCCGAAAATGGGCGTGAAAGCGAAGATGGTTGCCGTCACCACCACTTCCGGTACCGGCTCTGAAGTAACTCCGTTTGCGGTCGTTACTGACGATGCAACGGGTCAGAAATATCCGCTGGCTGACTATGCGCTGACTCCGGATATGGCGATTGTTGACGCCAACCTGGTTATGGATATGCCGAAGTCACTGTGTGCGTTCGGTGGTCTGGATGCAGTAACTCACGCTCTGGAAGCTTACGTTTCCGTACTGGCTTCTGAGTTCTCTGACGGTCAGGCTCTGCAAGCGCTGAAACTGCTGAAAGAAAACCTGCCAGCGTCTTACCATGAAGGTTCTAAAAACCCGGTAGCGCGTGAGCGTGTACACAGTGCAGCAACCATCGCCGGTATCGCGTTTGCTAACGCCTTCCTGGGTGTATGTCACTCAATGGCGCACAAGCTGGGTTCTCAGTTCCACATTCCTCACGGTCTGGCGAACGCCCTGCTGATCAGCAACGTTATTCGTTATAACGCCAACGACAACCCGACTAAACAGACTGCATTCAGCCAGTACGACCGTCCGCAGGCTCGTCGTCGCTACGCTGAAATCGCAGACCATCTGGGTCTGAGCGCACCGGGTGACCGTACTGCTGCAAAAATCCAGAAACTGCTGGCCTGGCTGGAAGAAATCAAAGCTGAACTGGGTATTCCTAAGTCTATCCGTGAAGCTGGCGTTCAGGAAGCTGACTTCCTGGCACACGTGGACAAACTGTCTGAAGATGCGTTTGATGACCAGTGTACTGGTGCTAACCCACGTTATCCGCTGATTGCTGAACTGAAACAGATCCTGCTGGATACCTACTACGGTCGCGAATACAGCGAAGGCCAGGCCGCCGCTAAGACTGAAGCAGTAGCAGCACCGAAAGCTGAGAAGAAAGCGAAGAAATCCGCTTAATTCGTCCAGATAAGTTTTAGTTTCACCATAAACGGTCCCTGATGGGACCGTTTTTTTTACGTCTTGCTTTTTTAGAATCGGCGTATGACCCATTCAGCGACATGTAGAGAAGTGTGACCAGGAGGATATGAGAATATCGTCAGGAGAGAGCCTGACAGGGTAGCGAACATTAGCGAATGGTCGTAAGCCTACCCTGTGCTAATAAGCGCCCAGAAGCGCGTAGAGTTAGTCGTGGCAATGCCGTTCTTGTATCGCCGTCAGAGAACCCTCAGACTGTGCCTGTTTATAATGCTTACGACATACAGATACATAGCGTTCATTCCCACCGATCACCACCTGCTCGCCCTCATTATAAGGTCTTCCAGACTGATCAAGTCGTAACACCATGCTGGCCTTACGCCCACAGAAACAAATGGTTTTTAATTCAACCAGTTTATCTGACCATGCCAGCAGGTATTCGCTACCGCCAAATAACTCACCGCGGAAATCTGTGCGCAACCCATAGCACAGCACGGGAATATCCAGCCGATCGACCACTTCAGATAATTCATAAACCTGCTGTCGAGTCAGAAACTGCGACTCATCCACCAGTACGCAGTGAATTCTTTGCTGTTCATTCTCAGCGCGAATCTCTTCGAACAATGATGAATTTTGGTTAAACAATTTTGCAGGTGACGACAGACCTATACGTGAACTTACTTTTCCAGCGCCAAAGCGGTCATCAATTTCCGCTGTATATACAACGGCACGCATCCCACGTTCCTGATAATTGTACGAAGATTGCAGCAATGCAGTCGACTTACCGGCATTCATTGCAGAATAGTAAAAATATAGCTGTGCCATTGAGCGTAGGCCCTCACCCGGGGAAATAAATATGGGCGGGATTGTAGCATATTTCACGAAAGTGTCGGTGTAGCGTTGTCCGCAAAGGCGTATAAATGCACGTGCATACTCGCTCAGTGACGCCTAAATAACCGACCCTTTAAGCTACAAGGGAGCGTGAGTACACTCAGACATAGCTCAGGCAGCCTGAAACTGGACGGGTATATACACACTCTTTCACAAATAGTGCTCATGAAATTTATCCATGCCACTTATCTTCTTGCGGCAATAAAGAAACCCTTTCCTTATTGTTATTGAATCTACCCACTGTCACCATGTATTAGTGAATTCATGTAAGCAAAACTAATACAAAAGGTTGAAATCACTGCAAAGAGATACTATTTGTACACCATAAAATGTGACCTGAATCTTGAATTTTTACTCTCAGCCGCGGAGAAGCCCCCTCACCAATAAGCCTTTTTTATGCCCAACATCGTGGTGAATTTAAGACAGATGAATTAATTCTGATACTAAATAAAGCGCAATTTTGAATTCCTTACATTCCTGGCTATTGCACAACTGAATTTATCGCTCTATTATTAGCTCAACAAACCACCCCCAATATAAGTTTGAGATTACTACAATGAGCGAAGCACTTAAAATTCTGAACAACATCCGTACTCTTCGTGCGCAGGCAAGAGAATGTACTCTGGAAACGCTTGAAGAAATGCTGGAAAAATTAGAAGTTGTTGTTAGCGAGCGCCGTGAAGAAGAAAGCGCTGCAGCTGCTGAAGTTGAAGAACGTACTCGTAAACTGCAACAATATCGTGAAATGCTGATCGCTGACGGCATTGATCCGAACGAACTGCTGAATAGCATGGCTGCTGTTAAATCTGGCACCAAAGCTAAACGCGCTGCACGTCCGGCTAAATATAGCTACGTTGACGAAAACGGTGAAACTAAAACCTGGACTGGCCAGGGTCGTACACCGGCTGTGATCAAAAAAGCGATGGAAGAACAAGGTAAACAACTGGATGATTTCCTGATCAAGGAATAATTCAGAAATAGTTTGCTTAAAATCCCGCCACTGGCGGGATTTTTTTTACCTGTACTTCACACAGTCCCTACCCGGATTAGGTATAAAAAAACGGTGCTGGATTAGCAGCACCGTTCAGACCTGATAATACCAGGAGGTTACTTCTTAATACCCATCTCATCTTCCAGCCAGGCTTTAAATTCAGCGCCGAGAGTATTATGGCGAATACCATATTCAACGAACGCCTGCATATAGCCCAGCTTATTACCACAGTCATGGCTTTTGCCCTTCATGTGATAAGCTTCAACCGTTTCTTTTTCAATCAGCATATCGATAGCATCGGTCAGCTGAATTTCGTCACCCGCTCCCGGAGGCGTTTTTGCCAGCAGAGGCCAGATATCCGCACTAAGGACGTAGCGTCCCACCACGGCCAGATTAGATGGCGCAACATTCGCTTTCGGTTTTTCAACAACGCCAACCATCGGTACGCTTTCGCCTGGCGCTAATTCCACGCCTTTACAATCAACAACACCATAAGCGGTAACATCTTCTACCGGCTCAACCATAATCTGGCTGCTGCCTGTTTCATCAAAACGATGAATCATTTCGGCAAGGTTGTCGCGTGATAAATCAGATTCGTATTCGTCGAGAATCACGTCCGGCAGGATAACGGCAACCGGCTCATCACCAACAACCGGGTGCGCGCACAATACCGCGTGGCCCAGACCTTTGGCCAGCCCCTGACGCACCTGCATAATAGTGACATGCGGCGGACAAATAGATTGCACTTCTTCCAGAAGCTGGCGTTTTACACGTTTCTCCAGCATAGCTTCAAGTTCAAAACTGGTATCGAAGTGGTTTTCAATAGAATTTTTAGACGAGTGAGTTACAAGTACAATTTCAGTGATGCCCGCAGCAATACATTCGTTTACGACGTACTGAATTAATGGCTTATCAACCAACGGTAGCATCTCTTTCGGGATTGCTTTCGTAGCCGGTAACATCCTGGTTCCTAATCCCGCAACCGGGATAACGGCCTTTTTGACTTTTGAATTAAGGGCAGCCATTTAAAACTCTCCTGGACTGTTCATGTATTGAACGTGTTCATCAATCTGTATCGCATCCAAGTATATCAGTACCGCGACAAGCTTCTGGTCTGAAAAGGACGCGCATCGGTATAATTAAGATAAATACGAATAAATCTGCGCTGATAGTAGCACTCACAACATGAGAGGGGTGAGCCAATTTCATTCCCACTCCTATCGGTTGTTCATTCCGCAGACAACATCAGGCGCAGGCGACCCCCAGCCCCCCAAATTTGGCACTGCCAGGACTCGCAACGTTGGCTCAGTTGATTAAGATATGCATTCCCTAAGGTTCCCAACGGAACGCCATTGCTGATTTGTACATTGTGGGAACCTGTATTTAATGTCGCATTCAGCCCCGCTGATACCAAAATCAGGTTTTTTAATCCGCTGTGGTAATAGCCAACCAGCAGAGGAAATTGTCCGGGCAAATTAGCCTGACGCAATAAATGGTTTACCTGTTTCAATAACGCACCCAGCTCTGGCAATCGTTGGTTTTGATGCGCCAGTTGTTCCTGCAGCAAACCGTTAAATAGCGCACGCAGTAATAATGCCGCCAGAACGCCATTATCCCCTGCCCGCGTCACATCCAGACAATAAAACGCAAGGTCATGGTCCGATAGCGGCGCAATATCCAGTACCAGCCCCGGCTGATCGGCGGCCACCAGCTGGCGATAGTTGATCCGACATTGCGAAATCACTTGCGACACCGGAGGCTGTAATTCTTGCAACAGCTTCGCTGCAGCAGCAGGATCACCAACCATCGCATCCCAGTCGCGAAATAGCCGCTCTTCTTCTTCCACGCGTGAATTAAACATATTGGGATACAGGCAGGCAAAAACCGTTTCTCGCAGGCGATTAAGATCTTTCACCGGCTTTAACAGGACGTCATCGACACCCAATCGTAGCGCTTTGGCTATGTCGGACATATTTTCCGTCGCTGATATCACCAGGATTGGGGTCTGATCGCCACGATTACGCAGATACTCCACCAGCTTGAGACCATTCATGCGTGGCATAGCCAGGTCGCAGATCATCAGGTCGGGTTTAAAATGCCCGAGTAAATCCAGTGCTTCAAGTCCGTCGCCAGCTACCGCCGTTGTCGCTCCCAAAGAGGAAAACCATGAGTCCATGAGTGAGCGAAATACCGGCTCATCCTCAACGATAAGAATCTGTTTTCCGACCAATGGCTGCGTCATATTCTCCCCCCTGACTGGCTTTAGTAAATAGTGGCATGCTATTGCTACTCACGCCTGTCAGAATTTGCTTAAGTGTTAATAAAAAAATGCGTTAGACGTTGGTTTTCACCAGGGGTAGAAGCTCATCCATTTTCTTCTCGACCGCCAGTTGTCCGGCAGCAATTGCTGCGCTGGCACGGTGAAAATCCAGCGTGGATATTTGCGGACAGAACGGCTGAATCAGGATATCTGGCGGGTCACCGGCCATACGGTTACGTTTCAGACGGTTTTCCAGAACCTGAATAGACGTCGTCATGATCTCCATCGCCGTCGGCGCGGTCACCGTACGCCTGGCCGTTATATTGCTCAAGCGCTCTTTCAGGCGGGCACGCCATGAGAGTTCGTCAGCATCCTCACCCGTTTCGGTATCACTGCTGACGTTGAAGGAGAGTAAATCTTGCTGCATGAGATGCGCATCGTGTTGCAGATCAACGGCAATAACAATGTCGGCGCCCAGCGCACGGGTTAGAGACACAGGAACGGGATTCACCACCGCGCCATCGACCAGCCAGTAACCATTATGCGCCACGGGAGACATCAAACCAGGAATACTGCATGAGGCCCGGACAGCCAGGTGCAAATCACCTTCGGTGAACCATAGCTCCCGCCCCGTACTCAGATTAGTTGCCACTGTGGCGAAACGTCGGGTGCATTGCTCAATCGCTTCTACCGGCATGACATTACGGTACTGATTAAAAACCCGTTCACCACGCAGTAAACCGCCCCTGCGCCACGAGAGGTCCATCAGACGTAAAACGTCCCAATAGCTGAAAGAACAAACCCACTGTTCTAGAGCAGGTAACTTATTGCATGCGTAGGCTGCACCAACCAGCGAACCAATGGAGCACCCTGCCACGATATCAACATCAATGCCCATATGCTTTAGGGCTTTAATAACGCCAATATGCGACCAACCTCGCGCCGCGCCGGAACCTAGCGCCAGCCCAATTTTTATTTTTCTCATTGTACGTACAAACTTCCCCTGGCTTGCAGACGTAGCAACATCGCTACCGCTCAGTTAACATAGTGCCACTCTGGCGTTTTTACGCCGTTTTTTTATTCCAGGGAGTACTTTGTGTCTCAGCTTTGTCCCTGTGGTAGCGCTGTCGAGTATAGCCTATGTTGCTACCGTTATGTGTCCGGCGCGCAAGTAGCACCTACGCCGTCACATCTCATGCGTTCTCGTTACTGCGCTTTTGTGATGAAAGACGCAGATTACCTTATCAGAACCTGGCATCCGGACTGTCATGCCGCCGCGTTTCGCGACGACATTATCGCAGGATTTGCCCACACCGAATGGCTCGGGCTGAACGTTTTTGAACAAGACACGGCAGACACAGATAATGTCGGCTATGTCAGCTTTGTTGCACGGTTTTCTGAACAAGGTAAAACAGGCGCAATTATCGAGCGCTCTCGTTTTTTAAAAGAAAACGGTCAGTGGTACTATATAGACGGTACACGCCCTCAAATTGGACGAAACGATACCTGCCCTTGTGGCTCCGGTAAAAAATTTAAAAAGTGCTGCGGCTAATCAACGCCCGACAGTATCAATTTTGCAAACATTCTCAACAGGATCACCGCTGCAAATGCATTCATTACAACGAAAAGTGCTGCGTACTATTTGCCCCGACCAAAAAGGTCTGATCGCACGCATTACGAATATCTGTTACAAGCATGAACTGAACATCGTGCAAAACAATGAGTTCGTGGACCACCGTACCGGGCGCTTTTTTATGCGTACCGAACTGGAGGGTATTTTTAACGACGTCACGCTGCTTGCCGATCTGGATAGTGCCCTACCCGATGGCTCCATTCGTGAATTAACGCCAGCAGGACGCCGCCGTATCGTCATTTTGGTCACCAAGGAAGCACATTGTCTGGGCGACCTGTTAATGAAGGCCAATTATGGCGGTCTGGATGTTGAAATCGCGGCAGTTATCGGCAACCACGAAACGCTGCGCCCTTTGGTTGAACGGTTTGATATTCCGTTTGAGCTGGTCAGCCACGAAGGTTTAACGCGTGACGAACACGACCAGAAAATGGCCGACGCTATCGACGCGCACCAACCAGACTATGTCGTGCTGGCAAAATACATGCGCGTTTTGACGCCAACGTTTGTTTCACGCTTCCCGAATAAGATTATCAATATCCACCATTCATTCCTGCCGGCGTTTATTGGTGCTCGTCCTTACCATCAGGCTTATGAGCGCGGTGTGAAGATCATCGGCGCAACGGCTCACTACGTGAATGATAACCTCGATGAAGGTCCAATCATTATGCAGGACGTGATTCACGTTGATCACACCTACACCGCAGAAGACATGATGCGTGCGGGTCGTGACGTTGAGAAAAATGTATTAAGCCGCGCACTGTATCAAGTGCTGGCTCAACGCGTGTTTGTTTACGGCAACCGAACGATTATTCTGTAATCGATTGATAATTTAATTGGTTACCTTTACATCTTTACGCGTAAAAATCAGGCAACCAGTTCTTTTTTATCAACGGAATACTTTACAGGGGCGCATCATTTGATATGATGCGCCCCGCTTCCAACGGAAGTAGGCCAGTAACTAGCATTACCCCTGGTGGGGTTCCCGAGCGATCATAAGGGAGCTGACTGCAAATCTGCCGTCAACGACTTCAAGGTTCGACTCGAGCGATAGTGAGAGAACGTTGCCGCAGGCAACGGCCCGAAGGGTGAGGAGCTTTAGCTCCGAATAATCCTTCTCACTATAGAATGCAAGCAGCATAATGAATTTACCCTGTGGTGGGGTTCCCGAGCGGCCAAAGGGAGCAGACTGTAAATCTGCCGTCATCGACTTCGAAGGTTCGAATCCTTCCCCCACCACCATCACTTCATAAAGCAACACACCTCATTCATCTGCGATGCCCTATATTCTGCCCATGCGGGAAGGATGAGAAACTTCGACTAAGGTTCGATTCGAGCGTAGCGAGAAAGCGTTGCCAAAGGCAACGACCCGAAGGGCTAAGCGCGCAGCGCTGAGTAATCCTTCCCCCACCACCATCACTTCCTAAAGCAACACACCTCATTCATCTGCAATGCCCTAATTTGCCTGATGCGCTGCGCTTATCAGACCTACAAAGCTCACTGACACCTGTGTAGGCCGGATAAGGTGTTAACGTCGCCATCCGGCAAACAGGCATAAAAAAACCCCGCCGGAGCAGGGTTTTGTCTTGAACAGATAACCGATTAGTGACGCGCGCGAACAATCTGGTATTTGCGTGTCAGATATTCGACCGGAACGCTCCAGATGTGTACCAGACGCGAGAACGGGAACAACAGGAACAGCGTCATACCCAGCACCAGGTGCATACGGAAAATGAACGCAACACCATCCAGATATTGAGACGCTCCGCCCTGGAAAGTCACCACTGTCTGCGCCCAGTTCACCAGCTTCATCATCTCGCTACCGTCCATATGCTGGGCGGAGAACGGAATGGTCAGCAGGCCCAGCGCACACTGAATCACCAGCAGCGAGAGGATCAGAATATCCGCTCCGGTGGTGGTCGCCCGCACGCGTGGGCTGAACAGACGACGTTTTAGCAGCAGTACGCCACCAATCAGACACATCAAACCACTGGCACCGCCCGCGAACATTGCCATCTTTTGTTTCACTTCAAGCGGCAACCACGCTTCATACATCCAGTGTGGCGTTAGCATGCCAAGGAAGTGCCCGGCAAAAATCCCCAGGATCCCGATATGGAACAGGTTTGACGCCAGGTTCATCCCTTTGCGATCCAGCATCTGGCTGGAGGCCGCACGCCAGGTATATTGCCCATAGTCATAACGCAGCCAGCTGCCGATCAGAAAGACAGAACCCGCAATGTACGGATAGATGTCAAAGAAGAACGTATTCAGGAAGTGCATTATTGCTGTCCTCCGGTGGTGATATTCAGATACTGCGGCGCAACGGCCCCGGCAAAACGACGCTGGTGAGCGGAGATTTCCGACTCGCCACACCCCTGATCGGCGAAGAATTTTACCTGCTCTTCTTCCCAGACCGCATCCAGCGCTTGTGGGGTATCATCACGTGCTTCATCCGCAATTTTTTCAGCCACTTTGTCGCTGTCGATAACGGTATTCGCCAGTTTTAACAGCAGATCGAATAGCACCGCATAACGGCTTTCACGCTGTTGCAAACGAGCGCTGAGCAAAGCCAGAATCGGCGCGATATCCTGCAAACCACCTAACGCTTCGTTTTTCGGCAACTGCGCAAGGTATTCCAGATACAGCGGCAGATGATCGGGAAGTTCGCGGCTGTCTAGCTGCAAACCGTGCTGCTCATACTGCGCCATCAGATCAACCATCGCCTGACCGCGGTCGCGGGACTCACCGTGAACATGTTCAAACAGCAGCAGCGATGTGGCGCGGCCACGGTCAAACAGTTCGCTGTAGGCGGCCTGTACATCCAGCATGTCCTGCGCGGTCAGATCGCGCAGGAAAACGCCCAGGGTCTGGGCATCCTCTTTATCCAGGTTCTCAGATGACGCGAGTGCATCGAAAAGTTCCTGCTGATGCTGCCACAGGGCAGCATCCGGGTACTCGAGCAGACGCGAAACAATGACGAGTTCAATCATTGGTGCGGCTCCGTTTTGCTGGTCACATCAACAGCGTCAATGCGGCGGCTGTTGAACAGATTGAATTTAGTATCAGAACCATGGCAACCGTCGCCGAAGGTAAAGCCACAACCGCTTTTCTCCGGGAACGCGTCACGCGCCAGTTCGCGATGGCTGCTCGGTACCACGAAACGATCTTCGTAGTTGGCAATCGCCAGGTAACGATACATTTCCTGTGCCTGCGCTTCGCTTAAACCCACCTCTTCCAGCGCACGAGTATCAACTTTACCGTCAACGGTTTCCGCGCGTTTGTAGTGACGCATCGCCAGCATACGTTTCAGCGCTAACAGTACCGGCTGAGTGTCGCCTGCGGTCAGAAGATTCGCCAGGTACTGAACCGGGATACGCAGACTGTCAACGTCCGGCAGAATACCGTTGCTGCCAAGCTCACCCGCATCGGCGGCAGACTGAATCGGTGACAATGGCGGCACGTACCAAACCATCGGCAGCGTGCGATATTCCGGATGCAGCGGCAGCGCCAGCTTCCAGTCCATCGCCATTTTGTAAACCGGAGACTGCTGTGCGGCATCAATGACGCTCAGCGGAATGCCATCCTTCAGCGCCTGTTCAATAACAGCCGGATCGTTCGGATCGAGGAACACGTCCAGTTGACGCTGGTACAGATCTTTCTCGTGCTCGGTGCTTGCCGCACTCTCGATCGCATCCGCGTCATACAGCAGTACGCCGAGGTAACGGATACGACCGACGCAGGTTTCGGAGCACACGGTCGGTTGACCGGCTTCGATACGCGGGTAGCAGAAGATGCACTTCTCAGACTTCCCGCTCTTCCAGTTGAAGTAGATCTTCTTGTACGGGCAGCCGGTGATACACATACGCCAGCCGCGGCACTTATCCTGGTCGATCAGCACGATGCCATCTTCTTCACGCTTGTAGATAGCGCCGCTTGGACAGGTCGCCACGCACGCCGGGTTAAGGCAGTGCTCACACAGACGCGGCAGGTACATCATGAAGGTGTTTTCAAACTGACCGTACATCGCCTTCTGCATGTTTTCGAAGTTCTGGTCTTTGGCGCGTTTTTCGAACTCGCCGCCCAGAATTTCTTCCCAGTTTGGACCGCTGGTGATTTTATCCATCCGCTGACCGGTGATCAGCGAGCGTGGACGAGCAATCGGCTGCGCCTTACTGTCTGCCGGGGCGTTGTGCAACGTCTGGTAGTCAAAATCAAACGGCTCGTAGTAATCATCCATACCCGGCAGATGCGGGTTAGCAAAGATTTTACCCAGCAGCAGCGCTTTGTTACCCATGCGCGGCTGCAGTTTGCCATTAATTTTACGGATCCAACCGCCCTTCCATTTTTCCTGGTTTTCCCAGTCATTCGGAAAGCCAACGCCGGGCTTACTTTCGACGTTGTTGAACCAGGCGTACTCCATACCTTCACGGCTGGTCCAGACGTTTTTACAGGTCACTGAACAGGTGTGGCAGCCGATGCACTTATCGAGATTCAGCACCATGCCGACTTGTGAACGAATTTTCATTTTACGCTCTCCTGTACCTGGTCATTGCCTTCGCCATCCAACCAGTTAATGTTCTTCATCTTACGTACAACTACGAACTCATCGCGGTTTGAACCGACGGTACCGTAGTAGTTAAAGCCGTAGGCCAGTTGCGCATAGCCGCCGATCATATGGGTCGGTTTCGGCGTAATACGGGTCACCGAGTTGTGGATCCCACCGCGCTGCTGGGTGATTTCTGAACCCGGCAGGTTAACGATACGTTCCTGCGCGTGGTACATCATGGTCATCCCGGCCGGCACACGCTGGCTGACAACTGCACGCGCCGTCAGTGCGCCGTTGCTGTTGAAGACTTCGATCCAGTCGTTATCTTCAATACCCAGATCTTTCGCATCGACTTCGCTCATCCATACAATCGGGCCACCGCGTGACAGCGTCAGCATCAACAGGTTATCGCTGTAGGTGGAGTGGATACCCCATTTCTGGTGCGGCGTCAGGAAGTTGAGCGCTTTTTCCGGGTTACCGTTAGATTTCTCGCCGATTACCGCTTTCACGGAACGGGTGTCGATTGGCGGACGATAAACCAGCAGGCTTTCACCGAAGTCACGCATCCACTGATGATCCTGATACAACTGCTGCCGACCAGACAGCGTACGCCATGGGATCAGCTCATGAACGTTGGTATAACCGGCGTTATAAGACACATGTTCATCTTCCAGGCCTGACCAGGTCGGGCTGGAGATAATTTTGCGCGGCTGCGCCTGAATATCGCGGAAACGAATTTTTTCGTCTTCTTTATTCAGCGCCAGATGCGTATGGTCACGGCCGGTAAATTCACTCAGCGCCGCCCAGGCTTTAACGGCTACCTGACCGTTAGTTTCCGGCGCCAGGGTGAGGATCATCTCTGCGGCATCAATCGCTGTATCCAGCATCGGCTGGCCTTTCGCCGGACCTTCAGCCTTGGTGTAGTTGAGCTTACGCAGCAGATCCATTTCGCTCTGGGTGTTCCAGGCAATCCCTTTACCGCCATTACCGATTTTTTCCATCAGCGGGCCGATGGAGGTGAAACGCTCGTAGGTAGCCGGATAATCACGTTCAACGGTCATGATATGCGGCGCGGTAACACCAGGAATCAGGTCACATTCACCTTTTTTCCAGTCCTTCACGTCTAACGGCTGCGCCAGTTCGGCAGCGGAGTCGTGCTGAATTGGCAGCGTGACGACATCGGTTTCTTTACCGAGGTGGCCCACGCAAACTTCAGAGAACTTTTTGGCGATAGCTTTATAGATTTCCCAGTCGCTCTTCGATTCCCAGGCCGGGTCAACGGCTGCAGACAGAGGATGAATAAACGGATGCATATCCGAGGTATTCATATCGTCTTTTTCATACCAGGTTGCGGTCGGCAGCACGATATCGGAATACAGACAAGTACTCGACAGGCGGAAGTCCAGCGTAACGACCAGATCCAGTTTGCCGTCCAGTCCGTTATCCTGCCATTCCACTTCTTCCGGCTTCACGCCGCTCTGCTGGCCGAGATCTTTGCCCTGAATACCATGTTCAGTACCCAGCAGATACTTCAGCATGTACTCGTGGCCTTTACCGGAAGAACCGAGCAGGTTAGAACGCCAGATAAACAGGTTACGCGGATGGTTTTTACCGTTTTCCGGCTGCTCTGCCGCAAAGCGAATAGAACCATCTTTCAGGGATTTAACGGTGTAGTCCACCGGCGTCATGCCTGCTTTCTGCGCTTCTTCGGCGATACGCAGCGGGTTAGTCCCTAACTGCGGCGCAGATGGCAACCAGCCCATACGTTCAGCGCGAACGTTAAAGTCAATCAAATGACCGCTGTAGCGGGATTTGTCTGCCATCGGGGACAGCAGTTCCTGCGCAGTAACCGTCTCATAGCGCCATTGGCTGGAGTGGTTATAGAAGTAGGAGGTGCTGTTCATATGACGAGGCGGACGCTGCCAGTCAAGCGCAAACGCCAGCGGTTGCCAGCCGGTTTGCGGGCGCAGTTTTTCCTGGCCGACATAGTGGGCCCAACCGCCGCCGCTCTGGCCGATACAGCCGCAGAACACCAGCATATTGATCAGGCCACGATAGTTCATATCGAGGTGATACCAGTGGTTCAGACCCGCACCGACGATAATCATCGAACGACCGTGCGTTTTATCGGCGTTATCCGCAAATTCGCGGGCGATGCGTACGATCTGAGAGCGTGATACGCCAGTGATTTTTTCTGCCCAGGCCGGTGTGTACGCTTTCACGTCATCGTAGCTGGTTGCGCAGTTTTCATCGTTCAGACCACGTTCCAGGCCGTAGTTGGCCATAGTCAGATCGTAAACGGTGGTCACCAGCGCGGTAGAGCCATCGGCGAGTTGCAGGCGCTTAACCGGCAATTTATGCAGCAGAATGTTTTCCAGTTCTACTTTGCTGAAGTGCTCGGTGCCTTCGCCGCCAAAGTACGGGAAGCCCACTTCGGCGATATCATCCTGGCTACCCAGCAGACTGAGCTGCAGTTCGGTTTCATCACCAGACGTGCCGTCGCGCTGCTCGAGGTTCCATTTGCCTTTTTCACCCCAACGGAAACCAATTGAACCGTTTGGCGCAACCATATCGCCGTTGCTGTTGATAGCGACGGTTTTCCATTCCGGATTATTTTCCTGGCCCAGGGAGTCAACCAGATCCGCTGCACGCAGCATACGACCAGCAGCATAGTAGCCGTCGCGCTCTTCGAGCATCACCAGCATTGGCATGTCGGTATAACGACGAACGTAGTCGGTGAAGTACTGGCTCGGGTTATCGAGGTGGAACTCGCGCAGCATGACGTGGCCCATCGCCATTGCCATTGCCGCATCGGTTCCCTGCTTCGGTGCCAGCCACAGGTCGCAGAGTTTGGCGATTTCTGCGTAGTCCGGGGTAATTGCTACCGTTTTGGTCCCTTTGTAGCGAACTTCGGTAAAGAAGTGTGCATCCGGAGTACGGGTCTGCGGGACGTTAGAGCCCCATGCAAGAATATAGCTGGAGTTATACCAGTCAGCAGATTCCGGTACGTCAGTCTGCTCGCCCCAGGTCTGTGGGGAAGCCGGCGGCAGGTCACAGTACCAGTCATAAAAGCTCAGGCAGGTACCGCCAATCAGCGACATATAGCGTGCGCCGGAAGCATAAGAAACCATCGACATCGCCGGGATCGGTGAGAAGCCTGCGACACGGTCAGGACCATAGGTTTTGATGGTGTATACGTTAGATGCGGCAATCAGTTCATTCACTTCCTGCCATGAAGAGCGAACAAACCCACCACGACCACGCGCTTGTTTGAAGCTTTTTGCTTTATCGGCGTCTTCGATAATGGATGCCCATGCATCTACCGGATCGCTGTGCAGCTTTTTGGCTTCACGCCACATCTTCATCAGACGTTTGCGCATCAGTGGGTATTTCAGACGGTTAGCGCTGTAGAGATACCAGGAATAGCTTGCACCACGTGGACAGCCGCGAGGCTCGTGGTTAGGCATATCTGGACGCGTGCGTGGGTAGTCAGTTTGCTGGGTTTCCCAGGTCACCAGACCATTTTTCACATAGATTTTCCAGCTGCATGAGCCTGTGCAGTTTACCCCGTGGGTTGAACGTACGACTTTGTCATGCTGCCAACGCTGGCGGTATCCGTCCTCCCAGTCCCTGTTGGTATTGAGAAGCTGGCCATGCCCATCGGCAAAGGTTTCGCCCTTCTGCTTGAAGTAGCGAAACCGGTCCAGGAATTTACTCATCGGTTTTCTCCTGTAGGAGCCTGACGGCTCTCTGATAAATCGACATTGCTTGATTGAGTGCGAAGGTAACGCTCTGAAAGGGCGTGAGAATTGATAACGATCAAGGCAGGCAGGGATGAAAACAGAGGGTCGATTTTCACATACCCCCTTAGTGGGATATTAATAAATCAGTCAACATATTGAATTTAAATGATTTTATTAAAATCACTTATCATACAAATGTTAAATTCTTTATAAGTGGGTATTAAGGGGTATCCCCCCTGCTTAGCATATTGCGATCGCCGCTCTCACAGGCTGTTTTTATGTCACAATACATAAGTATGTTGTAACTAATTACAGACAAAAAAAAGCGCGGTCTAACACCGCGCAATGGATAATCAACCTACACTTCATCCTTCAGACTGCTTCTGCGTTGGCTGCGCTCGTTCTCCCCAGTCACTTACTTCAGTAAGCTCCTGGGGATTTCTCACTAGCCGCCTTGATGCAGTTCGAATGATTTTGTGTATACCGCTTTTTTACTTTTTAGAATGACGTCCGTATACCGCCCAGGTGATAACCACACAAGCGACATAGAAAATCAGAAATACTTTCATCGCATCGACCGGAGATCCGGTTAATGCCAGGGACGTACCAAATGCTTTCGGGATAAAGAAGCCGCCGATCGCACCAATAGCTGAGATAAAGCCCAGCGCCGCCGCAGTGTCGGTTGCCGCCTCACGCATTGCTTTCTCTTCAGAACCCCCTTCAGCTTTCACTCTGTCCATCGTCAGCTTACGGAAGATAACGGAGATCATCTGGAAGGTTGAACCACTTCCCAGACCAGCCGTCAGGAACAACGCCAGGAACACCGCAAAGAAGGCGATAAAGTTGCCGCCGACACCGTTAGATGGCAACGTCAGGAACAGCAAGGCACTGAAAATAGCCATCAGTACGAAGTTCACCAGCGTAACGCGGGTTCCCCCCAGACGGTCAGAGATAGCCCCGCCCGCTGAACGAGCCAGCGCGCCAATCAACGGTCCAAAGAAGGCGTAATGCAGGATCTGCACCTCAGGGAACTGCGTTTTTGACAACATGGCAAAACCGGCAGAGAAACCGATGAATGAACCGAAGGTTGCCAGATACAGCAGGCTCATAATCCACAGATGCCCACGTTTCAGCACCGGCAATTGCTCTTTCAGCGACGCTTTTGAGGTTGCCAGTTCATTCATACCAAACCATGCAGCCAGCGTTAACACCGCAAGGAACGGTACCCAAATCCATGCGGCGTTTGCCAGATACAGCTGCGTACCATCCGGTTGTTCAACCCCGTGGCTACCAAATGCGGCAAAGATTGACAGTGAAACCACCAGCGGCGCAACCAACTGCATCACGCTGACGCCCATGTTGCCCAGACCACCGTTCAGACCCAGCGCACCACCCTGTTTCTGTTTTGGAAAGAAGAAGCTGATGTTTGCCATGCTGGACGCAAAGTTCGCACCAGCGAAGCCGCACAACAGGGAGATAATAATAAAGGTACTAAACGGCGTGGAGGTATCCTGCACCGCAAAACCTAACCATACGCAAGGAATGATCAGGATACCGGTGCTAAACGCCGTCCAGCGACGTCCACCAAACAGGGGAACCATAAAGGAGTACGGAACACGCAGCAGCGCGCCGGATACCGAAGGTAATGCCGTCAGCATGAACAGCTGTTCAGTGGTGAAATCAAATCCGACTTTCGGTAAGTTCACCGCCACGGCGCTAAATAACATCCACACGCAAAACGCCAGCAGCAAGCAAGGGACGGAAATCCACAGGTTACGACTGGCGATTCGTTGACCACGCTGCTGCCAGAAGGCGGGATCTTCCGGCCGCCATTCGGTAATTACAGCTCCAGATGCCCTTTCCGGGGCAGATGAGTGACTCATAGACACCTCTGATACTTGTTTCGATGCCTGCAACATTAGGGTTTACAGCTGGAGGTAAGTTGATATAAATCAAAGGAAAAGGTGTCATTATTCATGCCTAAAATTTATCATTACCCTTAATGAGTACATAACTTCGGTAAAAAAGATGTGGTTTTTCACGCTTCTGTCGTCCCCTACTCCCCCTCGTCCTGGAACTCTCCCTCTACTGGCAATTAAGAGGTAGCCCGTTTGAGGTATGGGTATACTCCAGTGTATCGCCGAGAATAACGCCACTGCCTGCAGCAGAATCGTCATTCAATAAGGTTTTCTGAACTGCGAAAACCCGAAGGAACTAGTCACCATGTTTAAACGTTGTCTCTCCCCGCTCACGCTGGTCAACCAGGTGGCGCTGATTGTTTTATTGTCTACTGCCATCGGCGTGGCGGGTATGGCTGTCTCTGGCTGGCTGGTTCAGGGTGTTCAAGGTAGCGCTCATGCGATCAACAAAGCGGGTTCGCTGCGTATGCAGAGCTATCGCCTGCTGGCAGCCGTACCGCTTGACGCGAGCGATCAATCGCTGCTGGATGAAATGGAGCAAACGGCGTTTAGCCCGGAATTGACGCGCGCTGCGCAGCGTGATGGACAACAGGCGCAGTTAAAAGCATTACAGGATTACTGGCATACCGAACTGGCGCCGGGGCTTGCGCATGCGCAAACGCCTGATGCGGTAGCGCAAGATGTGACGCGCTTTGTGGACGGGCTGGATAAGCTGGTCACTGCCTTTGACCATACTACCGAATTACGCATTGAACGCGTCGTCCTGCTGCATCGCCTGATGGCCGTATTTATGGCATTACTGCTGGTTTTCACCATTATCTGGCTGCGCGTGCGCCTGTTAGAGCCGTGGAAACAGCTGCTGGCGATGGCGCGAGCAGTCAGCCAGCGTGATTTTACCCAACGCGCGAATATCAGCGGGCGCAATGAGATGGCGGCGCTGGGCTCGGCGCTAAATAATATGTCGAAGGAACTGGCCGAAAGTTACGCGGTGCTGGAACAGCGGGTACAGGAGAAAACGGCGGGCCTGGAGCACAAAAACCAGATCCTCTCTTTCCTGTGGCAAGCCAACCGCCGCCTGCACTCTCAGGTACCGTTGTGCGAACGCCTCTCGCCGGTACTGAACGGCCTGCAAAATTTGACCCTGCTGCATGATATTGAACTTCGGGTTTATGACCTGGAAGATGAAGACAATCATCAGGAATTTACCTGCCAGTCCAATGCCAGCTGTGATGAGAAAGGCTGCCATTTGTGTCCGCGCGGCACGCTGCCCGCCATTGACGGCGGTATCACGTTGAAATGGCGACTGACCGATGCGCATACCCAGTATGGTATCCTGCTCGCTACTTTGCCGAAGGGACGCCATCTCAGCCACGATCAGCAGCAACTGGTTGATACCCTGGTGGAGCAACTGACCGCCACGCTTGCGCTCGACAGGCATCAGGAGCGTCAACAGCAGTTGATCGTGATGGAAGAGCGTGCCACCATTGCGCGCGAACTTCATGATTCTATTGCACAATCGCTCTCCTGTATGAAGATGCAGGTTAGCTGTTTGCAGATGCAGGGCGATGCGCTTTCTGACAACTGCCGCGAGCTGCTCAGTCAGATTCGTAACGAGCTGAATGCTTCGTGGGCGCAATTGCGTGAGCTGTTAACCACTTTCCGTTTACAACTGACGGAACCGGGATTGCGACCGGCGCTGGAAGCCAGCTGTCAGGAATACAGCGCCCGTTTTGGATTTACGGTGAAGCTGGATTATCAGCTGCCGCCGCGCCTGGTACCTTCACATCAGGCTATACACCTGCTACAAATTGCGCGCGAAGCCCTGAGCAACGCCCTCAAACACTCTCAGGCCGACGAAGTGGTCGTGACGGTGGTGCAAAATGGCAAGCA
This sequence comes from Citrobacter sp. Ce104, assembly GCF_030334595.1. Taxonomy (NCBI): domain Bacteria; kingdom Pseudomonadati; phylum Pseudomonadota; class Gammaproteobacteria; order Enterobacterales; family Enterobacteriaceae; genus Citrobacter; species Citrobacter sp. Ce104. The sequence continues at coordinate 72,583 of NZ_JAOWDP010000067.1, forward strand.
GGTCAAACTGACAGTGCAAGATAACGGCTGCGGCGTACCGGAAAACGCCGAACGCAGTAACCATTATGGCATGATAATCATGCGCGACCGTGCGCAAAGCTTACGCGGCGATTGCCGTGTACGCCGTCGCGAGACAGGCGGTACTGAAGTTGCTGTCACTTTTATTCCCGAAACAAACTTCACAGAAGTCCAAGGAGATACCCATGAGTAATCTGGAACCGGCAACCATCCTGTTGATCGACGATCATCCGATGCTGCGAACCGGTGTGAAACAGCTTGTCAGCATGGCGCCCGATATCACCGTTGTCGGCGAAGCCAGCAATGGTGAGCAGGGTATCGAGCTGGCAGAATCCCTTGATCCCGATCTGATCCTTCTTGATTTGAACATGCCTGGCATGAACGGTCTGGAAACGCTCGACAAACTGCGTGAGAAATCCCTGTCGGGTCGTATCGTTGTGTTTAGCGTATCCAATCATGAAGAAGACGTGGTTACCGCACTGAAGCGTGGCGCCGACGGTTATCTGCTGAAAGATATGGAGCCGGAAGATTTACTGAAAGCATTGCAACAGGCTGCCGCTGGTGAAATGGTGCTGAGCGAAGCCCTGACCCCGGTTCTGGCCGCCAGCCTGCGCGCAAATCGCGCAACGTCCGACCGTGATGTCACCCAACTGACCCCGCGCGAACGCGATATTCTTAAGCTCATCGCCCAGGGTTTGCCTAACAAGATGATCGCCCGCCGCCTGGACATCACCGAAAGCACGGTAAAAGTTCACGTGAAGCATATGCTGAAGAAAATGAAGCTCAAATCACGCGTTGAAGCCGCGGTATGGGTGCACCAGGAACGCATTTTCTGATAACGCATTCATGCGTCATTGTTAACGAGGATCATTTTCCGAAACCGTAAAAAACGGTTCGGTCAGTGATAGCGTGATCTCATTGGAAGAGACACGCTGGCCCTGCTCATCTTCTACCACCACAGACAACCGCCAGCGGTTCATCGCACCTTCTCTGTTGTCCCACTTCGGCATAATAATCGTCCAGCCCTGCGCGCTTCGGCTATTGCTGCCAGCCGTTAAGCTCAACGCCTGAGTATCGCCCTGCCACGCCAGATGGCGGATCCCATGCAGACTACGGACCTGCAGCGTCAGCGCCACCGTCTCTCCAGGTTTGAGATCCCAGGGCGGCGTGGCCAACAATACCGACAGCGTTTTACGCTGGCGATATTCCAGCGTCGGCAAATTGTTACGCTGCGGAGCATCATAGCGACTGCCGCGCAGCGAACGGCTGTTTGCCACCTCGCTGACCATCAGCTGTTTTTTTAGCGGCACGCCAAAACGGTAATTAAGCGTGAAGCCGAGGTTATTCTGGCTGATGCCGCTTTCACCCTGTTTGTGTTGTGCTGTCACTGTGATCAGCGGCACCGGCGTATAGCTCAGTCCGAGGTTCACCGCCACCGGATTGTGATATCCGGTTCCCGAACGAAACAGATCCACCTGGTCGCCAAAATACTGTTCCACGCTGACGCTGGTATTGAGGTGTTGATAAAACGGCATGCGCATTTGCGCGGTCAGATCGTAGCCGCGGGCCATCCTTTGTTGCTGGGTTATTGAACGCTCCTGCCAGGAGGACAACGGTTGATAATAGTTTGCGGATAAGCGCAAATATTCACCCCACGCCTCTGCGCCGAGGCCGCCCCGGGGCAGATTTTCATCCAGCAGGTTATCATAAAAGGTGTTATAACCCACTAACCAACCGTCACGCACCCAACGCTGCCCAATCCCCGCATTACTGACTAAGCCTTCATCCTGTTGCGTCAAACCCAACTGGCTCCAGGTCAGAAATCGTTGATTGTCCTGCCACGGAATAAACCAACTTCCCCGACTTCCGGTAAAACTGCCTTCATTATCAACCTGCAACCCGACGCTGGCGTTTCCCCGCACAGAGAGCCAGGATTCCAACTGCTGATTCACCTGTTCGCTGACCGTGTCACGCACCTGGCCAAAGGCGAACTGCTTCGCCTGTTCACCGGTATCAAGCCCGTTATCGATCATGCTGGCTTCACCAAACGCTTTAACCATTTCGGCAAAGTGCTTTTCACCTGCCCGCGATTCAGGCGCCATACCGAGATCGGGCAAGCCATCGCTATTGTTGTCGAAAGGGTTTTCAGCCTGGTGAATAAAAGACGACTGCGCGCTGGCAGTACCGCCTGCCAAAGGCAAGAGTAGGAGAAGAGAAAATCTACAACTTAAAATACGGCTCAAATCGTTACTGGCTTTAATATCATTGAATTTGGGGATCACAGCTTAAATCCTACCTGCCCGCGCTCCCCTTTGCAGCCTTTTCTCAAATTTTCAGGAATATCCTTAATCATTGAGTGTGATTTTTTGTGCCAGTAATGCCTTCAGTTCCGGAATACATGAGCCGCAATTGCTTCCACAACGTAATGCCTGTCCCAGTGCCTGAACCGTATCACAACCGTTAGCGATAGCCTGGGTAATGGCTTTTTCTCCTACGTTAAAACAACTGCAAATAGTCACTCCCTTATCAGCCGGAATTCCTCCGGATTTCCCGCCCAACAGCGCATGACGAGCCTGAGCATTTTCCGGCTTTTGCATGAATGCGCAGAGGATCGCCTCATCATCAATCTGCGGCGGCGTTGCTGCTGACCAGAACCCGAGCATCAGGTTGCCATCATGCCAGGCCAGCAGATTCAGCCCCCGTTCCCATTGCGCCAGTTGAAGTTGCCAGCCCTGCGCCACACAATATTGTTGTAGCCAGACGAAAATATCGCTGTCACCCGCAAGGGTATAGCGCAACGCATTGTCAGCACTTTTACGCCACCAGTGGACGAATCCCGGCAACGTCAGCGTAGAGCGGCAAAACAGCTCTCCCTGCCACCGGGGCTGCCACGCCATAATGCGCACCGCAGTCTGTTTGCTTTCCGGCTGTCCAGAGTCAGGATCGCAAACCGGGGAAACCAATGCATTTACTCGCCCCTGACGGGCAAAACGGTTATTCCAATGCATTGAGGTGAAGACGCACCCCGGCCTCTGTCCAGGGTGGATGGTTACTCTACCGACCATCACGCCGCGCGGGGAATTCACCCGGCATAGCGCACCTTCATTAAGTTTGAAGCGACCAGCATCTTCAGGTGCAATTTCTACAAGCGGCTCATTGATATGCTGCATCAGGCGTGAAATTGTCCCCGTGCGCGTCATGGTGTGCCACTGATCGCGAATGCGACCACTATTTAACACCAATGGATAGAGGGCATCGCAGGTGGTTTTCATCCCCTGCGGCGCAACAGCGACCAGGCGTAAACGTTGGTTACCACGCCACCCCTGCCAAAGATTAAGCGTTGATGAGCCTGTGCTCACCGGCCAGCGAACCGGCGTCATCTCATCCCACTGTTGGTGCGTCAGCTCAGCTAACGCGCCAATATCAAATGCACGTTCACCTCTGTTTTCATAACCAGAAAGCGCCGCATGTTCACAAAATACCTCCCAGGCGCTTTGCCAGCCAAACGCCTGGGCAAATCCCAACTGTTTCGCCATTTGCGCGACAATCCACCAGTCTGGCCGCGTCTCACCCGGCGCAGTTAAAAATGCACGCTGGCGCGAGATCCGACGTTCTGAGTTGGTCACCGTACCGTTTTTCTCCCCCCAGGCCTGCGCCGGAAACCGGATATGCGCATAGCGGCTGGTATCCGTGTCAGCCACGACTTCGGAGACAATCACCAGTGGACAGGCGGCCAGCGCCTGGCACACTGCATGGCTGTCCGGTAGTGACACCGCCGGGTTAGTCCCCATGATCCATACCGCTTTGACATCGCCTTTACCGATCGCCTCAAACAGATCTACCGCCATCAACCCTGGCGTCTGCGCCAGCCTTTCGGTGCCCCAGAAACGGGCCAGGCGGGCAAGATCCTGAGGTTCAAAATTCATATGCGCCGCCAGTTGGGTCGCCAGCCCGCCAACCTCCCGTCCGCCCATCGCATTGGGTTGTCCGGTCAGCGAAAATGGGCCGCACCCCTCCCGTCCAAATTTACCGCTGGCCAGATGTACATTGATAATCGCATTGCATTTGTCGCTACCGCTGGCGGACTGGTTAATGCCCATGGTGTAAAGCGTGATGGCTGTTGACGCGCGCGTAAACCAGTCATAGAAGGTGACAACATCAGCAACATCCAGCCCGCAAAATTGCGCGACACGCTCCAGATTCCAGTCGCGGGCGATAGCAAACGTTTCTGCAGCGTCATCAAATTCACCCCGCGCATCACCCTCAGCCACAATCCGGTTCAGTAAGCCAACAAACAGTCCGGCATCGCTACCGGGCAGCAGGGAAAGATGCAGATCGGCGATATCACAGGTGGCGGTGCGACGAGGATCGATAACCACAACCTTCATCGACGGATTGGCACTACGCGCCTGTACCAGACGCTGATACAGCACCGGATGCGTCCATGCCGCATTCGATCCCACCAACACCACCAAATCGCTGCATTCGATATCCTCATAGCTGCAGGGCACCACATCCGCCCCCAACGCCCGCTTGTACCCGGTCACCGCAGACGACATACAAAGCCGCGAATTGGTATCAATGTTGGCCGCGCCAATGAAACCTTTCATCAGCTTATTCGCCGCATAGTAATCCTCCGTCAGCAGTTGCCCGGAGGCATAAAAGGCCACGGCATGCGGACCATGCTGAGCAATGATAGCGCGCAGGCGTTCACCGGCGGTATCCAGCGCCTGCGACCAGCTTGCCGTTGCGCCATCCACCATTGGCTGCAACAACCTGCCGCTGAGTCCTGTGGTTTCAGCCAGCGCCGCGCCTTTGACGCACAAGCGGCCAAAGTTTGCCGGATGTTCGGGGTCGCCTCTGACGGTGACACCATTGTTGTCCACCTGCGCAATTACGCCGCAGCCAACGCCACAGTACGGGCACGTTGTACGAGTCTCACTCATGATGCCTCCGCCCGCAGGATCAGCGCCTGAGTTCCCACCCACACTTTTCCAGCCTCCACTTTCACCGGCCAGGCGCGTACCGCCTGTTCTCCGCTGTCATACTGGCGGCCATCGCGCAGACGAATACGTTGTTTATACAGCGGCGAGATAACAATCGGCTCACCCTGCACGTCCCCCAGAATACCGCGTGATAACACCTGAGCAGAACTACCGGGTTCAAGGTTATCAAGGGCATAAATCGTCTGCCCAAAGCGAAATAACGCGATTTGTACGTCTCCCAGGCGTGCACCAATACCCGCCTGCTCAGGGATCGCATCAAGGGCGCATATCTCCTGCCAGGGTTTTGTCGGTAATAACTCCCGACCTCTGGATGCAGATGCCGCCAACTGCGGCTGCCCGCGCAAAGGCGCGCGTGCAATCGTCTCATCCGGCTCATCACTATTGATGTAAGAACGAAACAGCGCCAGGCGCTGCGGGCTGCTGAGCGTGGTTTGCCATTCACACTGATAACTTTCCACAACCCGCGCCATCTCTTGTTCCAGTTCGCTGGCAATACCTAAACTGTCGTCAAGGATCACCTCACGTAAATATTCAATACCGCCTTCCAGGTTATCCATCCAGGTGCTGGTACGTTGCAGACGATCGGCGGTGCGAATGTAGAACATCAAGAAACGGTCGATGGTACTCAGCAGCGCGGCATCATCCAAATCACTGGCAAACAGACAGGCATGGCGCGGTTTCATTCCTCCGTTGCCGCACAGATAGAGATTCCAGCCTTTATCCGTCGCAATGACGCCGACATCTTTGCCCTGCGCCTCGGCGCATTCCCGGGTACAACCGGAAACCGCCATTTTAATTTTGTGTGGCGCGCGCAGCCCTTTGTAGCGATTTTCGAGTATCAACGCCATTGCCGTTGAGTCCTGTACGCCGTAGCGACACCAGGTTGAGCCCACGCAGGACTTCACTGTACGCAACGACTTCCCGTACGCATGCCCTGTTTCAAACCCCGCCGCCACCAGCTCGCGCCAGATATCTGGTAACTGCTCCAGACGCGCACCGAAAAGATCCACCCGCTGCCCGCCGGTGATTTTGCTGTACAGCTGGAAACGTTTCGCAATCTGGCCTATAGCGATCAGGCCGTCTGGTGTGACCTCTCCCGCAGGCATACGTGGAACCACGGAATAGGAACCGTCTTTTTGAATATTGGCAAAATAGCGATCGTTAGTGTCCTGCAACGGTAAGTGCGCAGGTTTAAGCAGATACTCATTCCAGCAGGACGCCAGCACTGACCCCACCAGAGGTTTGCAGATTTCGCAGCCGTGACCATGACCGTAACGGCTAATCAACTGTTCGAAAGTATGAATATGGTTCACCCGTACCAGGTGATAAATCTCCTGGCGCGACCAGGGAAAGTGTTCACAGATATCCTTTTTAACCTCAACGCCCTGGGCCGCAAGTTGGTGCTCCATCACCTGTTTAACCAGCGCGCTGCATCCGCCACATCCAGTCGCAGCCTTCGTGCACTGCTTGATGGCGCCCATGTCCGTCGCGCCAGCGCTCACCGCCTGACATATATCGGCCTTACTGACGTTATGACAAGAGCAGATTTGCGCAGTATCGGGCAATGCCGCAACCCCAAGCGCTTTCGACGCACCGCCCGCCAGCGAGGGCAGGATCAGCGATTCCGGCTGACCGGGAAGCGGCATCCCATTGAGCATCATTTGAAGTAGCGTGGCGTAATCGCCAGCATCGCCAACCAACACCCCACCCAACAGCGTTTTGCCCTCCGCGCTGACGACGATTTTTTTGTAGATCTGCTCGGGACCATGCGTCCATTGGTAACTTTTCGCGCCCGGCGTACGGGCATGCGCATCGCCAAAAGAAGCGACATCGACGCCCAGCAGCTTGAGTTTGGTACTCATATCCGCGCCGCTAAAGCTGACATCGTCTCCGGCCAGCTGTGCGGCGACCACCCGCGCCATTTGATACCCCGGCGCGACAAGGCCAAAGACTCGCCCTTCCCACAGCGCACATTCGCCGATTGCAAAAATGGCGTCATCTGACGTGCGACAGTGGTTATCGATACAAATCCCACCGCGTTCGCCAATATTTAATCCGCTACGACGCGCCAGCGCATCCTGCGGACGAATCCCCGCAGAAAAGACCACCATTTCAGTTTCCAGCTTTTCGCCATCGGCAAAGTGCAGTACCAGCCCGTCAGAAGTGCTTTCAATTTCCGTGGTCGATTTCGCGGTGTGGACGCCAACGCCCAGCGCTTCTATCTTTTCTCGCAGCATCGCAGCACCGGCGTTATCCAGTTGTACCGCCATCAGATTAGCCGCAAATTCAACGACATGCGTTTCCAGCCCAAGCTGACGCAGCGCGTTCGCCGCCTCCAGACCAAGCAGGCCTCCGCCGATAACCACCCCGCGGCGCGCACTTTTCGCTTTCGCTGCAATGGCATCCAGATCGTCCAACGTACGATAAACAAAGCAGGATGGAGAATCCCCACCTTTCACGGGAGGGACAAACGGATACGATCCGGTGGCAAGCACCAGCGCATCCCAGTGGGTTTCATGTCCGTCGGCGTTACGGATGACGCGCGTTTCACGATCGATCCCGGTCACGCATTGCCCCAAACGTAGCTCGATGCCATTGCGGGCAAAGAAATCATCTGCGACAAGCGAAAGTGATTGCGCGCTGCGCCCGGCGAAATACTCAGACAGATGCACCCGGTCATAGGCGGCATAACGTTCCTCGCCAAACACCACGATGTGATAATGCAAATGCAGATTACGGCTTACGCATTGCTCGAGAAAATGGTGGCCAACCATACCGTGTCCCACAACAGCCAGCGTCGGTTTTGTCATCGTCATCTGTCCTGCAGCCGATGGCTGCGTATCAAAGCGGTCGAAGAGCCAGTCTGATTGTGCTGTCGCCCCCTGGGCCAGCAAATCGGTTAACGGCGCGGCGCTGCGGCAATCGCCCATCAGCAGCACGCCATGGAGTTTTCCGTCACACGTCAGCAAGCGGCGGTAGTGCCCACTAAGCGGATCGTATGTACTCAGGATGGCATCCGTCGCCGTCGCGTCTGTTACACCTGCACTAAACAGATCAATGCCCGTCACCTTGAGACGCGTTCCGCTCGACTGCCAGCCAAATCCGGCACCGGTAAAACCCGCCAGTCGCGCAGCCAACACCTCTGCCTGCTTCAGACACGGCGCGACCAGCCCCCACGTCTGGCCGTTAATCTCGCAGCATTCCCCGACAGCGCTAATGTTGGGCGTTGAGGTGCGAAGTTGATCATCCACCACGATCCCCTGCTGACAAACTACGCCGCACGCCTGCGCCAGGCGGATATTGGGTTTTACCCCCGTGGCAATCACCACGCCATTCGCCGCAATCCGCTGGCCATCCAGCAACGTGACGCTGTCGGCTTCGATACTGGTGATGCCTGAACCAAGTTCACAGCGAATGCCACGACTCGTCAGTTGAGCCTGCAACAGGTCGCTGGCCAGTTGATCAAGCTGTTGTTCCATCAGCCTACCCGTGCGATGAATTAACGTGACGTTGTCACCATTAAGGTGTAATGCTGCCGCCGCCTCTATGCCAAGAACGCCACCGCCCAGCACCACCTTTGGACCAGACCGCTGGAGAATCGCCTCAACATCCTGCATCGAGCGAAAAGCATGAACATGTGGCTGTTTACCGCCGGGAATGGGCGGAATAAACGGATACGACCCGGTGGCAAATACCAGCTCATCCCAGAACATAAGCCGTTTTGTCGTGGTCAGGCTGTGGCTGGCGGCATCAACAGTCAGCACGGTTTCACCGCTTAGCACCGTCACGCCGTGGTCGAGATACCACTGCGCCGGGTGAAGTAAGGTTTGCGCAAAGGCCTTTTCTCCCCCCAGTACCGGTGAAAGTTGGATCCGGTTGTAAGCAAGCTGCGGCTCTTCACCGATAACGGTGATGGCAATGTTGCAATCCCTGTACGTAATAAGCGCCTCAATCAGGCGAGTTGCCGCCATGCCATGACCTACAATGACCAGTCGCGTCATATCACCCTCCTTACGCCGCCTTCGGCTGTTTCTCATACAGAAAATGGAGAATGCGTTGTCGTAGTTGATGGTATCGGCTGTCATCGGCGAGCTGGACCCGATTGCGTGGGCGCGGCAAATCAACCGTCAGGATCTCGCCTACCGTCGCCGCCGGCCCGTTGGTCATCATCAGAACCCGGTCGGAAAGCAGCACGGCTTCATCAACGTCGTGAGTGATCAGCACAATGGTGGTGTTCAGCGACTGTTGAATGTGCATCACCGTATCCTGCAGATGCGCCCTGGTGAGCGCATCCAGTGCGCCAAACGGTTCATCCATGAGCAGGACTTTGGGTTTCATCGCCAGCGCCCGGGCAATACCCACGCGCTGCTTCATCCCACCAGAGACTTCACCGGGGTGTTTATGCATCGCGTGGCCCATCTGGACGCGATGCAGGTTGTGCTCGATCCACTCGCGTCGTTCGGCTTTGCTCATGGTGTGGCGGAAAACCTGATCGACGGCCAGGGCTACATTGTCGAAGCAGGTCAGCCACGGCAGCAGCGAATGATTCTGGAAAACGACCGCCCGCTCAGGCCCAGGCCCGGCAATTTCGCGATTATCACAAATCAGGCCTCCTTCCGTAGGCAGCGTAATGCCGGCAATCAGATTCAAAAGCGTCGACTTGCCGCAACCGGAGTGTCCAATCAAACTGACGGTCTCCCCTTCATGGATATCAAAAGAGACATTGTGGAGCGCGAGGAACTCACCGCTGGCGGTCGAGAAACGCTGGCTGACCGCCTGGATCTGAATAATGGGTTTCATGTTGTCTCCTTATTTTTCCTGCCAGCTAAACCGACGTGCCACCAGCATTAGCCCCTGCTCAAGCAGCAGGCCTACAACGCCGATGATGACGATAGCGATGAGAATGTTTTCGACGTTAAGGTTGTTCCACTCATTCCAGATCCAAAAACCAATCCCCAACCCGCCGGTGAGCATTTCGGCTGCCACAATCACCAACCAGGCGATGCCGATAGACAGGCGTATGCCAGTGAGGATCGCCGGCAGCACGGCGGGGAAAAGTATCCGTCGCATCACCGTCCACTCTGAGAGCTGCAGTACGCGAGCAACGTTGAGATAATCGTCAGGAATTCTCCGCACCCCTTCGGCGGTGTTGATCACCATCGGCCATATAGAACAGATAAAGATGGTCCAGCTCGATGCGGGTTCCGCTTTTTGAAACAACAGCAGTCCAATCGGCAGCCAGGCCAGCGGGCTGACCGGGCGCAACAGCGCAATCAGCGGCGAAAACATGTGCGAGAAGAAGGTATAACGCCCAATCAGAAATCCCAGCGGGATCCCCACCAGCGCCGCTAATCCGAAACCGATCGCAACCCGTTGCAACGACGCCAGCACGTTCCAGCCGATCCCCATATCATTCGGCCCGCCGTTATAGAACGGATCGGCAAACAGCGTCAGGGCTGAATCCAGAGTGCTCAGCGGCGTAGGAAATCCTTTGCTGTTGATAGCGGCCAGTTGCCAGCACACCACCAGCAAGGCAATCCCCAGCAGAGCGGGTACGGCTCGCCTGAGCCATGCGTTTAACCATAATGACCACGGCATTTTGCGCTTTCTGACCTTCATCGTTGATAGCGTTATGACTTCACCAACTGCCGGTTCAGGGGATTTAAGCTGCGTATTTTGTTTCATCTCAGGCTCCTGTACGGTGGAGGGTAAAACTGTTGGCATAGGCTTCTGGATTGCGGCCATCCCATACGGAACCGTCCATCAGCGTACTGGTACGTAACAATTGCGCAGGCGGTGTTATCCCACCAACCGCAGCTGCCGCATCGCGCCAGATATCGGTCCGGTTGATGCGCGCGGCAATGGCTGCATAATCCGGTTGTTGCTTTAACAATCCCCAACGGCGGAACTGGGTCAGAAACCACATGCCATCGGAATGCCATGGAAAACTCACCTCGCCGTCGCGAAAAAAGCGTATGGCATGCGGATCCTGCCAGCGACGACCTGCCCCGTTGTCGTACTCACCCAGCATTCTTCCCGTCAGATAGCTTTCTTTGGTATTGAGCCAGGCCCGGCGCGCCAGAATTTGTGCTGTTTCGCGTTTGTTGGCGTCACTGGCATCTATCCAGCGCGACGCTTCAAGCAGCGCGCTAACCAGCGCCCGGGCAGTATGTGGATATTTTTCTACCCACTCCCGGCGCGTACCGAGTACTTTTTCCGGATGGTCGGGCCAGATTTCCTGAGACGTCGCCGCGGTAAAACCGATGCGGTCGTTGATCGCCCGCGCATTCCACGGCTCGCCGACGCAGAATCCGCTCATATTGCCAATGCGCATGTTCATCACCATTTGCGGAGGCGGTACCACGACGGTGCGAACATCGGTGAAAGGATTGATGTCAGCGCTGGCCAGCCAGTAATAGAGCCACATGGCATGTGTGCCGGTGGGAAAGGTATGCGCGAAGGTATAGGTTCCAGGCGCCTGCGAGACGATCAGTTTCTTCAGCGCAGACGCATCGGTAATCCCCTGCTCCAGCAGCGTTGCGGAGAGCGTGATCGCCTGCCCGTTCTGATTGAGCGTCATCAGATTGGCCATTGGCTGCGCTTTACTGGCAATCCCCAGTTCCAGTCCATACAACAGGCCGTACAGAACATGCGCCGCATCCAGCTCTCCAGAGACCAGTTTGTCACGCACTGCGGCCCAGCTTGCCTCTTTGGTCGGCACCAGCGTAATGCCGTATTTTTTATCAAAACCTTTCAACGCGGCGATAACCAGCGGCGCGCAGTCGGTTAGCGGAATAAAACCGACCCGAACGGTAGTGATCTCCGGCGCATCAGAGCCTGCCGCCCAGACCGAGGACATCAGTCCTGGAATCAGGGAACTAGCCCCCATCACGGCACTTGCCTGCAAAAACCGCCGCCGCGTTAACGAAACTGTTCTGTCACCCATACATGCTCCCCATAAAAAAAGGCGTCCAACAATGCCAAAGCATTGCAGGACGCCTTTATCCTCAAAAACAGTCAGACCGCCGTTGGCCTGCTGCTAAATTGTCTGTATGAGTGAATGCAATTCAGATGCCAGAATTACACTGACAGTTTTAGCGGGTTCAACGCGTAGCAGACGCCGTGGTGCACCCAAATATGGCAGCCGCTGCCCGCCCGTTGTGCAACTGCTATCCCTGCATCAGGGATTTGACGGTAAGCAGTGCCCGGGCGATATCCACCATCCGTTGGTTTTTATCCATCGCCATTTTTCGCAATAGCTGCCACGCCTGTTCTTCGCTGACCTGCTGGTGATTCATCAGGATGCTTTTTGCTTTATCAATCACCTTGCGCTCCTCTAAGGCGTCCTGCAATGAGGCCAACTGGGCGCTCATCTGTTCCAGCTGGCGAGCCTGCTGGCGAACAACCCACAATAATTGTTTATCCCGACGTAACGAAAGGGGTTCCTCAGCACGGTCATCAAGCCAGTTGTCGAGCGGCAAGGCGGAGGTTTCTTCTGCCAGCCGCCGCGCCACGGCGTTCAGCAATTCGGTAATCAGCATCTCTTCGAGATGGCGTAATTGTTCAAGGCGCTGCGTCTGTAGGGTAAACCAGCGTAGCGCGCTTTCACCGTTATCGAGTTGGGGTTGTCGCGTACAGGCCTGGCGTCGCAGTTGTTCGATCTCGCCCGATGCCTCGCATTGCTGGCGAAAATGCTGCACCAGCACAGGTGAAGCCAGGGAGATAAAGGTGTCAAAGCACAGCTGCTGCCCGTCGATTCTGTCCACCAGCTCCTGGCGCATCGGAGGATTAAACTCGCCCTGGGTAAAGCCAATGGCCCCTAATGCCCGCTCTTGCCCCACCAGTTCTTTACCCTGCATAAAACTGTACAGCGCTACCAGTCCACCTGCGACATGGGGATAATCGATGCTGTCGTTAAGCTGCGGTACAATACCCAGCAGATGGCGTAACATCCGGCTATAATGCTCCATCGCCTGCTGCGCATCGACAATCTGTCCGCTGACAGACTCACGCAGCGTCGTTAGCTGATCGAGACACCAGACGGTGCCAGCAATGCGGTGACACAACGCACTGCCCGCCACCGGCATAATGTGCTGGAAAAGGATATGCAGTTGCCGACACTCCTCATCTACCAGCGCCCGACTGGCACGGACCTCCCGATCATAAAGCGTACCTTGAGAACACAACCAGATATTGGATGCACCGCGTTCGCACTGTAGCATATGCACCAGATGGCTGATGCGTATCACCAGCTTACCGGACTGCGCCAGTTGGCGAAGCTGGGTGTTCTCAAGCTGGCGGGCATGGCGAAACCATTGCGTCGCGCCGGAATTTTGTGCATTTGTCATCATCTCTGCCCTCACCGATAACGGGTTATCCCTGAGGACAAGCAATATCCATGCCCCCCTGACAACAGGAGTAAAAATGCAAAAGATAGTGATCGTCGCGAACGGTGCGGCCTATGGAAGTGAATCCTTATTTAACAGCCTGCGACTGGCTATCGCCCTGCGCGAACAAGAATCGGATCTCGACCTGCGCCTGTTTTTAATGTCGGACGCGGTAACCGCGGGATTACGAGGACAGAAACCAGCGGAAGGATACAATATTCAGCAAATGCTGGAGATTCTGACGGCGCAAAATGTGCCGGTAAAACTGTGCAAAACCTGCACCGATGGCCGAGGCATAACGGAGCTGCCGTTAATCGACGGAGTCGCCGTCGGTACGCTGGTAGAACTGGCTCAATGGACGTTGGCTGCAGATAAAGTGCTAACCTTCTGATACACCGCTTTCAGGCAAGCACACTGAAAGTGTCGATAATTTCCGGATTTAATCGTAGATGGGCGCGGTTTCGTTGAACGTTAGCACGCCCTTTCAACCCTTTTGAGGGATTTTGTCACTTTTGTTTAATCGTTATGCCATTTTTTGATCAAAATCAGCATCCTGTGGCTCACCCTTTGGTGTTATGCCATGAGTGAAATGTGAACAACATCACGCAGCACTTTCGACAGAAAGTACGTTGTTTTCAAGAACGGGGTGAAAAATGGCATTAGTGAAGGCGAGTTTAAAGTTATTTGGTGGCGATACGGTGGTGGTGCGCTGTTCTGAGCGCTGTCATATCCATCTGATGAGCGAGAAAAATCACGTCAAAGACACGCAGTCCGATATTTTAAGCGTGCAGGATCGTGATAACGCATGGTTGACCGTGCCCTATACCGGCATCTGGAATGTGCTGATCGACAGCCACAGCCAGTCGCTCGAGCATTCGATAAGTTATATTGCAGCCTAAGGGTTAAATGCCCGAAGAGCGTCTGGCTTTCGGGCATACAGTTCCAGGCTGGAGTCAGGCAAACCCTGGTCGCATAACGCCTTCTGGCAGGTTCTCTCCCAACAATCGTTTGACCGTGATCACCAAATCGTTAAGACAATCATCCTGCATCCCTAACTTAACCAGCTCTTGTTCCAGCGAGAACAGATACTGGGCGTTAGTGCCTAAAGGTCCACTGGCGGCGGCAATCAGCGGCGCGATCACCTGCGCACGCGTGTCTGACTCAAACAGCGGGTGACGCGGATCCATAATAAAGACCAGCGCGTTCACCGTCCTGCCATCATCCAGCGCCAACTGACACCAGGTCGGCAGATAACAGCCGGTGATCATTTCTCGCTTCCACAGCAGCGAAAGCTCTTGTTCCAGGGATGCCTCCGGCAAGCGGTAGGCCACACCGGTGGTGCGTCCTCCTTCTTTCAGGGCCAGCATACGTCCTGGCTGACACGCCGTTCCTCGCCCCGCCGTCAGGCGCAGACAGAAAGCACGGTGCCAGCCGACTAACGTCCCGGTACAGGACTCTTCAAACTCTAAGGCCGGGTTCCACATCAACGATCCATAACCAAAGATCCACACCGGTCCATCATCTGGTCGGCAAGCGAGCGTGGCGGCCAGTGAGGCTGCACGTTGTTCCGCTGACCAGAGTAGTGATTCTTCAATAGCACCAAATGCCGTCTTACAGTCGGCATTCAATAAAAAATCACGCGTTAACACCTTACACCTCCGCCACTGCAGCTTCCCTGCGACAACTTTTTTGACGCCTTCCGGGCTTTTTTACTGCTCATTTTGAAACCAATAGCTGGACAATAGGCAATTCACCGCTCGCTTGCAAGCCAGCAACGGCGCGGCGTAGCACGATTCGCTAACGCCTGATGCTGGCTAGTTCATAAAAGCATTATAATTGATACTGTTACGTCTTTTTATGCCATTTATCATCATCACCTTTTTGATAATCATTTTTGACCGCGGCCCACGCCACCTTGTGCGCCGTCTCTTCGCGGGTGGCATCATCACGACGGTCAGATTTATCTTTATACTGTTCCCAGGCGCTGTTGAAAGCTTCTTTGTAGATGTCCTGAGCATGGGCTGGCAGAACATGCTGCACGCTGTCAGGCAGATCGCTTTTAGATTTATACGGCATTGTGAACTCCTCTTTTTAGGCTAAACCTTAAGTGTGGTTAACAATGCGGCGATACGCCAACAAAAGACATTTTTAGAAACTTTCTTCATCTAACCTTCTGTTAATTAAACAGTCTATAAACAAAGAATTTGTTTTTGACCGCTTTGAGAGGAAAAATAAGCGATGTAGTAAAATTTCGTAAAATGTCACCTACAAAACCAGGTTTTCTGTTATTTTTTACATTCTTTAATACTTTTTATAATTATAAATACCTGCAGAGATGGAGAAATTAGTTCAATGACACAAGTACATGAGGCGGTAAAAACCCGCCACAAGGAGACCTCTCTCGTCTTCCCGATTTTGGCGCTGGTAGTACTGTTCTTCTGGGGGAGCAGTCAGTCACTACCAGTGGTCATCGGTATCAATGCGCTGGCCCTTATTGGTATATTAAGCAGCGCATTTAGCGTTGTCCGTCATGCGGATGTATTAGCGCATCGACTTGGCGAACCCTACGGGTCGCTGATCCTCAGCCTGTCCGTTGTTATTCTTGAAGTCAGCTTAATCTCCGCATTAATGGCGACTGGCGATGCTGCGCCTACGCTCATGCGCGATACGCTATATTCAATCATAATGATCGTAACCGGCGGTCTGGTCGGTTTTTCTTTACTGTTAGGTGGTCGTAAATTTGCCACTCAGTATATGAACCTGTTTGGTATTAAGCAGTATTTAATCGCCCTGTTCCCGCTGGCCATTATTGTACTGGTGTTCCCAATGGCTTTACCGGGAGCGAATTTCACTACCGCGCAGGCGCTGCTGGTGGCATTAATTTCTGCGGCGATGTACGGCGTGTTTTTGCTGATACAAACTAAAACCCACCAGAGCCTGTTCATTTACGAGCATGAAGACGAGGGTGACGACGATGACCCGCATCACGGTAAACCGTCAGCCCACAGCAATATGTGGCACGCCGCCTGGCTTATCATTCATCTGATCGCTGTAATCGCCGTGACCAAGATGAACGCCAGCCCGCTGGAGACATTGCTGACTGAACTGAATGCCCCAGTGGCATTTACCGGTTTCCTGGTCGCATTGCTGATCCTCTCTCCTGAGGGTCTGGGCGCGCTGAAAGCGGTTCTGAGTAATCAGGTTCAGCGGGCGATGAATTTGTTCTTCGGTTCGGTGTTAGCCACCATTTCACTGACCGTTCCGGTCGTAACGCTGATCGCATGGGCAACCGGGAATGATTTGGTCTTTGCGCTGGGCGCGCCAGAGATGATTGTGATGGTTTCATCGCTGGTACTGTGTCATATCTCTTTCTCTACCGGACGCACCAACGTGCTTAACGGCGCGGCGCATCTGGCGCTGTTTATCGCCTATCTGATGACGATATTTGCCTGAAAAAAAGCCGGATACGACGCAATGCGTCTTATCCGGCCTGGAGTATGTTTCACTTCATTTCTTACGGTTTTGTCGGCCCGATAAGCGTTGGGCTCTCGGGCGGTCAAACCAGACTTAGTTCTCGGTATCCAGCTCGTCGAAGCTTTTCACCAGGTCATCAATCGCTTTAATCTGCGTCAGGAACTGTTCCAGCTTCGCCAGCGGCAGTGCGGATGGGCCATCGCATTTCGCATTGGCTGGATCCGGATGCGCTTCAATAAACAGACCTGCCAGGCCTACCGCCATACCGGCACGCGCCAGTTCGGTAACCTGCGCGCGACGACCACCGCTTGCTGCGCCAAACGGGTCGCGGCACTGCAGCGCATGGGTGACGTCAAAAATCACCGGTGAATTGCCGGAGACTTTCTTCATCACGCTGAAGCCAAGCATGTCCACAACCAGATTGTCATAACCAAAGTTCGCACCACGGTCGCACAGAATAACTTTATCGTTACCGCCCTCATGGAATTTATCCACGATATTACCCATCTGGCCCGGGCTTACGAACTGCGGTTTCTTCACGTTGATAACGGCACCGGTTTTCGCCATCGCTTCCACCAGATCGGTTTGACGAGCGAGGAATGCCGGCAGTTGAATCACATCCACCACGTCAGCAACAGGCTGTGCCTGGCTGGCTTCGTGAACGTCGGTGATCACTTTTACGCCAAAAGTCTGCTTCAGTTCCTGGAAGATTTTCATCCCTTCTTCAAGGCCCGGTCCACGGTAAGAGTGGATGGAAGAACGGTTGGCTTTATCAAAGGAGGCTTTGAACACGTAAGGGATACCCAGCTTTTGAGTAACGGTTACGTAGTGCTCACAAATGCGCATCGCCAGATCGCGGGATTCCAGCACGTTCATTCCGCCAAACAGCACGAACGGCAGGTCATTTGCCACGTTGATGTCGCCAATGCTAACCACTTTTTGTTTCATAGGATCGCCTTAAACGGTAGGTAAAGTGTCATTAATCAATGCAATACAATTTGCTTGTGCGAAATAGTATTAATCTGCGCACGAATCATTTCGCTGATCGGGTCTTCCGGACACTGTTCAACGAAATAACTTAAGTCGGTCAGCGCAACATGTTCACACTCGAGCTGCGCGTATATCAATCCGCGATCGCGTATTTCATACGGATCTTCGGGATTAAACTGTAATAGTGCTTCGCTGGCACGCAGCGCCAGCTCCATTTGCCGCTCTTCCATCAGCGATGATTTCAGCGTGTCGAGCAGCTTGCGGATGACTTCTGCATTATCCGCCTCATCCAGGTCTTCGTTAAACAACTCCGCGACCGGGCTGATATTCCCCTTCAGCCATACTTCCAGCGTGTGCTCATTCAACGTTTCGCCATTGAACGGATTGATTAGCCACATTTCGCCATCGAGCGATTCGATACGCAGGATAAGTTGTGTCGGGAAAATCACCGGCACCAGCGGCAGTTCCAGCCGGTTGGCAATCCACAATAAGATCGCCCCCAACGACACGGCGCTGCCCTGACGATTTTTCAGTACCTGATCAAGCCATAATGCATCAGAAAGACGATAGACGCCGTGGGTATCCGTAAACCCCCATTCGCCATAAAAAAGTGCCAGCAGTTTTTCCAGTTGCTCATCCTGAGACAGGAGCTGGCTAATTTCTTCTTGCGCCAGACTGACCAGACGTTCCAGTTCGTCATAGACAGTTTGTGTTGGAAAATCCAGACGGATAGACTCCGACGCCAGGATCATCCCATCACACAATGGCGCTTTATTAAATTCGAAATCAGCTAACGACCTCATGCTTACCCCAGTAACGGTATTTTTGTGGTGGCGAGTTTAATGATGATGTACAGCACCACCAGCGCCAGCGGAAATGCGATTAATCGCGCCTGCTGACTGCGCGCCCGACGATAATCGAGCGCAATAAAACCCAAAACGATGTAAATGATAACCCCAAACAGCTTTTCAGTCAGCCATGTCCCGTGCTCAGTGAATGGCAGGATGTGCGCTTTAACCATTAACGCCACGCCGCTGAGTAATAAAACGGTATCCACAACCGGCGGCACAACGCGCGTCCAGCGCGCGCAGGCAAGACGCGAGTCGGTGTAACGCCACCAAAAACGCAGCGTCAGCAGACCAACAGAAAGCGCAATGCTGATGAGATGGACGTTGAGTAACACACTGAAAGTATTCATGATGGGATGCGTCCAAGCGTAATTCGCTCGTTGCCGCCATAGTCACGGCAGGTTTCAACCGCCTGATAACCCGCCCGAGTAAAGGCGTCGCGGACTGCCTGTCCCTGCTGCCAGCCATGCTCCAGCATCAGATAGCCCCCGGGCGTTAACACATGCTGAGACTGGTCAATGATGTGTACGATATCCGCCAGTCCCTGATCGCCTGCCACCAGTGCCGACAGCGGTTCAAAGCGAACGTCGCCTTGCGCCAGGTGAGGATCCTGCTCGTCGATATACGGCGGATTGCTGACAATCATATCAAACCGCTGTCCCTGCAATGCACTGAACCAGTTGCTTTGCAGCACGCAAACATTGTCGATGCCCAGATGCTGTTTGTTGCGAATGGCCAGCGCCACGGCATCCGGCATACGATCGACCGCCGTCACCGCACAATCCGGACGCTCGCTTGCCAGCGCCAGCGCAATGGCGCCCGTGCCGGTTCCCAAATCGAGAATACGACACGCTGAGGCCGGCAGGCGAGCCAGCGCCTGCTCCACCAGACACTCGGTATCCGGACGAGGGATAAGCGTCGCCGCAGACACAAACAGCGGCAGCGACCAAAACTCGCGCACGCCGGTAAGATGTGCCACCGGCTCACCCCGCTGACGGCGTTCCAGTAATGTGTCGAGTTGCTGACGCTGCGCCTCGGTTAACACCGTTTCGCCGAAAGCCAGAATAAAGGTGCGACCCTTACCGGTAACAGACTCGAGTAAAATCTCGGCGTCACGGCGCGGGCTTTCGCTTGCCTGTAATTGGCTTATCGCTTCACGCAGCCAGTGCTGATAATCCATTAATCCTGCTCGGACAACGCCGCCAGTTGGTCGGCCTGGTATTCCTGGACAATCGGCTCAATGAGCATATCCAGTTTACCTTCCATCGCTTCATCCAGACGGTAGAGCGTCAGGTTAATGCGGTGATCGGTCACGCGACCCTGCGGGAAGTTATAGGTACGGTTACGATCGCTGCGATCGCCGCTACCCAACAGGTTGCGTCGTTCAGAGGCTTCCGCCTGTTGACGTCTTGCCACTTCGGCGGCACGAATTCGCGCCCCCAGCACCGACATCGCTTTCGCTTTGTTTTTGTGCTGCGAACGTTCGTCCTGGCATTCTACCACAATGCCGGTTGGCAAGTGGGTAATACGAATTGCGGAGTCGGTGGTGTTAACGTGCTGACCCCCTGCGCCTGATGAGCGGAAGGTATCAATACGCAGATCGGCCGGGTTGATGTCCGGCAGTTCGGCATCCGGTAATTCCGGCATAACCGCGACCGTACAGGCAGAGGTGTGAATACGGCCCTGTGATTCCGTCGCAGGTACGCGCTGAACGCGATGGCCGCCGGACTCAAATTTCAGTCGCCCGTAAACGCCTTCACCGCTAATCTTGGCAATGACCTCTTTAAACCCGCCATGTTCGCCTTCGCTGGCGCTCATGATCTCAACCCGCCAGCGACGGGACTCAGCATAACGGCTGTACATGCGGAACAGATCGCCGGCAAACAGTGCGGCTTCATCACCACCAGTTCCCGCACGAACTTCGAGGAAGGCGTTACGTTCGTCATCGGGATCTTTAGGTAACAGCAGAACTTGCAGATGTTGCTCCAACTGCTCGCATTTCTCTTTTGCTTCACGCAGTTCATCCTGCGCCATTTCACGCATTTCAGGATCGTCGAGCATCATCTGAGCCGTTTCGATATCTTCCTGAACCTGTTGCCAGTCCGTAAAACAGCGAGATACATCGCTTAATTGCGCATATTCACGCGACAGTGCACGAAAGCGGTCCTGGTCTGCGATAGTACCCGCATCACCGAGCAGCGCCTGAACTTCTTCATGGCGTTCATGCAGGGCTTCCAGTTTGGCAACGATAGAAGGCTTCATAGGCGTAAATGCACCCTGTAAAAAATAAGATTGGTGTGCTGCTACTCCAGCCCGAGGCTGTCGCGCAGAATATTCAGGCGTTCACTATCCCCGTCACGGGCAGCCTGTTGAAGTGATTTGGTTGGTGCATGGATCAGGCGGTTGGTCAGTTTCCAGGCCAGATCCTGCATAATGGCTTGCGCATCACCACCCTGTTGAAGAGCAGCCAACGCTTTGGCGGTCAGTTCATCACGAATTTGTTCTGATTGACTGCGATACTCGCGGATAGTGTCGCTTGCGCCCTGGGCACGTAACCAGGCCATAAACTCGCTGGCTTCCTGCTCCACAATCGTTTCGGCTTCCACGGCCGCCGCTTTGCGCTGGGCCAGGTTATGCGAAATGATGCTTTGCAGGTCGTCTACGCTGTACAGATAGGCGTTAGACAATTTACCCACTTCCGGCTCGACGTCACGCGGTACGGCGATATCCACCAGCAGCATAGGTTGATTACGACGATTTTTAAGCGCGCGTTCTACCATTCCTTTGCCGATAATCGGCAACGGGCTGGCGGTAGAACTGATAATAATATCAGCATCCTGCAAACGCGCGTCGATATCACTCAGTGAAATCACCTCAGCGCCGACTTCATCCGCCAGCACCTGCGCACGCTCACGCGTACGGTTGGCGATGATCATCTTCTTCACTTTGTGCTCACGCAGGTGTCGCGCCACCAATTCGATAGTTTCGCCTGCGCCCACTAACAGCACGGTTACCGTGGAGAGCGATTCAAATATCTGCCGCGCCAGGGTACAGGCGGCAAACGCCACCGACACGGCGCTGGCGCCGATGTCAGTTTCTGTACGTACACGTTTAGCGACAGAGAATGATTTCTGGAACATGCGTTCCAGCGCACTGGCGTTCAGGTGGCCTTTTTGCGAATCCGCAAACGCTTTTTTCACCTGCCCCAAAATTTGTGGTTCACCGAGCACCAGTGAATCCAGACCGCTGGCAACACGCATCAAATGACTAACGGCGTCGTTGTCCTGGTGCCAGTACAAGCTGTTGCGCAGGTCTTCTTCATTGAGGTTGTGGTATTCGCACAGCCAGCGAACCAGCGCTTCTTGCAGGTTATCCTGCTCTTCAACGCTGAGATACAGCTCCGTGCGGTTACACGTCGACAACACCACCCCGCCCTGCACCATTGGCTGCGCGAGCAGGCTGTCCAGCGCCTGATCGAGCGTATCCGGCGAAAACGTTACGCGTTCTCGCAGCGATACAGGTGCCGTTTTATGGTTAATACCAAGCGCTAAAAGGGTCATGTGTGCGGGAATAGTACCAGCGTTGATAAGGTTAGACTGGGTGCATCATACAGGATGCGTGCGGTCAATAAAAGAGACTGACCCCTTTTGGAGTAATGGCTTAGTGCACAAATTTAAGCGATTTAAGATAACTTGAACGTAGACGATGTCTGATGGCGGCGCTAGCATTAAGAATTATAACTGCAACGTATCTCAAGGATTTGTCATCATTATGACCCTGCCCGATTTTCGCCTGATTCGCCTGCTGCCGCTGGCGGCCCTGGTTCTTACCGCTTGTACGATCAACGCGCCGAAAGGTCCCGGCAAAAGCCCCGACTCGCCACAGTGGCGCCAGCACCAGCAGGAAGTACGCGCCCTGAACCAATATCAGACGCGCGGTGCGTTTGCTTATATCTCCGATCAACAGAAAGTGTATGCCCGCTTTTTCTGGCAACAAACCGGACAGGATCGCTATCGTCTCCTGCTGACCAACCCGCTGGGTAGCACTGAACTGGAACTCAATGCGCGGCCGGGCAGCGTCGAACTTGTCGATAACAAAGGCAAGCATTACACCGCCGACGACGCCGAAGAGATGATTGGCAAACTGACCGGCATGCCTATTCCATTGAACAGCCTGCGCCAGTGGATCCTTGGTCTGCCAGGTGACGCCACCGATTACAAGCTCGATGACCAATATCGTCTGAGTGAGGTGAACTACAGCAAAGACGGTAAAAGCTGGAAAGTGGTCTATAGCGCCTACGACAGCAAAACCCAGCCCGCGATGCCGGCAAACATGGAACTGTCCGACGGCTCCCAGCGTATTAAGCTGAAGATGGATAACTGGATTGTGAAATGATGACCCATTGGCCCTCTCCGGCAAAACTGAATCTGTTTTTATACATCACCGGGCAGCGTGCGGACGGTTACCACACGCTGCAGACGTTATTTCAGTTTCTTGATTATGGCGACACGATAGATATTGCGCCGCGCGGCGACGGCGAAATTCGCCTGTTAACCCCGGTGGAATGCGTTGCGCATGAAGACAACCTGATCGTCCGTGCGGCACGTTTGCTGATGAAGGTGGCATCTGAAAGCAATCGTCTTCCTCAAGGGAGCGGCGCCGACATCAGTATCGAAAAACGCCTGCCGATGGGCGGCGGTCTTGGCGGAGGCTCGTCTAATGCGGCGACCGTTCTGGTGGCGCTGAATCATCTCTGGCAATGCGGACTCTCGGTTGATGAACTGGCGGCACTCGGCTTAACGCTGGGGGCAGACGTTCCCGTGTTCGTGCGTGGCCATGCGGCCTTTGCCGAAGGCGTAGGAGAAATTCTGACACCGGTCGAGCCAGAGGAAAAATGGTATCTGGTTGCACACCCGGGAGTCAGTATTCCGACACCGGTGATTTTTAAAGATCCCGACCTCCCGCGTAACACGCCAAAAAGGTCAATAAAAACGTTACTAAAATGTGAATTCGGCAATGATTGCGAGGTTATCGCAAGAAAACGTTTTCGCGAGGTTGATGCGGCGCTTTCCTGGCTGTTAGAATACGCGCCGTCGCGCCTGACTGGTACAGGGGCTTGTGTCTTTGCTGAATTTGACACTGAGTCTCGTGCTCGCCAGGTGCTTGAGCAAGCCCCGGAATGGCTCAAAGGCTTTGTGGCGAAAGGTGTCAACCTCTCCCCATTGCATAGAGCGTTACTCTAAATCATTCGGGTTTCAGGAAGATGGCGAGATGACAAATCGCCAGGAGCATACAAAAGTATGTGACTGGTGCGAGAAATTGATGCCAACGCACATGAAACACGAAGGATCACGAGTAAGCCGGGCAAGCTGAGTTGCGGTGACAACGTCACCCTGTTCCAGACGTTGCATCGCGCTCTTTAATACACCGCATGGAGAGGATACTGCCTGGCCCGCACAGTTTTCGGCAGATTCTTTCCACCAATGGACGCATGCCTGAGGTTCTTCTCGTGCCTGATATGAAGCTTTTTGCTGGTAACGCCACCCCGGAACTAGCACAACGTATTGCCAACCGCCTGTACACTTCACTCGGCGACGCCGCTGTAGGTCGCTTTAGCGACGGCGAAGTCAGCGTACAAATTAATGAAAATGTACGCGGTGGTGATATTTTCATCATCCAGTCCACTTGTGCCCCTACTAACGACAACCTGATGGAATTGGTCGTTATGGTTGATGCGCTGCGCCGTGCTTCCGCAGGCCGTATCACCGCCGTTATTCCTTACTTCGGCTATGCACGTCAGGATCGTCGCGTACGTTCCGCTCGTGTACCGATTACCGCTAAAGTCGTCGCTGATTTCCTGTCCAGCGTTGGCGTTGACCGCGTCCTCACCGTTGACCTGCATGCTGAACAGATCCAGGGCTTCTTCGACGTACCGGTTGATAACGTATTCGGTAGCCCGATCCTGTTAGAAGACATGCTGCAGCTGAACCTGGATAACCCGATTGTGGTTTCTCCGGATATCGGTGGCGTCGTGCGTGCCCGCGCTATCGCTAAACTGCTGAACGATACCGACATGGCTATCATCGACAAACGTCGCCCGCGTGCAAACGTTTCTCAGGTGATGCACATTATTGGTGACGTAGCAGGTCGTGACTGCGTGCTGGTTGATGACATGATCGATACCGGCGGTACGCTGTGTAAAGCAGCAGAAGCACTGAAAGAACGTGGTGCAAAACGCGTATTTGCTTACGCAACCCACCCGATCTTCTCAGGTAATGCGGCAAACAACCTGCGCAACTCAGTGATTGACGAAGTCGTTGTCTGTGACACTATTCCACTGACTGACGAAATCAAAGCACTGCCAAACGTGCGTACATTGACCCTGTCGGGTATGCTGGCCGAAGCGATTCGTCGTATCAGCAACGAAGAATCCATCTCTGCCATGTTCGAGCATTAATCGAGCCCGGCTCAAAAACCCGCTGCGGCGGGTTTTTTTATCTGTAATACTTATTTGTATGACTTTTGCCTACTTCACCTGCCATTTAGTTGACAGATGATGCGCTCATGGATGAAACATTATTGTGAACAGATTATTTTCCTCACATGTGATGCCTTTCCGCGCCCTCATCGACGCTTGTTGGAAAGAAAAATATACCGCTTCTCGCTTTACCCGCGACCTGATCGCCGGGATTACCGTTGGGATCATTGCCATTCCGCTGGCGATGGCCCTGGCAATAGGCAGTGGCGTTGCGCCGCAGTACGGCCTGTATACCTCAGCCGTCGCTGGGATTGTCATCGCCCTTACCGGGGGATCGCGCTTTAGCGTATCAGGTCCAACCGCCGCCTTCGTGGTGATTCTGTATCCGGTGTCGCAACAGTTTGGGCTGGCAGGCCTGCTGGTTGCCACGCTGATGTCCGGGATATTCCTGATCCTTTTCGGCCTCGCCCGCTTTGGTCGCCTGATCGAATATATCCCGGTGTCCGTTACGTTAGGTTTTACCTCGGGTATTGGTATCACCATCGGTACCATGCAGATTAAGGATTTTCTTGGCCTGCAGATGGCTCATGTCCCGGAGCACTACCTGCAGAAGGTCGGCGCGCTGTTTATGGCCCTGCCGACCATCAACGTTGGCGATGCCGCTATTGGCGTAGTGACGCTGGGGATCCTGATTTTCTGGCCGCGTCTGGGGATTCGACTGCCGGGTCACCTTCCTGCACTGCTGGCAGGCTGTGCGGTAATGGGGATCGTGAACCTCACCGGCGGGCATGTTGCCACCATCGGCTCTCAGTTCCACTACATTCTGGCTGATGGCTCACAGGGCAATGGTATCCCACAGCTGCTACCGCAGTTGGTATTACCGTGGAATATGCCGGAGTCAAACTTTACCCTGAGCTGGAGTTCGTTACAGGCGCTGTTACCGGCGGCCTTCTCGATGGCGATGCTCGGGGCGATCGAATCTCTGCTGTGCGCCGTCGTACTCGATGGGATGACCGGCACCAAACATAAAGCTAACAGCGAACTAATTGGTCAGGGACTGGGTAACATCGTCGCGCCGTTCTTCGGTGGTATCACCGCCACAGCGGCAATTGCCCGTTCTGCGGCAAACGTCCGCGCCGGGGCGACCTCGCCGATCTCTGCGGTTATCCACGCGATTCTGGTGATCCTTGCCCTGCTGGTGCTTGCGCCGCTACTTTCCTGGTTGCCGCTTTCCGCCATGGCCGCTCTGCTGCTGATGGTGGCATGGAACATGAGTGAAGCGCATAAAGTGGTGGATCTGCTGCGTCATGCGCCGAAAGACGACATCATCGTCATGCTGATGTGTATGTCGCTGACGGTGCTGTTCGACATGGTTATCGCCATCAGCGTCGGTATCGTTCTCGCCTCTCTGCTGTTTATGCGTCGTATTGCACGCATGACGCGTCTGGCGCCGGTCAACGTTGACGTACCGGACGATGTGCTGGTATTGCGCGTCATTGGCCCACTATTCTTTGCCGCTGCGGAAGGATTATTTACCGACCTCGAGTCACGTATTGCAGGTAAACGCATCGTGGTCCTGAAGTGGGACGCGGTCCCGGTACTGGATGCCGGTGGTCTGGATGCTTTCCAGCGTTTTGTCAAACGGCTGCCGGAAGGTTGTGAATTACGCATCAGTAATCTGGAATTCCAGCCGCTACGTACCATGGCGCGCGCAGGCATTCAGCCGATTGCCGGGCGCCTGACTTTCTTCCCGAATAAAGACGCCGCGCTGGCAGACATCATCTAACCGTAGCCCGGCCAGGCGAAGCGCCGCCGGGGCGACAAATGACAGAAAAAAAAATGGCTCCCACATGTGGGAGCCATTTTTATAACAAGCTTATTGCTTAGGCTTTCAGCAGTTGCTCAGCCGTTGCCTTCACGCTTGCCAGCAGAACTTTAACGTCCTCCAGACACACGGTAGGATTCAGCAGCGTCAGCTTCAGGCAGGTGACGCCATCTGCTTCGGTCACGCCGACGTTGGCGCTACCGGAAGCCAGCAGAACGTCACCAATACGCTGGTTCAGCAGCGCAACGAAGGCCATGTCGTCACTTTGCGGGCGGAAGCGGAACAGTACGCTTGCCAGCTGCGGCTCCATCACCAGTTCCAGATGCGGCTGGGTTTTCACAAACTCAGCCACATCACGCGCCAGTGTTACGCCGTTATCAATGATTTCGGCATACTGCTTTTTGCCCAGCGCTTCGAGGCCCATCCACAGCTTCAGCGCGTCGAAACGACGCGTGGTCTGCAGCGACTTCGACACCAGGTTTGGCACGCCAGCCTCTTCATCGAAATCAGAGTTCAGGTATGCCGCCTGATAGCGCATCAGCTCATAGTGACGCGCGTCTTTTAACAGGAACGCGCCGCAGCTGATGGTCTGGAAGAACTGCTTGTGGAAGTCCAGGGTGACGGAATCCGCCAGCTCCAGGCCATTCAGGAAGTGACGATACTTCTCAGAAAGCAGTAGCGCCCCGCCCCATGCCGCATCCACGTGCATCCAGATCTGGTTTTCTGCCGCCAGCGCCGCGATATCCGCTAACGGATCAATTGCGCCCGCATCGGTCGTTCCGGCCGTGGCAACAATCGCCATCACCTGCTCGCCGTTGGCTTTCGCCTGGGCCAGCTTGTCTTTCAGGTCTGCCAGATCCATACGTGAGAAGGCATCGGTCTTCACCTGGGTGACGGAACGGTAGCCCAGCCCCATCAGCGCCATGTTCTTCTGTACGGAAAAATGCGCACTTTCAGAGCAGAACACTTTGATTTTGCTCAGATCGCCGGTCAGACCATTCTGCTGAATGGAGTGCCCCTGGCGTGCGAAGAAGGCATCACGCGCCAGCATCAGACCCATCAGGTTGCTCTGGGTGCCGCCGCTGGTGAATACGCCCGCGTCGCCTGCGCCGTAGCCTACCTGCTCACGCAGCCATTCGATCAGTTTGATCTCAATGATGGTGGCCGACGGGCTCTGGTCCCAGGAGTCCATGCTCTGGTTGGTGGCATTGATCAGCACTTCCGCCGCCTGGCTAATCACCAGGCTTGGACAGTGCAGGTGCGCGACGCACTGCGCATGGTGAACCAACAAGCTGTCTTTCAGAAAGTATTCAACCGCACGCTCAATAGCGGCCTGGTTGCCCAGGCCCTGAGACGTAAAATTCAGGTTGATACGTTCACGCAGCTGTTCAACGGTTTTGCCCTGATACATCTCAGGCTGCTTCAACCATTCAACGACGGCTTGCGTACTCTGCTCGATAGCGTCCTGATAGGCAGCGATACTTTGCGCCGAGCCGGACAGAATCGGGTTTACGTCTGACATTCGATCCAACTCCGTTTAAACCGGCTTCACGCCAGCGCCCAGCAGGGCGTTTTCGAATTTATCGAGGAAAATTTCCAGCTCAGCGTTGGTGATCAGCAGAGACGGCAGCAGACGCAGGACGCAGCCATTGCGACCACCGCGCTCCAGAATCAGGCCGTTTTCGAAGCATTTTTTCTGCAGCAGCGCGGACAGTTCGCCATCGGCCGGGTAGCAGCCCATGTGATCCTGCGCTTCGCCCGGCTTCACGATTTCCAGACCGATCATCAGACCGAGGCCACGCACCTGGCCGATAACCGGGTAGCGTTTCTGCAGGTCAGCCAGTTTGCCTTTCAGCCACTCGCCCTGGGCGGCAACTTTATCGGCAATCTTATCGTCTTTGAGGATCTTCAGCGTTGTCAGACCGGTCGCCATCGCCAGCTGGTTACCGCGGAAGGTGCCAGTGTGGTGGCCCGGA
The DNA here is from genome assembly GCF_030334595.1 of Citrobacter sp. Ce104. Lineage (NCBI taxonomy): Bacteria > Pseudomonadati > Pseudomonadota > Gammaproteobacteria > Enterobacterales > Enterobacteriaceae > Citrobacter > Citrobacter sp. Ce104. The sequence continues at coordinate 101,585 of NZ_JAOWDP010000067.1, forward strand.
GACCACGCGTCGAACTGCTTCTTAATACCCAGCACCGCCAACGGCAGACCGCCGCCAACCGCTTTGGACATCACGATGATGTCTGGCTCAATACCGGCGTGTTCGAAGGCGAACAGTTTACCGGTACGCGCGAATCCAGCCTGAACTTCATCGATAATCAGCAGAATGCCGTGTTCCTGCGTCACTTTACGAATGCGCTGCAGCCACTCGACCGGAGCCGGGTTCACGCCGCCTTCGCCCTGCACCGCTTCGAGGATCACGGCTGCCGGTTTACGCACGCCGCTTTCAACGTCGTTGATCAGGTTTTCGAAGTAGTAGGTTAATGCTTTCACGCCAGCCTCGCCGCCGATACCCAGCGGGCAGCGGTACTGATGCGGATACGGCATAAACTGCACTTCCGCCATCATGTTGCTGACGGCTTCTTTCGGCGACAGGTTGCCGGTCACGGACAGCGCACCGTGCGTCATCCCGTGGTAGCCACCAGAGAAGCTAATGATGCTGGAACGGCCGGTGACTTTCTTCGCCAGCTTCAGCGCCGCTTCAACGGCATCAGCGCCGGACGGCCCGGTGAACTGCAGGCAATATTCTTTGCCCTGGCCCGGTAATAAGGAAAGTAAATAAGATGAGAATTCATCTTTTAACGGCGTGGTAAGGTCAAGCGTATGTAACGGTAAGCCGCTTGTGATGACACTTTGAATGCTTTGCAGCACTTCAGGATGGTTATGACCAAGCGCCAGAGTTCCGGCGCCTGCCAGACAATCAAGATATTGATTATTTTCTACATCAGTAATCCAGACGCCCTGTGCTTTGGCAATTGCCAATGGCAGTTTACGCGGATAGCTGCGGACATTAGATTCAAACTCAGCCTGTCTTGCTAAAAAGGTATCATTGCTCTGTGGTAATGAATTAGCACTTAAAGTATCAATACGGACTTTATCCGTCATCATATCACTCCTACAACCAGGTGTAGATTAACGCCTGATTGAATAAATGGTTATAAGGATTACCTGTAAAAAAGCGCGGCTAATATATGTTGTTTTAGCACAGGACTCAATCATTTATTTTCCCGTCGCTTAAATAAGCATTTTTACCTTAAAATTCAAAACGTAACACTCATTCAACATTACGAAATCATAAAGTAATATAGCTATTTATTTTACAAAACCGTACCCAGTTGCAACGCCTGTGTTGTAATAAAAACCATGGAATTTTCATGTTTTTATTATTTTTTTACACGTTTTTACCATTAATAATGTACGCGTTTTCTTGTTACGACATGATTTTTCACTTATTTATCGATAAATCGAATAAAAAAGTCGATCCCTAAATATAAATCACTTAGTATGGCGCGCTTATTTACAGGCTATGTAGATAAAATTAATGCGCAGCACCCGATAACGCGTACAGGCGACACGCGGTATCGACAACAGGTATTCCCTGGGTTGTCAGCAGAAATGTTCGCGGGCGGACATTTCGTAAGGTGAACGTCGTTCCCTTATGCCGAGAATGAAAATTTTCTAGCCATACTTTTATGGCGCCCTGATATGAGATTGTTATGACTCGCATTTATCCACCATCCGTCGTTGCCAAATTTGGCGGCACCAGCGTCGCTGATTTTGATGCGATGAACCGCAGCGCCAGCATTGTCCTTGCTGATCACGATGTCCGTTTAGTCGTACTGTCTGCTTCCGCAGGCGTCACAAACTTACTGGTCGAGCTTTCTGAAGGTCTGGAAACGCATCAACAATTAGATAAGCTTGAGACCTTACGCGCCATCCAATACAACATTATTTCCCGCCTGAAGCAGCCGTCCGTTATCAGTACGGAAATCGATAATCTTCTCAACAATATTCGTCATCTTGCGCAAACGGCGACGGTTTCACCGTCCGATGCGCTAAGCGATGATTTGGTTAGTCACGGCGAGCTGATGTCCTCTTTGCTGTTTACTGAAGTGTTACGTGAACGGCATGCTGAGGCCGGGTGGTTTGACGCCCGCAGCGTAATGCGTACCAATTCGAACTTCGGCTGCGCGGAACCCGAACTTAGCACCCTGCACCACCAGGTGGAAACTCACTTGCGCCCTCGTCTTGAGCAAGCGGTTATGGTGACTCAGGGATTTATTGGCCGTGATGCCGCTGGGCATACCACAACGCTTGGACGCGGCGGTAGTGATTACACGGCAACGCTTCTCGGTGAGGCGCTTCACGCCACACGCGTGGACATCTGGACCGACGTTGCAGGGATCTACACCACCGATCCGCGCATTGCGCCGCGGGCCAAACGCATCGACCACATCTCATTTTCCGAGGCCAGCGATATGGCCGCCTACGGGGCGAAGGTCCTCCACCCGGCTACGCTGCTCCCGGCAATGCGTAAAAGCATTCCGGTCTTTGTAGGCTCCAGTAAGGATACTGCCGCCGGAGGTACGCTGGTACACAATACCACCGATAATCCACCGCGCTACCGTGCGCTTGCCGTGCGCCGTAAACAGACGTTGTTGCGATTACATCGTCTCGAGGCACAGCCGTTCTGTTCTTTCCTGGCACAGTCCTTCGCCATTTTAGCTCGCCACGCGGTCACGGTGGATTTGGTTACAACCTCAGAGAATAGTATTGCGTTGGCGCTGGACGCCACTCATGCAACCTCAGGTGAAGACCATGTGCTGACCACGGCATTGTTTACCGCATTGTCCTCGCACTGTCGTGTGGAAGTGGAAACCGGACTGGCATTAGTCACTTTGGTGGGGAATCAACTGACTCAGGCTGCGGGGGTTTGCAAAGACGTTTTTGCCTGGCTCGAAGAGCATACGGTGCGAATGATTTGCCACGGTGCGTCAAACGATAACCTGAGCATTCTGTTACCGGCTGAAGCTGCGGATAGCGCGGTTAAGGCGTTACATTATCGATTATTCGAATAACGTTTCTTATATTCGGTAGTGAACAGAAGAGCGTTTAATGCAAGTGTAATGAACAAACAGAGCCCTGGTTTTTCGACCAGGACTTTGTGTTCTTAACGCAGCACTTATTTAGTTATGACGATGATTGGTATCACCGCGACGGCAGCGTTTGTCATAATGGCGCACCCACCAGTAACGGTCACTGATTTGTTCATGCCCACCCACTCTGGCACCTGCCAACCAGAGAACACCACCAACAAAAATACTGAGCACGGCACCATGTGCGAAAAACTGTGGCAGATTAAATTGCGGCAGTTGGTTTAAAATAGAGTAACCGACACCACCTACCATCACCACCAACCCTAAAGCCATGAGCACGTTACCGAGTAACGAAGCGTTTTTGCGTTTCATGTGTCACCTCCGGAACTTTGGGTTGTTACAGGGAATACCCCTAATCCTTATGTGTAAAGTATAGACAACACTGCCGTTCGCAAGTGCGGGAGCGATCACAATTACAAACACTCACGCAACAAAACTTTACAAATAAGCTACTGAACACACTCAATTTCTAATAGTCCATTTGTGCAATTATTCAGCTTTTGGCGATTAGTACGCAGTTTTTTGTCAACAGCAGCCTCAGACAGTAAACTACACGTCGTTTATGGAAACACTCAGGACAAAATACGTGGCGATTAAATTGATTGTCGGCCTGGCGAACCCCGGCGCAGAGTATGCGGCAACGCGACACAACGCAGGCGCATGGTATGTCGATCTTCTGGCAGAGAGATTACGCGCTCCCCTGCGCGATGAGCCGAAATTCTTCGGCTATACCTCCAGAGTAACGCTCGAAGGGGAAGATGTTCGTTTGCTGGTGCCGACCACATTTATGAATCTGAGCGGCAAGGCTGTCGGCGCGATGGCCAGTTTTTATCGAATTAATCCCGATGAAATTTTGGTCGCACACGACGAGTTAGACCTGCCGCCTGGTGTAGCCAAATTTAAGCTTGGCGGCGGTCATGGCGGACACAATGGCCTGAAAGACATCATCAGTAAGTTGGGCAATAACCCTAACTTTCATCGTTTACGCGTCGGAATTGGGCATCCGGGCGATAAAAACAAGGTTGTCGGATTTGTTTTAGGCAAACCGCCTGTTTCAGAACAGAAGTTAATCGATGAAGCGATTGACGAAGCGGCACGTTGTACCGAGATTTTATTCAAAGATGGCCTGACCAAGGCAACGAGCCGGTTACACACCTTTAAAGCGCAATAAGCAGCGATGTGCGGCATTTTTCTCGCGTGCTGTGTATAATAGGCAAAGTTATTTACTTTTCTACAATCTGTTTTCTATAACAGATTGAATATCAAAAGATTAAGGTGATTTAAACATGGGATTCAAATGCGGTATCGTCGGTTTGCCAAACGTAGGCAAATCTACCCTGTTCAACGCGCTCACAAAAGCGGGTATTGAAGCGGCAAACTTCCCGTTCTGTACTATCGAGCCGAACACGGGTGTTGTCCCGATGCCCGATCCGCGTCTGGATCAGCTGGCCGAAATCGTCAAACCGCAGCGTATCCTGCCAACCACGATGGAATTCGTCGACATTGCCGGTCTGGTAAAAGGCGCATCCAAAGGTGAAGGCCTGGGTAACCAGTTTCTGACCAACATCCGTGAAACCGAAGCTATCGGCCATGTGGTTCGCTGCTTTGAAAACGACAACATCATCCACGTTAATAACAAAGTGGATCCGGCTGACGACATTGAAGTTATCAATACCGAACTTGCACTGTCTGACCTGGATACCTGTGAGCGCGCTATCCATCGCGTACAGAAGAAGGCCAAGGGCGGCGATAAAGACGCTAAAGCGGAACTGGCTGCGCTGGAAAAATGCCTGCCACAGCTGGAAAACGCCGGCATGTTGCGCGCTTTGAAAACGCTGACCGAAGAAGACAAAGCAGCCATCAAATACCTGAGCTTCCTGACGCTGAAGCCAACGATGTATATCGCCAACGTCAACGAAGATGGTTTTGAAAACAACCCATACCTCGATAAAGTGCGCGAAATCGCGGCGGCAGAAGGGTCTGTTGTTGTTGCCGTTTGCGCTGCCGTTGAAGCTGACATCGCAGAACTCGATGATGCTGACCGTGAAGAATTCATGGCTGAAATGGGTCTGGAAGAGCCGGGCCTGAACCGCGTTATCCGCGCTGGTTACGAGCTGCTGAACCTGCAGACCTACTTCACCGCTGGCGTGAAAGAAGTCCGCGCGTGGACCATCCCTGTCGGTGCGACCGCTCCGCAGGCTGCCGGTAAGATCCACACCGACTTCGAGAAAGGCTTTATCCGTGCGCAAACCATCGCGTTTGAAGACTTCATCACCTACAAGGGTGAGCAAGGCGCGAAAGAAGCCGGTAAGATGCGTGCGGAAGGTAAAGACTACATCGTTAAAGATGGCGACGTGATGAACTTCCTGTTCAACGTCTAAATAAAATCTGCTGTCTCATGAGATCTCAATACATCTCATAAGAATCACTAAAAACTATAAAATCCACGCAATTGCGTGGATTTTTCATTTCACAGACTTATTCAGGTAAACATAGCCATCACATGCCCAATTGTTTTATGAATTTAATTCATAGCGGCTATTTAATGTGCGTAATTATCTTTCTGCCCAGTTTCGTTAAGCTGAACAATAAATACTGAATAAGTCGATACCCCTCGGGGTATCGACAGATACGGATTAAATATTTTTATCAAAAAAGACATCTAACTTTTGCATCGCCTGGTCAACGTACTCAGGAACCCAATAAGTCTCGATGTGAGTAGCGCCATCGATCAATAAGAGTTCTTTGTCCTTCGTACCGGTGGCTTTCGCGAACGCATCTTCAGTCATATAGAGCGTATCCGCTTTTGTACCGGCAATCATCAGCAGCGGTTGATTGATGAGATTGATATGGTCCGTGACGTCAAAACTCATCAAATCCAGCAGACTGCTGGTGGTGTATTTAAACGTAGAGTTCGGGTGGGCGTGAGTTTTCCAGTAATACTCGTAGCCCTGGCGATATAAGGCAAAGGGTAATTTAGCAATCTGTTCATCAGTCAGATTGGCATCGCCGGAGTAAAGCACTTCGCCTCCGGCAGCTTCCTGAGCGCGTGCGTCAGAAGCCTGCTGAAGACGCTGCTGGATAGTATCCAGCTGTGAATCCTGCATACCGTTACGTCGCACCAGGCCTGAATTAAACATACTGATGGTCGCTATCGATTTGAACCGCTTGTCAGTTTCGGCGGCTACCAGTGAATACCCGCCGCCTCCGCAAATACCCAGCAGACCAAGGCGGGCGGTATCTACGCCGGGGTACTGGCTGATGTAATCAGCCATACCGTGGATATCCTCAATGCGATTAGCGGGTTTATCCACGCTGCGAGGCATCCCACCGCTAGCCCCCTGATAAGCCGCGTCGGCGGTAATCGTGATGTAGCCCTGTTCGGCGAGACGCTGGGCATACAACCCGGCGACCTGTTCTTTTACGCCGCCATTAGGATGTGCCACCACCACGGCAGGATATTTTTTGGCGGGATCGTAGTTAGCAGGGGTATAGACATTCGCAGCAATCTGGATGCCATGCAGATCGTATTTCACGGGGTGAATATTGACCTTGCCTTTAACGTTCTCAGTGATGGCGCCGTCATAGGCCAGCGTGAATGGATTTTTTTTGTAATCGGCCGCATTGGCTGAGGTCACTCCAGCCATTGCCGTGAGCAATATTGCGCTGATAAGCGTGAATTTCATGGTCTCTCCCGATGAGTGTCAGCCTGGTTATTCAGGCTCGCGGATTAAATTTGCAGGCTCAGATTAGGGTGCGAGCGCTGTCAGCATCCTGACGCGGAAATAACATTTTTGTCAGGTAACCGTCAGCTTTATGTTGGCAATCAGAAGGCAAAATGGTCTCAGTAACAGGGTTGTTCAGGTATTGAAGCACCGATGAAAAGCTAAGAGGAAGTCCCGTTATGCGCCTGTTGTTAGTCGAAGATGAAGAAAAAACGTCAACATACCTTAACCGTGCGTTGAGCGAGTTCGGATTTACGGTAGATGTCTCTGCAGACGGCGCTGAAGGTCTTCATTATGCGCTGGAGTTCGACTACGACGCGATAATACTGGATGTGATGCTGCCGGGGATGGATGGTTACCGGGTACTTGAGGGTGTGCGAGCAGCCAAACAGACGCCGGTGCTGATGCTTTCGGCACGGGGTTCGGTCGATGAACGCGTTAAAGGGCTGCGTCTTGGCGCGGATGATTATCTGCCCAAGCCCTTTTCGCTTATTGAGCTGGTGGCGCGTATTCAGGCCCTGGTGCGTCGTCGTTCTACGGATGGCGTGGACATCACTCAACTGTAAATTCACGACCTGCATCTCGACCTGCTGGCTCGTCGGGTATTTCGCGCCGGAACACGGCTGGAACTGACCGCGAAAGAGTTTTCCCTGTTGAGCCTTCTGGCCCGACATCAGGGAGAGATCCTGTCAAAGATGATGATTGCTGAGCAGATATGGGATATGAACTTTGATAGCGATGCCAACGTGGTTGAAGTGGCCATTAAACGCCTGCGAGCCAAAGTGGATGCCCCGTTCGATATCAAACTGCTGCATACCGTTCGTGGCATGGGTTATGTCCTCGAAGTCCGGTCCAAATAAATGAAGGGGATATGCTTGCCTGAGCGTTCCATCTCCGTTCACCTGGCGCTGATGTTTGCCTTATCCGCGCTGCTGATTGTGTCCGTTATCGGCATCCTGCTCAGAAGCTCTTTGCATGACTCTTTGCAAAAGCAGATGCACAACGAACTGCTGTTCCGGGAATCATTAATGAGTCCGTGGATCACCGCACGAACCTCGGCTGACGGCTGGTCACTGCTTGCCAATAAATTCACCGTGTTAACCAATTCTGAAGGTGAACGCGTTCGTTACTGGATAGTGAGCGATAACCCACGCTTTAGCATGGGGGGAACACCACCGGTGGGTGTTGAGTGGTCTTCTTTACAGGAAGGCTTTAATAAAGTGCCCGGCGCATCGGAAGGTGCCTGCTCGCTGTTTCTGTTAGTGAAAACGATCCCCGCCAACGGTGAAAGGCCTGAGCTGCGCTATATCGTTGCCATCGACTCCACGCCGTATATGGGCACACTGAATGCCTTCACCCGGACGCTGTTAATCATTACCGCGCTGGGCGTCGTGATTGTCGCTTTACTGGGATACATCGTTTCAAGGATCGGTCTTCGTCCCGTTGGGGCGCTCAGTAAACAGGCCCGGCATCTTGCACCGGGAGACCATGGCCAGCGCCTGAATACCGAAGCATTACCTGACGAATTACAGCAGTTAGCATCATCTTTTAATGGCGTGCTGGAACGGCAAGAGGTCGCCTGGCGACAGCTCGACAGCTTTAATGCCGATGTTGCGCATGAACTCCGGACTCCGCTTACGAATCTGATCGGCCAGACGCAACTGGGGCTCTCGCGCCGACGCTCGCATGATGAACTGGAAGAATTATTGGGCTCTAATCTGGAAGAACTGGAACGCATGGCGTCTATCGTTAACGACATGCTGTTCCTGTCCCATGCCCACGCGGGTGAACATGCGTCCCAGTTGACCCAAGTGTCGCTGCGAGAAGAAACCCTGAAAACAGCGGAGTACGTTGAACCTTCTTTTGCTGAAAAACAGCTCTCTCTGGATGTTCAGGGCGACGTGATCGCGCACATCGACCGACGTCTGTTCCATCGCTCATTGGCTAATTTACTGGAAAACAGCGCAAGGCATTCGCCGTCCAATAGCACGGTTACGGTGCGGTTAAGCGTAACCGGTCATCAAGCCTGTGTTGAAGTGTCAAACCTGGGCGATCCGATAGCACCAGAGCACTTACACCGGCTTTTCGAGCGGTTATATCGCGTTGACACCTCCCGGGCGAGGAGTGATACCCACCATGGACTGGGCCTGTCGATCGTGCGTGCCGTCGCCATTATGCACAAGGGAGATGTCTTTGCCCGTAGTGAAGGTGGCATCAATACATTTGGCCTCACCTTTGCGATACAAGCGGATAAAGCGGCGGGCAATGCTCAATCCGGCACTGAGCCGGGACCCGGGTTAACTGACAGAATTGTCAGGGGGGCGTCAGCCTGACGTCATCACCCTCTCGATAAAATCATCGCAGGCAATCCCCTCTTCATTGATAAGGACGCTTTGCATGATCAGACATTTACGTTACCTCGGGCTGTTACTGCCGATTACATTTTCATCCTGGGCAGCGGAGCAAAATCCCGCTGTCCATATCACCCCCGCAGGAAGTCAGAACGCGGTATATGGGCCCGCCGAGAACTTTACCGGTCGCGTCCGGGTTGATCCTCTCTTCAGACCGGATAACAACATCCCTGTTTCCGGGGCTTATGTCACGTTTGAACCCGGCGCTCGTTCCGCCTGGCATACGCATCCGGCAGGTCAGCGGCTGATTGTAACCTCGGGTGTGGGGCTCACCCAACAAGAAGGCCAGCCGGTGCAGGTTATCCGCGCCGGTGACGTTGTCTCTTGCCCGGCGGGCGTCAAACACTGGCACGGGGCGGCACCCGGCAGCGCGATGACGCATCTGGCGATAACCGGGATTGTGGATGGCAAAAGCGTTAACTGGAAGGAGTTAGTGACAGATGAACAATACCACGCCCATTAAAGCATTAGCGGCAGCGGTACTGCTGACCTTTGGTTTTGGTCTCGCGGCACATGCTGCCCCCGTCAATAAAGGAGCCTCAGAAATGAACCACGAACAAACGGTTTCAGATACGCTGTCAGTCCGCCAACAGGCCATCCCGCTGATTGCGGCATCAATGGCCAGCAGTCAGATGGATAAGCTGAATGCAGCCCTGAATCAGGGACTGGATGCCGGGCTCACGATAAACGAAACCAAAGAGATTCTCGTCCAGCTTTACGCCTATACGGGCTTCCCCCGTAGCCTGAATGCGCTTAGTGAACTGATGAAGGTCGTCGAAGCACGTAAACAACGTGGCATCGAAGACGTTGAAGGTAAAGAACCGGTCGCCACCATCCCTGTCGGGGATGAGCTTCGCCGTGTCGGTACCGCAAACCAGACGAAAATCTCAGGCGCTCCCGTCCAGGGTCCGCTGTTTGATTTTGCCCCAGTGATTAACCAGTTCCTGCAAACGCATCTTTTCGGTGACATTTTCGCCCGCGATAACCTCGACTGGCAAAGCCGCGAGCTGGCAACGGTTGGCGCATTAGCGGCTACACCAGGCGTTGAATCACAACTGCTGTCGCATACCCGAGCAAGCATGCGGGTCGGCCTGACAGCAGCGCAGCTGCGCCAGCTGGCACAGGTTCTGCGTGAACATGGCGAAAGTGATGCAGCAACGCGGGCTGAAAAGGCGCTGCAGCAGGCGCTCGCAAACAATTAGGAGTGGGTTATGGAGCATGATCCCAACCGCAGAATGTTAATCACCGCACTTGCCGGGCTGACGCTGGCGAACGTTTCTTTGGCATCAGCTGCGACCGAAACCACAAACGTGCAGGGTAAAAGCCGTGTTCTGGTGGCGTACTTTTCCCGCAGCGGAAATACACGCGTCATTGCGGGCGTCATTCACCGCAGCCTGAATACCAATCTGTTTGAAATCGAACCGGCTACGCCTTATCCGGAAGACTATTTTCAGACCGTTGAACAGGCGAAAAATGAGCGTGAGCGGGGAGTCAAACCCGCATTAAAAAATAGCGTTGCAGATATCTCACGCTACGAGACCGTGTATTTAGGCTTTCCGATCTGGGGGACCAGCGTGCCGCCTGTCGTGCAAGCATTTCTCAGCAGCCACAACCTTGGGGGCAAATTACTCATCCCCTTCATTACTCACGGTGGCTACGGTAAAGGAGACAGCGACGACATCCTTGCCCGTCTCGCCCCAACTGCGCGTCGGGAAAAACCGCTGGTCATTGAATGCGACCAGGAGCGAAGAACCACTGAAACGGTCACCAGCTGGTTAGAGACAATACGCAGTTAATCGTCCGCATTCATGAGTCTGCCAAATAAGGGCAATCAGGGGTGCTAAATAATTAACGCGGACAACTCAGATATGATTGAACGGCAAACATAACAGAGGATGTAATCTTGAAGACAATCTTAAAAACACTGGCCATCTGCGTAATGGCGGGTGGCCTGGTGGCTCAGTCGGTCTATGCCGAGCCGCTGGTCATTCAGGAACAAGGAAGCTTTTCTGCTGGTGGCACCATCATTACCGCCCCAGGAACATTTGATGCGAAAAAGCCGCTGGATTCAGCTGGCCAAACCTGGCATGGCGATCATGCGTCTGTGTTCTACCAGATCCCGGAGAATCCGCATAAATACCCTATTGTCATGCTGCACGGCGCAGGTCAGTTCTCCCGTACCTGGGAAAGTACCCCGGATGGTCGTGAAGGTTTCCAGAACATATTCCTGCGTCGCGGGTTCTCAACCTATCTTGTCGATCAGCCACGCCGTGGCAGCGCCGGGCGCACGACGGTAGAAGGTACGGTTACGCCTAAACCGGATGAACAAATGTGGTTCAACCAGTTCCGCGTTGGCGTGTGGCCAGAGTATTTTAAGGACGTTCAGTTCTCTCACGACAAAGAAGCACTGAATCAGTATTTCCGTCAGATGACCCCGAACACCGGGCCGTTTGATATCAATGTCATCTCTGATGCGATGTCCGCCGTCGTGGATAAATCCGGCCCCGCTATCCTCTTCACCCACTCTCAGGGCGGTGGACCAGGCTGGTACACGGCGTTGAAAAACAACAAGGTCAAAGCCATTGTCGCCTTTGAGCCCGGCAGCAGCTTTGTCTTCCCGGAAAAAGAACTCCCAGCCCCTATGCCAAGCGCGTTCGACACGCTGAAGGGTGAGCCGGTGCCGATGGAGCAGTTTATGGCTCTGACCAAAATCCCGATTCTGATTATTTACGGCGATAACATACCGGATAAACCTGTCGCCATGCCCGCGCAGGACAGCTGGCGCGTACGTCTGGCGATGGCTCGCGAATGGCGTGATGTGGTGAACAAGCATGGCGGGGATGTCACTGTGACGCATCTGCCAGAAGTGGGAATCAAAGGGAATACCCACTTCCCGTTCTCTGATTTAAATAATGTGCAGATTGCTGATTTGGTGAGTAAATTCTTGAAAGAGAAAAATTTGCAGTAGCCGTTTTAGAAAATCACCTAAATCATTTAAAAGAGCGCCCAACACATAGTGGGCGCTCATCGCCTTGTGTAACTTATTCAAGTACCGGCAAAATATAACCTTTACGCGCATTTTGCCATGCAAGAACAGCGAGGCCCAACGCAATGAAGGACAGAATTGCGCCCGCCCAGTTCGGAGAAGCCAGTCCAAAACCCGCAGCAATGGTTACCCCACCGGCCCATGCCCCCAGCGCATTTCCCAGATTAAACATGCCGATATTGACCGAGGCCGCCATTGTCGGGGCTCCCGCATGGCTGGCGCGCTCCATAACCAGTTTCTGAATCGGTGAGACCGTCGCGAAGCCGAAGGCCGCCATCAGGAAGACTGAGATGCCGGCAACCCACTGGCTTTCAACACCCGCCCAGAAGACCAGCAGCACCAACCCCTGAGCCGCGAGGGTAACGAACAGCGTGCCAAACAGAGAGCGGTCAGCGAAGCGTCCACCAATCCAGTTACCGACAGCAAGTCCCAGACCAAACAGCACCATTAACCCTGCCACGCCGCCTGAGGAGAAACCGGCCTCCTGCACCATCATTGGCGCAATATAGGTAATCGAGGTGAAAAAGGCGGCCGGACCGAAAATCGTGATCCCCATGACCAGCAGCACCTGCGGGTCAACAAAGGCTCTCAGTTCGTTGCGTAAAGCAATAGCTTTGCCTTTCGCAATATGCGGAACCAGCACGGCTATGCTTGCCATCGTCAGCACCCCGATACCAGCAATGATCCAGAATACCAGCCGCCAGCTAAAGGTTTGCGCAAGCCACGTACCCACCGGAACGCCAAGCAGATTGGCTAACGTCAGCCCCGAAAACATAAAGGCAATGGCGCTTGCCTGGCGTCCGGGTGCCACCAGCGATGCGGCAATAATCGAGCCGATACCAAAAAAGGCACCGTGATTAAAAGAGGTAATAATACGACCGACAATTGCTATCGCCATCGTCGGCGCGATGGCCGTAATGATATTACCGACCGTAAAAATACCCGCCAGCGTAATCAGCATGGCCTTGCGGGGGATCCTCGCGCCAATAATCGTTAACAGCGGTGCACCAATAAATACGCCCAGCGCGTATGACGTCGCCATCATTCCCGCCTTCGGGATACTGACGCTAAATTCTGCTGCGATTTGTGGCAGGATCCCGGCGATGACAAATTCCGTCAGGCCGATACCAAATGCGCCCACGGCGAGGGCGAAAAGTGCGATAGGCATTGCAACTCCATTATTCGTTTTATGGCTTAATAATATTAGGTAGAATTAAGTATATTCATATTTTTATTCAGATTGAGAAGCCCTATGAGCGCATTTGATAAAGAAAAAGATGGTATTCGGCAGACAAGACATAAACCGGCGGAATTGGATGCCATTGACCGAAAAATATTAAGTGCCCTGGCAGAGGATGCAGGACGCAGCTACACGGAATTGAGTGAGATTGTGAACTTATCAGCCCCGGCGGTTCACGATCGCGTAAAACGACTGAAGCGCGATGGGGTGATCAAGGGTACCGTGGCGGTCCTGGATGGCTGCAAGCTGGGACGGACGCTGTTAACGTTTCTGGTTATCGACACCAGTAGCTATCAGGCGACGCGCGCCCTTTTGCAGTTCACCAGCCGCAAGGAGGTGGAAGAATTGCATACCGTTGCCGGCGACGGCTGCGTCTTTATCAAAGTACGCGCCGCCGATACCGAATCGCTGGAAAATTTCCTGATGGAGATTCAGAGCCTTGAGGGCGTACGTTCCGTACGCAGCTATATTGCGCTTTCCACTTTTCTGGAGCGCGGGCCCTCGCCGGATTAACGCGCACCGGCCTTCTGGCGTGCGGTAAAAAAGGTCAGTACGCCCGCGCAAAGGAGCAGCACGCTACTCATGGCAAACGTGCTCTGCCAACCGAGGTGGTCAAACACGATGCCTCCTGCCGTTGATCCAAGGGCGATGGAGAGCTGAATCACCGCGACCATGAGCCCGCCTCCGGCTTCTGCGTTATCAGGCAACGTACGCGCAATCCATGTCCACCATCCGGTTGGCGCAGCGGTGGCCAGCATGCCCCAGAGCCCTAACAGCAACGAAACCGTCCAGACCAGATGCCCGGTCAGCATCAGGCCGATGGCAATGACGGCCATCAGTCCGGGTATGACCATCAGCGTGGGATAGAATTTTCTGTTGAGGAATGTCGAAACAACCAGCGTGCCGATAAAACCGGCTACGCCGATAATCAGCAAAATCAACGACAAGCCTGAGGAATCAACCCGCGTCACGGTCTCCAGGAACGGGCGCACATAGGTAAATAGCGTAAACTGGCCCATGAAAAACAGGCCGCAGGCCAGCATGCCAACCGCAACCACGCGGCGGCTAAGTATGCGGAATACATCGCCAGGTGACGTGCGGCTTTTATTCGCATCCATACTGGGCAGGCTGATGCACTGCCAGATAAAGGCGACCACCGCGATGGGCACCAGGCACAAGAAAGCGCCTCGCCATCCGACCGTGGCACCCAGATAGCTTCCCAGCGGCGCGGCCACGACCGTCGCCAGCGCATTACCGGCATTGAAAATCGCCAGCGCACGCGTGACCTGTTGCTGCGGCACCAGACGAATCGCCGTTGCCGCAGACATCGACCAGAATCCGCCAATCGCCATACCGATCATCGCGCGACCGATCATATACATCAGATAACTGGAAGCCAGCGCAATAATAAGCCCCGATACGGCCATCAGAACCGTCATTCCCAGCAGCAGGAATTTACGATTCATCTTTCCTGCTAGCGTTGAAAGCGTCAGGCTGGTCAGAACCGCCAGTGCGCCGGAGATGGCAATCCCCTGGCCTGCCAGCCCCTCCGTCACGCCTAAATCGCGGGCAATCGGCGTGAGCAGGCTGACGGGCATAAATTCAGAAGCAATCAGCACAAACACGCACAGGGTCATGGCAAAAATACCGCCCCAGTATGCGCGCTGATGAGGATGTGATGGTGTTTGGTTTAGCGTCGACATAGTGAAATTTCACGAAGATCAGGATAAAAGCCACCCGCCAGAGGCCGGTGGCTTTGCATCAATTCAGGAGAGGGTTTATTTCAGTTTGGTCTGGAAAAATTGTTCGAACTTCGCGAAAGGTATTTTTCCGGCCACGTTATCGTAGAGGTCCACATGATTTGCCCCTGGCACCACTACCAGTTCTTTGTCTTTACTGCCAATCGCCTTGAAAGCATCTTCAGCAAAATAGCGTGAATGCGCTTTCTCACCGGTCACAATAAGCGTTGGGATGGTGATTTCACTGGCGTAGCTCAGCAGCGGCATATTCATAAACGACAGTGGCATCGTTGCCGTCCACGCCCCGGTCGAGTTAACGGAACGCTCGTGGAAGCCGCGCGGCATGCGATAGTAATCGAAGAACTCTTTCAGTATCGGATGCGGATTTGCCGGCAGCGTTTCTGGCAGAACGCGCTCGCCCGCGCTGGCCTTGCCGTTGCTGTCGACGTTAATATCATGAGCACCGTGTGCGAACGTGCCGCTCTGCGCATCCTTCCAGCGCTGTTCATTCAGATATTGCAGAACAGCACGACGGTCGGCGGTGGAATAACGGTCTTTGCCATCCCCCACACCATGGCCCATCGCCCGGCTCATGTCGTACATCACGCTGGTAGCCACCGCTTTAACGCGGGTATCCATCGCGGCATCGTTCAGCGCCATGCCGCCCCAGCCACAAATACCGAGCAGCCCGATACGGTTGCGATCCACCTCTTTTTGCAGCCCTAAGAAATCCACCGCCGCGCTGAAATCTTCAGTGTTGATATCCGGTGAGGCGACGTTTCGCGGATAGCCGCCGCTTTCCCCCGTGTAAGAGGGATCGAATGCCAGGGTAACAAATCCTTGTTCCGCCAGCGTCTGCGCATACAG